>JAFVGK010000173.1 GCA_017475035.1 Blautia sp.
AAGCAGAGCTTGTAATATTGAACCACCATTGGAGTGCATTCCGAAAACAATGAGAATTACAAATCATGAGACAGTGGAGCATGAAAGAGTCCAAAATAACGAGTAGATTATATTATAAGTAGAAACAGTGCAAAAATCAGAATGCTAAAGTAAAATCAGGTTAAACGCTTAATATCTTCAAAAATCTCTTGATTAATAGTAAACGAATAAATGCCTGCATTTTGATTCGTTTACTGCGCCGAATTTACGCCGCTGCAAGCGGCATAATTCCGCTGTAAATTCGTGCATATACTATAAGTCTCATGGAAAGGAGACTTATGAGGCATTGAGTCAATGTACAAAACTTCGTTATGGGAGGAGGATTCGGATGAAGTACATGCATTCGGAGTGGCAGGCCAGGCTGAGACACTGGATGGAGACGTTGAAAAAGGATCTGTATCTGCCGTTAGGACCGATTGAGGTCGATGCTTTTTTTACCATGGAACACATGACCCCGGAGACTGCGTCAAAGGGCAGTTTTGCCCCGATGGCCTCAGGGACCCGCTGGGGTCATACCTGGGAATATTGCTGGATGCGCGGCAGGATTGTGCTGCCGGAGTCAGCGAAAGGACAGCGCATCGCCATGGATCTGCAGACCGGCGGTGAATCCACCGTGTTTGTAAACGGCAGGTCCTTTGGTACCCGCCGCGCAGAGTGGGTGCATGTGCCGCACCATTACATCGTGGACAACTTCCTGACCGGTTCGGGTGTGCCGGGAGTCAGCTATGACCTGCTGATTGAGGCTTATGCCGGACACTATTATCCGGAGAGTCCCCTGGGCGGCTGCGCGACCGGACCGGTGCTGCCGGGAAGCTACACCGATCCAAAGGTGGAAGGGGAGCGTGCTGTACTGGGAAACATGACCTATGGTATCTGGAATGAGGACGCCTACCAGCTTTATATGGATCTGAACACACTGGCGCTGCTGGGGGATCAGCTGGATCCGGAGAGCCTGCGGGCAGATCATGTGGCAGGCGCGCTGGAGCAGGCTACCCTGATTATTGACTTTGAGCAGCCCCTGGAAGCAAGAATTGAGAGCTACCGCGCGGCAAGGGAGCAGCTGAAGAGCGTTCTTGGCGCGGTCAACGGTTCAACTGCCCCGGTTTTCTACGCCATTGGCAATGCTCATCTGGATCTCGCATGGCTGTGGCCCATGGCGGAAACCCGCCGCAAAACCAGCCGTACCTTCGCTCAGCAGCTTCGGCTGATCGAAGAGTATCCGGAATACAAATATCTGCAAAGTCAGCCGGCAGCCTACGAAATGTGCCGGGAGAACTACCCGGAGCTGTTTGAGCGTATCGTGGAAGCCGCGAAAGGCGGCCGGTGGATCCCCGAAGGCGCTATGTGGGTGGAGCCGGATACGAACATGACCAGCGGTGAATCACTGATTCGGCAGGTGCTGCATGGCAAGCGTTATTTTAAGGATGTCTTCGGCGTGGACAGCGTGGTGCTGTGGCTGCCCGATACCTTCGGTTATTCTGCCGCGCTGCCGCAGATTCTGAACAGGACCGGCGTTAAATATCTGGTGACTCAGAAGATTTTCTGGTCCTACAATGAAGGAGATCAGTTTCCATACCACTATTTTACCTGGCAGGGCGCAGACGGCTCAAGCATCGACTCTTTCCTGCCCACCAGCTACACCTACCGCACCGACCCGGAAGAGATTTGTGAGACATGGAAGAAGCGGGTGCAGAAGCGGGACCTGGACGCCTTCCTGCTGCCCTTTGGTTATGGAGACGGCGGCGGCGGTCCGACCCGTGACCATATCGAATATCTGCGCCGCGAGGGCGACCTGGAGGGCATGCCCAGAGTGAAGATGGCAGGCCCCGTGGAATTCTTCGAGGACATGGAGAAGACCGGCAGCCGGAAGCACACTTATGTGGGTGAGCTGTATTTCTCGGCTCACCGGGGTGTCTACACCTCTCAGGCTGCAATCAAGCGCGGCAATCGTCTTTCAGAGCTGGCACTGCGTGAGGCCGAGATGTGGGGGAGCCTGGCGCTTGCGAAGGGGGCGGAATATCCCCTTGCACGGATGGACGCCGCCTGGAAGAAGCTGCTTCTCAATCAGTTCCATGACATACTTCCCGGCTCCTCCATCGCAAAGGTGTATGAGGATGCCCGCAGGGATCACAAATGGATCATCGCAGAAGCAGAGACCGTCCGGGACGATGCGCTGTCTGCATTGTGCAGCGGTGATGGTGTGACAGTATTCAATTCCCTGTCCTTTGAGCGCCGGAGTCTGGTTCGTCTGCCTGCGGAATTTGCCGATGGCGTGAAGACCGCGGACGGCGAAGATGTTCCTGTTCAGATGAGCAAAGATGGCGTATTGGCACTGGTTACGGTGCCGGCCTGCGGCGCGGTGACGCTGAAGCCTGAAAAGGACGAAATTTCCTCAAAGACGGAAGACCCCGGAAAGGACGCTGCGGCCTGGCTGACGGATAACGGCGCGGTAATTCAAAACGCGGAGGTACGTGCCGAGCTGAACGGGCAGGGTGAAGTGGTCTCTTTCATCGACAGGCGTTCCGGAAGGGAAAACGCTGCCGGGCCAATGAACCGGCTGCTGATGTATAAGGATGTGCCGCGTCTGTTCGACGCCTGGGATATCGACTCCAATTACATCCTTCAGCCCGTGGATATCAAGGCTCCGGTGACACTGAGCGTTGTGGAGTCAGGTCCTCTCCGCGCGGTGCTCCGCCTGTCCCGCAAGGTGCTGAACTCAGATTTTGTCCAGGACATCGTGCTGGAAGCAGGCAGCCGTCGGCTTGACTTCGTCACAGACGTGGACTGGCGTGAGCTGCACAGACTTCTGAAGGTGGAATTTCCGGTGGCTGTAAGCGCTTCTGAGGGTATTAACGAGATCCAGTTCGGCTATATGAAGCGCCCGACGCATCGTTCCAGATTGTACGATTCTGACCGTTTCGAGGTCTGTAACCAGCGTTACAGCGCGCTGTGCGATGAAAATCACGGCGCGGCTGTGCTGAACGACTGCAAGTATGGCATCAGTATGAATGGCAATTCACTGCAGCTGACTCTTCTGCGGGCAGGGGCTTCTCCGGAGATGCGCGCCGACAATGGCAGTCATCGTTTCACCTATGCTTTCACTGCCTGGGAAGGCAGCTTCATGGAGAGTCCCGTGGTGCGGGAAGCCTATGACCTCAATGTGCCTATGGCCGTGGCAAAGGGAGCCTGCGCGGGCTTCAGCGCTTTCCATGTGGATGCTCCGAATGTGTTCATCGATACAGTGAAGCCTGCCGAGGACGGCAGCGGCGATCTCATACTGCGGCTCTACGAGGCCAAACGTGCCGCCACCCGGTGCAGACTCAGTATCAACGTACCCTTTAAGGGAGTCTGTGCCTGTGATATGCTGGAAAACCCGGAAGAGACACTGACGGTCGAAGACGGCGCGGCAACGCTTGATTTCCATACCTTTGAGGTCAAAACGCTGCGGATCAAAAGGTAAGAAGAGCCTGTCAAAAGGCATTCACAAAGTATGGCTCCATTCGAAAACAGATGGAGCTGCACCTGACAGATCATTCGAATAATGATTCAAGAGACAAAAGGCGTTCCGGACAACAGCGACGGAACGCCTTTATCTATATACTTGTTCCCGCAAGCATAAAAGGAAAAAAAGGTAGAGAAATACACTTATGAGATATTGACGTTTTGAGTTTATCATGGTATAGTGATTTTATATAAAATATATAGTTGCAATGGTGTTGAATATGATAAAAGTGCTGATAAAACAGTAAAGAAAACGCATAGAAATGTGAAAGATGCAAAATGATGTAAAAAATGCGATAAATGCGAAAATCTGAAAGAAGCGGAAAGGAGTCTGCATGTCGACGCAATGGCTGAAAAATGCTGTGTTCTATGAGATATATCCCCAGTCATTTCTGGATACCAATGGGGATGGCATTGGGGATTTTAACGGTATCATCGAGAAACTGGATTATATCAGTTCTCTGGGCTGCAACGCACTGTGGATTAATCCGTGTTTTGATTCACCTTTCAAAGACGCAGGCTATGATGTGCGCGATTACAAAAAAGCTGCGCCGCGCTACGGTACCAACAATGACCTGTACCGCCTGTTCGGCGAAGCCCACAAGAGAGGCATACGGGTACTTCTGGATCTGGTGCCCGGTCATACCAGCGAGGAGCACGAATGGTTCCTGCAGAGCCAGAAGGCTGTGCCGAATGAATACTCAAACCGTTATATCTGGACGGATTTCTGCTTCGAGCCTGTGAAGGGCATGGGCTTTATCGGGGGTGAGAGCGAGCGCAGCGCTACATATGCGCTGAATTTTTTCAAATGCCAGCCCGCTCTGAACTATGGCTTTTTGGATCCAAAGGAGCCCTGGCAGCTTGCGACGGATCATCCCGACGCGATCGCCACCCGTGAGGCCATGAAGGACGTCATGCGCTTCTGGTTGGATCATGGATGCGATGGTTTCCGGGTCGACATGGCCGCGTCACTGGTGAAATTTGACGATGAAAAAAAGAGCGGTACCAGTGCCATATGGAAGAACGTGCGGGAGATGCTGGACGCGGAATATCCCGACGCCGCGATGGTGTCCGAGTGGAACTGTCCACCGCTGGCGCTTCGCGCGGGGTATCATATGGACTTCTATCTGAGCCACCCCGGCAACGGTTATGCCAGCCTGATGCGGGATTACCAGAAGGGGTTCAGCATATCCAAAGACTCCGACAACAGTTACTTCAGAAAGGATGCTCCGGATCGTGACATCGGCCGTTTCCTGGAGGAGTATGAAGCGTGGTACAAGGACACCAGGGATATCGGATATATCTCGTTGCTGACCTGCAACCACGACACCATACGCCCCCGCTTCAATATGGACATGGACGAGCTGAAGCTGGCATATGCCTTCCTGTTTACGATGCCCGGCGTACCCTTCCTGTATTACGGGGATGAAATCGGCATGCGCTACCTGGACCTTCCTACCAGGGAGGGAGGATACTATCGTACCGGCTCCCGCACGCCCATGCAATGGGACGGCTCAAAGAACCTGGGCTTCTCTGCAGGCTGTGCAGACAGCCTGTACCTGCCGGTTGACCCGGCTGCCGACGCGCCGACCGTCGAAGCCCAGGAGGCCGATCCGGACTCCCTGCTGAATACCGTACGCGCGCTGCTGAAGCTGCGCCACAGCGAGGAGGATCTGCAGGCTGACGCGGACTTTGAGCCTCTGGTAAAAGAGAAGGGCAAGCCATTTGTCTATCGTCGCGGGAGCATGATGCTGGCAGTTAATCCCTGCGGGGAGGCGATGAGCGTCCGGATTCCTGTTTCAGGCCGCAAGCCGTTATTTACCCTCGGGACTGCCGAGGTGGAGGGAGATGTTCTCAACCTTGGCGCGCAGTCCTTCACGGCGCTGAAATAAGCGCGCATTCTCTTCGAGCCTGACGGCTGCAAAGTCGTTAATAATATATTATTTTCTACACCAAAGGAGGTCATGTTTATGAAGAAGATCCTGTCTATGGCTCTTGCTCTGGCGATGGTAATGACCCTGTTCATGGGAGTTACCGTGTCTGCCGCAGAAACGACCGACGTCGGAACTCCCCGTTCTGAGACGTTGATCATGGAAACTCAGACCCCGACCGATATGCCCGGTCAGTTTAACCCTTATGTGACCGGTGTTCAGATGGGCTTCGGTATCCATCAGCTGATCACAGCCCATCTGTGGGAAATCGACACCGTTGCCGGCGAGCAGTTCGGCGAGGTTGCCGCTGGGATGCCCGAGCCGAATGACGACTTCACCGAATTCACCGTGAAGCTGCGCGAGGGCATGAAGTGGTCCGACGGGGTGGACATCACTGCCGACGACGTTGTGTTCACCTTCGAAGCGATCATGAATGCCACTGGCGTTAACTGCAGTGCGTACACCAAACAGGTCGTCAAATCTGTCGAGAAGATTGACGATTACACCGTGAAGATTTCCATGAATGAGCCCTTCCCCCGTCTGGCGCTTCGTTTCGGCGTTACCATCTGGGGCTGCGACTACTACATCATTCCCAAGCACATCTATGAAGGCCAGGATCTTTCCAGCTTCGTGGATGACGGCAAAGTCACCGCCGGACCTTACACCGTGAAGGATTACGATCCGAACGGCCAGTGGATCCTGTACGAACTGCGTGAGGACTGGCAGCAGTCTGCCATGGGCGTAGCTTCTGCTGACCACTATGGAATCGGCGCTGATGCGCAGATGGCAAAATATGTCTGGGTACGTGCCCTTGGCGACGACACCACCAGACAGATGGCCATGATCTCCAATGATGTTGACATCCTCTGCGAAGTTACACCTGAGATCCTGGACTACATGGTTTCCCAGAATGATAAGATTGCCTGCTGGTATAATGAGTTCCCGTACGCTACCTCTGATGATCCCTGCTCAAAGGGTATCGGCTTCGGTATCGGAAAAGGCGCTCCCTTCGACAGCAAGTACTTCCGCTGGGGCGTAGCGCTGGCTATGGACTTCGATGAAGTCTCCCTGTCTATCTTTGACGGCGCCGGCCGTGCTTCCGCCTTCCCGTGCATTACTGCTACCACAGCGGGCCAGGAGCTGTATTACAGGCCTGTGGTTGAGTGGCTGCAGAACGAGTTCCAGATGGAGCTGTCCGACGGCACCGTCATCACCGGCGCAGATGTCTGGGATCCCGAGTACTGTGAGCGCATAGCTGGCGAGCTCGGCATCGAGGGCGATCGTGCATATCTGGAAGACATGTTCGGCATCGGATACTGGAAATACAATCCCGAGCTGGCTGAGAAGCTGTTCATCGAGGCCGGCCTTGAGAAGAAGGATGATGGCTGGTACTTCAACGGAGAGCCCTTCGTCATCCATCTGACCTATCTGGCCGACACCGAGGCACAGGCAGGCCGTGGTGTGGCTGCTGCCTATGACCAGCTGAGCAAGTTCGGCTTCAACTGCGAGATCTCCTCTGAGTCCTCCGCTACCTGGGACACTGTGAACAGCACCGGCGAATACGAGCTGCGTGGAATATGGCCCACCGGTTTCATCACCAAAGATATTTACAGCCAGATCTCCGGCTGGGATGCTGACCTGATCCTGCCTCTCGGCGAGCGCGGCTCCGGCCAGGGTACCCGCTGGAACAACGAAAAAGCCACTGAGATCATTCACGAGCTCGCGAAGGTCTCTCCGGATTCCGAAGAGTCTTACCAGCTGGGCATCGAGTTCCTGAAGGCTGCCATCGAGGATATGCCGTTTATCGGTTTCCATTCCGGCATCAAGTACGTACCTGCCAACAGCACTGTCTGGGAAGGCTATCCTACCGCGGACAACGCCTATAACGGACCGTGGTGGTGGTGGAGCTGCTTCAAGTATATCCTTCCCTACATCACCCCCGTTCAGGGCTGATCTATGAGGCTGCTTTAACGGCAGCATAACTGATTCTCTGCACGCGCCGCTATGCTGGCGGCGCGTGTATTCTTTATTATGGCAGAGGCGCCGATTGAAATATGTTACCAGGAAAGCGCTGCCGTCAAACCATGCAGAAGAGATTTGGTTCAGGAGCTGCCGGTTTCCGACAGATCCTCAGGGACACGAAGGCGACATGTTTTGCCCACGGCTGCGTTTTTTGCAGGCGGGGCTAAAAAATAGTCATTCGTGGTCATTGAGTCAGCGTACATTACTTCGTTTTGGGAGGAGTGTAGCCAGTGAAATTCTACAAATATCTAGGCCTGCGCATACTTACGTGGGCGCTTACGATCCTGATCGGCGTAACCTTCATCTTTTTCATTCCGCGCATGTTTCCTTCCGATCCCGTGGAGAGCATGATCGGTCAGATGCAGGCACGATCCGGTCAGATGGATCCCGTGGCGATGGATGCTCTGCGTTCTTCGCTGCGCTTACAGTTTGGCCTGGAGGGATCGCTGTGGACGCAGTACATAACGTTCCTGTGGAAGGGTCTTTTGCACTTTGATTTCGGCCCCTCGCTGATGAGTTATCCTACTCCCTGCAGCGAGATCATTGCTAGAAACCTGCCGTATACCGTAGGGCTTTCGATGATAACGACCATTATGGCGTGGTGCATCGGCAACTTCATTGGCCTGCTGGCGGGTTTTCGGAAGAATAAGCGGTCCTCTAAGATCCTGGAGGCCATTGCCATCGTTATCTATCCTATCCCATATTTCATCGTCGCCCTGCTTCTGCAGATCGTGTTCGCCTACCTGCTGGGCTGGTTCCCGCTTCAGGCCACGATCCAGTACAGCAACGGCACGGGAGCCTTTATCACCTCGCTACTCAAGGCGTCGGTGCTGCCCGCCATGTCCATATTGCTGCTGGGCACCGGGTGGTGGATTATTTCGATGAAATCATTGTCTGCCACTACCTCGGAGGAGGATTTCGTCCTCTACGCCCGCTACCGCGGCCTGTCCGAGGGCAAGATCGGATACAGTTATGTTTTCAGAAATTCTATTCTGACCCAGATTACGGCACTGGCCATGAGTCTGGGCGGTGTTTTCAATGGCTCGATCATGACAGAGATCATCTTCGGTTATCCCGGAGTCGGTACGTTGATTCAAGGCGCGATCATGCAGTCGGATTACAACATGATCCTGGGCTGCATCACAATTTCCATTGTCGCCATCGCGACCTGCACGCTGATTGCTGATCTGATCTATCCGTTCATCGATCCACGTATCCGTTACAGCTGAGAAGGGAGGTCGGAGAGATATGAAAAAGTTCTGGAAAAACGCCAGCTTACGATTGAAGCTGGGATTGATCATCACTATTATCTTCCTGATTCTCGGCTTTGTGGTGTATTTCTTTCCACATGCTGACCCCTTCCCGAATAACATCAGAATGAAAAACAAACCACCGTCGATGGAGAACTGGCTGGGAACAACCTCCCAGGGGCAGGATATCTTCTGGCTGTTGATTGAAGCGATCCACAATTCGCTGACCATCGGCTTCATCGTGGCTGCCATAGGTACAGTGGCGGGCGTGCTGGTCGGCCTGATTTCAGGCTTCGTCGGCGGCGCGCTGGACCGGATATTGATGGTCGTCACCGATACCTTCGTCGTTATTCCATCGCTGCCCGTACTGATCATGATGACTTCCCTGATGAAAGGCAGCTCGACTGTGATATTGCTGGCCCTGGTGCTGGCGGTGTTCGCCTGGGCCTGGCCTGCCCGGCAGATCAGGTCTATGGCGCTGACGATGAAGGAGCGCGATTTCATCCACACGGCCTGGTTCTCCGGAGAGGGCACGCTCCAGACTGTGGTGACGGAGATACTGCCCTTCACGCTGACCTGGGCGCTGTCCAATTTCATGAATGCCACGCTGAACGCCATTGCCTCCGAATCAGGCCTGGCGGTGCTGGGTCTTTCTCCCGGCAACCTGGTGTCTCTGGGAAATATGATTCAGTGGGCCAGGAATTACAATGCAATTATGATGAGCCGCTGGAACTGGATCCTGCCCCCCATCGTGGGTACCATTGTGCTGTTCGTGGGCCTGTTCATGCTCATCACCGGCTATAACGATTATATGTCAATGAAACGAGGTAGATAAAGATGCTGAAAATCGATCATTTGTCCGCCTCCTACAAGACCATCGACGGCAATGTCCATGTCGTCAAGGATGTGAACTTTGAGATCCGCGACAACGAGATATTCGGCATCGCGGGCGAATCCGGATGCGGAAAATCAACGCTCCTGAAAACTCTCTATGATATAGTGGAATTCCCACTGGAGATCGACAAGGGCAAGGTCATACTGAGCGGCACCAAAAACGGGAAGGAATTTTCCTTCGAGTCCGGTCAGATCCGCAAGAGCTGGTGGAATCAGATTTCTTACGTCCCCCAGGCTGCGCAGAGTGTTCTGAACCCTATTGTACGTTTGAAGGATCAGTTCCTGGACTCTATCCCCAGGGAGAGCAAGAACGAGACACCCAGACAGACCATTGCCCGGGTGGCGAAATATATGGAGGATCTGGGTCTTTCCCCTGACGTGCTGGATGCTTTTCCCTTCCAGCTGTCGGGCGGCATGCGGCAGAGGGCGGTCATCGCGCTGGCGACGTTTATGTCACCCAACGTGGTTCTGGCTGACGAGCCTACCACTGCTCTGGACGTGGTGGTGCAGCGCGGCATACTGATGATGCTGATGGATCTGCAAAAGCAGTTCAGGAACACACTGGTTATCGTAAGTCATGATATGGGTGTGCACTATCAGATCACGAACCGCATGGGCATCATGTATTCCGGTTCTTTTGTGGAGCTCGGCCCTACCGAGGAGATCTTCGATGACCCCATTCATCCCTACACCAGAATGCTGATCGGCGCTTTGCCCAGGGTGGGCGACAAGAGCCAGAAGGTAGGGATTCCCGGCCGGCCGCCGGCTCTTAAGAACCCGCCGCCGGGGTGCCGTTTTGCAGCCCGCTGCCCTCAGGCCACCGACAAGTGCCGTCAGGACCCTGCCCCGGAGTTCCGGGAGATCAGGCCCGGGCGTTTCGCGGCCTGCCACTATCTGGAATCGGAGGTGAACTGACATGGCGGAAAAACTGCTTGAGATTACCCATGTCAGCAAGGAATTCCGCATAGGCGGTATGCTGAGCAAGAAGAAGATCCTGGCGACGGATGACGTTTCGCTGTCCATCGATGCCGACAGGCCGGTAATCCTGTCCATCGTGGGCGAATCCGGCTGCGGCAAATCTACCCTGTGCAAGATGATCCTGAGGCTGTATCAGGCCGACAGGGGTTCCATAAAGCTGCTGGGTCACGATTACGCCGACAGGAAGGGCTATGACCCACGCCAGTTCAGGCTGGATGTACAGCCTATCTTCCAGAATCCATACGAAACTTTTTCTGCCCGTAAGACGGTGGATACCTATCTGTACAACACCGCTCTGCGCCTGGGAATCTGCAAATCCCGCGCCGAGGCAGATAAGCTGATTGACGAGACGCTCCACAGTGTGGGCATGTCACTCCAGGTTGTCAAGGGCAAGTACATGACTCAGTTCTCCGGCGGAGAGCTGCAGAGGGTGTCGATCGCCCGTGCGCTCATCACCCGGCCCAGGCTCATCGTTGCCGACGAGCCCGTGGCGGCCATCGATGCTTCGATGAAGATGAACATCGTCAACCTGTTCAAAGACCTGAAGGATCAGTACCAGGTATCCTTCATCTATATTACCCATGACCTTTCCACCGCTTATTACGTATCGGATTACATCGCCACGCTGTACCGCGGCGGACTGATTGAATTCGGCCCTGCCAGGGAGCTGATGGACGACCCAGCGCATCCCTACACGGAGCTGCTGATGAACGCTGTGCCCCGGGTGGGCGACAAGTGGAAGGACAACATGGCCATGCCCGACATGGAGGACAAGGAGTTCGCGCTGACCTGCTGCAAGTTCGCGCCTCGCTGCCCCTACGCAACGGAGGAGTGCCGACAGAAGAACCCTGAAGTGACAGATCTGGGCGGCGAACGAAACGTGCGCTGTTTTCATTCGTTGGTCAGGCAATCATAAGGATTGAGTCAGAAATTACTGTCCCGAATTACTTGTCTTTATGTTCGGGAGCATACCTCAAAAATCAGTCACATAGTAAGTCGACAGAATTTCAGCCGGAAGTCCGTAGACGGACTTCCGGCTTTTGCGCGATAAGCCGTCAAACCTGCGCCGTGCCTGCATGAGTGCACACCTGACGGACAAGATAACTTTTTACAGACAATCGTCTGAGAAAGAGGGGAAGAATCCTATGCTTCATCGGCAACAGGCACATTATGCGCTGATTCAGGGACTTTACTGGGCTGTCTATTGTCTGATGGTGGGTTTTGCGTCAGCCTATATGCTGGATGTCGGCTTCACCAACGCACAGATCGGTCTGGTGCTGGGAAGTTCCTATCTCTTCTCTATGGTATTGCAGATGGTGATCGGCGCCTGGTTCAGCCGCCATATACGCCGGCTGAATCAGGCTGTCGCCTGTACGTATATCCCCGTGGTGGTACTGTCGCTTGGTGTAATGCTGCTGCCTCTGGGGAAGGGGCCTCTGGCAGCTGCGCTGGCGGCGATGTTTACCATTCAATCGATGATGCAGCCCTCAGTCAATGCGCTGCACCAGAGCTTTGAACAGGAAGGGCAGCCGGTGAACTTCGGCCTGGCCCGGGGCGTGGGCTCCGCAGCCTATGCGTTGTCCTCGTTCGCAATGGGAAGGGTGCTGGTTCGCTTTTCTCCGGGTATCCTGCCCGCTGTATACGGCGTGGTTACACTGGCGCTGATTCTGGCGCTGCTGACTGCCAGAACCAGGCCGCTCATAAAGGCAGGAACAAGGGAAGACGAGCGCGGCGCTTCCTATGCCGGAATATTAAAAAAACAGCCCACACTCATCTTGTTTCTGCTGGGTGCAGGCTGCATGTTCCTGACGTATTCCTTTATTGACAATTTCCTTTTACAGATCCTTATCAGTATCGGCGGCAACAGTGCCAGCCTGGGCACGGCTATTACACTGAGCGCTATGACCGAGCTGCCTGCCATGCTGTTGTTTGCCCATTTTGGCGCGAAAGGCAGAGGTCTGCGTATCTACCTGGCGTCCATCTGGTTCTGGCTCTTAAAGGATATCCTGACATTCTTTGCCGGCAGTACCGGGATGCTGTATGCCGTGCAGCTGCTGAATTTTTTCAGCTGCGCGATCTATGTACCGGGAATGATGTATTACATGCGCCGTATGCTGCCGCTGGTCCACCTTCTGCGAGGTGTGACCCTGGCCGGTACTGTCACCACACTGGGCAGCCTGATCGCCACCGTACTGGGCGGCTGGCTGATTGACGCTGCGGGTGTGCGGACAGCGCTGGGGCTGGTGCAGATATTCGCCGTGAGCGGCACAGTCATGATGACTATAGCACTTGTGTACGCGGACAGATACCGTCCATCTGACCAATAAGAAGCTGTACAAAATAAATCTGTTTTCCTTTGGGCGGCTCGGGGATATGACACATGCCCGCTCTGACCAAATTGACCGAGCTGGCTTTCCGTTTGCCGCCATTGAGTAAGGATTGCCACGTAAATAAATGGATCAATTCTCGCGGCTATCTTAAATAGTTGATGCAGGGCAGGAAGCCGGAATTAAATAATCCCTGAAAGGATGAAGAAAAAATGATTGACATATGAATAAGGAGATGTTATATTAATCACACCAGAATTAGATAGAACTAACTACACGTGTGTGCCTGCTGCAGGTCTGATATTTCCTGTCGCAGGCAGACTTTCAGGGTTGCGGTTAGAAGAGTCTAACTAACGGAGGGGAATATGAGTGTTGTTATTATTGGCGGAAACGAGTGCATGGAGCGAAAGTACGGAGAAATGTGTTCGCGTTATGGATGCAGAGCCAAAGTGTTCTGCAAACCCGGGGCTGACATAAAAAACAGGATTGGCAGACCGGACGTCCTGATTCTGTTTACACATACCGTTTCACACAAACTGGTTCAGAATGCGCTGAAGAATATTGCGGCAGAAACAAGAATCATAAGATCACACACAAGTTCGCTTGCTTCCCTGCAGGGAATTCTGGAAGGGGCAGCCTATGCAGATTGAACACGCAGTGATGTTGCCCTGATCGAGGCAGGCTCCTTCAACGCAGATTCTGCGGCAGATTATGAAAGCATTGCCTTCGGCTGCCCTGCGATGGGAGATGAAGTGCTGGAAGAAGATGAGTTCGAGCCGATGTTTTCGGCTGTGGAGGGATCATTGGCCGGGAAGAAAGTCGGCCTGTTTGGTTCTTATGGCTGGGGGGATTGCCAGTGGATGCGTGATTGGGAAGACCGATGCCGGAATGCGGGAATTTCCCTGGCGGCAGACAGCGTAACGGCAAATAATGAACCGGATGATGAAGCCCTTGCTGCGTGTAAGGAACTTGGAGCTTCCCTTGTCTGATTTCAGATAAACAGAACTGATTTTTTTGAATTTTAGAAAAATCACGCGAGGGACAGTTCATGTCGACGGACAATAATATTTTTAACTTCTTCTTGACAATCCCCAGTGCACAGTGCTATTCTAACAATGGTTTTAATGTACTAACCATATTTTTTTAATCTTGGGTTAGGAATATGCAATTATTGTTAGGAAAGGAAGGAAAAAATGAAAAACCCTCGTTTAAAGGACCTTCTCAGAGGCTTGCCCATCCTGGCTATCCTTCTGTTGGCGCTGACCATGGTCCTTTGCCCTTCCTGCTTCGCAGAGGAAAATGGCCGGTGGGGAACTGCGGCAGATGAGATCGACCGGTATCTGGATGCAGGCTTCGAGTATTACCTGGAGGGCAACACCAAGGATGCATATACCTCGGTGAATAACGCCTATTTCCGTGTGTATGAGGTCACCGGCTTTGAACGTCAGACTATGAGTTATATTTCCGGGAACCGGAAGAATGCTATCGAAATGCAGTTTTCTACCTGCAAGGCGAATGTGAAGAGAGAAGAACTGGACCTTGATACGAAGATCCGGGTGCGCTCCTCCCTGATGAAGCTGAAGACCATGATCCGGGAGGACGCCAACAAGCTGGCTGAGATGCAGGGCGAAGCCCGGTCGGAGATAAAATATTACCTCCATGGGGAGCTGGTAAAGGAGGATCCTTACGCGGATCTTGCGGCTGATCCGGACGCTGCTGCGAAATATGAAAACTGGTATGAGGCAGCTACACTGGTGAAGGAAACCCTGGATACCGCCTACATGGCTTACCTGGATAAGGACTTTGAAGCAGCCTCCGATAATCTGAATACCGCTTTCTATCTCCTGGAGAGACTAGACATCGCGGATCTGGAGGATGTACTGGCCAGGGAAGTATCCGGCGGGGAGAGGAGAAGGGCCAGCATCATCCGTGCTCTTCTTGGCACACCGGATTTCCTCCTGGCGGATGAACCTACCTCTGACCTGGACGATGAGAATGTAAGCCTCGTCCTGGATCTTTTGAAGGAGGAGGCCCGGGAGGGCAGAGGAGTGCTGGTCATTACTCATGATCAGGAGGTCCTGTCCATCTGCGACGACCTGTATCAGATGGAGGCGGGGATCCTGATCCGGAAGGAAGACTGAGGAGGCGGCATCTGAAAGGAACGGAGGCTGATCTTGCTTTACCGCATCGAGGACGAAGTGCTGGCGCTGACCTTGACCCGCACCTCAACCCTCAGCAACCTGTTTGGAAAAAACTGCCGCCGTATGGAAGTCATTCAATACGGCGGTTTTTCTCTGCTTGGATTCTTCACCAGAGCGGTAATCTAAGACATTTCTTTTTCGCATTCAGCGACATGAATACAATTATGGTTGATATTCAGAACAGATTTTAGTATACTTTCATTTTCACGTTTTCCCTAGATTTTCAGATGATGGATACGACTGGATTGATCCGGAAGGAGAAAAGAGATTTAACATGTATGCTTTGGAAAAAAGAAATGGCAGAATCATTGAAGCTATATTGGAAAAAGAAAAAAAGTTGTGTCCGGGCACAATTGCACTGATTGGAATATATGGTTCATTCCTGACGGGCGATATTCATCCGTTGTCCGATCTGGATCTGTTGATTTTGATTAACGATGATCGAGGCTGGCAGTTAGGAACTGCTTTTATTCAGGAAGACCAGGGCGTGGCGCATGATATATATTGTACCAGCTGGGAAAGCCTTCGGCAGGATGCCTGCTTTACGCATCCACATATTTCCAAACTTATGGATTCCAGGATCGTGTATTGCGCTGACGAAAAATACCGATCAGAGCTGGAAAAGCTGCGGGAGCAGGTACGGAATAAGATGACGGAACCCTTTGGAGAGGAAGATTACCGGAAAGCAGAAAACGAGTTGAAAGAAGCACAATGCTGTTATGCCAAGGCTATGATCGCAACAGATCTGGATCATGTTCGCAGACAGGCCGGAGGTGCAGTCTATTACGTGGAAAATGCAATCGCTTTGCTGAATAAGACATATTTTCGTAAAGGTGTCAAACGGCGCTATGAGGAGCTGAATGACATGGAGAGAAAGCCGGTAAAGCTATGTGAGATGATTGACGATATCCTCACTGCTGAAACAGTGGCCTGTATAAAAGATAGACTGACATTGCTGATGCAAGAACTGGATAGTTGTTTTCAGAAAGTAAAGCAGTCGATTCAGATAAAGAAAAAACCCGCCAGCGCAGAAATATTGTCCGGCACCTATGAAGAAATGTTTTCAAACTGGCATGGAAAAATTGTTCTGGCCGCCGAAAATGACGACTGCCATCTGGCATTCATGAGCCTGGAGAGTCTTAACGAAATGCTTGATGATATCGCCAGGGAAGTCGATATCAGACCATATAATGTTCTGTCGGCCTATATACCGGGAAACCTGCAGAAGACGGCAGAGAAGGCAGAGACGATATTACAGAGTTATCTGCAGGAATATAAGCGGGTCGGATTAAAGGAAAAACGCTGCGCAGATATAGAATCCTTTATTGAGGTATATCTGGAATCCGCAAAACATGATCTGAATATGTGAATAAAAAGCATTACAGAAATGAACAATAGAATGAAGATGAGCATTTCAGAAAAGAGAGGCAGTGGAAGATCACCACTGCTTCCGTAAAATGAATTGCCATCGGCACCGTGCTTCTTCCTGTCTGGGATTCGTCCATCCTTTTGCATCAGGGAATAGGAAATATATATACTTTATGCCGGAAAGCAAAAAACTATCAGGTACCATGAATGAAGATTCATGGTACCTGTGCAAAAACAGCTTCTGTCCGTCTTTCAGGCGGCTTTTTTATTATTTCGGATAAAGTCGATGTACACTGCGGCCAGGATAACAACGCCTTTGACGATATACTGCCAGTTCGAATTGATGCCCATCAGGTTCAGACCGTTATTCAGGATCCCTATGATCAGGACACCGATCAGTGTACCGCCCAGACGTCCCGAACCGCCGGACATGGAGGTCCCGCCGACCACAACCGCCGCGATGGCATCCATCTCGGCGCCGTCGCCGGAGGTACAGGTACCGCTGTAAAGCCGTGAAGCGATGGTAACGCCGGCAAGACCTGCCATCAGTCCGCTCCAGGCGAAAACGAAAAATTTGACCTTGGAAGTGCTGATTCCGGAGAAACGCGCGGCTGTCTCATTTCCTCCCACGGCGTAGATATGACGTCCGATCCTGGTCCGGTTGAGAAACAGCACCGAGGCAAGGAAAACGATGAACATGGTGATAACAGGGGTGGGGAACGGGCCTACATATCCGGCTCCCAGGAATTTCCATGTGTCTGTCATACACCGGATCGGCTTTCCGCCGGAATAGACCTGCGCAATACCCTTTGCGATGTTCATGGAAGCAAGCGTCACAATAAACGGGGGAATCTTCGTCTTCGCGATCATAAACCCGTTGAAAAGTCCGAACAGGAGACCGGAGAGGATCCCGATCGCAAAGCCCACAATTTCCGGCATGCCGTGCCATACTACTGCTCCGGCCGCGAAGCAGCCGGACATGGCGATGATGGATCCGACCGACAGGTCGATACCGCCCAGGATGATGACCATGGTCATGCCGCAGGCAAGCATCAGGTTGGATGCGCTCTGACGAAGAACATTAAAGATGTTTGTGGTCGTCAGGAACGTTGTATGTGTCGTCGGCCATACGTAAAGAAACAAAACCATTCCGACCAGCGCGATCAGAATGCCCAGATTATCTTTAAAATATCTCACTATGCCTTTTCGTGTTTGTTCAATCATGATCGTTTCCTCCTGTTGTCTCCAATGTCGCGAGGTGCATGATGGATTCCTGGCTGATATCTTCCCGGTTGATACAGCCGGTAATACGGCCCTCGTACATTACATAAACACGGTCACTCATATTGATGATTTCCGGAAGCTCGGAAGAAATCATGATTATGGAAATACCCTGCTTCGTCAGTTCATTCATGATCTCATAAATCTCAGCCTTCGCCCCTACATCAACCCCTCGGGTAGGCTCGTCGAGGATCAGGACCTTGGGAGCCGTTGCCATCCAGCGCCCGATCATAACCTTCTGTTGATTGCCGCCGGACAGGTTCGTGACCATCTGTTCCTGGGACGGAGTCTTTGTGTGCATCTTATCAATATATTCCTGCGTGATTTCAGCTTCACGTGCCGTATTGACATACAGGTGACTGATAAACTGGTCAAGGACTTCTATCGTTGAGTTGAAACGAACGCTCTGTGTGTGGTAGAGACCTTCCAGCTTACGATCCTCCGGAACCATGGCTATACCGTAACGCATGGCGTCCATGGCGCTTCGTATCTCTACTTTCCTGCCCTCCAGTTCGATTTCTCCTTTTGAGCCCTTTGTCAGACCGAATATGCATTGCATGGTCTCTGAACGGCCCGCGCCGACGAGCCCCGAAAAGCCCAGGATTTCGCCTCGGTGCAGTTCAAAGCTGACGTCCTTTACACGGGAATGCAGTTTTTTTCCGTCACTGATATGCGTACAGCGCATCACAACCTCGTCTGACGCCTCATAATCCCGGACATAATATTGATCCAGCTCGCGGCCGACCATCAGGGAGACCAGCTGGTCCCTGGTTGTCTCGGGCACGTTGCAGGTATCAATGTACATTCCGTCACGAAGGACCGTCACACGGTCACAGACCTCAAAGATTTCACTCATCTTATGGGAAATATAAATGATGCCGACCCCGCGTTTCGTCAGGTCGCGCATGATGGAGAACAGGGCGTTTACCTCCTTATCCGCAATAGAGGAGGTGGGTTCATCCATCACAAGAATACGACAGTTAAAAGAGATCGCCTTTACAATCTCGACCATCTGCTGCTTCGCGATGGTCAGGTCTGCGATCTCCATGTCTGCTTTTATTCCGACATTAAAATTATCCAGCATTTTCTGCGCGTCTTTTGTCATTTTATACTTGTCCACGCCAAATGTACCCTTTGGCTCACGGCCCAGAAAGATATTCTCGGCCACGGTCATGCGGGGAACAAGGACAAGCTCCTGATGGATAATGGAAATCCCGTTATCACGCGCGGCATTGACGTCTGTAATGGCAGCTTCTTTCCCATCAATGAAGATGCTTCCCTTTTCCGGGTGATAGATTCCGCCAAGAACCTTGATCAGCGTAGATTTTCCCGCGCCGTTCTCACCCAGCAAAGCATGAATCTCCCCTGCCTTCAACTGATAATCGACGTCCTGCAATGCCTTGACGCCCGGAAATGACTTGGATATGCCCTTCATTTCGAGCAGGTATTCACTCAATTGTCTTCACCACCATTTCTTTTATACTCAGAGTACTCAGGATTACATAGAATCGCCGAATTAATCCGTAATTCCGGACATTTTCCGGTCATTTGGAAAATACAAAAACACGAGGGGCGGTTCTTCTGTCACATCGCGATGTGTGAGAAGAACCGCCCCCCTGCCACAGATAGGCTGCTCAGATGCTACATAAGCTGTAGAAGAACTGTCCATCTGCCACACTTATCTGAACGGTTTACTGCCATCCGCCGTTATTATACTCGTCAATATTGTCGGAGTTGATCATGAAGGTTTCGATCGGGTAACGATCCTCGATCTCTTCGCCGGCAGCCCATTTGTAATACAGTTCGGCAATGGTCTTGCCAATGCTCATAGGAGACTGTGCGCCTGTGCCCGTTACCTTGCCTTCGCCGATCAGGGCTTTGATATCCGGAGAACCATCAACGCCATAGATGAGGCAGGAGGATCCTGCGGCTTCTGCTGCAGCATACGCGCCCAATGCTGTCGGGTCATTTCCTCCGAAGATAGCGATTGCGTCCGGATGAGCGGTCAGAGCATCGGTACCGTTCAGGTTGCCCTGCTCCTGATTGCCCATGCAGTCGATCTGTGCAACGACCTCAAATCCTTTGCCTTCGATGGCATCAAGGAATCCGTCGGTACGGTCAACCACAGACTGCATAGTCGGGGAATCCAGTACGATGATGGGGCCGCCGTCCGGGCATTTTGCGATGAGATCCTCACCACAGACCTTGCCGGCGTTATAGTTATCTGAACCTGCGTAGGTGACCAGATAGCTCATATCCGCAACTTCCGTATCGAAACCAAACATCGGGATATCTGCCGCTTTGACTTCATCAAGAGCTGCAATGATGCCGTCTTTATCAACCGGGTTCACAAACAGGGCTACAATACCACGGGAGATCATGTCCTCAATCTGGGCAATCTGGGTCTCGTTGCTGTTCTGCGGATCCAAAGAGATCAGTTCGTCGCCGTTTGCCTCAACGATCTCCCGGATGGATCCTTCCAAAGCTACGAAGAACGGGTTGGTGCCGTCCATACAGGTATACCCGATTTTGTTTCCCTCTGCAAATGCGGGAGTCGCAACCAGGGTAATACCAAGTACTATTGCTGCTGCAAGAAGTTTTTTCATTCTTAATCCCTCCTATTCCTTTGTACAATATGTTCAAATCCTGAATATAGAATTCGCTTATTATTATAATTGTTTACAAAAGAATTGTCAATGTTAAATTCTCAATCATTCATATTTACATCAGGCATCCATAAAACCCCATATTGCCATAATCTTATCTGCCGTAAAATCTCATAACGAAGTTTTGTACGCTGACTCAATGCCTTTAGTTGACAGTTTTATTGCTTAAGATCAGCTTCCTTTTTTGTACTGTGTCGGAGAAAGACCTGTATATTTCTTAAAAGCAGCTGAAAAGTGTTCAAGTGAACCAAACCCTGTGCGCTCGCCGATCTCTGTCACACTTAGATCCGTGGTCATAAGTAACTGAGCTGCTGCAGCTATTCTGGCTTCAATCAGCTTTTGAGAAAATGTCTTGCCGAAATTGCTTTTGAGAAATCTCTGGGTCTGTCTTACGCTCAGATGCAGAAGCGCGGCAAGCTCCTCCAAAGTCAGAGTCTGATAGCGATAGAAGAAAGCATCTTCTATTACCGGCATAAGCCCTGCATAAGGCAGAGACTGTCTGGCGTTCGGATGGATCGTCTCCTTCTTTGGCTGGCAGTACATGCGTGTCAGTGTAATGATGATCTGCTTCAGAATAGCTTCAGACATCTCTGCGGTACCCGGCTGTGGATGCCGTTTTTCCTCAATTAACTTTTTGAGGAGCGGAAAAACACGTCCTTCATCCTGTCCGATCCAGAATGTAGTCTCCGTGAACGTTGTAAAAAAGTCCGGCTTAACCAGCGGTATCTGTCGGCAGTTGATATAGAGACAATACTCGGTGATCGGTTCATTGCGGTCCGATATCTGGGCGTGCATGACACCGGGACCGGTGATGTATAATGTATCCGACTTCACCGGATAGATCCGGTCTCCTATAGTTACACTTCCTCTTCCCCGTTCAGCGTAGTGGATTTCATAGCTGGTGTTTGAATGTGCATGTGCGGCAATGATTGGACGAAGTTCCTCGATGCGCACATGCACCGGTACAACAAGCAGCACCCCCAATTCAAATGTGCTTGAAAATACATATGTTTCCACTATGATCCCTCCTTCCAAAACATAGTTTTATACGTTGGCTCAATGGCCACGGATGACTATTTTGCATCCACGCCTGCAAAAAGCGCAGCCGTGGGCAAAATATGTCTCCTCAAATATACTTCATCTTTGGATATCGTCTTATGCAGCTGAATACTCAGCAATATGAGCAAAGATTTATATTTAAACGACATAATTTATGAAAAGTGGTCACTCATACATCTTACTTTCCGGGGAAAAAAGTGTTATACTGATTTTACCAGGCAGGAATAACTGCAATAGTAATTGTGGTATTGACAGTAATAGCAGCACAAGTACAAAAACATTTCTTTTAACACCAAGGAGGTAAAGATCATGCATAAAAAAATGCTCGGCGCTATTCTCCCCGGCAACAGCACTGTAGAACTCAAAGAGTTCGATGTGCCCACACCCGGTTACGGCCAGGTTGTGGTCAAGACCAAGGCTTCGACGATCTGCGGCTCGGATATCCGCGCCATCTACCGCGCTCACGTGGGTAAGGGACCGGAGGGCTATCAGCCAGGTATGGTCGCAGGCCATGAGCCATGCGGCATCATTGAAATTGAAGGCGAAGGCCTGAAGCGTTTCAAGAAGGGTGACAGGGTCATCGTGTACCACATCTCCGGCTGCGGCGTATGCTATGACTGCAGGCGCGGCTATTATATTTCCTGCAAGAGCCCGTATCGCGCGGCTTACGGCTGGCAGAGAAACGGTGGCATGGCTCCTTACATCTTATGTGACGAGAAAGATCTGATTGCTCTGCCTGATGAATTGACATACGAAGACGGTGCTCAGGTAGCCTGCGGTTTTGGTACGGTATATGAAGGGCTTATGAAAATCGGAATCTCAGGCAATGACCGGGTGCTGGTGACAGGCCTGGGACCTGTTGGCCTTGCTGCTCTGATGCTTGCAAAAGCTATGGGCTGCAACATGACGATCGGCACCGACGTTAATGAAGAACGAATGAAGCTGGCGAAAGATCTTGGCCTTGCTGACTATGTCTTTAACTCCATGGATCCAGAAAAATGTCAGGAACAGATCATGGAGGTCACAGACAACTATGGCTGTGAGCGCACGGCTGACTGTTCAGGCAATCCGTCAGCAAGGACACTGGCTATCCGCTGCACCCGGGAATGGGGCAAAATGGTAATGATAGGTGAAGGCAACGATGTGACCTTCAATCCTTCTCCCGATATCATGCACGGTCAGAAGTCCATTTACGGTTCATGGGTCACTTCACTGTGGCGCATGGAGGAGCTTGTGGAGCATCTGGTACGTTGGGGAATACATCCCGATAAACTGATTACACACAGGTTTGAACTGAAAGATGTATCCGAAGCCTACGCGCTTATGGCCTCTGGTCAGTGTGGCAAGGTTGCCATTGTGTATCCGGATTAAGGATAGTATACATTATACCATATTTAAAAAATTTGGGTAAAGATGATTTGCTACGGAGCGTATCGTTTAATAATGTGTATTGGACGGATGAACAGGATCTTTCCCAGAGGCTTTGAATGGATGTATGCCGGCGCAGGAGAAGCCAGGACATAAATGGGGCTCCCCATCAGATTCTCTTTATGAGAGAATCTGATGGGGAGCCTTTTTGCGTTTATGGATCCTTGTTTCCGCTCCGGAAGGTTCAAACGAAACTAAAAATCGACTAAGAGTCGAAAAAAAGTATTGACAGAAGAGGTGAAGACTGTTACAATAAAACCGACTAGAAGTCGAAAAAAAGGAGGGCAGCATGAAAAAGGGGGAAAAAAGGAAGCAGGAGCTGCTTCAGATCGCATACAGGTTGTTCATTTCCCGAGGATACGAAAACACAAGTGTGGATGACATGATTGAGGAAGCCGGGATCGCCAAAGGAACCTACTACTATTACTTCGAGAGCAAAGAACAGACTCTGGAGGAAGTCATCGGGATGATGATAGACCGGGAGACTGAGGCTGCAAGGCGCATATTGCATGAGGATATTCCGGTAGAGCAGAAAATAGTAGGGATCATCACTTCACTGAGACCGGCACAGGAGGAACTTCCGATTGAGGGTGCGCTTATGCAGCCGGAAAATACCGTCATGCATGCTAAGGTAAAACAGAAGCTGTTGGAAACCGTTGTTCCACTCCTTTCGGAGGTGGTCGAAGAAGGAGTGAGGGAGGGCGTTTTCTCCTGCAGCGATATTCCTCAGCGGGTCAGGATGCTCCTTGTCATCAGCAACGACACGTTTGATGAGGGGAGGTTTACGGAGCGGGAGATTGCGGTATTCATAGATGTCACAGAGAAGCTGCTGGGTGCGGCGCCCGGGACGATGAGCTTCCTGAGAGAACTGATTCGGTAGGGGGGACAGACTGATGGAAAGGAGAAACAATTTTAACAGGTTCCTGCTTCTGTGGACAGGTGAGCTGGTCTCGTCCATAGGAGGCGGACTTACAAGCTTCGGACTCGGCGTATATATTTTCCGGCAGACAGGAAGCGCTGCAAGCATGGCGCTTGTAACTCTCCTGGGTTTCCTGCCGACATTGCTTCTTTCCGTGCCGGCAGGCGTTCTGGCGGACCGCTATGACAGACGGCTGCTGATGATGATCGGGGACGGCTGCTCAGCCCTGGGTATCCTGTATATTCTGATCTGTATGATGAACGGCGGGGCTGTCCTTACGCAGATCTGTACCGGTATACTCATCAGCGCTGTTTTTTCTGCTCTGCTGGAGCCTTCATTCCGCGCAACGATTACAGATCTGCTGACAAAAGAAGAGTATTCAAGGGCAAGCGGCCTTGTATCTCTTGCAGGGAGCGCGCGATACCTTTTTTCGCCGATTATCGCGGGGTTTTTGCTTACGGTAAGTGATGTGAAGCTTTTGCTTGTGATCGATATCTGCACCTTCATTCTGACGGTCATCAGCGCCGCGGTAGTCAGGAAGGGTATCGGTTCCAAAGAGAGCCGGAAGACGGAAGCTTTTCTGAAGAGCATGAAAGAGGGGTGGCGTGTTCTGTGCGGGAAGAAGGGCGTATTGACTCTTGTCGCGTTGTCTTCCGGAATTACGCTGTTTATGGGAATATTCCAGATACTGGCGGAACCGCTTATCCTTTCTTTTGCGGATGCGAAAACCCTGGGCGTGGCAGAGACGATCTGTGCCTGCGGGATGCTTGTAAGCGGAGTCATTCTCGGAGTGAAGGGGCTTAAGGGACAATATGTCAGGACACTGGGCCTGTCGCTGATCTTTTCGGGTTTGTTTATGACAGGCTTTGGCCTGTTTGAAGAAATGATTCCGATCTGCATTTTTGGCTTTCTGTTCTTCGCATCCCTGCCTTTTGCCAATAATTGCCTGGACTATCTGATACGGACCAATATCCCGGATGAAGCCCAGGGAAGAGCGTGGGGAATGATCGGATTCCTTTCACAGCTTGGTTATGTTGTGGCATACGCGATATCCGGTGTGATGGCGGATACGCTTGGCAGAATAAGCGGCCGTGGCGTCGGAAGAGGAGCCGCTTCCGTCATCATTGCTTCGGGGATATTTCTGGCGATCATCGCCTCAGTCATACTTTTTCCGAAGAGCATCAGAGAATTGGAAGACAGCAGTTGTCACGACAGACCTTACAAAACAGCGTTATAGGAAGGAGTTTGAAATATGAAGACAGGAAAAACCGTAAAAGAAACAGAAACATACAGATACCGGCCTGTGCTGTTCTTTGCTCTGGCATATCTGTTCACATGGATTTTCTGGATTCCGGCTATTTTTTTACCGCAGAATATCGCAGTGGTGCTCATGCTGTTCGGACTCATCGCCCCCGCAGCCGTATCGACGGTATTTGTGCTTGTATCCGGATCGGATGTGCTCAAGCAGGATCTGAAGAATAAGATTATCGGTTTCTATAAAGTGAAATGGCTGAATGTCCTTATGGCGATCCTTGTATTTGCGGCCATTGTGGTCTGTTCCATTCTGCTTTCTCTTGCGTTTGGCCAGTCGCTTGATCAGTTTTCATTTACAGAGGACTTCTCATTTACCGGAGTCGGGATCGCAGGCGCTTTTATCACGATGACACTTGCGTCCATCATTGAAGAAGTCGGATGGAAAGGGTACTGTGAAGACTCGATCGGTGCTTATATGAACTGGTTCTGGGAGTCCATGATCTTCGGAGCTTTATGGTCATTGTGGCATCTGCCGCTGATTTTTATTCAGGGGACTTATCAGGCAGGACTCATGGTGAATCCTCTTTATGTGGTGAATTTTTTCATCAGCGGAATCCCGCTTGGATTCATCATCACCTGGGTATACCTTGTAAGTGACCGATCGATCCTGGCCTGTATGGTGTTCCATCTGGTTGTCAACTTCATGCAGGAAAAGATCGCTATGACGCAGGAGACGAAATGTGTGGAAACGATTGTAGTGATCATTGCGGCAGCGATCATTGTTCTTATGAATAAAGACATGTTCTTTGAAACACGACATGTGGGAAAACTGCTTGAGACAAGATATGGTGAGGTATAGAGTTCCCATATTGATTTCATCAAAGTGAGAACCAGCCCGGTGGGCTGGTTCTCACTTTATTATGGCAGGGGCACCGAAAGGGATTTTGTCACCTGAAGGTGACCTGCGCCTCGCCGGGGCTAGAGGGTACGGCTTCGCCTTCCTCTACCCTATTCCCCGAGCTGCCCAAAGGAAGATGTCACCTTTCGGTGACGGCTGTTCGGGGGAGAGTAGAGTGGAGGCTTCATTTACCTCTACCCTATCAGTAAACTTCAAGGGAAGTGATCATCCGGGCTATTTCACCTTGTTTTTCTACAGCTATTCGCATATAATAATTCCTGTGGCAAAAGGGAATGATGTAAACCGTGAGAATGCACGGAGAAAATGACAGGAAAAGAACTGAATTTCAGGACAGAATTGATTGAAGCCGATGAGCAGGAGGAATGATTATGTTACACGAAATCAGCTTTAAGTCGTCTAATGAGCGGGATGAGGTTCAGGGATGGGTATATGTTCCTGCATGTGAGCCAAAAGGAATTATCCAGTTGATTCATGGCTTCGGAGAACATTCACGCCGATATTTCCACATGATTGTTGCGTTTATGGACGCCGGGTTTATCGTAGCGGCAGATGATCATGTAGGTCATGGGAAAACTGCCATTGTCAATAATACCTGGGGGGACTGGGGACATAAAGGACCCCATACCATGATGGAAGATGAACATATTCTGACAGAGATTGTGAAGAAGATGTACCCCGATCTTCCGTATTTCCTTTTCGGACACAGCATGGGATCCTTCATCGCCAGGGATTATATCGCGAAATATGGGGAAGAGCTTACAGGTGTCACTCTGTGCGGAACCTGTGGGGCGTTTGCGTCACTTCCTGCCACGATTGCGGCTATCAGGGAAGCTGTCGATGCGGGTAAAGGAGATGAAAGCAATCCGGATTTTACCGCTATGCTTTTCGGGTTTATGTTCTCACGTATTGAGGAACCGGTTAAGCTTGGAAACGAATGGATCTGCCACAGTACCTGGGTTCAGAACGATCATGCGGAGGATCCTTTTGACGCATTTACAAAACCGACGAACAACAGATCCATGCTTTATTTCTGCGAGATGATGGATTGCATCCAGGGGACGGAATGGGCAGATAAGGTTCCGAAGGAACTGCCGGTCTACAACATTGCAGGCGATCTGGATCCCGTGGGAAACTGGGGAGAAGGTGTCTACCAGACCACAAACTGGCTGGCTGAAACCGGGCATAACGTGAAAACAAAGCTGTACTCCGGATACCGTCATGAGATTCACAATTATGATGAAATAAAAGCAGAGGTAGAGACCGGAATCATAGATTTCTTCAAAGGCTGTCTGAAGTAAAAAATGAATGTCCGCAATTTCTGTCTTGCGGTCGTAAGACAGAAATTGCGGAAGAAAGAATGGAAGGGATGAAAACCAGGATGGAGTATTTCAATATCCGGAAGCGTGACGGCAATCTTGTATCGTGTGTTCGGGCGGTCCCTGATCATCCGCTTGGGATCGTGATATCAATACATGGATTTACAAGCAGCAGGGAATCGTCAACAAACAGGCTGCTTCTCAGACGGCTGCCTGCCGCCGGACTTGGGGTAGTATGTATCGATCTGCCGGGCCATGGGACAGCGGAATCCGCGGAAGAAACACTTCGTATAAAAGGGGCGATTGACAGCATCGAGGCAGCGGAACGGACTGTGCTTAAGGAATATCCCGGATGCGGGATTTACTATTTCGGATCGAGCTTTGGCGCTTATCTGACCGGGCTGTACATCAGTACAAGGGAGCATGCCGGCAGGAAGGCTTTCTGGCGCAGCGCGGCTGTGAACATGCCGGAGCTCTTTCATAAGAAGAACCCGACAGAGACGGAAAAACGGCAGCTGAAGGACCTTGAAACAAAGGGATACTTTGACGCGGAAATGGAAGGGAACAGGCCGGTGCGTGTTACAAAGGCCTTTCACGATGATCTGCTTCAGAATGACCTGTTTGAGATGTTTGACGCAGAACGGTTTGGAAAGCATCAGATAGCCATGGCCCATGGAAAGGAAGATGTTGTGATCCGTCCGGAGGCGGTGGAACGGTTTGCTGCAGAATTCCGGATTCCGGTCACCTGGTTCCCGAATGAAGGGCATTCTCTGTCAAACAGCAGCTCCACGCCGGACCAGGTTGTGGATCTCGCTATTTCACTTTTCATAAGGAAGGAACTGTAACGGTTTTCATGCTTACCGGTTCTGCCGCTAAGATTACCAACCTCTATATCCTGTTTGTCCGTATTTTTTATGGAGCAGTGATGATTATCATCAGAAGGTTATAATAAGCAGACACTGATTCGAAACATAAAAAAACAGTAAAATACCAGTTAAGAGAAAGAATCAGGAGAGGCAAAAAATGAGTGATAAAATGGAGACGATCAGGGCGCGTCATAGTGTGCGCCAGTATCTGCAAAAGCAGATCCCGGAAGGTATAAGAAAAGAACTGGATGACTATACGGCAGAATTAAACAGACAAAGCTCCCTGCACATCCAGATTCTTTACGATGAGCCTGAGTGCTTTAATTCCCGAATGGCACATTATGGGAGATTTGAGAACTGCAGCAACTATATTGCCATGATAGGAAAAAAAGCGCCTGATCTGGAAGAAAAGTGTGGTTATTATGGAGAACTGCTTGTTTTAAAAGCCCAGGAGCTTGGGCTGAATACCTGTTGGGTCGCACTGACACACGGAAAGAGCAAGGCAGCTGCAGCAGAAGGTGAAACAGAAGTCATCATTATTTCCCTGGGTTATGGTAAAACGCAGGGAAGCACAAGAAAGAGCAAATCCCCGGCGGATGTAAGCAATGCTTCTTCTGATTCTCCGGAATGGTTCAAAAAGGGAATCGAGGCTGCGCTCCTTGCTCCTACAGCGGTAAACCAACAGAAATTCAGGTTTACACGTACAGACAATAAAGTATCCGTGAAACCTGGTTTAATCGGCTCATGCCTGAAAATCGATATTGGTATTGTCAAATGCCATTTTGAAATTGGAGCGGGAAGAGAAAACTTCGAGTGGATTTAGAAGATTATTTTGAACAGGCTGCGAATGACACGGAAAGAAGGGATGATATATAAAGCTTCAGCTGGCAGGTGGGCGGATTTTCAGTGGACAGAATGGGAAATCAGAACGGTGAAAGACATGGAAGAACGGATATTGCAGACAAAAAAGGGCAGAGTTTTCTATTGGCAGTCAGAAAATTGGAACACCGGTGCGGACACTATTTTCTTCCTGCATGGACTTACCGCGGATCACAGCATGTTTGAAGGCCAGATACCGGCTTTCAAAGAGGATTATAATCTTCTGACCTGGGACACGCCGGCTCACGGAAAATCAAGACCGTTTGAAGCATTTGATTTCGGTGATACCTCCGATTATATCAAAAACATTCTGGATACATGCGCGGTGTGTAAGGTTATTTTTGTCGGACAGTCTCTGGGAGGATTTCTGGCACAGTCTTTTATGAAACGATATCCGGATTATGTAAAGGCCTTTGTTTCGATAGACAGCACGCCATATGGGTTTAAATATTACTCAAAATCTGACATCTGGATACTGAAACAGGTAGAATGGATGGCTTATCTCTGCCCGTTTCAATGGATGAAAAAAGCGATGGCGAAACAGGTATCTGTGACGCAGAAATCCTATGACAACATGATGCAGATGCTGTCCCCGTACAACAAGAAAGAACTATGCCATTTAATGGGAATCGGCTATGCAGGCTTTCTGGAGGATAATTGCGAGATGATCATCCCATGCCCGGTTTTGCTGATCCTGGGAGAAAATGACAAAACAGGAAAAGTGGTGCAGTACAATCAGATGTGGACACGGCAGACCGGCTATCCCTTGAAGATCATAAGCGGCGCAGCCCATAATGTGAATGTGGATAAGCCCGGAGAAGTAAATGCCTGTATCCGCGATTTTCTTGAACAAATCCAGGATCGCCAACCGACGGCAATACGGCATTGACGAGAATCCGGTAATTTATACTCGGTAACGGAAATGTCTGCCGATCTGCCCAACGTATAACGAGTGAACGCGCTCCCTTTTCAATCCGAAAGCGGCAGTTAAATGCGTTCACGAGTATAAACAAATCGCCCCGGCAGGAAAATTTTTTCTTTTCTTGCCGGGGCATGATTATTTTGGAATTATACCTACCAGGGCTTACAGACTTTGCAAGGCCTTCCGATCGGTACAGTCGTCCATTTCCACTTGCTGCTGTCATGCAAATTACTATGATTAAGAGAAGCACAATTTGGATTATGACAAATACCGCTTTCATAATTATAAACATAAGTTACCTGTTGCTGCGGAGGTACAGGTGTCGGCGCAGGTGTGATTACAGTGACAGGAGCCGGATTGGGTGCTACGCGAACCTTGCAGGTATATGTTTTGATGACTCCTACTGTGGCATAAACGTAAGCGGTACCGTTTTTCTTGGCTTTTATAAATCCGTTTGAATAAACGTAAACGATGTCTGGATTTGAGGAGCTATAACGTACAGCCTGACACGTGCCTCTCAGCTTCACGCTTGTAATCGTTCCAACGGGAATACGCATCGAGGCGGGGGTTATCTGTGGAACCTCAACGGTAAGTTTACATGCGTATGTTTTTCCATTCTTCTTTGCTGTAATTTTCGTTGTGCCGGCTTTTAACAGCTTAACTTTTCCCTTCGTAGACACGGTGGCAATTTTAGGATTAGAGCTTTTCCACTGATAAGAAGAACCCTTGATGTTAAATTGGATTTGCTGTACACCTCTTATTGCGGAAGCCTTTACGACGTGACCGGAAGAAAGCTCAACCTTTTTCACTCGTAAGGCTTTCAGCATTTCTTTGGGAATCTGTGACTCCACAGTTCGGTGATCGTCCAGAACGAAATCATAAGCCGATACAGATTGGATACACAGAACAACCAGCAGTAAGCACAGAACGATTCCTTTTAGTTTTCTTTTCCCTTTCAAGTACATTTCATTTTCCCTTCCTTTAAAGAATAGCTATTAGAACAGTAACTTGTTACGATAAAAAATAACTAATCTTTTAACAGTATATGACAAATGATTGACAGAATCAAGATATTTATATTAAGTCTAATAACACAGCCCATTACTGGCATTTCAACGAGTGCGCTTTGTTCCTCAACAAACTGAGTGGAAACACGAAGGTAAAAAATAGATTTTTATGTACCACTCAGACGGAAGGCGTGTTATTATTAGAATTGATATAAAATGCAATGGCAGGTTTTATATGGACAGAATCTGTAAAAAACGGACGGGAAAATTTGCAGGCTGGACGGTCCAGATTATCCAGCATGAGTGTGATCATCTGGACGGAGTGATTATTTGATTTTGAAACTATATGAAAAAGGATACTGTAATGTCATTGTTTAAGAAAAAAGAAAAGAGGATTATCCACAATGATAGACGAATCACCGACACCAGGTTTTACCTTTGGGATGCGTATGGGCTCTGTCAGGGAAGAACATGGACTGACAATGAGCGAGATGGCAAAATCAGTAGGAGTGTCTCCTTCTACATGGAAAAACTATGAGAATGATATTACCTTTCCGGGTCAGCAGACCATAGCGAATTTCTGCTCTATTTATCACGTCAATGAGGAATGGCTGAACACAAACTGTGGCTGGATTTATGAAGATGGATATACACCCGGTGATCCGCTTGGAGAGCCTGTGGATTATAAGAAAAGGATAATGGATCAGGCTCGAGATCTTGAAAAGCAATACTGGATTGCGGTTATGGGACAGGATAATTACGACAAATTAATGGAGGAACAACAACACATGACAAAAGAAGAACTTATCCGGATCAGGGAATCTCTCAACCTTACCAAGGCACAGCTCGCAGAAAAACTCAGCATTAAACCTACGCTTTTAGGCCGATACGAGAGCGGAAGCTGCAAGATACCAGAGAATATTGTTCAGGCACTTCAGACACTTACGGCACCTCCTGCAGAGGAAGAAGATCTTCCAACCTTTATTGCAAATGTCCGTTCCTCTCTGTCCCTTTCCAAAGCTGCCTTTGCGAAATTGATAGGGGTCAGCGCAAGTGCTGCGGGGAACTATGAATCTGGGAAGAACAAACCCAAGGATGAGATTTTAAAGAAAATCAAGGAATTGGCTAAGAATGAAGAATCTGCGGAGAAAGTGATGCCTTTCCCGGCTGAGAAGACGGGAGAAGCAGCTCCGGTTGAGGAAAAGAAAGAAAAAGCATCCCCACGTAAGAAAACTACGAGTAAAAAATCAGGGGCAGCCATTATTATCCAGTCCAAGATGGGAGGCTCCATTACACCAGAGGAAATCCTTTCCAGAGTACCGGCGGATACTGAAACCATCTACATCAAACCGGAGGAGAATGCCGCATATTGGGTGAAAGGGAATGAATCCGGTTCCGTAGAATTATGGTAGGCAGTAATATGAGGGTCAAGTGAGAGTCAAGTCATTATCAGGTGCTGTGGATAGTTGTCTGTCTATGCGTATTTAATAGAAAGCATAGCCTGAAGATCATTTCTGATCGCAGGCAGTGCTTTCGGAAGAAAAGAATAGAAAAAACTGATAATAGAAAAGGAAGAAGAAAACATGTTTGATAAGATCGTGAAAAAACTGATTGCACCTGCTGTCCTTTCGGCCTCCCTGGTCTTTTCAGGAACCATCGGTACTTTTGTCATGGCGGAAGAAACGAATCAGGCAGACGCACAAGACGCTGAAGTTATTTCCTGTGAGGCCTTTACTCTTACCATCCCAAAAGAGATTGCAGATATCAGCGATGTAGTAACAACAGATAACGGGATCAGCTTTTATGAAAAACTCTCTAAAGAGAGATATGGCGGATTCGTATGCAGAGTATCAACCTATCAAAATGAGAAGGATTACGCCTTCATTCCCAATTTCCGCCGTGGCGGTGAAATTGAGCTGGCTGACGGATCCAGACTGGATGTAGTCATAGAGTATCCCAGTGATGTTCAGTTCGATATAGAGAATGAGGAAAGCATAAAAAATCAGCGTCTGATATCCCAGGCCTTTGTAGATCAGATTCTCCCCACCCTGGCATCGGAGAATGGTACCTATATTCCTCAGAATGAAGTGGATCATACAGAGATCTATAATGAGACGCTGAAAAAGCTGTGTTCTGATCTGAAAGAGAAAAAAGACGCCCAAGGATTGGAGGAGGATGGCTTCTCCTATATGTACTGCCTGAATTATGATTCAGATGACTGCTTTGGCTATGCCTTTGCAGATCTGACCGGAACCGGATATCCGGCTCTGGTGATCATGGACGAAGACGGAAGCGGAATCGTTTATGACATGTTCGTTCAGGTTGACGGAGAAGTCAGACATGTCTTCTCCAGTGCGGAAAGAGACCGCCTGACCCTGTGCGGACAGGAGGGCTATGATCCTGCCGTTATCCGTGAGGATGCTTCCGGCGGCGCCGATATCTCAGAAACCAGTTTCTATATTCTGGATCCTGTGGAAAAGGAACTGCTCCCACAGGTCACCTTCATCTATGACGGAACGGCCGATCAGGAAAGTCCCTGGAGGATCAGATACAGTATAGATGAAGAAGATGAACCTGTGACAGAGGAAGAATGGAACGAGAGAATCGAAAATTACGGAATGACCTACATACCAAAGCTGACACCATTGGCTGCTGCAGAGGCAGAGTGATGTCCGGGCGAGACGATCAGAGGCGTGCCCGGCCGGACATGGCCTGTCAGCTATGAGGGTGACAACCAGACTGGGATTTGGGAGAATGTAACGGAACTGAGAATGACCGAAGAGTTTATTGGAGCTTATGGTTACTGCTGCGTCCCGTCTCTTGAAATGTATGGCTGAGTGAATGTGAATTATACGTTTAGAGAGCGAAAAGAATGGAGCTTTCCTGGCTATGTAAGTCAGGGAGCTCCTTTATTCTTTTCTTCTCCTGAAACGTATAAAAAACCTTCAATATGCAAAGGAGTTGGAAAGTTACAATCTTCTGCACTACAGGCTCATTTTAGGGATTGATGCATACTTTTTTTTGTGTATAATAGATATGACAGCATTGACAAAAAGCCTGATTCTACGGATTGCCTCACAGTAAAGCTGCTTTCTCAGTTCTGCAGCTATTTAAATCCACTCATTTTTGTACAGAAATATTTGTAAAATCAAGTGTTTATCGTGCAAAATGTCTGTTTCCTCGTGCCTGTGGGCGAGTTAATCCGGAGATATATCTGGTCCAGGAGCGCGAAGTACGATAGGCAACATTATAGTCATCTGAACAGTATATCGGTTTACAATTATCATTGTAAGAAGGAGGAGAGATCATGAGGAAGATTCAAACCTAAAAGTCGGGAAATACTCACTCAAAACATTGGGTATCGCATGTTAGAGCAGCGAAAAACCCAGATAAAATAAGGGTTTCTTACGATTTTACTTGCCAAGCATTTCGAGTTGGTATATAATAATACTAACTCA
>JAFVGK010000174.1 GCA_017475035.1 Blautia sp.
GAGTCTGTTTCTGAGGAGATTCTTGACATATAGCACCATCAACTATGAATAGAATAATATCCTTGATGAGTGATGGCTGATCATTACCCATCAAGGATGAATTACTGTTTTGAGTTAGTATTTCCCGACTTTTAGGTTCAATGCGGTGATGTTTTCTTCAAATGCGTCTGCAGGACAGGATGGAAACACCCTCCGCCTGGTCGTTCGTCCGGGACTTACGATCCCCGTTCTGTTCCATGCGGTCGTACCGGAAAACTCCGATGTACCCGATCAGGTCACGTATGCCGTTTATCTCAACGGGAAATGGCATGACATGGGGGTAATACTCGATGCGATCGAGTCCGGTGAATCCCCTGTCACGGACATGATCACCCAGTTTCTGGAAGAAAATCTCTACAGCATCCGCAGCCTGGACGATATCCTGAATCTTCTGACTGTTGATGTGCATGGCGGAGAGATTGTGGAGCTGTCTTCCGATGGTCTGGATCAGGTTGTCATTCCGGAACCGATACCGCCCGAAGAAAAAACGTATGCTGAAATAGGAGCCGGTACAAAATCTCGTCCGAAGCTGGAAGATGATTCGCAGGAACAGGACGAAGCTGCATAAGAGGCCTGGAAATTGCCAAAAAAAAAATTGCTTCAAAAAAAAGAAAAGCTGTTGCTTTCCCGTGCGCAGAAAAACATGCGGCTGCTGGGAATCTTCCATTATCTTCGTGCAGCAATGCTGTTGTTTCTGCTCATCGTTTTCGCAGCCATTGGCCCGGAAACAGTCTGGACAGCCATACAGGAAAGCAATAGTTCCCCTTTCGCCTATCTGGAAAAATATGATGCCTGGGTTGCCGGAATGAGCATCCTGACACTGGTGTTCATCCAGATGGCGACGGAATTTTTTGTCGGCTGGGGCTGCCGCCGGAATTCAACACGTCCCCGCAATCTGCTGCTGATGCTCATTCTCTCGGGAATCAGCAGCGTGGGATCCCTGTTTTCATTTATCACTGCGGGCATGACAAATCCGATCAACTGCCTGGATCCTGCATATGCCCTGCTGATCAATCTGATCACATTCCTGCTGTCCTTCCGGATCAGGCAGCAATATAAAAACCAAACTTCCAACCCGTAATGTATAAATATTTTTTCTATACATTCAAAATCCAGAAAGGAGCACAAAAAACTATGAACGCTGAAGGAAAGGCATTGCTGAAGGGCATCGTGATCGGACTGATCTGTGCCCTGGTGGTTCTCGGGGTCCGCACACTGATCGGAGGAAACGGCTTTTTGGCGAATCTGAAGTCTGTTTACGGTATTCTCACGATCATCTGTTTTCCGCTTGGCATTGGACTGTACTATTATTACAATGAGAAGAAAAAAGATAAATAAAGACGTCTCTCTTACAGTCTGATCATATATGCCATGAAACCCTGTGGCAGAGTCGCACAAAGGGGCAGCCGGCCGGCTGCCCCTTCTTTTTGTTTTTTGCGGAACATTTTCGATCCTTCTATTCGTTGAGCTTGGTCAACTCGTTCATTTCCTCCACAAGCGCGTTTATGCTGTTTTCATCTGTCGGCAGATTTTTGAGAATTCCCACTAAGCCGCCATTTGTCTCTTCGGAAACCTGGGCCCATATACCATCCGGTTTGTATTCTATTGCCTTCTGATGAATCTCTGAAAACGACTTCGACCAAAAGCCGGTAAGTCCGAACGCCATAAGAACCGCCAAAACACCAATGACGATCGCCGCAACGCCGCCCTTTCCATCCTTCTTTTTTTTCAGAATCCCCAGTATGATCGCCACCACAGCCAACACTCCGGCAAGAATACCGCCGCCAGTGCCGAAAAGCAGCGTAGCCACTGCGGCACACACCACTGCAAGAATAGCCAGAATAACACCAATGATACCCATTTTTTGTTCCTCCATTTTTCTGTATTGTCTTTATACGAGCAGTACGGCCTTTTCCATGCCGCCTGCCTGTATCTGTTTTGAACCCTCACCGTTACCGTTTATTTTACGTCTCTCCTGTCAAAGATCCGGATCGCCAGCGGCAGAAAGACGCCCCCCGTCACAAATGCGACCAGCAGCGCTTTCTTAGTTTCCAGCGGTTTTTCATTCATCACGGAATCCGGCATGTATTTGATGATATCCGCTGCCTGTCCGAAAATCGGCCTCAGGCCTGCATTGATTCCCATATAAATCAGCGCGGTAAGTCCCAGGCCGAACAGAACGGCCAGGACAATCCCCAGCGATTTGCTCCGGAACGTGGCAACCACCAACAACAATATAGCACAAATGCTCTGAAGCAGCAAGAGTCTGAGAACCAGGACCCGAATACAGTCCGGTATATTTCCATCGACGACGATCCGCTGAACGATCCGGCTGCCGATCAGGTTTCCGATGATTCCGAGCGCGGCAAAAATCAGATTATGTACGATCGATGCCAGAAACTTGGATAGGATTGTAAAGCCTTTCATCGGCATCTGGCCGGCAATATTCTTGATATATCCGTTCTCCGCATCCGCATAGAAGAAGAAACACAGCGAAAGCAGGACCAACATGGTCCCTATCAGGGGGAACGGATCGGAAAGAATGCCGGAAAGCTCCGCCTCTGCCGCAAACGTCTCATTCATCTCTGGCGAAAATATATTGGCCAGAGTGTACATCAGCTTTTCAAACGGTTTGTTGAACAGTGCCAGCGCAAAGTTCAGAATCAGACAGACGACCACTGCCCTGGATTTCCACATCCGATATAAATCCATTCTGACCAGTTTACCCATTGTGTTCCCCTCCCGTCATGCCGAGATAGTACTCTTCCAGTGTCATCGTCCGCAGATAGATTTCTTCCAGGCCGATCCCGGCCTGAATGAGCGCTCTGGAAATCTCTTTTGTCCGGTCCATTCCTTCCCCGACTCGAAGACTTCCGTCCGACTCACGCACCGCGCTGCGGATCCCCATGTTTTCCAGCACCCGCAGTGTTTCCGCGGTATCATCTGTACGAAGGACAAGACTCTTTCCGCATCGTTCATGCAGCTGCTTTGCATTGAATTCATCCAGCAGAGTCCCTTCATGAATGATACCGTAGGAATCGGCCACCTTGGCCAGTTCATCCAGAATATGGCTGGAGATCATGATCGTAATGCCCCGCTCATCCCGAAGAGAAGCCAGCGTTTCACGCACCTCCACGATTCCCTGCGGATCCAGGCCGTTGATCGGTTCATCCAGAATGATCATCTTCGGATTTCCCACAAGTGCCAGAGCGATGCCCAGGCGCTGCCGCATACCCAGGGAATAGGAACCGGCCCCTTTTTTGGAATCTGTGTTCTCCAGTCCGACGGTCTTCAGCAGATCTTCCACATACCCTTTCGGCCTGATGCCCATGCCGATGCATTTGATCTTCAGGTTCTCATAGGCGGAAAGCCGTGGATAAAGGCCCGGATGCTCAATCAGAACGCCCACATCTTTCAGCATCCTCTGCATCGCCAGCCCTGTTTTACCAAACAGGGAATAGCTGCCCCTTGTCGGTCTGGACAGTCCGCTGATCATCCGCATGATCGTGGTCTTGCCCGCTCCGTTTCTTCCGATCAGTCCATAGATGTGTCCTTCCCTGATGTGCAGATTCACATTCTTGGCTACTACATTCTGACCGTATATTTTTGTCAGATTATTTGTCTCAAGAATATACTCCATCTCTTTTATATCTCCATACGTCACTGACCCGATCCCGGGAAAGGGACCTGTGCATTCAGCGCTTATCCTTATCGATAAACTCCAGCGTAATCATTGCCAAAAGTCCAAAGACAATAACAAACATGACCAGGCGCATCCAGTAAGCGCTTATATTGTCTTTTGTGTTGTCATAATCCGCAACATAACTGGCCTCTGCCGCTTTCTCTACCATAAACGTAATTCAGCGTAATTCAGGCCCCGTCTCTGCCGACAGGAGAATCCCCCTGTCTCTCTTACCCATGTTCCAGCTTAAACGAATCGAGAAATGCTTCTTCAAACATCGCCCATTCATAGGCCTGCATATACTCCCCGCGGTATGCATTCACGGCATTCGGTTCATTTTTCAGAAAATGGTACAGATCGCAGTCCAGAAGTTCCGGACGGATACGGAGCAGCCCGCTCTTGATTTCCAGAATTTCTTCAATGCCGGCGTTTTTGAGTGTATCCCGCAGTGTCCGAATGATTACATCCAGATATTTCTGTCTGGAACGATCATATATGCTGTCTCCCCACAGAGCAGCAAAAATGTCGGAACGGGTGACGCCTGATCCGTTCCGGTCGATCAGATACGCCAGCAGTTCCTTGCTTTTCACGCGCCGGAAGGATAGCGTTTCCCCATCCACAAAAATCTCAAAATTCCCAAAGGTCTGCACAACAATATGTTTCGAAGGCCGTGCCTTCTTATTGGAACAGGCGTATTCCACCTCTTCACGCAGATCCTCCAGGGAAACAGGCTTCAGCAGATATCCGCTGGCACGCTGCCGGATCGCCTGAATCGCAAACTGCTCAAATGCTGACAGGAAAATGACTGCCGCATCCGGATATTTCCGTTTCAGTTTCCGGGCCAGTAAAAGTCCGTCAATATCCGGCATATCAATGTCAAGGAGCGCGATATCCACAGAGTGAGTTTCCAGCCATTCGAGGGCCTCTCTGGGACGGGTAAATCCGGTGACCGATGTGATCTGCGGAAGTTGTCTGCACATAGCTGTCATATCTTCCATTATGGGCAAAGCATCATCCACGCATATCGCTCTCATATGGCATCCCTCCCCGGTCACAGCACACATTTTTCATGATCCTGCTCAAGCTTCCTTTCGAAAGAGAGATCTAAGTTTTTGTCCTCATTCTTTCATCCGGCCGCCTGTTCATAGAACGCAGCCAGCATTTCGGGTGTCACCGATCCTTTCTGGTTATAGATCACCTCTCCGCGGCGATTGAGCACGATCGTCTGAGGCAGAACAGAAGAACCATTTACAATCCCCCAGACCATGTCATCATCCGTATCCAGCGCGAAAGGAATTGTCCAGCCCTTGTCCGACAGATACTGCGCCGGATCATCGACTACCATGGAGCTATGCACCGCAAGCATGGCAATATCACCCTCATGCTCGTGATAAATTGCGTCAAAATGCGGCAGTTCCTTGACACAGGGCGTACAGTAGGTTGCCCAGAGATTAAGGAAAACGACCTTGCCGCGCGTATCCGCAAGATGGAAAGTCGAACCATCCAGACAATCGATCGAAAAATCCTCAAGCTGCATCCCCACTTCCGAACCAACAGGAGCGCTGCTTTCAAAATTTTCCTCACTCTCTACAACAGCTGCAGCCGGAGATGAGGTCTTCTTCATTTTTTTCAGTGACGGATCAAAAACATTAAACCAGAGCAATGCAAAGCACAGCAGTGCCAGCGCCGCGCCTCGGACAAACTTTCCGGCTTTGATGCATCTTCATCCTTCACGCCCAGTATCAGGCCTGCGGCAGAAATACCGATGGTAACAAAGAACAGCGGCATGATCCGGCGGAAGCTGTCCGCGATCTTCTCCCTGGAAAAGATCCATACCAGAGCATCATCTGCTTTCGCAGCGGCGCCTTCCCGATAGATACCTGTCACCGCGGCAGACAGCAGGACTGCCAGGATGATAAACAGAGCTGATTGTATAAACAGAAACACTTTTTTCCGGTCCATCTTGTCTTCCTTCTCTCCGCCGCAGCAACAGTGCCGCGAATTTTACTCATGGTCTCCTTCCCGCATGCCTGAATACAAACGGGCTTCATACTGTTTATCCTAACATGCCATATCCATCAAATTTCCATCAAATCAATAAATCAGGCCCATCCGCAAACACATCATTTCCGGGCTGACAGGTACGCGGAACTGAACACCGCCCAGGAATATTCCTCCATATATTCACCCCGATACGCGTTCACGGCCTCCGGCTCATTTTTCAGGAAACGGTAAAGATCGCAGTCCAGCAGTTCAGTCCGTACCCGCAGAAAACCGCTCTTGATTTCCAGAATCTCTTCTATGCCCGCTTCTTTGAGTGTTTCCCGCAGGGAACGGATGATGACATCCAGATATTTCTGTCTGGAATGATCATACAACCCATCTTCCCACAGCGCGGCAAAGATGCCCGGACGATTCACGCCCCGACCGTTCCGGTCAATCAGATACGCCAGCAGCTCTTTGGCTTTCTGGCGGTGAAAAGAGAGCGTTTCTCCATCCACAAAGATCTCAAAATTGCCGAAGGTTTTCACAACGACATGCCCGGATGAACGTTCCGATTTTCGGGAATCGGCATAGGCCACCTCTTCCTCCAGGTCCTCCAGGCTGACAGGCTTAAGCAGATATCCGCTGGCCCGCAGCTTGATCGCCTCCACAGCGTATTGCTGGAAAGCCGTCAGAAAGATGATCTTCGCGTCCGGATACTTCTGCTTCACCTGCTGCGCCAGCATCAGTCCGCTGATTTCAGGCATATCGATGTCCAGCAGCGCCAGATCTACGGAATGCGTCTCCATCCATTCCAGCGCTTCCTTTGGCCGGGTAAAGCCGGCAACCGAAGTGATCTGCGGCAGCTTTTCGCACATGGCAACCGTATCTTCCATGACTGGCAGCGCGTCGTCCACACACAAAACTCTCATCATACGTATCCTCCTTGTTTTGCGTTCTCATCATTTCCTGCTGCCAAAGGAATAAACAGAGTGACCGTTGTACCCTCTCCCGGCCGACTCTCTACTGTCAACGTCCCGCAGCACAGCTTTTCCAGCCGTTCCCGGACATTCCGGATACCGATGTGTTTTCCTTCTGTTTTTTCGATCGCTGCGGGATCAAAACCCAGGCCATTATCGGTTATGGTTATGAAGTGTCCGTTTTCTTTCTTTCGGACAGTGATATCGATCTGACCGACCTCCCGGGCTCTCACGCCATGTCGAATGGCATTCTCCACCAGCGGCTGCACCGTCAGGATCGGCAGCCGGAAGCATTCATCCTCCACATTATACCGGATATGGATATAGGGAAACATCAGAATTTCGATTTCGGTGTAGATCTTCACGTGTTCCAGTTCCCTGCGGAAGGGAATCAGACTGTCCTGATCCAGCGTATCCAGGTTCTGCCGCAGATATCTGCTGAATTTGTCAATCGTCTGAGCCGCTGTCTGAGGCGACCGGAGGCAAAGGCTTCGGATGGTAGCGAGGGTATTATAAATGAAATGCGGCTGGATCTGCGTCATCATAATCTGAATGCGCTGCTCCGCCGCCAGATCCTTCTCATGAGCCCGGACAAATTGAAAGTGAAGCCAGATATAGTAAAACACGCTGCTGATAACGATACTTATGGTCAAAAAACTGACAGGCTGCAGCGTCTCATGTACGCAGTCATCCAACAGCAGCGAAAGGAGAATAATAATGATTGCAAATACCGGAATCCACGACTCTTTCCATTTGGACGGGCGGTAGTCGTGCCATGTTGAAAAGAAAAGCGTACCCAGGAGGATCACGCTGACAATCAGGCAGCTTTCCCGCAGGAGGGGCCATCCGCCCTGATACATATTGTTCTCATCGATCGTAAAGCAGATGTCCGTAAAGAGCGCCGACATGTAGATCCCGGCGTTAACCCCGATCAGAATCCACCACAGCCTGGCCGGCTTTTTCGAACTGGAAATATACAGAAAGAGCAGCAGAATGACGGGGCGGATGGCATAGCCATAGATATCGGTTATTATTCGGAGCGGGATCATCGGGGATCCATAGGTCAGCAGATTGTCCAGAAAGTTCTGCGCGATCAGGCTGAAGACCAGAGCACAGATGATCAGCATGATCCGCTTTTTCTGATTCTGAATATATTGATCGCTTCCCACCGCGATAAACATGCCGATCAGCAGAAGCATCATCGGAAGAACGGCAAGGATCTCTGTATAATGCACATGGATAAACTGATATAAGGCCTCGTGCATTCTTTCATCCCCTTCCCACTACGCCTTCAAGAACTCTTTTTGTTTCGTACGATCCAGGCACACTCCACAAGTTCTTTTCAGACTCATACATCGTATTACAGGTCCTTACGGCCTCAAACCGTATCTGATGATTCTTTCAGAAAGTCCATCTCGGGCGGTTCGTCCAGATGTTCCGATACATACTTTCCGTTTTTTTTACGCTGACGAACACACTCCGTCAGCAGATATTCGATCTGTCCGTTGACGGAGCGGAAATCATCCTCCGCCCAGGCGGAAAGTTCCTGAAACAGCTTCTCCGACAGGCGCAGCGGGATTTGCTTTTTTTTGTTTTCTTTCTCTCCCATTTTTCTAACGCCCTCCTCCCAGAACACAGGTTCTGGTTTTGACTCAATGTCTGCTCCACATGCGGAAGACTCAGGAGCTGTTAGAAATCAGTTGTTTCCTGACAGTTCCTGAGAGATAATTCTCCTGGTCTCTCCTCATCCGGGAACGGTTCTGTTTATTCCGCAGCCGATGCGTTCAATATAAACTGCCGGTATTTACAATCGGCTGGGCGTCATGATTTCCACAGAGCACGACAAGCAGATTCGATACCATAGCCGCTTTGCGCTCTTCATCAAGATCTACCGTATGATTCTCGTTCAGGCGTTCCAATGCCATTTCCACCATCCCGACAGCACCGTCGACAATCATCTTTCTTGCATCAATAATGGCAGAGGCCTGTTGCCTCTGCAGCATAACGGCGGCAATCTCCGGCGCATAGGCCAGATAAGTGATGCGTGCTTCTAAAATCTCCAGCCCGGCATTTTCTACCTTCTGCTGGATCTCTGTCCGGATCCGTTCCGCGACGATATCACTGGAACCACGCAGGCTCCCGTCATCTGCCACTCCGTCACCCGTGGTATCCACATTCGGAGCGACATCGTACGGATAAAGGCGGACAATGTTTCGAAGGGCACTGTCGCATTGGAGAGACAGATATTCTTTATAATTGTCTACATTGAAAACGGCTTTGGCGGTGTCCGTAACACGCCACATGACGGCTATGCCAATCTCCACCGGGTTGCCCAGACAATCGTTGATCTTCTGCCGGTTGTTGTTCAGGGTCATGATCTTCAACGAAATCTTCTTACTGGTGAATTCCGCCTCTGCTGAAGCACCAGCCGTTCCCTTCAGGAAAGCGGGCAGGCTCTTCGGACCGTCGTTCACGTCTCCGCTTTGGTTCAGCCTGGTTTTGGCTGCCGGATTTACCGCTGTACAAAAAGGATTCACAAAATAAAAGCCGGGTTCCTTGATCGTTCCCACATAATTTCCAAACAGCGTCAGGACCAGTGCTTCCTGCGGTTTCAGCACCTTCAGTCCAAGCCAGAAAATCCAGCCCACGCCCAGATATACACAACTGATCGCAATCAGGAATGGATTTCCCGTTATACCGCCCACGATTGAGCCAAACACAGCCTCCAGATAGAAAAGGACCGAAAGCAGCAGGACTGCCATTCCATTTTTCTTATTGTTCAATATCTTCTCACCCATAATCGATGCCTCCTTCAAGGATAACCAATTCAAGAACATCGTTATGATATCATATTGATATCATTTTGTAACATCGATTTATGAGTAACATTTCCCCATTGGATGTTTTCCAGGTTCTCCAGGGATCCTCTTTTATCTGCTTTTGAGGAGACAGAGTTTGGCAACCTATAAGCCCTTCCTTCTTCGGTTTGCAGTCAAAGAGATCGTAAGAGAGATTTTGTAAACCTGATTTGCTATTTATACCGTCAAGACCAGTTCTATCTCATCGTCATCTTCAACACCTGTCACGGAAAAACCTCTGCTTTCATACAGTCTTCTTGCTATAGGATTGTTTTTATTGCAAGTCAGAGCAACTCTTCCAGAATCACCGAATGGTTTCGTTCTAATATAGTCGAGTACCAGATCCAACGCATCACTGCCGCAGCCTTTCCCTTGCATAGACTCATCGATCATCATGTGTCAAATGTCATACTCGGGGATATCATAGTCATAAATCACCATAACGTATCCGACCATCCTGCCGTCGGCATAAATGCCGAACGGCTGGCATTGGTTCCGGTAAACATACGCCTGCGCAAGACTGCGTATCGGGTGAGACACATATTCCTCCTGTCCCGGCGCAAGCCTGAGGTTAAAGGCATCAATAAAGTTTTCTTCTGTTATTGCTCTAAGTTCTAACATCGTTTCCTCCTCCCAGAACATATGTTCTGATTTTGACTCAATGACCACAGATGACTATTTTGCAGCCCATCAGCCGGTAAGACAGGTATTTCATAGATTTTCTCCTGTATTCATGGAACAACACACTACAAAATATTATAAGGAGACGTTCGCCATTTATCAATCATTTCTAATTGTTTTTCATTCTGTTTTGCAAAAAAACGTATTTTTCTGGCACTTTCATATCAGACACAAAAAGATCTGCTCCATCCGCTTTCACAGACAGTCACAGGTCCTTCTTTTTCGTACTGACCACTGATAAGGAAGTTCTCAATGGATGTAACCGTCTAAAGCATGAATCACTTTATGTGTCTTTTCTAATAATTCCAATGCTGTTTCTTTTTGCCCTGTTTTTACCCATGTCAGGAGAGCTGTGGAAATCAGCGAAGTCAGTATCGCGGACGAGAATTCAGGATCTCCGGAGGCATTTATAGTTTTTTCCGGAAAGCAGAACTTCAGGATCGTCGGGTAATGGCTGTAGAAGGAAGCGGTAAGAATGTTCTGATATCCCGATTTTTCTATTATTTCCAGAAGTAATGCGTGATCCATCCAGTATTCGCCGGTATGTTTCAAAACTTCTCTTGCGTTTTCGTCTATATGCCGGGAATGAATCGTGAGGATCTCGTCAAAAACCCGGTCACATCCAGCTTTTCCTTTATTCCTGTTTCGGAATTGGTAATGACATTATACTTGGTTGAGTTTTTCTTGATCATAGCTATGACATCAGCATTGATTTCCTGCAAAGCAACCAACTGCACAGGATTAGAAAACCACGTGTCAAACAAAACGACATCAAATGGAATTCCTGCTTTTTGGGCGCACTTAA
>JAFVGK010000175.1 GCA_017475035.1 Blautia sp.
GCCATAGTTGAAGTAAGCCGTGATGCTGCAAGAGGGATCAATGAAGCTTATGTAACTGACCTTGTAAAAAAAACGGCTTATGCACAGAAGAATTAACAAGGGTTGTAAAAGTGCAAAGCGAAAATGGCCTCCTGTCTGTGCTTATGCTCAAATCGTCATTAAAGGGAATAAGGAATACAGGGTATTTATGGAGCAATGTCATTAAGTTAAGGACGAATTTTGATCTTTATCGTTACATACCCATTTAGTTTAGCATAGGTACAAAAGGATACTCAATATGGAAAAATGATATTTTCTCCCAAACCAATCAGCGAGGCATGGCTGAACGTCACGTATAACTATGGACGTTATTATTACGATGCCACAGATGGAGATCCACGTTTCGCTCACGATGAAATCTCTGCTTATTATGCTGATGGGACAACAGGTCCGGTTAAAACAGAGTATGGCATCCGCGGTATTTACGGTAAGACAGGGGTAGAAAGCATTCCGATGCTGGAGGATATGATCGAAAGGATCAAAGCGAAATACAAGCCGGATGGGGAATGGTTGATCACCAGCAGGGAACGAACAAGGTACCGGGATAAATCCGGTAAGGAAGTTGACTTCTATTATGCACTTCATCATAGGGATGAATGCAGCAGTGAGGATTATACGGAAGATATCAGCGAAGGTCCTTGTGATGATTACTGGGAAGCAACAGCCGCGAATGCCATTCGGCCGTTGTATCAGCTTATAGCGATGGCGAAGCTTCGACCGGACGGGGTCTGGGACGGGGACTGATAAAGAAGAGGTGATTTCATTGAATGATTATAAACTGGTGGCACCGGATATAGACAGCCTTCTGAATTGTTTTGAGCGGGGATTCCTGAACCCCTCTGCGCCGTCAGAAGCTTTGTGTAAAGCGATGGATCCGTTGTTTGAGATGCTGCGGGAGATGGCTCCCCTGCGGAAAAACGATGAAGCCAAAGCAATCTGGGTCACGATTCCAAGAGGATCCATTGAGGATTTTGGCTCCTATGAGGACATGCTTGAGTGGGGCGATGTAAAGAACCGTGAAGAATATGAGCAGTACTGGCTGGAGGAATACCCGGATCCTGTCTGCTGGTATGAACTGGTCATCGCGGAAGCCTTTCATAAAGACGGTTCCAGATGGTTCAGGGCAGTTCATTTTGGCGACAAACCGATCATCAATGCGCATTTTGATTATAACGATGATGAGAAAACCGGATTCACTAACAGGGAGGAAGCCGTCATTGCTCTCTGCGTTCTTCTTGCGGAACCGGTCATGGAATCCATGCGGAGGTTGAAGGAAGGCACTTACAATGAATTTGTAAAAGCAAATCTGCCGTATTCATTCAGAACAGGCGTAATTCCCCGGCGGGTTCTCTGGGAAAGGGAACCGGAATGGAAGGAAAGCGATCTGGAAGGACTTCCGGAAGAGACGATCAGTGCTTTCCGTGCGCTGTTAAACAGCGGCAAAAACCGCAGGAATCGTATCGGAAGACTGAAAAGTATGACGGCGAACGATTTCTTCCGTGCCTGTGCGATTGGTTATAAAGCGTGCGGGTACAACGGTACGGATCTGCCGCCTGTCGATCAGTATTTTCTTCATGGTGACGGCAGGGATGAAGGACTGAGCGGACGGGGACATGGACTGAATGCAGGCCCCGGGATTGATTTTGATGATCCGGCAGCCTGGGATGAATGGTATTTTCATCGGGAACAGCACGGGGGACATCCATGGGAAGTCTGCCGTGGCGGGAACAGTACGCATGTTGATCTATATGTGATGCACGACCGGCGTGACCTTGACTTTAAATACAGAACAGGGGAAATTTCTGAAGATGAATATCAGCAGAGGATCCGTTCATCGGGCTACTTTTTTCTGATCGGCGGGAAACACCGTGCGGCTGAGGCTGTGAGATTTTATACGGCATTGTCTGCAGCTGGCCTCCCGGTGCTGCTTTCTGACGCGGAGGATATCATGACACGGTTTGACGGCACCGGATATGTCGGCATCGTTCCTCACTCAGTTCCGACGAGATACTGCGAGGAACTGTTTCCGGAAAAATATGGAGACATCATTGATTTCATCCATGTGTATGGAGAAGAAATGGAAAAATTCGGAGATGCGATAGAGTGGCTTCCCGAAGAGGAGGCAAGGCTTCAATCTTCTGACCTTCGGGGAAATCAGGATGGCATTTGAAGTATCATCGCTGAACGCGGGGCTGAAGACTTATATATTGCAGCAGGATAATCCCGCTTATTCTGCCCGGGAAGAGATTTTAAAAGATCTTTTCCGGAGATACGGAAAGGATGCAGACCAGTACGTCATTTATAAGGATCTTCAGGGAATTGACCGATCTGAAGGTACCGGGCTTTGCAGAGACCATATCGAATCGCTGAAAGAACTGGCGATTTCTATGCCAGATAAGTGGAAAAACTGCTTTACTGATACCGGTTATGAGAGATGGTGGAAATTCTCCGTGGAAAGCGCAGACCCGGCGGCAGGCTGGTTAAGTGGCCTTGCACTGATAAAAGTATATGTTTCTGTCCGGGATATTTCGAAGCTGTCAAAAGTGTTTTGCGAAACAGTCCGGCTGCTGCTCACGCACAGTGACAGCCGCTTTTATGCAAAGGTATCCCGGGTGAAGCGAAAAGACAGTATATGTTTTTGGGTGTCGAGGCATGCGTTTTTTGTTTTGGAGAATTACTTTTCTGAATGCAAAGAGGTCATCGGAGGAACAATGCCTTTTATTGCGTACCGTGGAAATCTCGGGATCAGCAGGGAGCTGGCGACTTTTGACAGTCACAATTCAGAGCAGGCCCTGCTGATCAGCAGCTATTTCAATTCGCTTGAGAAAGAGGAAGACATTAACCTCAGCAGGATGTACGACCTTCTTATCAAAGCGTGGAATCAGGAGATTCCGCCGGATCATCCTGTTATGAAAGCTTTTCAATATACCAGAGCACAGACTGTTCTGCTTCTGCTGGATACCATGGATGTGATCACCGGTAAAGTAATGCTTGATAATGATCATCTGTTCCTGCAAGAGAACGAAAATATCTGGAGAGCCTTGGGACAGGCATCGAGCTGGACGCAGGCAGAAAGAAATTATAATGCTCTTGAAGAGATGGAGAGCAAATTGCATTGAAGGATAAGAAGCTATGAAAGTAATGGTAATACCCGATGTCCATCTGAAACCATGGATGTTTCACAGGGCGTCGGAATTGATGAAAGAAACGGAATCTGATTTGGCTGTCTGCCTGATGGACATCGCCGATGACTGGCGCCAGCAATTTAATCTGGATCTGTATATTCAGACCTATGATGCAGCGATAGCATTTGCAAAAGAGTATCCGAATACTTTGTGGTGCTATGGAAATCATGATGTCTGTTATCTGTGGAACCAGAGGGAGACAGGCTATTCCAAGATTGCACCGTGGACAGTCTGTGAAAAGCTGCGGATTCTCCGTGAATCACTGCCGGATGAGCGGCAGCTGGCATATCTCCACAGGATTGATAATGTTCTGTTCTCTCATGGAGGTCTGACAGATGCGTTTGTCCGCCGGTATGTACCAGCCGGTAAATATAACGACATTGATACGGTCATTGATATGACCAATGGTTTTGGTTGCGGAGAGATGTGGCAGGACGCATCTCCGATCTGGTATCGGCCGCAGTATTACGAAGGAAAGCTTTATAAACCGAGGAAACTGCTGCAGGTGGTGGGGCATACGCCGGTCGAGCGAATATCACGCAAAGGAAATCTGATTTCCTGCGATGTTTTTTCGACAGACAGCTCGGGTGAGCCGATCGGAACGCAGGAGTACCCGGTCATCGATACAAACACTTGGGATTATTTCGGTGTTCGCTGATGAAGGGAGAAATATACAAATGGCAGTAAGAAATCTGGATGAATCGAATACACTGTTTGCAATTGAAGTTGATATGGAGAACCGCTCGCCGGAAGAGATTGCAAAAGATGCGGTGCTGCAGATCAATGCGCTGTTTGACAGATTGATAAAGGAGAACCAGGAGAAAGAAGAACAAAACACTGTATGAAGGAAGTGGTATATGTGAATGAAGAACAACTGTTTCTTACGAGAGAAGAAGCGGAATACAGCCGTTTCGTAAGCTTACTGACCTCCCGGGCAGCGGCAGGAACAGATATCGGTAACAAAGCAAATGTATTGATGTCCCGTCTGGATGCAGAACTTTCCAAACCGGATGAATGTCAGATTTCGATGACGGCTGAAGATAAAAATATTCTGAGTGTGGTTTTCATGGTTTACGAGTTGTTTCGTCGCTGTAAATATGATGTATTGGCAGATCATTTTAATGTACAGACACGACTCCTTTCAAAGGAAGGCATTGCAGACGAGGCGGCGAAGATTGACCGGTTCCTTGCAGATCGGGAAGTGGATACCGACGAACTGAAAAAGAAAATCCGGTATCGAAAGAAGATTCCTGTGCGGAAGCTGTATATCTCGGATCTTCATTTTTATCATGACAGTCTGAATCACCGCATGGATATGCGCGGCTTTTCTGGCTATGAAGAAATGAATGATCACATGGTGAAGCAATGGAACGACCATGTCACGAAGAAGGATGAGGTATATATCCTTGGGGATTTTGCAATTTCCAGGGGCAGAGCGGCGAACGAGATTCTGAGTCGGCTGAACGGTCGAAAATACCTGGTCGAAGGAAATCATGATAAGTTTCTGAACGACAGGGAATTTGACCGATCCCTGTTTCAGTGGATTAAGCCCTATGCCGAGATTATGGATTCAAAAAGGCGGGTAATCCTCTCCCACTATCCGATATTTTGTTATAAAGGCCAGTATCGCACAACACCGGAAGGGGATCCGCTGACTTATATGCTCTATGGCCATGTACATGACACACACGATGAGAAGCTGGTAAATGAATTCATCCGGATCACAAGAAGCACAGTTGTCACTTCCCGAAATAAGCCGGAGGGACATCCGATCCCCTGTAACATGATTAACTGTTTCTGCATGTTTTCTGATTATATTCCGGTGACGCTGGATGATTGGATCAGGATCGATGCCGGAAGAAGGGCGAAGCTGAACCGGCAGTCTAACTGAAGTTTCCAGCTGTTTGTAAAATGATCCGCAAAATAAAAAGAATTGCGGATGAAAATATAAATTATGGAAAAGGAGCTGGACATATGCTGTCAAGAGAACAATGTCTGCAGATAATTATACCCGTTATACCCTTTACAAATAACCGCTAAGTGGGTATAATGGGTATAACAAATTACGGAGGGGGCTATTCCATGTTAATAGAGAATATATACAACCAGATCGCAGAAATAGAGAGAGAAATAGCGATCCTGCCGGAGGGAAGCATTACAAAAAAGAAGATCAAGGATAAAGATTACTATTATCATCGAATAACCCGCAGCGGCAAGAGAATTGAGAACTATGTGAGCTTTGAACAGGTTCCGGATCTTAAAGAGAAGATTGAAAAAAGGAAGGCTCTTGAGAAAAAACTAAGAGGGCTTAAGCGGATGCTGCCCAAAGAAGAGAAAGGCGCAGACAGGATTGCAGAAAAAGAACCGGAATATAAAACAAACGTGAGGACAGGACGACAGCTGGAATCGCAGATCGCAATAACCAGAAGGTACAAGAAAAGGGAATGTATCCGTGTCCTGAGGGACTATATCTTTGGCCCCGCGCAGGACAGGGTTCTGATCATTTACGGATTAAGAAGAACCGGGAAGACAACGATGATCCGCCAGATCCTTACAGAACTGTCTCCGGAAGAATTCAAAAAAGCCGCTTTCATCCAGGTGACAACAGGCGACTCGCTTGCTGATGTGGATACTGACCTCAGGCTGCTGGAGAGGAACGGGTTCCGGTATGTCTTTATTGACGAAGTTACATTGCTGGAAGATTTTATCGAAGGGGCTGCGCTCTTCTCTGATATTTATGCCAGCAGCGGTATGAAGATCGTTCTGTCGGGAACAGATTCCTTAGGATTTGCATTTACCAGGGAAGAGCAGCTTTATGACAGGTGTATCCTGCTGCATACCACATTTATTCCCTATCGCGAATTTGAAGAAGTTCTTGGCGTTAAAGGTATTGATGAATACATCCGATACGGCGGTACGATGAGCCTGGGAGGGATCAACTATAACGCGGATACGCCTTTTTCAGACGCAAAACATGCAGAAGAATACATAGATACTGCAATAGCAAAGAATATTCAGCATTCGCTGAAGGCGTATCAATATGGAGGTCATTTTCGATTACTGCTGGATCTGTATGAGCGGGGCGAATTAACCAATGTGATCAATCGGGTGGTGGAGAACATCAACCACAGTTTTACAAAAAGCGTTATTGAGAAGACGTTCAAGTCGCACGACATCTCTGTAACGGCAGCAAATCTGCTGCGTGACCGCGAGGAACCGATCAATATCAAGGAGCATTTGAATCTTGATGAAGTGACATCCGGAATTATGAAGATGCTGGATATCCTGAACAAAGAAGATCAAAGCATGCAGATTGAAGAGGACCATATGATTCAGATCAAGGAGTATCTGACGATGCTTGATCTCATTATGGAGATCGATCTGGAATCATTGCCGGAGGTCAGTAAAAAAGGAAAACTCACAGTCATAACACAGCCGGGCTTGCGATATGCACTGGCAGAAGCCATTATGGAAAGCATTCTTCTCGATGAGCAGTTTCAGGAATTATCTGCGAGGGACAGGAAGCGTATATTAGACAGGCTTTTGTCTGAAATACGCGGAAGAATGATGGAAGAAATAATACTTTTGGAAACCAGACTGGCCAGTCCGGACAAAAAGGTGTTTAAGCTCCAGTTCCCGATCGGTGAGTTTGATATGGTCGTATGTGATACCAGAGAACTCACCTGCAGGATCTATGAGGTAAAGTACAGTAAAGAACAGGTCCCTGAACAATTTCGTCATTTGAATGATGATGAGAAATGCTCTATGACGAGTCACAGGTATGGTGATATAGCAGGAAAGTATGTGATTTACCGGGGTGAGCCGGCAGAATGCGATGGTATCAGTTACCTGAATGTAGAGGATTACCTTAAATCGTTAAAACAGTTCTAAGACGTATAAAACGCCAAAACATTTCGGTTCATTGCACTTTTGGCGATTTACCGGCGCTTGCTTTAATGCAGGCGCTTTTCTTTTTGCTCGAATGCACATTTGTGTGACGTGCGCCATCACATGAATGTGACGCATCCCTTCCTAAAAACAATCCCCTATTTCTTCTAAACTTTTGGCTCTTCTGCTTCATGGGTGGGTGAAAAATCTTTGAAAGCCTTATTTTATGAGCCCGGTCTACACTTGGAATATGTATGGGTTGACACGGAGCCTCTGGCTGATGTGATGTGCCAGCCATACGTCCAGCCCACGCC
>JAFVGK010000176.1 GCA_017475035.1 Blautia sp.
TCTCCAAGTTTCAGAGTGACACCTGGAAGAACCTGGAAAGATGGATTCTCTCACGTGACAATATCCAATGACGAAGGCGGTAATCTGGTGAGCATCCTTAGATTACCGTCTTGTATAGTACAGAAATTTGGGAAACTTTTATTAAAGCTGCTCTTAAGACTGGATGATCTTCTGATCCTGTATTGCAATAAGAATAATATACCAGCTGAATGGCGATATCAGATGCCTGTCTTCTGGTATGAAATGGACGAGAATAATATACCTGTTCTCGTTAAAGGGAACGGTGAGAAAATCACAATTTCTGAGAAAAGCGATATGTTCGATATGACAGTTCAGAGCCAGCAGGGATGGCAGCGTTCAAGACTTTATATGGAATATGATAATGTTTGGGACGCAACAGCTTTCGGAGCAACCATGTCAGCCACCTTGGCTTTTGGTCCAGATAAAGAAGGCAGATGCTATACATTTACATCCTGTGAGGAAGCAGATCGTAGAATGTATAAGAACCTGACGAATGATCAGGTCTCTATATGTAGAAAGAATGTCGATGCTTTTTATGATGATCGGAATCTTCAGGTTATGTGGAAGAAAGTGATTCTCCATCCGGTTTGCCTGATCCTTAGAAAAGATGGTTCATTAGAACCGACAGATCTTAAACAGTTAAACCCGGAGATTCTGGATCAATTCCAGCAACATCCTATCAGAATCGGTGATCCCGAATCATATGAATGGATATTCAACCAAGAGTAGGGGATGGAGGTTGAGATATATGAACTCGAATTCATCAGGTATAAAAAGATATAACGCGTTCACTTCGGATCTTATGCAGCGTTATATCAAAAGTAGAAAAGGTGAAAATGTGATTCTTTCGCCATTGTCGATCCTGGTGCTACTTTCCATAGCGTCTGATGCGACAGCCGGTGAAACAAGTGATGAAATCAAGAACTTTTTAGATGATGGTGAAGCCGCCACTGACTTTGTAGCCTGGATCCTTGGTGTTCAAAAGAGCATTTCATCAATCCATGCGATTTCCATCGCAAATGCCGTGTGTGTTCAGAAAAGAATATCTGAATCTATCCGGCCTGAGTTTATAGAAAAAGTGCGAAATGACTATGCTGGAGAATTATTAGCTTCAGAGGATATTGTTTCCGCTGTCAACAAGTGGGTCAAGAAAGCGACCAATGGAATGATTGATCAGATAGCAGATGATTCAATGAAAGACATGCTCGCTTGCCTACTGAATGCTATTTCCTTTGAGGCTAAATGGCGGGAAGAATACGAAGAAGATGACATCTATGATGATGAATTTACAGATGCGGACGGGAATGTAAAGGAAGTTCCTTTTCTGCACAGCAGTGAGCAATATTACATCGAGGACGATAGTTATACCGGCTTCACCCGGCCATATAAAGATACAGGATTTGTTTTTATGGCACTCTTGCCTAAGAAAAAGAGAAGTCAGAGCTTCCTGGTGAGAGCATTGAAGGATACGAATCTTACAGACCTGTATCAAAGCCGGACGGATCAATATGATTTGAGCGTATCCATGCCAGAATTTGAATCTTCGTTTAATGATGACCTTACAGCATTTTGCAGAGAAGTAGGCATTGAAAAAGTCTTTACAGAAGAGGCTGATTTCACTCCGATGTCATCAGAATGGCTGAAAGCCGATTCCATCATCCATAAGGCTAGGATTGAAGTGAATCGTCAGGGAACAAAAGCTTCAGCAGTATCTGCAATGGTTGTTGTAGCTGGATGCGCACCAGACTTTGATAGGATGAAGTATGTTGAACTCAATCGTCCATTTCTGTATGCCATCGTTCATGAGGACACAGGACTGCCGGTATTCACTGGAATTCTGAACCGGTTATAGAATCTGAATCCATGTAGGAGGGGTGAGACGTGAACTCATCCCTCCTCTCTTTTTGCGTCAGTGACGCTCAGCTCATCGCCGGTTTCAACGGTGATGTCAAAAGGGATTGGGGTGCTTCCCCAACGAGCACGCGGAGCGTTTGTCTGGACACAGACACTGCTCGCACAGTTACTCTTGTTCTTTATTTGACCTTCACTTTTCTTGCCTTTGATCAATTCTATCCAAAAACAAGAAAAACAAGTGTTTGGAAGATAAAAAAATAGTCATGAGCACGACAAAACAGATGAAATCTCGATGGCTTTATGGTATAGTGTGTTATAAGTGGTTTTGTATCCATTATTGGGACTCATAATGAGAGGTATATGTTATGGCAGTTTCTTACAAGAAGTTGTTCAAATTGTTGATTGATCGCGACATGAAGAAGAAGGATTTCAAGGAGCTTACTGGTATCAGCCAGGGCACTTTAAATAAGCTTCAGAACGGTGGCAACGTCATGGTGGATGTGCTGGAGAAGATCTGCCTGAACATGGACTGTAATGTTGAGGACATCATGGAGATCTATCCTGATCCGGTTGATAGTACCAAAAAACGTACAGCCAGATCGGTACAATAAGAATGGAGAGGAGCGTCTAATCATGATTGACACCAAGAAAGAGCAGGAACGCGACGAACTTCACCGGGCTATATGGGCTATTGCCGATGAGCTTCGCGGTGCCGTTGACGGTTGGGACTTCAAGAACTATGTCCTTGGCACCATGTTCTATCGATATATTTCCGAGAATCTGACTAGCTATATCAATACCGGCGAGGCTGAGGCAGGCAATCCTGATTTTGACTTTGCCAGAATGTCAGATGCAGACGCAGAGGAAGCCAGAGAAGGCCTTGTCGAAGAAAAGGGGTTCTTCATCCTTCCCAGTGAACTGTTCTGCAATGTCAGATCCAAAGCTGCCTCTGATGAGAATCTGAACGAGACATTGGAGCGAATCTTCCATCATATTGAAGAATCAGCAAAAGGCACTTCTTCCGAAGGACAGTTTGCCGGTCTGTTTGACGACTTCGATGTCAACAGTAACAAGCTCGGTGCGACTGTGGCAAAGCGTAACGAGAAATTGGTCAAACTCCTTAATGGCGTTGCAGACATGAACCTTGGAGATGTCCGGCACCATGATATAGATGCGTTCGGAGATGCCTATGAATATCTGATGACCATGTATGCTTCCAATGCTGGTAAGTCCGGAGGTGAGTTCTTTACGCCTGCTGATGTTTCTGAACTTCTGACCAGGCTAGGGACTGTCGGTAAGACAGAGATCAACAAGGTCTACGATCCTGCATGCGGCTCTGGCTCACTTCTTCTGAAAGCTGAAAAGGTCCTTGGACGGGATAAAGTCCGCAACGGTTTCTTTGGTCAGGAGATTAATATCACGACTTATAACCTTTGCCGGATAAACATGTTCCTGCACGATATCGAGTTTGATAAGTTTGATATTGCATGCGAGGATACACTGACCGCGCCTCAACATTGGGACGATGAGCCCTTTGAATTGATTGTTTCGAATCCGCCTTACAGTATTAAGTGGGCTGGTGATGAGAATCCTCTTTTAATCAATGATCCGCGATTTGCTCCGGCTGGTGTCTTGGCTCCGAAGAGCAAGGCAGATCTGGCTTTTATTATGCATTCTCTTTCCTGGCTGGCTCCGAACGGTACAGCAGCTATTGTCTGCTTCCCTGGTATCATGTATCGCGGCGGAGCTGAACAGAAGATCCGGAAGTACCTTATTGACAATAACTTTGTGGACTGCGTGATCCAGCTTCCGAGCAATCTGTTCTTCGGTACCAGTATTGCCACCTGTATTATGGTTCTGAAGAAGGGAAAACCGGACAGCCGGGTTTTGTTCATTGATGCTACCAATGAGTGCATCAAGGTCACGAACAATAACAAGTTGACCCAGGCCAACATGGACAAGATCGTGGATACCTTTGCCGGTCGTGAAGAAGTCCAGCATTTTTCGCATCTTGCCAGTTACGATGAAGTTGCCGGAAACGACTACAATCTCTCTGTTTCCACCTATGTTGAAGCTGAGGATACCCGAGAGAAGGTCGATATCGTCAAGCTGAATGCAGAGATTCGGGAGATCGTTGCCAGGGAGCAAGTTCTTCGCGATGAGATCGACAAGATTATAGCTGAAATCGAGGGGGCAGACGCATGAGCAGATTGGATGAACTGATTGCGGAACTGTGCCCGGATGGCGTCGAGTTTAAGAAGATCAAGGATGTTTATACTCGCTTAAAGGGGACTCCGATTACTGCCGGAAAGATGAAAGAGATCGAGAATCCTTCTGGCGAGATTCGTGTATTTGCAGGCGGCAAAACGGTAATCAATGCAAGAGAAGAGGATATCCCAAACGCAAACATCACACGAGTTCCGGCTGTTTTGGTGCAGTCCAGAGGTGTTATAGATTTTGTCTTCTATGAGGAACCGTTCACTTTCAAGAATGAAATGTGGGCCTATACAAACAGGGAACGGATATCAGTAAAGTTCCTGTACTACGTATTAAAAAATAATGCCCAACATTTTCGTGATGCTGCTTCTGGCATGGGATCATTGCCACAAATATCGTTGCCTGTAACAGAAGAGTTCAAAGTCCCTGTACCTCCTCTGGAGGTGCAACGCGAAATTGTCCGCGTGCTGGACAATTTCACGTTCCTTTCAGCGGAGCTTTCAGCGGAGCTTTCAGCTCGCAGAAAGCAATATGAGTACTACAGGAACCAGTTGCTGACGTTTAATACAGAAGTTCGTCGGATTCCGATGGGTGATCTTTTTGACTTTAAGAATGGGCTTTCCAAAGGAAAAGAGTTTTTTGGAAGAGGAACTCCCTTCATTCGATATACTGATGTTTATAATCACCGATCACTCAAGGGAGAGAATATTGAAGCTTTGGTCGAGTGTACGCCGGACGAGCTACGCAAATTAAAGGTATCAAGAGGTGATGTGTTATTCACAAGGACCTCTGAAACGGCTGAAGATGTAGGCTGGTCTTCTGTCATGCTTGATGATATGGATGACTGCGTCTTTAACGGGTTTACGATTAAAGCATCTCCTAAGACCGATCTTCTCTGGCCGGAGTACTGTGCATATTGTTTTGCAACAGACTCTTTCAGAAACTATGTCACTAAACATTGTGCCTTCACCACAAGAGCTTCATTAACTGGAAGCACAATTGCTGATTATAGATTGGCAGTTCCTTCATTGGCGGTCCAGAAAAGAATTGCGGAGGTTCTAGATAACTTTGAAACAATCTGCAATGACTTAGGAATCGGTTTGCCAGCTGAGATCGAAGCGCGGCAAAAACAATATGAATATTATCGCGATTTGCTCTTGACATTCGCTGAGACTGGCAGCA
>JAFVGK010000177.1 GCA_017475035.1 Blautia sp.
AATGGAACAAGATTTCGCAGGATAAATCGTCGTATGCAAGGCGGAGGATGGAGTCGATGCGGGCATCGACGACTGACGACAACGCAGTAGACGACGATTTAGACGCGAAAGATGTTCCATTTATTTACGGGGCGATCCTTAAATGGCTCGCAAGAAATCGCTTTATGACAGTCCGTATCGGAGGTGAAATCTCTTTCATGTTAATTTCGTCAAGGCGGAAAAACCGCAGCTCCTCAATTTCTTCTGCCTGCCCGCGCATTTCCCCATGCCACTTCCTGCAAGTGTAGACAATCTCCACATTGGAAACCTCATCCCCGTTAGGATAAATATAATGCGCTTCCGGACCGGAATTAATGCAGAAAAACTCCAGTTCCTCTGCTGAAAGCCCCATTTCTTCATACAGCTCCCTCTTTGCACAGTCTTCTACCGTCTCATCAATCTCAATGGCACCACCCGAGTAGCACCATTTATGATTATCCGTCCTCCTTCCAAGCAGAACCCGGTTCTCTTCGTCAATGATTATTATGCTCGCGGCGCACTGTATGAGAGTCTTGTGTCCCACGAGTTTACGCATATCCTGAATGTAATCACCCATTATGATCCCCCGCTTCTCTATTCTGTGCCTTCATCTTCCCAATGTCGCATCCCGGATTTTCCAGCAGGCAATTATGGGCACAATTCCCACAATGATCCTTTGTCATTGTAATCCTGATCCTGGAAAGCGGCGGGATAGAAAACGCCGTGCCGCGGCTGATGGTATACCCCTTTCGTCCGGAGTACTCTCTCAGGAGCACTCTGAGAAAAAAGCCATGGCTGATAACTACACAGTCACAATCCTGCCTGTCAATCAAAGCAGCCGCTTTCCGCGCTCTTTCCCTTGTTTCGCTGCGGGATTCCGGCTGCCTCGATGAACCGACTATCCACTGCAGCCTGCCCAAGACGTCAAACATCCATCTTGGGAGCTTACGGTCTGTGTCTGTGAATGGAGCAATCGGAACCTCTGAGAGCAAGTCAGTTTCATGGAAGGTGCTGTCCCCAAACAGCATCCGTGCCGTCTGCTTTGCCCTTTTCTCCGAGCTTGTAAGGATAACATAGCCGTCCGCCTTTGGCTGCTTTTCCTGCATCGGCTTGATATCGGCTTCGTTATACTTCTGGCAGGCTTCCTCATATTCTGACGAATTGCAGGTTTTCGGCCACTTCATATCAACCTCAGCGTGGCGGATCAGGATCACTTTCATTGGCTCGTTACCTTCCTTTCATAAACTGAATACCAGAATCCGTTCCCTCGGATTATTTCCCGGAAACAGATCCATACAGTCAATTTCATCCACAAACATGAGTTCTGGCCTTGTCATCAGTATGGCAACATGTTCTTCATTCGGATAATAGAAAAAGAGCAGGATTTCCCGTGGAGACTCATAGAAGGAAGAACATATCCTGTCCAGCACGCCTCTTAGAATCTGCTCCCCAAAAGGATTGAAGAAATAGCACCTGTTCACATCCGGTGGGAGGGTATATTTCTCTGCGTCAACCCTCTCTATGGAAACAGCAGCCATTCTGCCTTGGCTTCGGTTGTCCTCCGCACAGGCTCCCAAAGCCATATCGTACTCAACTCCGATGCTTCGACAACCTGTCCGGGCTGACATAAAAATCGGCACCCTGCCTTTTCCACAGCCATAGTCAAGCAAAATGTCGTCTTTCCCGATATAGCCGCTTTCTGCCAGCCGTTCCAGCACACAATATGGTGTTGGCTCGTAAGGGAAATGCACTTTGTCCTCCTGGTAATCCAGCCGCCCGCATGTGCTGATATGAAGTTTCTCATCCCAAAAGGATTCCGTCCGCATTATTTCTCCGTACCCTGCAGAATATACTTTTCCCATTTATCACTCCATGATCTCATACTGCAGCATTTCGTACTTCAGCTTTGTCCCTTCCATAATTTCTGACGGCAGCAATGCCCTGGCTACGAGTTTATCCCCATCAGAATCATCCTCCCGAAGATGGGCGTAGTCACCATCAATACTTTCCACCACATAATATTTTGTTGACAGATCCATTATCCAGACACCTTCCCTCCATCAATTCCATAGCGCGTATATGATAAGAAATATTCTAACGCATCAGTCGCCTGCCTGCAAGAAAAGTTTCCCGACCCTGTAAAAAAACAAGCGAATGCATTTTGCACTCGCTTGTTTTCTTTCATACTATTTAAGCATCCTTTGCTTGAAAAATCACATTGTCCCCATCTGTTTTGCAACTTCCTCAGCAAAGTTTTCCTGCTTTTTCTCAATTCCTTCGCCGGTCTCGTAACGGACGAAGCCTTTGATCTTAATCTGTGCGCCGTTTGCCTTGGCAACAGATGCGACATAATCAGCAACAGGCTGTTTGCCGTCTTCTGCCTTGACATAAATCTGGTCAAGCAGACAGATCTCTTTCAGCTCTTTGTTGACACGACCCATAACGATACCCTGAATAACCTTTTCCGGCTTTGCAGCTTCCTTCGGATCGTTCTTGATCTGGGCAAGAAGGATTTCCTTCTCATGAGCAATATAGTCCTCGCTGATTTCGCTTCTGTCGGTGTAAAGCGGTTTCAGTGCCGCAACCTGCATCGCAACGTTTTTAGCCATCTCGCGGACCGCGTCATTGATCACATCTGTCTCAACGTCAACCAGAACGCCGATTTTTCCGCCCATATGAATATAGGAAGCAATAAAACCAGCATCCTCTGTCATCTGCGCAAAACGACGAATATTCATGTTCTCGCCGATGACAGCAATCTGACCGGCCAGAGCTTCCTTCACAGTCTTGGAAGGATCGCTTGCCCACGGCTCCGCCAGGAAAGCGTCGATATCGGCTGCGGTTGTTGTCAGTGTCTGAGCGGCAACCTCTGCTACATAAGCCTGGAATTTTTCATTCTTTGCAACAAAGTCTGTCTCGGCATTTACTTCAACGACAGCTGCTTTCTTTCCATCATCAGAAACAACACATTTGCAAAGGCCTTCTGCGGCAATACGTCCTGCCTTTTTCTGTGCGGTAGCGAGACCTTTTTCACGAAGGAACTCAATTGCCTTATCCATATCGCCATCTGTAGCGGTAAGAGCTTTCTTGCAGTCCATCATGCCTGCGCCTGTCATTTCTCTGAGCTCTTTTACCATTGCAGCTGTAATAACCATGAAAACCATCCTCCTTATCTGACAGGCGGCCGCAGGAGATGCTCTTGCAGCCGCGCTTCAACTATTCCTTGCATGATTGCTTCCTGTCCGGCCAGCCGCAGCCGGCTGTCAGGCAGCAGCATATCCAAAATAAACATCCTTATATTGATTCAGGCGTTAAAAAGCCCATTTCATAAAGGCTCATTTACAGCAAATGGCCGGACCGCCCTGAATCATATCCGACAGAAGCCTGTATGGATTTAATCCTCCGCAGGAGCGAACTCATCAGATTCCGCCTCAATCTCAGCCTCGGAATCAGAACGTCCCTGATTTGCCTCGATGCAGGCATCAGCCATCTTGGAAACAATAAGCTTCACGGCACGGATAGCGTCATCATTTCCGGGGATAACATAGTCCAGCTCTTCCGGATCGCAGTTGGTATCGCAGATGCCGATCAGCGGAATACCCAGGGTATGAGCTTCCTGAACACAGATGTGCTCCTTCTTCGGGTCAACGATAAAGATAGCCTCAGGCAGTCTCTTCATCTCTTTGATGCCGCCAAGGTTCTTCTGCAGCTTTTCCTGCTCCTTGCGAAGGGCAATAACTTCTTTCTTAGGAAGAACTTCGAAAGTGCCGTCTGCTTCCATAGCCTCAATCTCTTTCAGCCTGGCAATACGGCTCTGGATGGTCTTGAAGTTGGTCAGCATACCGCCGAGCCATCTTTCATTTACATAAAACTGTCCGCTGCGCTCTGCCTCGGTACGGATCGCGTCCTGGGCCTGCTTCTTTGTTCCGACAAAAAGGATATGGCCGCCGTTGCGGACAATATCAGCAACTGCGTTATACGCATCGTCTACCATGCCTACGGACTGCTGAAGGTCGATAATATAGATCCCGTTTCTCTCGGTATAGATATACGGAGCCATCTTAGGGTTCCATCTGCGGGTCTGATGTCCAAAGTGAACGCCGGCTTCCAGAAGCTGTTTCATAGAAATAACACTCATGTTTTTACTCTCCTTTTTTGGTTTTTTCTTCCGTACTGATCACATTTCAGGAAAACTTCCAGTCTGAAGGCGGACAACTGCCGCCTACAAAACGAGAACCCTTTCGCAACCCGGGTGATCGCCTTTAAAGAAGCACCTTTCCCTGAAATCACAGTACGTGTTTTGTAACTTTCAAACTATAGCATATTCTCATTTTTTTGTAAATGTTTTTTTTCAGGCACACCGCATCCGATTGTCAATTTCGTTACAGTTCATGGCCGAGCCGCCCGTCACCGACAGGTAACATCTTCCTTTGGGCGGCTCGGCCTTTCTATTGCAAAGCATGACCCTGTGCTGTCAGGAGAGCCTTCTATAATTTCTTCGTTAAAAATGCCTTATAAGCTTCCACAGAACGATTCACGATCAATTCCTCCGGAAACCCCAGTTCTTTGATCAGGGGCATGGAAAACCTGGTATCCGCAATGTCATCGCACCAATGGGCGTCGCTGTTCATAATGATGGGAACCTGATATTTCATGCAGAGCCGGAGCATCTCTATGTCATGTATTCTCGCGTTTTCCCTTCCGCAGCCCGGATCCAGGGAGTGATTATTCAGTTCTAAAAGAACATGATGCTTCTTCGCCGCCAGGACGAGCCGCTCATAATCCACAGGATATCTCCCATCGTCCGGATGTCCGATAATATTCACATACGGGTTTTCCATGGTCCGAAGATAGGCGTTCGTATTCTGCTCTTTCGTCCCCGCGTCAAGACAGACCGGATGAAGGCTGACAATCACGACATCCATTGCGGACAGCAGGTCATCGGGCACATCCAGGCCTCCGTCAAAATCCATGATATTCGCTTCCACTCCGAAAAGCAGCTCGACGCCTTCCATCCTGCGCGGTAAAACCTTCAGATTTCTGAAATAAATATTATTACAGCTTCCGGGCATTTTTTCCGCATGCTCCGTGATCCCCAAAAGCTGCAGTTTTTTCTCCGCAGCTGCATGTACCATCTCTTTGACTGTATTATATGCATGGCCGCTGGCGACCGTGTGTGTATGTGAATCCAGAACGTATTCCAAAAATACCAGCCTCCTTTATCTCTTCTTTTGCCGCCTGAATCCTCAGATTCTCAAGGCATGCACATCTGACATGGTATATATCCTGATGAGAGCATTTCATCTCTGGTAGCGTAGACATCTTCCCGGTTGCGCCGGCTCATCCTGGAAAGGCTCTGACAATGGGGATAATGAAATTTAAATGTTGCCTTGTTGACAACATAGTGCAGGCTTGCCTCTTCCTGTCTGCCGGAAGGGGTATCGGATGATGCTTCTTCCGGAGCCGGCTGCTGCACGATCTGGGAAAAATCCGTTTCTCCGGCTGAAGCCGGCTCTTCCGGCTCAGGATTCAGAATTCCTTCCATATTCGGGAACAATAAATCCAGTGCGGAGAAGATCCCGTCAACCAGTTCCGTCAGCGCACCCTGCTCTTTATCCTTATCTGACGAATAATCATTGCAGGGAAGAGGCTCGCTTTTCCATTCGGCTCCGTCTGTCCAAAAATGAAGATCGCCCTGCCTGTCCGTACGGTAAACAGGGATTTTGTTCCTTTTCAGGCGTTCCATCACGACAGCCGCAGGATGCCCATACGTATTATCCTTCCCGCAGCTTAAGATGGCGCCTTTCTTTCCTGCGTACCGAAGAAGCATCTGTGAAGTGGAATTAGCGCTTCCGTGATGACCGAGAACCAGTAAATCACAGGTCAGAAGCCCTGTTTTTTTCCATTTTCTCACCATCTCTTCTTCATTTTCTATCGTGGCATCCCCGGTCAGCAAAACAGAGGTTTTTTTATATGCCGCTTTTACAACGATAGAATAAGAATTTTCTTCTTCATAATCGCTTTTTAATGGTGAAAGAACCGTCAGGCATGCTTCTCCGAGGGAGAAGGAATCTCCCGCCTCCGGATGAACAGGTATCAGACCCTTTCGCTTCAATGTCTTCGTAAAAGATTGATAAATATATGTGGCTGCTTCATAATCCGGTGTCACTACGCAGCCTGTATCATATGCATTCATTGCCCCGATAAGGCCATTAATGTGATCTTCATCATAATGCGAAGCGATCACATAATCCAGCTTGCGGACGCCTTTGTTCCTTAAAAAAGTGACAACTGTGGAAGAATAATCCGGTCCGCCTCCGTCATATAAAGCGTAATGTCCGTCTGACTCCAGAAGAACCGAAAGGCCCTGGCCGACATCAATGACATTCACAGACAGGCCTTGCGCCAAAGCAGCCGAAGGAAATAACACCATCAGAGTCAGTAAAATGAAGATCCCGAACCGCTTTTTCTTTTCTTTCATCTTGACGATGCAGCCTCCTCCCGCAATGCTAAGGATTAAGTCAGAAATTACTGTCCCGAATTACTCATCTTTTTGTCCGGGAGCATACCTCAAAAAACAGTTACATATAAGTGTAAACCGACAGCAGAAAGGTTCGCAAAGGCAAGAGATTGCGGATATGAATAAAACTGTAATACACGTAGTGTGTAAAAACAAAGGCAGGGACGGCTCTTATGCGCTCTTCCATGATTAATAAGGAGAATATCTCCCGATCCATCATAAAAGGCAGCGCCAAAACCGTCCCCGTATCTCTATTTTTCTTCAGGCGGACATTCGAATTTGTACCCGATTCCCCAAACCGTCTTAATATAATCTGCCTTCCCCTTCATCTTGCTGCGCAGCTTTTTCACATGTGTGTCGATCGTACGGGGTTCTCCATAGTAATCATAATTCCAGACAGAATTCAGGATTTTCTCTCTGGAAAGAGCGATCCCTTGATTTTCCAGGAAATAAGTCAGCAGTTCAAACTCTTTATAGCTCAGTTCAATGGGTTCATTATCCACATATGCTTCGTGGGCGGTCTTATCTATCACGATGCCGCCTGCGGAAAGAGTATCCTGTCCCTGTCCAAGACCGGAACGGCGCAGAATGGCTTCTACTCTGGCTACCAGGATCTTCGGACTGACCGGCTTCGTGATATATTCATCCACGCCCAGTTCAAACCCTAACAGTTCGTCTCTTTCATTCGCACGGGCAGTAAGCATAATGATCGGAATCCGGGAATTTTTTCTGATCTCTCGTACCACTTCCCAACCGGACATCTTTGGCATCATGACATCGAGAATAATCAGATCAATATCCTTATCCGCATAAAACAGATCCATTGCCTCCTCGCCATTGGCAGCCTCGAGTACCTCATGGCCGTTTTTTGTCAGAAAATCCTTGACTAGTTTTCGGATCAATGGTTCATCGTCAGCGATTAATATTTTTGTCTTTTCCATGACTACCTCTCTTCCGGCGCGCTTAAAGCGTCATCTTTCTTCCGGCTTAATGCCTTGAAAAATCTCAGGATTTTTGTTCGAGAGAGCCTCCGGAATCAGGCATGCAGCGGGTGATGCAACAGATTCCGGGAGGGTGCTCTCACGCAAAAAGGCAAGAAATTACGGACGTTTATTGTGAACTCGATCCTGATCTCTTATGAGAGTATAGCAGAAATCGTTTTTTTCAGCAACCGAAATATGAAAGACAGCAGCTTTCCTGTCTGTCTCTTTTACAGACAGCCAAACGCTGTCATTGCTTCCCGCAGCGTTTTTTGATGCTCCTGAGTCATTTCGGTCAATGGAAGTCTCGGATTTCCCACTTTAAAACCTTGCATATTCAATGCGGCTTTTACAGGGATCGGGTTCACTTCTATGAAGAGCTGATCCACCAGCGGAAGAGCCTTCAGCTGCAAAGCCTTTGCTTCCTCATATTTTCCCTCCAGGCACAGCATCACCAGATCATGTGTCTGTTCCGGCGCCACATTCGCAAGAACCGAAATCACGCCCACGCCGCCCAGAGAACAGATCGGAACAATCTGGTCATCGTTTCCGGAATAAATATCGATCAGTCCGTCCACCAGGCGGGAAAGCTTCGCGACCTGGCTGATATTGCCGCTGGCTTCTTTGATCGCAACGATATTACTCTGGTCCTTCGCAATCCTTGCCATGGTTTCGGGAAGGACATTCGTGCCTGTTCTGGAGGGCACATTGTAGATAATGCAGGGAAGCTTTGTCGCGGAAGCGATTCTCCGGTAATGCGCGTACAGGCCGTCCTGTGTCGCTTTGTTATAATAGGGCGTTACCAGAAGGAGGCCGTCGGCACCGATTTTTTCGGCTTCCTCTGACATCATCACCGCATGAGCCGTATTGTTTGAGCCTGTGCCGGCGATAACCGGTATCCTTCCTTTTGTCTGCTCAACAGCAAAGCGGATTGCCTCCAGATGCTCAGGATCATCCAAAGTGGGAGCTTCTCCTGATGTGCCGCAGACGATCAGAGCATCCGTTTTGTTCTTGATCTGATCTTCGATCAGCTCACCAAGCACCTCATAATTGATTTCTCCATCATCCTTCATAGGTGTCACCAAAGCGACACCGGAACCTTTAAAAATCGACATTTCTTTTTCTCCCTTCCTTTATTTATAAAATGCTGCCGTTTCCTGGAATTTTTTCAGAAGCTGCAGCTTCTGTGAGGTTTCCTTTACCTGGTTGGTGCGGACTGCAACGAATTGTTCCAGTTTATCCATATACTCCTGCTCTGAAATCGTTCCCTCCGCTACATAAGTCAATCCTTTTTCCCAGCTTGCAGTCAGCTCCGGATTCAGCAGCTGACGAATGGAACAGTCCACCACATCATAAACCATCTCTCCCATCTGGGTCGGTGTAATCACCTGGGTCTTTTTGTTTAATGCAAGATAACTGATGCTGAACAGTTTTTTAAGAATTTCCGCCCTTGTCGCGCTGGTTCCTATCCCGCTGCCTTTTATCTGCGCGCGCAGTTCCTCATCTTCGATCAGCTGTCCCGCGTTCTCCATCGCAAGAATGATGGAACCGGAATTATAGCGTTTCGGCGGAGAGGTCTCGCCTTCTTTGATGGACAAATCCTTTACGGGGATCACGGATCCTTTTCTTAAAGCGGTCAATGCTTTGATCAGGGCTTCGTCGCAGGATATTTCCTCTTCCTCCTCCAGGCCGGCATTCCCTTTTGCGTTTTTAGGAGAATCTTCCGTTTTCTTTTTTGCAAAACTGGCTGTGGCAATCTTCTGATACCCTTCAGACAATAATACTTTAAAGGATGCAAAAAACTGCTCCCCTCCGATTCCAACAGTAAGGGCAAATTTCTGATATACAGCCGGGGGATAAAAAATACTCAAAAACCTGCGTACAATAACTTCATAAACCTGCTGCGCTGTCTGGGACAGACCATTCAGGGCTTTAAATCCCTGCCCGGTAGGTATGATGGCATAATGATCCGTGATCTGCTTATCATTGGTGTATCTGGTTTTGGAAATGGTTTTCCATGCTCCCAGCTCCAGGGCTTCACTTGCTGCCTCGGCGCAGATTTCATAGCTTTTCAGTCCGGATATATTCCTTGAAATCTCCTTTGCAACCGCTGAGGACAAGACCCGGGCGTCTGTTCTCGGATACGTAACCAGTTTCTTTTCATATAAGTCCTGGGCAATGGCCAGGGTCTGATCCGGACTGATCTTAAACAATCTGGAACAGACATTCTGCAGCTCCGCAAGGTTAAAAAGCAGAGGCGGATTCTTATTTTCTTTTTTCCGCTCTATTTTGATGACGGCAGATTTCAAACCAGCCGTTTTCGCATCAGAAAGGTCTGAACCGGCATCTCCTGCTTCTGTCTTATCTGCAGCCGCTGTGATTTCCTCTATCAGTCTTTCCGCGTCTTTCCGTTTTTTAAACCCATTTTCCTTATAAAGCAGCGGGGAGTTGAAATACCTGCTCCCCTCCACCGCCTTCCACTCTGCCTCTACAAGCTCTCCCCCCAGCATCAGGCCGGCAATTACACGATAAAAGGGGGTCTTGACAAAAGCACGGATATCCCGTTCTCTGCGCACCACCATTCCCAGCACACAGGTCATAACCCTCCCGACAGAAATCGCCTGATATTTCATTTTTAAAAAATCACACAGTGAATATGCATAGCGCAGGGAAAGAACGCGCGAAAAATTGATTCCCATCAGGTAATCCTCCTTCGCGCGCAGATAAGCAGAAGCAGCAAGATTATCATAGGCTGAAATGCTTTTTGCTTCCCGAATGCCCCGGAGGATTTCTTCTTCGGTCTGGGAGTCAATCCACACTCTGCGCTGATCCTTGTCTGTCACGCCAGCCATCCGGGCAACCAGGCGATAAATATATTCTCCCTCCCGTCCGGAGTCCGTGCAGACATAGATTGTCTCCACATCCTTCCGATTCAGAAGGTCTTTCACGACATCATACTGTTTTTTTACGCCCGGTATGACTTCATACAGAAACTCCTTCGGCAAAAAGGGAAGCGTCTCCATGCTCCATTTTTTTAAAGCCGCATCATATTTTTCGGGATAGCTCATTGTGACGAGATGGCCCACGCACCAGGTGACCACGCAATCCTCAGATTCTACATAGCCTTCATGACGCTGGCCTTTTACGCCCAGGACTTTTGCAAACTCCTGGGCTACACTGGGTTTTTCAGCGATATATAAAGATTTCATTCCATACTCTCCTGATTTTGAAAACTATAAGGAAAATCCATCCAGAGACAGTGCTGTCTCTGAATGGATTTTAACATCCTGTATCAAAATCAGTCTCTATTCGCTCATGAATCGTAACGGCAGCGCAAGCAGCAGGGTGCCTCCCGCCATATTCCCGAGCGTGACAATCACCATGCTGCGAAGACATGCCGTCACGCTTGTCCCCGGTACAAGGCAAATCGCGGTGACGAAATTCCCCATATTCGCGATGGAATGCTCAAAGCCGCTGATCACAAATCCGGAGATGCACATCATGATGATCAGAATCTTCGCGGCTTCGTTCTGAAGCTTGATCCCGCACAGAACGCCAAGACACACGAAAAAATTGCAAAGAACCGCGCGGAAAAAAAGCGGACCGGCAGGAATCGCAAGCTTACCCGGAATAAAAGAAGCGTAATATTCGGCTGTGCCGGAAGCTCCTGCCCACACAAAAATCAGGGACAGGACCAGACAGCCGACAAAATTTCCGATGTAACTGACCAGCCAGACCTTGCAGACCTCTCCCCAGGACACTTTGCCCGAACAGCCTCCGAAAGCCATCACCATATTATTCCCGGTAAAGAGCTCTCCACCGACAAGAGTGATCAAAAGCACGGCAATGGAAAAAACGAGAGCACCGAGGAATTTTCCCCATTCCGGAAAAGAGGAGCGAAATAAATTGTTGACTACATTACTGTAGATCATAGCGACGTCGATAAAAAAGCCGGCCATCACCGCACGTAAAAAGTATTTCAGAAAATTCGTCTGCAGCAGACTGCTTTTTGCCTTTGCAGCATTATTCAGCTTTTCGACATCCTGCACGTTCATTGATGTTTCCTCCGTTTAGGATCCGTGTGAAATAACCTTTTCATCCGGCGCGTCTGAGTCCCCCCAGGCTGCGTTGCTGTCAGCCGCCGCAGCCCGCTGCGGCTCCTTCCGCCGCCTTGCCCGGACGAATTCATCCTCCGCTATCTGTATAGGATATTGTTGCACAGCTCCTCAGTCAGAACTCTTTATTTCTTTGTAATAAATCCCTTCGCCTTGAGGGTCTCGGCACAGAGAACCGCTCCGCCTGCAGCGCCGCGGACTGTATTGTGTGACAGACCGATAAACTTATAGTCATAGATCGAATCTTCACGCAGACGCCCCACGCTCACTCCCATTCCATGCTCATAGTCCACATCCATGGTAACCTGAGGACGGTTGTCCTCCTCCAGATACCGGATGAACTGCTTCGGAGCACTGGGAAGCTCCAGCTCCTGGGGCAGACCCCTGAAGGAACGGATCGCCTCGATCAGCTGCTCCTTCGTCGGTTTTTTGCGGAAACGGACAAAGACCGCCGCTGTGTGGCCGTTCAAAACCGGCACGCGCACACACTGGCAGGTAATTTTCGGCTCAGTGGCAGGGACTATAACGCCGTCCTCGATCCTGCCCCACAGACGCAGAGGCTCTTTCTCACTTTTTTCTTCTTCTCCCGAAATGAAGGGAATGACATTGTGCTCCATTTCCGGCCAGTCTTTAAAAGTCTTTCCGGCACCGGAAATAGCCTGATAGGTCGTTGCCACAACCTCATAAGGCTCGAATTCTTTCCAGGCAGTCAGAACCGGCGCATAGCTCTGAATCGAGCAGTTTGGCTTTACGGCAATGAAGCCTCTCGTCGTTCCGAGCCGTTTTTTCTGGCTGGCGATCACCTCGAAGTGCTCGGGGTTAATCTCCGGCACTACCATCGGTACATCCGGGGTCCAGCGATGTGCGCTGTTGTTGGAAACCACCGGAGTCTCCGTTTTTGCATATTCTTCCTCGATGGCGCGGATCTCATCCTTTGACATATCCACGGCAGAAAACACAAAGTCAACAGTAGCCGCTACCTTCTCTACCTCTGCGACATTCATGATGACCAGCTTTTTTACTGACTCCGGAATCGGAGTATCCATCTTCCAGCGGCCGCCGACAGCCTCCTCGTAAGTCTTGCCCGCGCTTCTGGCGCTGGCTGCAAGAGTCGTCACCTCAAACCAGGGATGATTTTCCAAAAGGGAAATAAAACGCTGCCCAACCATTCCCGTCGCGCCTAATATGCCTACTTTCAATTTTTCTTCCATAAATAACGTATGCCTCCTCTCAAAACGAACTCTTGTACGTTCACTCAATGACCACGGATGACTATTCTGCAGCCACACCTGCATAAAAAACGCAGCCGAGGACAGAATATGTCTCCTGTCACGTCTGTCATCTCTCATGCTGCCCCGGGGTACAATAACGGACTGCATCTGACCTTTTTTATAATCGAGAGGCATTTTAGCATTTTTATATGAGGGTTGTCAAGTAAACCCCCATGTCCTTCGAATCCGGCACCGCCATGAATGAAAATGAGTGCATGGGTTCGTCCCACTATGCCGCGCCGCTGTCGCAGCGGGCATTTTCAAAGAAAACCGCGAATCTGTCGATTACACAGCGGTCACCTTCGATAACCGGTAGGAGAAATCCCGTAAATCCCATGGAAGCGTTTGGAAAAGGCAAGAGGATCATCAAACCCCAAAGCATCGGATATCATAGACACGGGCAGATGAGTCTCTTTTAAAAGCCTGCATGCCTTCTCCATTTTCAGGCGGACAAAGTAGCGTTTAGGCGTCATGGCAAACCGTTCCCGGAAGATCCTGGTCAGATAATTCGGGTGGATATGGAAGGCCTGCGCGACATCATTCATCTGCAGTTTTTCCGAGTATTTCATCTCCAGATAATACCGGATCTCATCCGCAATCACGTTTGAGTCCTCCATTTTCCTTTCTTCTCCAAGATCAGCGTAAAGTTCAGAGAAAATCCGCAGAAGAATGCTGTTGGCCAAAAAGAAACGGGACGTATCAGCCTCGTCCAGATGCGCTCCTTCTTTTATGAGTGAATGATATTTTGCCGTATCCAGTCCGGTCAGAACATATTTGCTGTCTGTGTGGCTCATCAGCCGGCGAAAATGAGCATCCGCCTGCGTGCCTAGAAAACCGATCCAGGAATAACTCCAGGGATCCTCCTCGGAAGCCCGGTACCACGCAATTTTTTCCATCGGGATCAAAAAAGCCCCGCCGGCCTGAACAGGCAGATCAACATCCTGCATATGCAGTGTGCCGCAGCCTTTCGTTACAAAATGAATGAGATGGTAGGGACAAACTCTCGGACCATATTGATAACCGGAAGGACAGTCTTCATACCCGATATTATGTATGGCAAAATCCAATGTGATTTTCTCTGAAAGAGAATGCGATACTTCTATGAATTCCTGCATTTGATACCTCCGAAATAGAATGTTCGGTTTGTTTTTTCCATGTATCAGATTGCTTTTTCCATGGAATCCTCATTCTGTTTCTGTTATCCTTACACCAACGAAACACAGATATTGTGAAACAGAGAGGATTTCTCATGGTAACTTATCAATTAAATCAAAATGGTTCCTGGAACCTTGTGAGTGATTACTTCCATATTCAACATATTTTTCCCTATGTGAATTCCCGCCCGTTGCTGCCTTTGCAGGTACATATTGCGGATGACAGTGTGACTTATGTCGCCGGAGAGGGTACCTTAACCTGCACCTTTTACCAGACAGGGGAACAGCTTGAGATAGAAACAAAGCTGGACGGTTTCATGGGAGTCCATGATATCTGTCCGATCGGCGGCGGCGAAATCATTTTTCCGGAAGCTTTCTCTTTACCGGATGACAGCCTGAAGGTTTTTGCCCAGGGTTTTGGCATGGAAGGCCCCTCCGGTATATTTCCGGTTACTTCCTCAACCACACAGTCCAACGGTCTGCTGGCATTGATACTGGAAAATCATCAGCTTTTCTTCTACGCGACGGATCATACCCGCTTCATTCATCGCTACTTCATCTCGCGAAAAGAAAATCTCTTCTCCTTTTCTTCCATCGAAATCTCCGGCGGTTTTAACCTGGAATGCGCAGGCAGCGAAAAAGAAGTCCTGCCGAAGATCTGTATTTTTGACGCTGCTGATCTTTCTTTGTCAGAAGGCCTTACTCGGTGTGCAGGGCAGATTGCCAAAGCCATGCATGCGAGAACAGATAAAGGACCGGCTTATCATTGGTGCAGCTGGTATTATCATTATCAGCTTTTGAGCCAGGAGGCATTAGAAAACTATCTTCCGGAATTTGCCAGAACGGATCCTGACCTCAACTATATACAGATCGACGCCGGTTACTGTCCCAGCCTGGGAGACTGGCTGAAACCGAATCATCTGTTCCCGGAAGGTTTAAAAAAGGCAGCTCAGACAATCATGGATGCCGGATTTACCCCGGGTATCTGGATTGCCCCCTTTATCGTCGGGGATCGGTCCCTGCTTTATAAAGAGCATCCGGATTGGGTTCTCAAGGATATAGATGGAAAGCCTTTCATCCAGCTTCGCAGTTATAATGAGCCCAAAGCCTGGGGTAATCCCGACTGTAATTATTTTGTTCTGGACGCCAGCCACCCTGAAGCCCTTGCCTATCTGAGACAGGTATTTGAGACACTTTACAGCTGGGGATACCGATTGTTTAAGACGGATTTCATGTTCTGGACCATGCATGATACCTCTGCTGTTTCCAGATACAACCCTTCCAGAACCTCAGTGGAAATCCTGCGTGATACCCTGCAGGTCATCCGGGAAGCCATCGGCGAAGAAAGCTATCATCTGGGCTGCATTGCGCCGTTCCTGCCTTTTATCGGTTATGCCGATGGCATGCGCATCGCCGGTGATGTCGGAGCGCAATGGGAAGGTGCCTATGGACCGGTCAATCTGCTCCGGGAAATTACGGCGGATAACTATTTCCAGAACATTTACTGGCAAAATGACCCGGATTCTGTTTTGCTCAGAGATTTTGATATCTTCCTCAATACAGATGAAATCAGGAGCCTGGCACTTCTTCAGGCTTTGTCCGGAGGCATTGTTACGACTTCCGATCCTCTCCATCTGATCAGCGAGGAAAGGAAGCGGCTCTGGCGTTTTCTGAAACCAGACGGGAAACATCGTCCATCGCTGCCGGATTTTGGGAAAGATACTCCGGAGCTGGTGCTGACTCATCAACTGAAACACGGTAATCTTCTTTTTATTTTAAATCCTGCGGATCATCCATTGACAGTCGGATATGGCTTCCAGGCTCTTTTTGGCGAAGAAACATGGTTTGTTCACCGGATGTTTTCTTCCATACCGGAAGAAAGCAAGGCACAGTCTTCTTTCTTTACCTGCCTGAAACCACATGAAAGCATTCTCCTGTTTCTTACAAAGGAACCTCTTGCAAAGGAACCCGAAAACATCTGGATGCTCGACGAACAGGAAACCGGCGGGGAGGCGTTCGACGCAGGCAGAATATTGTGATGCGCTGTCCCTGCCGCAACAAAGAAAGTATCTGCCTTCCGGACCGGAACGGCAGTTACCTGATAACATGTTACACTTTTCAATCCATTTTCATTTATTTCAAGGAGGAAAACAATGAAAAAAGCATTGGCAGCAGTTTTGGCAGCAGCGATGACCCTTTCCATGGTTCCCGCAATTCCCGCCGCAGCCGGGGAGCAAGTGTCCTTCACCATCTTCAACTCCAAAAATGAGCTTCAGGAAGTCCTGGAAGACATTACAGCAGAATACGGTAAAGAGCATAACGTGAATATCGAAGTATATTACTCCAGCGATACCGTAGCCGCTCACCTTTCCACCCGCTACGCTTCCGGAGCGCCTTACACTCTGAACATGACGGATGCCAAGGATATTTACATTCTGGGCAAAGAGTATGGCTATGACCTCAGCAATGAAGACTGGGTTTCTGACACCAACTATGCGATTTCTGTGGATGACAAGGTTCTCGGTTTCCCGTTCTGCATCGAAGCAAGAGGTATTCTCTTTAATGCTGACGCCATTGAGGCAGCTACCGGAGAAGCTTTTGATCCTGCTTCCATCGTTACTCTCGATGACTTTGACGCTTTCTGCCAGAAGCTGGTAGACGCAGGCATGGAAACTCCTACTTCTATCCTGAAGCCGGACTGGTCTCTGGCCGCTCATTTCCTGCAGCAGGTTTATGAGGAAAGAGAAGACGTGCAGGGCTTTATCGATTCCCTTTATGACGGCACCGCCAACCTGATGGAAGATGAGAAATTCAACGCTCTGATCGATACCTTCGATGTCCTTCGCAAATATAACACCTTTGCTTCCGCTCCGATTACCGCTGAGGATGAGCTGGTACATATGTATATGTCAGAAGGCGATGTCGCGTTCCAGTTCGGCGGCTGCTGGGAGTGGAATGATCTGATCGACTATGATTACAGCGGAAACGTCGGCATGATGCCGGTTCCGCAGAACGTCACCGACCTTGCTACCGGCTGTCTGGTAGGCGGCGGCTCCAAATTCTTCTATGTCGACAACAGCGAGTATACCACCGATGCCCAGAGACAGGCTGCCTGCGATTTCCTGAACTGGCTTGTTTCCTCTGACGAAGGCAAGTTCTTTATCTCCGATACCTGCGGCTGCGTATCCCCGTTTGAAAGCAACGATGTGCCCTGCACCAATGATCTTGGCGCTTATGTAAAACAGTATGTTGACCAGAATAAGCTCATCCCGAACTATGATTATGATCCGGATGACCACTATGCAGTCCTCGGCGCTGTGATGCAGAAATACCTGAACGGCGGCATTACCCGTGAAGAGCTCGCAGGCGAAATCGAAAGCTACTGGAAAAACGCAACACCGGTACAGCATGGCTGATGAAAACAGGCAGAACAATTGATTAAGGGACCATTCGTCCATCGAACAGGAGGCAGGGATGATTCCCTGCCTCCCTCTGCCTTATCATGAACACATTTTCGATTCAGTCCCTCCACACCTTAACCAGCAAAAGCTCTCCTTCTTTCACAGACACCTCTGCTGTTTTTCCGGGCAGAACCTCATTGCTGACTCCGTATGGATAATCGCAGGTAATCTGCGCGTCTTCAAGGGGATATTTTGCGTTTTTAATCGAAATCCCCCTTGCGGTTCCCGAGATCGCCAGCAAAGAAAAAAAGGCGTAGGATTCACCGATCAGAGCGGGCTGATCCGACACAATCTGCATCTCTGAGTAATCATCCACGATGACGGCTCTTTTTCCTTTATGATGAAGCATCAGCAGCAGTCCCACATTTCCCAGGGTATGATCCAGCCGGCTGCCTATGACGCCCGTCAGCAGGAAATCGGTAAAGCCTCTTCGCATACATTCTTTTGCGGCATATACCGTATCCGTGTCGTCTTTCTCAACGGGAAGAACGATCGTCTCTGTACCGGTTTTCGGTTTTTCATGGGAATCAAAATCTCCGATAATCAAATCAGGATTCTTTCCCAATTTATCTGTGTGATATAATCCACTGTCACAGTATACATAGTAATCATCGTCGGAAAGAAATTCCCGCACCTTCTGATATTTATCTATTGCCGCACCCCCGACGATCACACATCTTCTCATAATACTGCCTTTCTCAGGATTGAATCAGAAATTACTGTCCCGAATTACCTGTCTTTTTGTCCGTCAGCATACCTCAAAAATCAGATTCATAGTCAGTCCCGTTCTTCACATGAATCCAAGCTGCATCGACAAAAGCCTGATTCTGCGAATCGCCCGGCAGCGGCGCTGCTCTTGCGATCCTGCAGCCACCAGCGATCCGCTTATTTTTCATGAACATTTTCGCCTGAATCTGTAATCATCCTGTCTCATGCGCCAGAACCTTCTTCAATTGATCCAGGATCATCCTGCTTCGGAGCATAACTCCTTCGTCCGAGAGGTGATTGTCCGTTCCATAAAGCAGATGTCCGGGATAAAGGGATTCTTCCAGAGTGGAAATCACCGGTACACACAGCTTTTCCCGGAGGTAAGCGTCGAGCCGGTCCCGTTCTTCCTTTGTGCTTTGCTTTGAAATCGCCTGACGGTTTCTCGGCGCATAAGTAAACAGAACCTGAATGCCGTCATCCTGAAATCTCTGATATTCCCTGTTGGCCGGTCTGATATACAGCTCTTCCGGAAAGGCTGAAACTGTATAATCCAGGGGCAGCCCATAGACGGGTTTGTCGGAATCGGCATTCTTCCTGTGTACAATATAATCTCCGTAAGCATTATAGCTCGGAGAAGAAACCGGGTTTCCGTCTTCATCATAAAAAGAAGCGGAAATGGAATAATCCCTCTCCTCCATTCCTCTGCGTTTGGAAAGATAAGAGGAAAAGGAGGAAAATACTTTCGTATATTCGCTCAGATCCAGCTCCCGCAGCAAATCATAGTCTGCTTCTATCATGCAGAAAAAATCATCGTCAAAGGCATTTGTCGTGCAGAATTGTCGTTTAGCGGCGTCAAATTCCGGAGAAACCAGAAGAATATCTCCTTCCTTCATCTGCCTGCGGATCAGCTCCAGTTGAGGCAGAGCGTTCGTATACGCGAAAACCCCCATATTGGAGACCTTATAGCCCTCCAGGTTTTCCTCTAAAAAGGCACTGTCATAGCCAAAGCGTGCGGAAGAGCCGGAAAATAAAACCAGCTTTTTCTTTTTACTGATGGAACGAAGATAATCCATCTTATCCGGAAAGGTGTCATAATAAGAGCCGCTGTACACCGGAGCGGCTGCAGCCTGAATAGACAGAGTTCTTAAATCGCTGCAGTTCCGGAAGGAATAATCGCTGACCTGCAGCAGGTTATCATACAGGATAACCTCTTTCGCCTGCGCGTCCTGAAAGGCATACATTCCGATTTTTCTTATAGAAGGCGACACAACGATTCCGGAAAACGGAAGACCTTCCAGTGCATGATCCGCAATTTCCGTTACAGGCCTGTCATCTATCTTTTCCGGGATTACAAGAAGCTCTGTCTTATCCTCCCTCAATAAATCCGGATCAAAGCCTGTGATCGTCATTCCCTCCCGGTTTTCCTCTGTTATAAAATACTCTTTGTCAGTCCAGGGAACCCACCGGGCATAAAGCTCTGACACTTCCTCTTCCCTCACATCCACTCTGCTTCCAAAGCCGATCTGCCTTCCGCTTCCGTCCGGTTCTGTGTTCCAACCGATGCAGGTATACCCAGCTCTTTCCGGCATTGCTTCGTAACGTAAAGTATTTGCCCTGAGATGCGTGCTGCCGACAGACATTTCATAAATATCTGTATCATTTTCCATATTTATGTGATACCGGATCAGATAGGGCATCTTCTCGGTCACTATGGCAATCGCAGTCGTATACTTTGCCTCATCCAGCCGCAGAACAGCCTTTTTGCCTCCGATATGCAGGACAGAAGCATCTTTGTAATCCGTACCGGTGATTTCATATCCATCCTTTGCGGTAAGAGTCACAATAAGGGGATCACCCGGGTTGAGCTCAAAGGCATATCGTTCCGCCTCAAAGCCTTCCCCTTCTTCTATTACGATATGGCAAGGATGCTCCCGGGAGATATTCTGTTTATCGGAACAGGATGAAAAAGCAACGGCACACAAAATAAGCAGAAATACAGAAAAAAATCCGGACATTTCCTTAAAATTGAAAATAGATAAAGGCATTTGGTTCTCCCCGGGCAGCGATCGCCAGCCATGCACAGAATGCCGTCCATACGAGAATGCATGAAAGGACAACACGTATACAGACAATTCTTTCCGACTCTTGCACATCGGTATCATCCGGCAGATAAACCTGATCCAGAAAATACAGGATTCCGGGAAGAAGCAAAAAACGAATCATGACAGGCGGATTATCTGCGCAAAGGTTTATCAGCATTCCCGGAAGCTTTGTCCATCCGGACGGAAGGGCCGCCAGCATCCTGAAAGCATCGTCCATGGAAGAAGCCCTGAAAAAAAGCCAGGATACCGATACCAGAGCAAAAGTCAGGATACTTCCTGCCGCTCTTCGTTTTTCTGAAAAGAATCCCGGGTTTTTCCGGACAGAAGGTTCCAAATGATCAGGCAATGCTTCATGAAAGGATTTCTCTTTATGAAGCTGCCTGTAATTCTCCCAAAGCAATTCCATCACCATGAAGCTTCCATGCAGCATTCCCCAGAAAATAAAGTGCCAGGCTGCTCCATGCCATAAACCGCTCAAAGAGAAAACCAGCATCGTAAGCAGACATTGTCTGGCTATGCCATGGCGATTGCCGCCCAATGGGATGTAGATCGAGTCTGTAAACCATCTTGTCAGCGTGATATGCCAGCGCCGCCAGAAGGAGTGCATGCTTTGGGCAAGATAAGGCCGGCGAAAGTTGACGGAAAGCCGGATCCCCATCATTCTCGCCGTACCACAGGCGATGTCACTGTATCCGGAGAAATCCGCATAGATCTGCAGATAAAAAAGAACTGCTGCCGCCGCGGTAACAGGACCATTCTTCCCGAAGCTTCCACTGAAAAGAGCATCCACAAAAGGTGCCGCAAAATCCGCGATCACCAGCTTTTTAAAATAACCGCGCAGAAGAAGGAAAAAACCGGATTCCATATCCTTTCTGCCGGCGCGGATATTCCCTTTTAACTGAATTAACAGATCCTCTGGTTTTTCGATGGGACCCGCAACCACCTGTGGAAAAAAAGATACATAAAGAGCATACAGAAAAAAGTCTTTCTCTGCCGGGTATTTTTTTCGATAAACCTCCAGGCAATAGGACAATGATTGAAAAGTATAGAAGGAAATCCCTGCGGGAAGAAGCACAGAGATCTTTTGTCCTTCTCTGCCGGTAAGGGAGAAAAGGATGGTCATGCCAAAGTCCAGGTACTTAAATACAAACAGGATTCCCAGAATCATGACATATGCTGCAGTAAGCCATATCATACGTTTGCCCGGCTTCCCTGCATGATCCATGCATAATCCTGCAAAATAGGAAACAATTGTAACGAACAACAGCACAAAAAAAGCCGTCGGCCCATTCTGCCAGTAAAAGAACCAGCCAAAGCCCAGCAGGAAGAGCTGTCGGAGGCGGCCTTGAAAAAGACGGCAGCCCAGAACGGCAGCAGGAAGCAGAAGAATATAAAGCCCGGATGTAAAATTCACGGTTTATCTCCCTTCCCAAGACCGGTAAGCCGGCTCTGCCATGCCAGCAGGAAAAGCAATGCAGGGAGCATCCCTGTCGTCACCTCTTCCAGGCTCCATCCGGCATACAGTTCCATTACCATGCCCGCCATGGTCAGAGCAAGCACCAGGAGTAGCGCAGCCTTATATTTTACATTCCATTTCATTTTTCCACCTATATCATGATAATTCAGGTTGCTGCAGGCCAGTGTCATGCGTTCAGCAACGACCGTTTCTGATGCCCGGCGAGCACCGCTTAGAAACGACAAAAACTCCCGCTGCAGGCAGTGAAAGCTGCTTATGAGGACTATGCGATAAAAAGAGGAGACGCATGTCAGTTCGCGTCTCCTCCTTCGATTTCATTCAAAGGATCCGTTTTTCACGAATCTTATATAAAGGATCATATAGGATGATTCAGGCGACTAATGAGTCAGAAATTACTGTCCGGATTACCTGTCTTTTTGTCCCGTTATCATTTATGCTTTCTTACCTGAAAGAACGCACTGAAGATGCCGATTACTGCCGCAATGACTGTCGCGGCAATGGCAATGACCGCGCTTTGCATGTCTGCGATGTTCTGGGCATTATTCGTGAAGGTCAGGATGGAGGCAATACCGTTAATCCGGGAGTTCGCCATAACCAGACCGCCGTAAATAGTCAGAACCGGCGCGGCAAACGGAAGGATATCCAGAATTCTGCGTTTGTCAGAGCCTGCCAGCAGCCAGATGACATAGCATGCGATCGCGCCGCCTAAGCAGCCCAGAATCACAGGATCCTTGCCAAGGCTGGAGAAATTCACCGTACCCGCATTAATCAGATAATAAGCAAAACCGACAGCAGTCGCAATCAAAGCAAGCAGAGTGGTAAATACGCCGAAGCCCATGCTCTGTGTCTCTCCTGCAGCTTTGGACTTGCCAAGGGAAAGCAGATACAGCAGAATGCAGAGAGCCGTCAGGATACCAAAGGCAATCTTCAGACCATAGAGGAGGTTATCATACCAGGTCTTGACATAAACCAGATGAGCGGAAGAATCCAGACCATCCATCGCATTGGAGTTCGCGATCGCATAATTCTGCATCTTCATCGCATTCTTCAACGCCGCGAGGAGTTCCGCATCCTGAGAAACATTTTCGATTGTCCAGTACCAGTAGGTGCCGCTGACTGCTTCCATGGAATTGTCACCGGTATTGCAGGACATCGTTACGCCGTTCATGACCGCTTCTTTCAGGGCAACATAGCGCGGATCCATGATGAAGTCTTCACTGATCAGTCCATAGAAGCCCCACTCTCCGTGAACGATATTCTTAAGCAGTCCTGTATGGGAGTTATCCGTGTAGATGCCGACACGGTTATAAGCTGTCATGATGCCAAGCGCTCCGGCATCCTCGATGGCGGCCTGCATTGCGCGGAGCTCTCCTTCTCTGGCCTTCTGCTCGGTCATGAATACAGCCACACCGATACGGTGCACCTCCGTGTCATTAAAGGCTACATGCTTCGGAGCTGCGATCACACCGTATTCCTGTGCTCCTTCCACCTCTGCGGCGCCCTGGAATGCCGAAAGGACGGGATCCTCGGAGAAGTACTCATGATTTCTCGCATTATAGGGTAAACGATGCAGATTGACGCCTATGCCCCACCAGATCGTCAGATTGGACCACAGGGAGAAATTGCCCATGACCTTGCCGTATTCTTTTGCCAGTTCTTTATTAAAGGTCTGCGCGACAACGGTTTCATTGGGCATGACGCCTGCCCGGTAGCCAAGATTTTTGTCATCCTTTGCCACAGCGCAAGGATCGCCGCTGTTAGTATCGGTATTTGCATACTGACCCAAAGGATAGGAATAAATGCCGTTAGGTCCGTCATTCTGGATCGCTTCCGGAGAAGCTATGCTTTCGATCGGTTTCGTGCTGGTGCCGCCGTAGCCGGTACGGATCAGGGCTTCGGAGAGCTCCATTTCATCTATGAGGAGATCCCAGTTCGGATCGTCTTTATCGGAAATGCCCTTCATGTTTGCGAGAACAAGACCGTTATCCGCTCCCCATACGATGGAGGAGGGATCTCCCTTTGCCGTGATCTCATAGACGTCAGCATCCAGGATATCCAGCATCTCATCGGTTGCTGTCAGACCTTCATAGGTCTTTGGCCAGGTCCCTGCCCAGTCGCTTCTGGAAAGATACACTGCAGTATCCGGCAGCCAATAGTTGACGTCCATATCAGCGAGCTGGTTTTCGACATTGGTACCGTTTTTGGATGTCGCAAAGGTATTTCCGTCAAACTCGCCCAGCATCCAGGACTGTACCATGGAGTCGCTGCCCTCAACATCCTCTCCGAGTGCTTTCAGGGCATTGTTTACAGCTTCATGGGCGCCGTTTCCGAGAGCAAAGACATAGTTTCCTTCATCCAGGATATAGCAGCCTTTCGTCCCGGCCGCATTCTCTGCCGTGCTGTCCCAGCTGGCCATATAGTCCAGATTTGCTTCTATCGTGATGGTCTCAGAAGCTCCGGGCTCGATCACACCGGTCTTTGCGTAGTCAAGAAGCTGAATCGCTGCTTTTTCCACGCCGTGCTCGATATCATAAGCCGTATACGGAACAGAAACATAAAGCTGAACCGCATCCTTGCCTGCCTTGTCGCCTGTATTGGTAACCGTAACGACTGCCGTTGCCTTACGGCCTTCCAGATCGACGTCCAGGCTGTCAAAGGTCTGTTCAAAGGTCGTATAGGAAAGTCCGTAGCCAAAGGGATATGTCACCTCCCCGGAGTAATCCCAGGCAGCGCCATTGCTGCTTCCTGCGCTGTCAGCGGCGTTGCCCTGGCCAAGAACGGTATCGGCGTATCTTGTCTCGTAATACTTGTACCCTGTATAAATGCTTTCCGCTTCCACAATCGCATCGTTGATATTATTATCCGGCTGCGCGTTTGCCCACTGCAGGTCCCCATAGTTCATGGCCGCCGGAGCAGATGCGTTGGAAACTGCATAGGTATCTGTCAGATGGCCGGATGGATTTGCGGCGCCGGAAAGAACGTCCGCCACGCCGTAAAAGCCATAGCCGCCGGGAAGACCGATCTGGAGAATCGCATCCACTCCTTCATTGTCTTCGATCTCCTGAACCTCCATAGGACTGGCGTTGTTCAAAAGGACGATAACCTTGCCGCCGTTCTTTTCTTTTTCCGCTACGGCTGCCGCGATCAGATCCCTTTCGTCATCGGAAAGTCCAAGGGGATCCGTCTGGTTCAGAGACTGGGAAGCATCCACGCCGGCCTGGCCGATGGTATAGCCGGCATTTTCCGCCGCGCTTCTGGCAATCGTGACCACCATGACATTATAGTCTGTCATGGACTCTTTCCATCCGGCATCCTTGGCGTCCATGTCAGCCTGGGAAGGCTCCCGGCTGGAAAACTGGGCATCTACCTTCGGAGCGGTAATGTTATAATACACTGTTACATTACCCCAGTTCTCTACCTCTGTCTTAAAGCTCTCTTTTAAGCCATCATACAGATTCTTCAAGGACTCGTTGATCCGATAGCCCTTTGCCTGAAGCGCCTGGACAAAATCCACCGTATCGGCGTCCGTTCCTGTATTCGGAGTAAGGGAGGATCCCATGTTGAGTAGGTATAACTGTTATAGGAAATAGAACAACTAATATCGTAAATATCTGATGAGAAATTTCAAGTGTTAGAGGAAATATCCCATCAGATATTTATGTGTTTCATTCTGGTTTGGCTGTCGCTTTATGCAATGCCATTGCATAGCCAAAGAGAATATCTATGTTATGGTCATCCGGATATGCACCAATTGCCTGCCTGGCATATGATCTGGCTTCGTTTATCGATACACCGGTCTGTTCAAGCCTCGATGATATTTCTGTCACCATAGTATTGTAATCTTCACCGAAGGTATCGTGTCGGGTCTCTTTGCTTTTTTTCGGATCTGGCAGCCGGTCCATACTGGTAGCCGCTTCCCACAGATGTTGGTATGCGTTTAGCTCCACATCAATTCCGGCAAGCATATTGCTGCGCATCTTCGCAGTGATACCCATTTTTTCCCTGGAG
>JAFVGK010000178.1 GCA_017475035.1 Blautia sp.
TGATGCAGGCAGATGCAGCCATATTCCAGTATTTTGCTACATCACGTTCCTGCTCATGAAGCTTTCCGTCTGCTTTATACATCGATAAAGGCTGTGCATCTGTCAGGCTTGTTTCCGAAATAACCTGTTCCCCCTGAAACAGAAGTCCGTTCACTATATCCGCAAACACATCGTTGAAGGCTTCCAAAGTTTTTTGCGCCATGTCTTTCTCACCCAACACATCACCTCCCTGTTGTTTTTTCATCAGATCTAAGTAGACATCGTCCTCTGTACATATATTTTACCTCAGAAGAAATCACTTATCAACAGAAAGGTTTTTCCCAAAAAGTAGCCAAACCACTGGACAAAAACCAGCAGATACGATAAGATAGACCAGTAATCTGATCAATCAATATTCCAGGTCATTCCCGCTGCCGATATGGCTGCCTCCGGGAATGGTGACCGATGATGTGATCCGTGACTTTACGTATTGCCTGATCCCATTTGTTAGCTCAGCTAACAGCCAGCTAACAAAATTTTCTTGACAATACTTTACAGCAGCATACATCAGATTGACCAGATTTGATAACGAACCCCGTGCTTTTGTTAGATTTCTTGACTTAGCATGACCCCGGCTGGCTGTATTTTACCGCGTTTCAGCCGCCTCCTAAGCGGTAGGTCGGATGTTCGAATCACCTCGCGGACGTGAATTTTGAGTGGGAATGTGTTAGCTGGCTAACAGAAAAGCTGACCTTCCCACTCATTTTTTTGTGGAAAATTGGGACGGAAGGAGAGCTTCTCCATCTACCTTTTCGAAAAATAAACCGACTGCGGATTTTGTGAAGCCGTCCTTGTTCCGCCCGGATGCGGACTGGATTACGTCTTTGATCGTGATGCTTTCCATATCAGTTCCCCCTTTCTGTTTTCAGAGGACAGAATTCCAGAATCACATCAAAAAAGTCAAGAAAAAAGGAAGGTCTCACAACCTTCCATAAGACGAATGACGGAATGTTCAGCAGCTGCTTCCGTATTGTTTGTTCAGAGGGTTCTCTATGTTGGAATTGGTCCCCTACATTATTCGATCTAAGTTCTTTTTCTTTTTATGCATTTGCATTTAGCATGAGTTTATTAGGTAAAATGGCATAAGGTTATATATTCTTTCTTACAAATGTATCATAAGGATATCGTAATTCATGGCTATTATTATATGTCCTGCAGCATTTGAACTTTATAGCCTCGCGTAATGGCAATCCGCGTATTCTGTCCTTGAACATAGAAAAGCCTCAGCCTGTGGAAATCATGTGGTGGACTTCCACGTGCCTGTCTTTGTTCATAAAGCCCCGCTTTACTAAGAGCTAATATTCGCATATAATGTACCCTGTATTGTTGTATCTACCCACATGGAAAATCCGGAGGTACCACACCATTGAAAGGCTATCTTTCCGTCAGGAAAATATCAAATTGGTGGAACGGTTTTGCAGCGTGTTGGATGACGAGAAAATCCCTTATAAGGTATCCGACCGGCTGATCAGGTATCTTCCCAGAGTGAAGTTTTCATAAGAAGTTTTTTATTAGAAGTTTTCATAAAAAACAGTCTTACTGCTTTCTTTCGATCTTATAGAAGGAGGAATAATTAATGATTTTGTTTTACCCGATCAGTGACATGCCGAAGGTGATCCGAAAGACGTATGAACTGGATGAAGATGTGTTCATGAAGCTCCGGGATTTTTATCAGCTGAATAAGGATATGCGCCATCACAAGGCGGTAATTTATCAGGACGGGAAGCCAGTCTTCTGCCTTGGCTATGTTCGCAACAGGCCAACAAATGTCGATCCGGACAGCCCCAGAGCACAGATGAAGCTTTCTAATTTCTGGAACTATAGCCCGGAAGATGAAGGGATCGACTATTCCTATGTGGACCGCTATCAGCTGGTTCTGTATGAAAGCCTGGAGGAATACAGTTACCATACTGCGCGGATGATCCGTAAACACAATCCGGATACGATCATTGCCTTTACTGATCCTGCCGCCCGCTGGTTCTTTGAGGAAACGGATACGCTCCTCATCGCCGAGAGCGAAGAGGCTCTCTTTAGCGGCCATCCGGAGCTCAGGAACCTGCGCACTCTGCGCGGCAGGACTGAAATCCGCTGGGATGTGCAGGGTGTTTTCATGGGTTCGGTCTCCAGTATCGAGATCATGACCAGCATGTACTGGCTCAAGCGTGAATTTTATTACGGACCGGATAATCCTGATAAAACCTTCTACCTCATCAAGCAGCCCGTTAAGGAAAACGGCATTACTGCCCTGGTCTCGAATGTAATGGGCATCATCGGCATGCTCCACGCCAAGAGGCCGGATTTCATCCCTGTTGTCGATCTTGGGGTTGCCAACGACCCAAATCAGTTCACCGGCAAGAGCGGGGAGGATGTCTGGGGCATGTTCTTCAAACAGGTATCACCCTACAGTTTGCAGGAGGTATATAATTCTCAGCATGTGGTACTGGATCAGAATTCCAATCTGAATATGAATCCGTACCTGACGGAATTTGTGTTCTCCAACCAGCGGGCAGAACTCGTCTATGGGCCGGAGCTGCAATATACGGATGAGGTGCAGGCCTATATCAATGAAAAGCTGAGCAGTGTCTTCCCGGCAGAAAAGAAGCGAATCCTCGCGGTCGTTGTGAGGGGAAGCGACTATCTGGCTCCTTCCGTACAGAAATATGTCCCCCACGGCATTACGGTGGAGGAGACGTTGGAGAAGACTATCGAATATGTGCGGGAAAAACAGTTTGATTATGTTTTCCTGGCAACGGAGGATGCATCCTATCTTGAACTCTTTCGGGAAAGCGAGCTGAAGGACAGGCTTCTCTATGTGGATCAGGAGCGAGTCGATTACAGCCGGGAGGAAAACAACAACAAGCTTCTTATTGAGATTTACGCCCAGGAGAAGAAGGATCCGGTTAAGCGGACTCTGGATTATATCTGTGTTTTGGAGGCTGTACCCAGATGTGACGCGCTGCTGGCTAATGTAACCTGTGGTGTTGTCACCTATTCCCTTGGCAGAAAGCAGGACTTTGAGTTCGTCGATGTCAGGAAGATCAGGTAAACGTTCATGATGGATTTGGTAGAAGAAGCGATCCTCTATGCAACGGTCATGCATCAGGGAAAAGTACGTAAGCGTAAAAACATCCCCGTCATTCTGCATTCGCTGGAGGTTGCACAGATCCTGGGCACTCTTACGGAAGACCGGGAGATCATCGCAGCCGGGATCCTGCATGATATCGTGGAAGACACCAGCGGAACGCCGGATGAAATCCGGCACCGATTCGGTGACCGGGTCGCGCTTATGGTGGACTCGGAAACGGAGGAAGCTTTTCCGGAGGAAGACAGGGAAAAAAGCTGGCAAAAACGTAAGCAGCAATCCTTGCTGAAGCTAAAAGAAAGCACGGATATTGGCGTAAAGATGCTATGGCTTGCGGACAAGCTCGCCAATATCCGCTCTCTTGCGCAGGATTACAGTGAGAACGGAGAGAGCGTCTGGTCATATTTCCATCAGAAAGATCCGGCCATGCATTGCTGGTATTATCGTACGGTGGCGGAATACCTGGAACTGGAATTGAACAGAACAGGTGCCTTTAAAGAGCTGATCAAGCATATAAACTATCTATGGCCCGGTACTTTTGATTCCGATAAGGCACGGTACAGAAAGTATAAGGAGATTTCTCTTGCCGGTTGCCGCCTGATTGGCAGCGGACAAAAGGGAGAGGTATACCGTTATGACGATGAACTGATCCTCAAGGTTTATAACCGCAGCAATACTTACCGGGATGTGGAACGGGAGATTGCCATGAGCCGCAGAGCGTTTGTCCTTGGGATCCCGACTGCAATTTCTTTCGGGATCGTGTCCGTGGGGGATCGCTATGGCGCCATGTATGAGCTTGTGGATTCCGAAACCATTTCTGCCTGCATCGCGAGAAATCCGTCCGGATTAGAATCATATGCCGCTGTAATGGCAGAACTGGCCCGTACCATACACAGCACACAGTCAGAGGGAAATGATGATTTCCCAGACACAAGGGACAGATTCAGGTCATATATCACGAATGGGATCGGACGAAGCGACAGGGAGCTTGCTGACCGGTGTATGCAGCTGATTGACAAAATGCCGGACACAAAACATCTAATCCACGGGGATTTTCATACGAGTAATGTGTTTCTGCAGAATTCCGAAGCCCTGCTGATCGATATGGATCGCCTGGCAACCGGCGATCCTGTTTTTGAACTGGGTGATATGTACCTGTATTTCGCAGCGTCAGACACAGAGAAGCCCGAAGATATAGACCCTTATCTGGGAATTCCCTATCGGACATGCCGCCAGTTTTTCAGCCTTTTCATGAGATATTATCTTCAGACAGAGGATGAATCTCGCATCCGTGAGGTGATGAACCGGGCCGCCTTATTGGGAAACCTGCGGCTTATCAACCGCTGCTGGAAGGCAGGCAGACTCACGGAAGAAGGCCGCAGCAAAGAGAACAGGCTGATCCATGCGGCAAAGAATTTGTTGGAACAGGTGGACAGTCTGAATATCATGTGAAACCATCCAGGTTACGCCGGGGAAGAATTCAAAACCGCCCGCGGTCTTCCGTTTACGTATAGCATCAAAAGGAATAAGGCAGGAGAAGGGCTCAGCACAGCCCGCACGTCCAAACTTCTCGCGGAACGATGCTCGCAAAATGGTCATCAAAAAGAGACCGTCCAGAATAGACAGGAATGTCGAAATGTCAGCAACTGCTTCCGTACCGTTTGTTCAGGGCGTCCCTGACGATACTGCTTTGTTTCTGATTGGTTTCCATGCATTCATTATTCAGTTTTTCCATAAGCGAGGCCGGGATGGTGACATGGAGGGAGACAGAAGCGTTCTCCGGTCCTTTCATGGGGAATCCTGCCTTCTCTAAAGCGCTAAAAACTCTGGGATCCATTGTGCTGCAGAAATCCGCATCGGGCAGCTCTTTTTCCACAAGGCTTGCCCAGTCATGATAATCGTTTCCCCTGTACCGCAGGAAGACACTGCCATCTTCATTCAAAACGCCAGTTGCCCTGGTTACAGTGTTCTGGCGGGATATTTTCCCAGGTTTTAGCTGGATGTTAACTCTCTTTTCTGTTGCCACAGTGTATGCCCTCCATTCTGAAACTTCCTGCAGTCTACCATATGACTATAAGATATGTCAAATTGTGACATGGATCAAATGAAAGGCTTACAATCATTTTTTCTATTTGTGCTGCTGCTGATTTGCGCACCTGCTACAAGAAGCCTTCCACTTTGACCAAAAGCCTCAGTGTCACAGGTAGACAGGATAAGAGTGGGGATCATTCTTTCCATAAGATCAGCGATACTATCGTCATAATAATAGACGGGGTATTTCCGTATCCGCACCAGGAAGCTCTCTGGCAGATCTTGGAGAAAAGGATCGCAGACAGAGACATCTTCGGTATCATAATTCACTACGAGAAAGACACGGTACCGGTTAACGGTACCATCTTCGCGGATGAAAACAATTTCGTTATGGCTTTCTGCGAAAAGAGAGTCTTTATACTTTGACAGGATGGAAAACCCCCTTCCATCGTAGTTGTTGTGCCCATAAATGACAAGGTTGTTGTTTCCATATCTGTATCTGTAATCGGCAAAGAGACAGCCTTTCCGTTCTGGTTCCCTTGTAAAAGAATGGGAGAGATAGAAAGAATTGTTATCTCCTTGTACGACAGGCTCATTTATCAGACCATCAATGGACAGGATGCCGAAGAAATCATTGTTCTGAGCATTCAGAGCCGCCGTCTCGCAGCCATTGCCGTGATATGCAGCCTTGTATTCGATATATAATTTCTCTACCAGAATATATCCGCTGATAAAAGCACAGACCAAAGACAGCAACAGGGGAATCTTTCTCATATCCAATTCTCCTTTTTTCTCCACAAGAATGGATTATTCATAGGAACGATCTGATTAGTTAGATTGAAAAAGCCAGGACAATATCCCTGCCCCGGCTTTTTTCTGTCTGATTATATATTTCGTTCCATTGCCGTAAAATCGGAAAGCCTGTATCCTTGGCTGTTTCCTTCAAAAATGCTTTCCAGCATTTTCCTTCGAATGGAGACCGGTGACGTCAGGTTCTTTTATGCTGTCTGGTACTTTGGCATCTTTTTCACTGGTTGGGGATTTGTTTCCTGCGGTTCTTTTGTCTCCCTCCATATCTAATGTTTCGATGGTATCCAA
>JAFVGK010000179.1 GCA_017475035.1 Blautia sp.
CATCAGTTGTTTATATACTGACTCTTCTCTTGTTTACAAGAATGATCCCGCTGAGAAGAACCAGGATCGCGCCGACCAGATAGAAAAGGCCTGTCCCCATTCCACCGGTGCTCGGCAGTTCCGCTCCCTGGGTGTTGATGAGTTTGCCGTCAGCGGCATCGCCCGCTTCGCCTCCTGTGATGAAACCGTTTTTCCCGACCTTGTCTCCCTGATCCGGTGCAGGTGCTATAGCCGGATCAACATGGGATGTGCCAATCGCCGTGTTGGTCATCGTATAATCCGCCGTTTCCTTGCCGCCGATATAGACCTTGTAGCTCTCAAGCTCATCCGCTTTATACAACGTTCCATCCGGGTCTTCGTAGGTTACCTCTTTTGTCTTTGCCTCGATCTGGATGCTCACGGCATCCTGGAGCTTGACATAACCGGCCGGAGCCTGTGTCTCCACCAGCTTATATTCACCGGCATCCAGGCCGCGGATCCCGTATTCCGTAACCGTTTGTCCATCCATCTGCTTCAACCTTCCATCCTCATCTGAGATAAAGACTGTATTAGCGGTGATGCATTTATTCGTGTATGACGTAGTCCCATCCTTCTTATATAGCCTGAACTTCGCCCCCTGCAAAGCCCCAATCTTATAACCATTCGCAAGCTGCCTGCTCTCTTTAATCTCATTGCCCTGGGCATCTACCCCAACCTTTACCACCTCGGTTGCGCCGTAAGAGTCCTCGCCAAACAGGTTCGCGTCAATATCGAAGGTGTAATGGTTTGTGCGGTCTTTCAGGATGCCATGGCCTTCCTGATCCGATGGCTCTGTGGAATAGTTCAGGGTGACTGTGTTGTCCTCCGAGTTTACGGAAGATACAGCAGAGCTTGTGACCGTAGCCTTGTATTCAAGCTTCACAGCGGTGGCAGCGCCGATAATGCTCTTCAGGTATTGGTCTGTAAAGGCTAGTGTGAACCCGCTTCTGTCTGCGTTAACCAGAAGTTTGTAGTGATCAGCAGACAGTCTTTCCTCATTGGCATTGGCATTAACATAAACCGTCACAGAAGAAGCATTGTCAAATGTCAGGCCTTCCGACAGCTTATCCGTTATCTTAAATACAGGGTTTGTGTAATTTGAAGCATAGGCCGGAATCTGCGTTGTGACCGTAAACGTGATGCTGTCCCCGACTGCTACGGTTTCTTTATCATTCTCATCAACGGTACCCCCATCCTTTGCTGTTTTCTCCAACGTGATGGTATCCACCTTCACCATTGCCTTGTCTGAATACGACTTCTCAATCGGAATGACAAATTCATTGGTGCCATTGTCCGTATCATAATCTGCCCCGAGGAAAACAGGATTGTAAATGATCCCTCCCCTGGCAGGCTTGATGATGCCGATCCACAATCCGGGAGTAACGCCCGTTGTCACCCTGGCAATACCTTTTGAATTTGCTGTCGCTTCAAGCTCCGGTGTGTTCACCGCACAGGAGCCAAGACGGCCTGCCAGGTTATGATCGATGCCTGTTGCACCCTCGCATAAACCCAGTACGTTTTCTACGTCCTTGACTGTTTTCAGCACGGATGAGAACTTTTCATTGACCGCCCAGCCGCCTGCGCCAATGACGCCGTTATCGCTTCCGTTGGCATCGGGATTGAATTCCAGGACCTTGTAGAAATATACAACATCGCCTTTTTGCAAACCTTTGACCGTCAAAGTGTTGTCCGGCGTCAGGTCACTGGGGGAAACGGCCTGGCCCACAGGCGTCCACACAGCGGTTGCCGTACCGGATTTGCTGACCGTGATGGTCTGGCCGGGTTGATAAGTAACCCCATCCAGCTTCCAGCCGGAGAAGGTGTAGCCTTCACGGGCAGGAGCATCCGGGAGGGTGACTATACCGTTGGTGTCTGCTGTGGAAGGATCGAATGATCCCTCCCCGCCATTTGTGTCGTAGGTGATGGTTATGGTTTCCGGTATTTTTGCGTAGGTGTATGTGTAAATGGTGTCTCCGCTGATTACAATTCCTTCGGAAGGCGTAGTATCCCAGCTTCCGGCCTCATATCCTTCCGCGGGGTTCTGTCCCGCTGTCGGGATCTGGTCTGCTGGTAATGTCAGCGTGTCGCCCTCGTAGCCGGATAATGTGATCGTAATGATACTCGCTAAAGCATCATTATTCCAAGAACCATTAACCACCTTGAAGGTCACTGTGCAGGCGATTTTTGGGGTTACAGTCAGTGAACCATTTTGGTAGATAATATCATAGTTGCCGGCTACATCCGTTCCGGATGCATCGGTAATCACTGCACCAGAAGGAACAATTAAAGATCCATTGGCTCCCAGGAAGACAGAGGAAAGACTATGCCCATCCACAAGTGTTCCTTCTGTAATCTGGTAAGAGTTCCCATCAATGCTTTCATCTTCCTTGATCGTCTGGTCATTGGCTTTGATCGTCAACTTTCTCTTCGTGATGTCCGCCCTCGTATTTTCCGGCTGACCGGTAAGGTTATAATTGTCCGCCGACGCGCCGGAAAGGGAAAATCCTGTAAATATAACGGTTTTATTGTTGTCAGCTTTCGGCGTCTCAAAGGATGCTGTTCCGTATTCTACATACACGGTATCCCCCTCTTCCACAGCTCCGCCTGAAACTTGGGCACTCCTGAAGAAGCCAAAGAGTCCCGAAGGTCTTTCGGTTACAAGCTGCGGTGTGCCAGTAATTGTAGCGGCTGTGGTGCCGTCATATTCTTTATCACTAGCATATATTCCCGTTATTATCACAGGCTTCTGGTCAACAGAAAACGGCGAACTGGCCGTCTGGCCACCCCAGGTCACCTGTGCCACATAATTTCCGGCTGCAGATGGTGCACCGGGCAATTCATTGCCTTCAGGAATAATGCTGCCTTCAGAGCTTGTTTCATAATAACGGATTGTTCCAGGCTTGTCATCCAGCCCGACAGCAAAATCTTCTGGATATGCGCTAATACTTGCTTCCTTTGCCTTTCCGTTATAAACGGCATCAAACGAAGCATTTAATGTAATACTGAACCCTTCACTGTTATATCCAGCGGGGCAATTATCTGCACCGCATGTTGCTGTAATGGTGTTACTATTCCCGGAAAGAGCATAAGAAAAAGAATGGCCCCGTGCTGGGATTTCAGTCTGTTCCGCCAAGGTAAGGCCGCAAACCGAGCATTTTCTTCCTTCCGTTAAACCCGGTTCTGTGCAGGTTGCAGGCCTCCCAGGTATTACCTGTTCCTCATGATGTATACAAGGTATTGCATGTATTTCAAGTTTTCGGTTAACATTTTTATAATCATCAGAGTCCCAGCAATAGCCGACAGGAAGTTCAGGAGGTTCAACGTTTCCTCCATTTATGGCGGTGCATGTAGTACCTGCGTCATCATCCTGTAAATAAAAAGAAACCGTGTAAAATCGTGTCCCGGCATATGCGGCATAAAATGGCTTCATTGGATCTATGGAAGTTTTAGGCTTTGTTCCCATCACTTGAAAATACAAGTACTCGCCATTGTCATGAATGAAGGTTTCATCAAAATAATTGCTGATATCTTCCGTTGACTCTCCATACCTCCACATAGAAATAGTCTGAACCAGGTCTGGTGCATTGGACGATACATATGGCAGTTTGAAAGTTTTATCTTCGGATCCATCCTTATACGGTACCGACAGCACAGGATAATTATTTGATGGTTTTCTCCCCAGGAAATACACCATATACCATCGGGGATGATTTACTTCCATAGGAACATCTGATAAAATCACCTCTTCGAGGGGCGTGAATTTATCATCCAGGTAATACCCTTGCACCCCAGTAAATGTCATTGGAAACTCTTCCGTTTCTTCTGCTCCGCATATTGTACAAATTCTTTTGTAAGTGGCGTTTGAACTAAAAGAAGACGCAGGCGTAACAACTATCCAATTATCGTAAACATGTTCATGCCCATAATCTTTTGTGCTGAGTCTTGCTCCTTCGCTGGAAGGTGAAGCATTGTGGTTAAGATCTTCTGCCCGGCGCTGGTAGAAAATATAGGACGTATTCACGTCCAGCCCAGTGAACACATGGCTGTCTTGCCATTCCCCATCACCTTTTTTATATTGATAACCGTCTAGAGGAATGAGCTTTATGGTATTTTGGGTAGAGTCAGCCAATTCAGGAGCCGCAGGAGCGTCCTGGCTCGCCTTTCCAACGGTAAAGGCTGCCGCGCTTGTCGTATACCTCTTGCAGTTATCTGTTTCTTCAAGCACAGCATACATATAGTATGTGCCGACATTAAGGCTTGTCCCCTGGACGTCTTTCCATTCAGTACCGTTTTCGTTACTATTTGCAGTGCTGTAATAATACGTTACAGGTGCATTGCCGGGGTTGGACGATACAGATGGCGCAGGAATCTGAACCTCACCATACGTATAGCTGTCCATGGAAACAGAAGATCCGGCAATAGTTGCTTTTCCTATTTCCACCTTTACAGAAGATGGGGCAACATCCATATGGTTACCATCACCCACAACTTTATACCAGACATTATAAGTATCGGCATTGATGGCAGCGGGAAGATCAGGAACCCAGCCACTTGTTGGTAATGTACCGTCCTTGTCTCCCAGAACGTACTGCATCGTTCCGTCCTGTGTGGAACCTTGCTCGATCAGAGCTTGTGGTTGACCACTATACACAAGGTTAGTCCTTCCCACCGGAGAAGTATAAGATGCTGCAGCTTTTTCAATCGTAAAGGATTGTGTTTTATTTGCAGGTAACTTGTAATTATTATTGGAGAGGCCAGTTGCCGTAGCGTTATATGTCCCGGCGTCTTTCTGTTCACCTTCTACAGTAACAGTACAGGCATCTTCTCTCACCAGATTTGTCGCTGTGGCGGTGGGAAGATGGTTATTTCCATCATAGGTGAAGGATGTGTTTCCCCAGGTGAGACCGATTTCTTTGGCTTCAATATTCAGCTTTGCATCTTCAATAGCCACGTCATAATTAGGATTATCACCAACCGTCACGGTGATGTCATACTCTCCGACATTCTCTCCAGCAGTTCTGCTCAGTGTATAGTTTAGAGACTCTCCATTTATAGCGCCTTCCACAGTGGCGGTCAATTCAGGACCCGTATCCCCATATATTTTGTTCTTGTCATCGGCCTTGATGGATGCGGCTTTCTTTGCAATGGTGAAGCTTGTTGTGGCTGTGGCACCGTCATAATTGGTCGTCCCGGCAACTTCCGCTTTTACATACCACGTACCAGCATCAGTTGGAACAGCAGATGTAAAGGTTCCATTCTGATCCTTACTATAGGAAATAGCAGGTGTTCCAAAGCTGGCTGTGGAAGTCGGTGCTTTCGCAGTATCCCCGTATGTCCAACCCTGAGCATTCACAGTAACTGTGTTTGAGGCTTTTGTGACTTTCAGCTTTCCAGGAATATAGGTAATGGCATAATTATTTGAAACATCAGATGCCTCTGTGTCGTCCTGTGAAGTTGAAGGATCTGTTCCTTCTGTTTTTTTCTTAATTTTTACGTCGCTCGGAACATTATTGCTTTCTCCCACCTCTGTCTGGTTGCCCGTTATTGTAACGCTTACAATTTCATCCGTATCAGCAAGTCCTTCGCTCGTGTAGGTATTCTTCGTTAGAGGCGTTCCATTATAAGCCTTTTCATCACTTTCCGCTGTAATTGTCAGGGATTTTTTGTTGATCGTCACAGTGATACATTCCGGATCCACATCATTGTATCCTTGATCTCCTATTACCTTATACCAGACGTAGTAGGTTCCGGCATTCGTGGCTACTGGGACAGTTGTCGTCCAAACGGAATCGTTATTTTCATTCGATGTAGGATCAGTATTTTCTCCACTGGAAAAATCATCATCCGTAAGGGATGTGGCATCATCTTCTCCCAGGGCGTAGTAAAGTGTTCCGCCAGTAACTGAACCCTCTGAAACCAAAGCTTGCTCTGTTCCATTATACTCAAGATTCTCTGCGGCTTCAGGATCTGTAACTGTTGGATCTGCTTTCTGTAACTTTGAAGCCACAGAATTCGCATAACTCGCAGCCATCATGAGGGGGCCGACGCCTTTGGCTTCGTTGACTTCGTAAGTGCTTTCCAAATATTCAGCATCTGTAGTCTTTACACCTGAAGATTTATAAACATCAGCAAGATTACCATCTTGCATCTTAGTCACTACTGTACCATTAAACGCTTTCAGACCAGCCTTTCCATATTCATCTCCAATATAACCATCAACATATAATTTCATCATGGAATAATCTGATTTTTGTTAGATTTTCTACGTAGAATCCCTTGGGGAAGGTCTTCCTCCCCCCCAGGTTTTGACTCGAACACTCCGTCTATTTCGACTTTTGCTTTTCTTCCTTAGAATGTACTTTTCTCTGATATTCCTTACGA
>JAFVGK010000180.1 GCA_017475035.1 Blautia sp.
CGGGTAGCCAAGCCGGGAAGGGATAAACGCTGAAGGCATCTAAGCGCGAAGCCCCCCTCAAGATGAGACTTCCGCTCGCAAGAGTAAACCCCCTTGAAGACGACGAGGTAGATAGGGCAGGGGTGGAAGTGTGGCAACACACGCAGCTGACTGCTACTAATCGGGTGAATGCTTGTCCGGGGAAATCTTTTAGAAATCAACACGTGTGCAGTTTTCAGGGCGCGGGAAGCCGGGAGAGTTAAATCTCCCGGCTTTTTTTTAACGCAGACCCGCCCCAAGATGGATTGAAAAGCGGACGATTTATGCTGCAAAGAGCTTTTAGCCTTTGGACTTGTATTTTATGTCATGTTTTCGTATACTGTATGAGTCAGGAGAGATGCCTCCTGACTCATTTTATGCTATCCCGGAATCGTCCAAAGGAAGATGACATTATTGTATATGTTGCCGGGTTTCAATTATGGAAGAGCAGGATATATTTATGCCCAAAACAGGAGAACTGTCCCGATTATTTGAAATCGATCGGACGACATTGAACTATTATGTAAAGTCAGGACTTTTGCAGGCGGGAACAGAAGAAAATCAGTATCACAGATATACATTTTCAGACAGCATGGCTTTGGCTTTTATCCGTTATTATAGAGGACTGGATTTCAGTACTGAGGAAATTGTCCGTTTATTAAGTCAGGATGATAATGAGGAAAAGCTTTTCGATATTCAGCAAAAGCAAAAAGAAATTGAAGAGAAGATTCACTTATATCAGCTGAAGCTGCTTTTATTGCAAAACCTGCAGAAGTCGCTGCAATTTATTCAGGAACATGGTTCTGCTCCGTGCCGCTTCACTACGGAACCATATTATTTTGTCCGGAAAGAAGATATCACTGACGATTCCTCCTGGCTTGAGCTTTATAAAATGATCCCAAGTATAGAATTCACGGGACATTATGATAAGTTATTAAGTAAGGTAGAGGTTTCGGATCTGTTTTTACACGCAGGATTGTCCCTGAAAGAATCGTGGCTGCAGGAATATGGCTTAAAACCGCCTGAAAACAGTGTATATTATCCTGCTCAGGAGAAGGTTCTGGTGAGTTGGAAGATTTCCGCAGGCAGCAGGGCTGAGGAGCTTTCAGAATGCGTACGTGATTTTTTCTCTTCCTGGAGAGATCATCTGAAAGAAGATTTTGTCTTTTATCTTTTTCCTTCCCATTATGAATCCGGTGGAGGAGAGTTTGACTGTCTCGGTTTTTTCACAATTGAAGCGGAAAAGCTTGACTGATGAATGGTTCATCATGTTATAATCATTATGTGCCCTTATTTGTTACGGTTAATTGTCCTGTCAAGTGGACATTAACCGCAATTCTTCAATCTCCGTCAAGGGCGTGCGCGGCAGATGTCGTATAAACGGAGATGTCAAGTCCTTTGTTGGTTATTATTAGGAGGGACAGATCATTATGAAATCATTATCAAGGAAAGAGTTTCTTAAGGGTTCCGCTGCCCTTGCCGCTGCCGGTTTATTTTCTGCTGGCGTGAGCGCGAATGAAGCAGAGGATGCGGCAATTCAATGGGATATTGAGGCAGATGTATTGATTATCGGTGCTGGCGGCGCCGGCATGTGCGCCGGTTATGAGGCAGCGTCCGCAGGCGCAAAGACCGTGATTCTGGAAAAGTCCCAGACCTTCGGCGGAACGTCCATTCGCTCCGGCGGAATTATTCAGGCATCCGGTACGGAAGCACAGAAGAAGCTGACCTCGTATGCGGATGATACTGCAGAAAAACACGCACAGTATTACATTCAGGAAGGCGAAGGCACCCTGGACGAAGATCTGGTTTACGATATGACTGCCGGATCAGCGGATCATATTGCCTGGCTGGAGAGCCTTGGACTGGAATTCGTGGAGGTTACCGGTTCGGCGCATACTCCGATGGCGGATGAATCGCTCTATGCCGATCGTATTCACGGAACGAGCGTAGGCGCTTCAGGCATCTTTACTGCAGTGCATGATGCCGCGGAAGCCGCCGGAGTTGAGTTTGTCTATGATACTCAGGCAACAAAACTGATCCGGGAGGATGGACGTGTCGTTGGCGTGGAAGCTCTCCAGGGAGAGAAAGTGATTTATGCGAAGGGAATAAAAGGCGTCATTATCGCCACTTCCAGTATTGATCATAACGAAGCCCTTTGCAAGATGCTCAACCCGAATCAGTATTACGATCTGCAAAACGCACACTGTGTATCTTACCCCTATGATACAGGCGACGGAATCATCATGGGAGCAGCCATCGGCGCCCAGCTTTCCAACTTTGGCGGTGTGATTGACCTGACTGGTGTTACCATGGCAGGCATTAATCGTCAGACTCCGATGATGCCTTGCTTCTTTGTCAATAAATATGGAAATCGTTTTGAGTGCGAGGATAATACGTATGCATTGACATCAAGAGAGCTGTGGCGTGAGATTACAAAAACGAATCATGCATGCTATACGATTTGCGGACCGAACGATATCATGACAAAAGAGGCGCTTGACGCAATGGTAGAAGCAGGAACAGCCTGTACAGCCGACACAATTGAAGATCTTGCGGCACAGATTGACGTGGATGCGGCTAATCTGAAACTGACCCTGGAGCGCTGGAATAAAGATATGGAAGAGACAGGAACAGATCCGTTATTTGACCGTGCAACAGGTCTGGCTCCCATTAACGGACCATATTACGCGTTTGTGGAAGGCTTCATGAATCTCGGAGCGATCGGCGGCATGAAGATTAATCTGAACTGTGAAGTACAAAGTGTGACAGGAGAATCCATTCCGGGTCTTTATGCGGCAGGTATGGCATCCGCGGGCTGGGTTGGTCCATTCTATCCGGGATCCGGTACGGCTTTGCTGGGATCCATTCATTTTGGCCGTAAAGCGGGCAGGATTGTTGCGGCTTTATAACAGGTATTGAGAAAGCCTGTACCGATGACAAAAGCTGGTCGGAAGCTTTCTTGAGATAAAAAATGAGTCAGGAGATGTATCTCCTGACTCATTTTTTTTTGGCAGGGGCGCCGAAAGGAATTTTGTCACCTGAAGGTGACCGGCGCCCCGCTGGGGGTAGAGGGTACGGCTTCGCCTTCCTCTACCCTATTTGTCCCAGAGCGGTTCAAAGGAAGATATCACCTGCCGGAGACGATTGGCGCGCGGGACGGGCGGAAAGCAGGTTTTCTTTCCTGTTTCCGCAGGACTGCGTTCCTGGCCGACTTGACATGAACGAGATGGATGTTTATACTTTAGGAGCTATGCAAAATTACCTATACAGATGGTGCAGGATAAATTCATCCAGGCAAGGCGGCGGAAGGAGCCGCAGCGGCCTGCGGTGACTGTCAGCAACGCAGCCTGGCCGGATTCAGACGCGCCATTGTAAAGGTTATTTATACACAGATCCTTACCCAAAGTGTACATGGAAATGAATGATACGGGATCCGGTTTTACGATTCGTTTGGGGAGAACCAGCCGGAAGCAATTCTCATATCAGGACGTGGAAAGGATGAATATGAAAGATTATATTTTCCCTTATGGGAGCGGTACGGTGACTTTATCCCTGGAAGAGACAAGAGTATTGGGGGTTCTGAAAGGACATGACACGCCTCCGCTGGACGATATTGGAAAAGGACTGTATGAGTCATTGGATGCGCCGGTACAGTCGTGTTCTTTACGGAAATGGACATCTTCAGGTGACAAGGTTGCTCTGATCATATCTGACATGTCGCGGTTCTGGATGCGTCAGGATCTGGTGATTCCGCACCTGATCCATTACCTGAATGAAGAATGCGGGATACCTGATGAGGATATCACAATCCTGGTTGCAAATGGCACCCATGTGGGCGGGGATGAGAAGGAGCTTCGTACTCTGGTGACTTCGGAGATTTATGACAGGATCCGGGTCATCAATCATGATTGCCTGGCAGAGGATCTTGTCACGATCGGAGTTACGTCCCGCGGGACAACGGTGCGGATTAATAAGATTGCGGCTATGGCGGATCGAGTGATTGCCTTAGGCGCCTGCACCCATCATGTGATGGCCGGGTATGGCGGAGGAAGAAAGAGCATTCTTCCCGGCATCAGCGCCATGGATACGATCTGTCACAATCATGCCTTTGCGCTGGATCCGGAGGTTTTTCGTTCCAATCCTCTGATCGGAAACAGCGTTACCAAAGGAAATCCTCTCAATGAGGATATGTGTGAGGCGGCTGCGCTGGTTCCCATGCTTTTTACGATAAACCTTGTGATGAATGCGGATATGAAGCTTTGCAAAATCTTTTCAGGAGATTGTCAGGCATCCTGGGAAGCCGGATGCCGGGCAATCGATGATATCTATCGTGTGAATGTAAAAGAGAAGGCGGATGTCGTGATTGCCTCCTGCGGTGGTTATCCAAAGGATATGTCCTTGTACCAGGGAACCAAGACGATCGATAACATAGAACCGGGCCTGAAGACCGGCGGAACCTTAATCCTGATGATCGAGGCACGGGACGGCGGCGGACCTGCGGAATACTTTGACTGGCTCAGGCCTCTTGAGGATGGCACATTTGAAGAAAAACTCCGGAACCATTTCACAGTGCCGGGATATATTTTCCTCCTCAATTGTGAACAGGCGCAGCGTTACCGTATTATGATGCTGACAACGGTGCCTGAAGAGACCCTGGCTGTCATGGGGATTGAAGGGTACTCAGATATCCGGGAATTGATGAAACAGGCAGATTTAACGGACAAGACAATTTATGTTATTCCCAATGGAGCCACTGTGATCCCTTGCGTGGAAGCTGATTGATAAACAGCTCCGCTGCGGAAAATCCGCAGGGTCAGGATTTGATCGAAGCGGGGCGTGTCGGGAAGCTCTGCCACACTGCAGGAGGGCTTGTCGTGGGAAGATGCTTTTTGCATGGGAAAGCATTGATCTGTTTGCAGATTGGATGGGAAAGGAATAAGAAATGCAATATCTCGCAAAACGATTTCAAAATCAGGCGCCCGGGCTTTCCCTGGATACGGAAGCCCTCTCCCGGTATCCGGATTTGATTGACCTTTCGATAGGGGACACGGATTTTGTGACAGATGAGCGCATCATTGACGCCGCTATGAAAGATGCAAAAGCCGGCTATACGCATTATGGCTTTCCGGGCGGAGATCCGGAGCTGATTGACGCGATCTGTAAGTCCTGGTCTGAGGATTTTGGCCAGGAGCTTTCCCGGGAAGAGGTTACCGTGACCGCATCCTCCTGTCTCGGAATGGCGGAAGCTTTGTTTGCCATTTTGAATCCCGGGGATGAGGTCATTGTGACAGCCCCCTATTTTGCTGTTTACCGTCAGCAGATTGAGCTGGCGGGAGGTGTTTGCGTTGAAGTGGATTCTTACGAAGATGAAAACTTCCGTCTGCATGAGGGCAGGCTTCGCGCATCCATCACCGAAAAAACCAGGGCGATTATTCTGAATAATCCCTGTAATCCTACCGGTGTGGCTTACCATAGGGAAGATCTGGAGCTTCTTGCGGACATAGTAAAAGAGAAAGGACTTTTGCTCCTGGCTGATGAGATTTATACCCGCTATGTTTTTGACGGAGAGTTTATTCCGATTCGTACCCTTCCCGGCATGAAAGAGCATGTCATTACATTAAACAGTTTTTCCAAAAACTTTATGATGACTGGCTGGCGTATCGGCTGTCTGATTGGCCCGCCGTCCCTTCTGCGTGCGATAGAACGGATTAACGGAGGTCTGATCTATACGTCACCATCTGTCAGCCAGCGTGCCGCAATTAAGGCACTGGAGCTGAGAGAGGATCTCGCGCAGAGATATATTACACAGTACAGGGAGAGGCTCTGGTATGCCGCAGACAGGATCGAGAGGATCTCCTATATGAGCCTGTCACGCCCCGGCGGGACCTTCTATCTGTTTCCGGGAATCCGTAAAGCAAAAGTCAGCTCTGCCCGCTTTTGTCAGATCGCTTTGGAACAGGCCCATGTGCTTTTAAGTCCGGGCAGCGTGTTTGGGGCTTGCGGGGAAGGGCATGTCAGAATTGCGGTCACACAGCAGAAAGACAAGCTTTCCGAAGCCTTTGACCGGCTGGAAGGATTAGCCAAAAGACACATTTTTTCTTGACATTCCCAAAACATCCGTTACAATATATAAGGATACAACTGTACAGAATTATCGTGGTAAAGAAAAAAAGCAAAATAAACTGTTATGAAAAAGGAGAAGAACGTTATGAAAAAAATTCTAGCTTCCCTGTTGACCGCTTCCCTTCTGGTAAGCCTTTCCTGCACGGTTATGGCAGAAACTCCCCTGGAAAAGATCCAGGCTGCGGGAAAGATTAAAGTAGGTACAGAGGCAACGTATCCTCCGTATGAGTATCTGGATGACAACGCTGAGATGGTTGGCTGTGATATCTGGCTGGCAAAGCAGATCGCTGAGGCTATCGGCGTTGAACTGGAGATGGTTGACATGGGTTTTGACGGGATTATTCCCGCCGTGGCGTCCGGCCAGATCGACATGGGTCTTGCCGCGTTTACCGTTACCCCGGAGCGCGCGGAAGTCATTGATTTTTCCAATCAGTATGAGGTCAGCAGGCAGCTGCTTATTGTCAAGGCAGGAAATGCCTCTGTTTATGCGGATAAAGAATCTCTGTCCGGCCTGAAAGTCGGCGCACAGCTTGGAACGATCCAGTCCAATCTTGTGGAATCCGCTCTTCCGGACTGCGAGCTTTTTGAGCTGCCGACCTATCCGGAGCTGGGACTTGAGACGATCAACGGCAACATTGCCGGCTTTGTCGTAGATTCTGCTGTAGGCGAGTCCATGGTTGCTGCCAGCAACGGAGACCTGGAGGTTTCAGAGTTTGAGTTCACCGCTGAGGAGGCTTCTTTTGGTAAAGCTGCGGTCCTGAAGAAAGAGAGCGCGGATTTACTGGATGCTGTGAATGAAGTGATTGACCGCGTGGTTGAGGATGGCTCATATCAGGCCGCCTATGATGAGGCTGTTGCGGCAAGCGGCGTCGAGGAAGCTGAGGAATGACAGGATTCATCCGCAGATAAATGAAATGTGAAGGTTTTCATGATTCTGCGAAAATGAAAAAGACCTTCCCATCGAAGGGAAGGTCTTTTTCGTATCCCGGTACCCTTTTTCCTTTCTTTGAGAGGAGGCCAGCCTATGCAATTTTTATCTACCATGTATAAACTGGTGGTGAATTACAGTAACTTTTTTTTAGAGGGTGTCCGCAACACTCTGATTCTTTCGGTTTTTTCCGTTGCCATCGGAACCGTCCTCGGCGCATTGATGGCGTTGGCCAGAATGAGCCGGTTCAGGCCCCTGCGCTGGCTTGCCATGGCATATATCGAATTTTTCCGCGGTACGCCTCTGATGGTACAGCTGATGTTTATTTTCTATGGGCTGCCGATGGCAGGCATCACGTTTCCTGAGGTTTCTTTTATTCCGGATTTTTCCCGCTTTATGGCAGGTATTGTTGCAATGAGCCTGAATAGCTGTGCCTATGTGGCGGAGGTCATCCGTTCCGGGATCCAGGCGGTTGATAATGGCCAGATGGAAGCGGCAAGATGTCTGGGACTCAGCAAAGGACAGAGTATGACCATGGTCGTATTGCCTCAGGCAGTACGGAATATTCTTCCTGCTTTGGGTAATGAGTTTATCACGGTGGTCAAGGAATCCTCCGTTGTTTCCGTCATCGGTATCGCAGAGCTGATGTACCGCACCAACGGTGTGAAGGCAAAAACCTATAATGTTCTGGAATGTCTTGCCGTAGCGGCTGTGATCTATTTTATCATGACCTTTACCTTCAGTAAGATTGTCGCCTGGACGGAAAGGAGGATGGCGTATGGCCGGGAAGATTGATCCGGCGGGTATGGTTTCCACGGAAAATCAGGCTTCATCTAAGCTGCTTTCCGATCTGGGACCGGAATCCGGAAAAGAAATTATTCGTGTATCCCATCTTACCAAAAAGTTTAAAAAGCTTCTGGTTCTGGATGACATTTCGATCTCTTTTCAGGCTCATGAGGTAGTATCGGTGATCGGCCCTTCCGGCGGGGGAAAGAGTACTTTTCTGCGCTGCCTGAATCTGATGGAAACACCGACTTCGGGAAGTATCTACGTAGACGGCGTGGATATCTGTGGGAAGGGAATCAATATTAACCGCCATCGGGAAAAGATGGGGATGGTTTTTCAGCAGTTCAACCTTTTTAACAATATGAACGTGATGAAAAACCTGATTGCGGCTCCTGTCAAGCTGAAAAAGATGACGACGGAAGAGGCGGAAGCCAAAGCGGTGGAGCTGCTCAGACGCGTCGGGCTGGAGGAAAAAAAAGACAGCTTCCCGAATTCTCTTTCCGGCGGCCAAAAGCAGAGGATTGCCATCGTGCGCGCATTAATGATGAACCCGGAGGTTATGCTTTTTGATGAGCCTACGAGCGCCCTGGATCCGGAAATGATCGGAGAAGTGCTGGATGTCATGAAAGAACTGGCCGTGGAAGGAATGACGATGATCGTGGTTACCCATGAGATGCGTTTTGCACGGGAGGTTTCCAGCCGTACCCTCTTTCTGAACGGGGGACATATCGAAGAAGACAAGCCTTCGCGCCAGTTGTTTGACAATCCGGAAAGCCCAAGACTAATCTCATTTCTGCAAAAGGTATTGTAAAAACTTACAGAACGGTTCTCGATCAGAACCGTTCTTTTTAAATAAAAACACTATTGAAAAAAACACAAAAATCTTTTACAATGGAACACGCTAAAGCACGAAAGTATGGAAAACGAATAAAACGACTGCGTCTTGATTCGTTTGCCACGCCGAATTTACGTTGCGCAAGAGGCGTTTTTTTCACAGTAAATTCATGTGCATACAATACTAATTGCTGCCTATGCCGCGCACGCCTGGCATCACCATAAATGAAAGTGAGGGCATGGGTGCATCCCATTTTGGCCGCGCCCTTCACGGGACGGGCCGGCTTTCAAAGTAAAATGACCGGAGGAAAATGCTATGAAAATTGGTATCATGGGATACGGAAATCTTGGAAAGGGAGTGGAGCTGGCAGTGAAAGCGGCTCCGGATATGGAACTGGCGGCTGTGTTTACCCGCAGAGATCCTTCCTCCTTAAAGCTGCAGACCCCAAACGTGCCTGTGGCGGCATCTGCCGAGGCGGAGCAGTGGAAGGATAAAATCGATGTACTGATCATCTGCGGCGGCAGCGCGACAGATCTTCCTGTCCAGACACCCAGGTATGCCGAGATGTTTCATGTAATAGACAGCTTTGATACGCACGCGAGAATTCCGGAGCACTTTGCAAATGTAGATGCCGCGGCTAAGAAAGGCGGCAAGGTCGCTGTTATTTCCTGCGGCTGGGATCCGGGTATGTTTTCACTGGCAAGAACATATGCAAACGCGATTCTGCCGGATGGACATGACTACACCTTCTGGGGCAAGGGCATTTCCCAGGGTCATTCGGATGCGATCCGCCGCGTACCGGGCGTGAAGGATGCCAAACAGTATACCATCCCTGTAGAGAGTGCTTTAAAAGCAGTCAGGAACGGGGAAAATCCGGAACTGACCACCCGGCAGAAGCATACCAGGGAATGCTTTGTGGTATTGGAAGAAGGGGCAGATGCGGCAGCGGTAGAAAAGCAGATCAAAGAAATGCCGAATTATTTTTCGGATTATGATACGACAGTACACTTTATCAGTGAAGAGGAGCTGAAACGTGACCACAGCGCCATGCCCCACGGAGGCTTTGTGATCCGAAGCGGAAAGACGGGAGCAGATAAAGAGCATACACATATTATTGAATACAGTCTGAAACTGGATTCCAACCCGGAATTCACGACAAGTGTGCTGACGGCCTGCGCGAGGGCCGCCTATCGCCTGGCGTCGGAAGGTCAGACCGGCTGTAAGACGATGCTGGATATCCCCCCGGCTTATCTGTCAGAGAAAACGGGAGAGGAACTGAGGGCTCACCTGCTTTGAAGGAATATTAAGACGAGAGCAGCTTCGCTGCGAAGCGATCCGGCAGAATCAGGTCTTTGTTGATGTAATCAGGAAAACAGGGTAGAGGAAAGCGCAGCCTCAGCTCTGCCATAAAAAAGAGTGGAACGAAGGATAGGGACCTTTGTTCCACTCTTTTGATTTTAGATATTAGTCCCTGGGAATTCTCCGCGTGATACAATGCTGCACCGGAATCATTTATTCATTTTCTTTGTTCGCGGCGGCTTGTTCTGCCTCTCTCCTGTTAATCTTTTTCTGATTATGGATAGAGAAGAGAATCGTCGCTAGGCTGACGATGAAGAAGCCCATTGCGATCGGACGGTGGAGGATTTCCAGGAAATTCCCATTATTCACGTCAACGAAACGTACGAAGTTCTGCTCACACATCGGACCAAGGATCAAGGCGAGAAGTATGGGAGAAAGAGGGAACTCATACTTGTTCATCAGCCAGCCGACTACGCCGAAAAGCACGCAGACACCGACATCAAAAACGTTTTTGTTGATGGCAAAAGCCCCGAGCAGAGAAACGACCAGGATGATCGGATAAAGCATTTTCTTTTCTACGGAGACAATTTTGGCAAAGAAACGTACGCCCAGGCAGCCGATCAGGAGCATGGCAAGGTTTGCCAGCATTAAGGCGGCAAAAACCTTGTAGACCGTCGGCAGCTCATTGACATACATCATCGGTCCAGGCTGGATTCCCTTCATGATAAAGGCGCCGAGAAGAACTGCGGTAACCGCGTCGCCGGGCACTCCAAGGGACAGCAGGGGGATCATTGCGCCGCCGGAACAGCCGTTATTTGCGGATTCTGTGGACGCCACGCCGTTTGGAATGCCGGTGCCCCATTTTTCCGGGTGCCTGGAAAAGCTCTTGTTGAATCCGTACGAAACAAAGACAGCGATATCGCCGCCGGCACCCGGTATTGCCCCGATAAAAGTACCGATAATGCCGCCAAACAGGATGTTCGGCCAGATGGACCTGATGGTTCTGCCATCCGGGAGGACACGGGTGATTTTTTCATGAGAAGTTTCCTGCTTATCTTTCCCGCTGACGATCCGTTCTGCGCCGGCGATAACCTCTGATACTGCAAAAAGACCGATCAGGACAGGAATAAAAGCAAAGCCGGACAGGAGCGGACGGAAACTGAAGACAAAACGTTTCGCGCCATAAGTAGGATCCTGCCCTACCGTAGCCAGCAAAAGTCCGAAGAAGGCGGAAATCAGACCTTTGGAGATGGACTTTCCGGATATGGATACGATAACAGACAAACCGAAAACGGCAAGCATGAGCATCTCGGCACTGGTAAATTTCATCGCCACCTTTGCCACGGCAGGAGAGAGGAAGGTCATGATCAAGGCCCCAAGGACGCCGCCACAGAAGGAAGAAAACAAAGCGACGGAAAGTGCTTTGCCTGCCTGCCCTTTCTGGCACATGGGATAGCCGTCCAGCAGTGTAGCTGCCGCGGAAGGAGTGCCGGGAGCGTGAATCAGGATGGCTGAAATAGATCCGCCGTACATGCCTCCGCAATAGATGCCCAGCAGCAGCGCGATCGATGGGATCAGATCCATGCCGAAGGAAAAAGGAATCAGGAGGGCGACGCCCATCGTTGCGGTCATACCCGGAATGGCGCCTAAAAGAACGCCTCCCGCTGCGCCTAACAAGGCCATCAGAATGACCTGAAGACTGGTAAAGATAGCGCCATAGCTTTGAAACAGTAAACCCCAATCCATACACTCACCTCCTTAAATTTTGTCAACCAGGTCACGGAGAGGCTGAAGGACGCCCATCGGAATATTGACGGTAAGAAGCTTATAAAAAACAAACCACAGAACCAGGGGGACAAGGATGGAGACCAGGATGATCGTGACAGGCTGTCTCTTTCCCACCATCCACATGATGATGGCACAGACGATGGCGCTGATCAGGACATAACCCAGCTGTTCAAAGAATACCGTGAACAGGATGCAAAGACCGATGACCGCAAACGCGGCGAGGACGCCTTTGTTTTTGACAGGATTCAGGCTTTCTGCCGGTGCGTTTTCCGGATCCTCCGGTTTCATCGTCCCGAAAACCTTGACGCAGGACTGGATCAGTAAGACAACCGTAAAAATCATCATGCCGATCAGCATGACTCTGGGGAAGGTAGCAGGCTGGACATAGGCTCTTTTCTGAACTTTAAATCCAAATGTCTCATAATATGCCCAGCCCTCAAAAGCAAGAAGGAGCAAAGAGCATATCAGAGATGAAAAAGCTTTGGTTTCCGTTTTTTTCAATGGAAAAACACCACCTTTCTGCCTAAAACACTTCTGCGTGAAAAAGGACTGCGAAAAAAGCCCTCTGTGCATTCGCATTCGTAAGACTTATTCACAGCCCTTTTTTAATAGTATACGGGTCAAACGCAGCTGTTTTGATTCGCTGATTGCACCGGTTTTACGCTGCGTAAGCGGCAGCACGCCGGCGTAAATACATGCGCAGCCGGTCAAAGCGTCTGCAAGCTCTTTAAGGCCTGAAAAACAGGGCTTTTCAAATAACCCGGGATGAGACGAATCTGCTTCTGCTTCTGAATCAGATCAGATCAGCCGCTTCCATAGCAGCAGGAACGTCGACATCTTCCTGCTGCTGCAGGAACTCTTTGAACTCTTCCGCGTTCAGGTAAGCGATGCCGAGGCCGGCATTATTCATGTACTCGATGAAGTCAGGATCTTCAACGGCTTTTGCGCAGGCATCCTGCAGGATCTGACGGATCTCATCGTCTACGCCCAGAGGAAGGGCAAAGCCGCGCCATGTCGTATAGACAGCGTCGACTCCCTGCTCTTTGCAGGTCGGAACATCCGGGAACGCAGGGATGCGTTCTTCACCCATGAGGCCAAGGCAGATCAGGTCGCCGGATTCGATGAAGCTTCTGGCCTCTGCAAGAGAAACGGTCACGCCTTCAACGTCTACGCCCTGGGCAGCAGCCTGCACCGCGGAAGCAGCGCCGTCCGCGAAGGTAACCATACGAAGATCGATGTCCGCGGCGTTCATCAGATAACCGCCTGCGATATGCCATACAGAAGCATTGGATGAACCGCCCATGCGAACCTCACCCGGATGCTCCTTGCAATAGTCAATAAAGGTAGCCAGATCTGTAATGCCGTTGGCTTCTGCCCAGGCTTTATTTACCGTAACGCCTGCGGCGTCCGCATTCAGGCGGCAGAGCGGATCATAGTTTTCATAGGATTTGTAATCGGAGGTCTCGAGGAGGTTATAGGTCACAACCTCGAAAGTGATGGAGCCGAAGGTATATCCGTCCGGTTCCGCATCTGCGATGGCTTCATGTCCTGTGACGCCGCCTGCGCCGGTCCGGTTGTCGACGGTGATGGTCTGTCCCAGCTCTTTCTGCAGCGCTTCGCAGAATGCGCGGACACAGGAGTCGGTACCGCCGCCTGCGCCCCATGGGCAGATCGCGGTGATGGGCTTGGTCGGATAATCTGCTGCCATAACGGTGGACATCGCGCCGACTGTCATAGCGCACACCAGAATAAGGCTGCCGATGGTCTTAAGTAGGGATTTTTTCATAAGTCTGTCCTCCATACAAGATTAGTTTTTGTAGCACTTGTATAATATCACGAATGCAGATGATTGACAATCATATCTTTTATTATCTTTTTGAAAAAACAGCTTATATTTTAAAATAATTATTCTCACTACCAGCTCGGCTCACATCTTTAACAGGCGGACGGATCGATGTCACAATGAGCGATGCATTCGAAAAATAATTGACGAGACTGAAACCGATGGGAGACTTGAGGTCTGAGGTGGCTCCGGTGCTTTTCCGGAGACATTTCAGACCTTTAGTCTCCCACGGGAGATGGCTCGGCTGTTATTTTTCGGCTGAGCGAATGTGACATCTATCCGGGAGCCTGTGCAAACCCTGAAGCCGAGCGTCAGGGTATCGCCAAAACCCTGATCTTTCACTTGACGATAACTACATTAAATTTAAGTTTAAAGCAGTTCTTCCTGGCAAAAGCTTCTGCCGGACTATAGAAAGCGACACGGAACACGAGAGCGGACGGGCAGAGGTTTCACCTTCCACTATGCGATCTCCAGGTACGTGAGAAACTGTTTTACGGTATCCAGGCGCTGGGTATTTGCGATGACGCCGAGATAAACCGGTTCGGAAAAGCCGGCCTCGGCGAAGCAGGGGAAACATCCGGCGTCAATTCCCATAGGATATTCCAGGACGGTGGACTGATAAGCGACGGAGGAGTCATAGACGACCTCTTTGGCGTTATCCTCCACGATTTCTTTGTTTACTGCAAGACGGCATTGTTCAGAAAGGCCGTCCAGCTTTGAAAGATCATAGAGATAGCCATTCTGCGCAAAAGCGTCAAAGGCTTCCTGATTCATCAGGACGACATCAAGCCTTTCGTCATCGATGGCTGCCAGGATCTTGACCTGGGAGGCGTAATTATATGCATAATATTCGCTGCTTTCATCTGTGGTCAGGTACAGGCCGGTATAATACAGAACCTCCTGTTGATCCGGGCTGCCGTTACAGTAAGAAAGAAAGCCGTCAGTGAGCTTTTCGGTCAGAGTCTCTCCTGTGACAATATTAACAGCCCCAAGGTGTAAGACTGCTTCCTTTTTTCCGAGATGATGGAAGAGGAGAGAAAGAATAAAAAAAGCCGCAAATAAACCGGCGAAAATCGGCAGCTTATAATAATCCCAGATATATTGCGCTTTTTGCGGCAGGGAAAGGTCAGACCAGGAGGTATGCCGTTCTGCCACGGCCGGACGCTTTTTTCTCATTTCATGTTCGATCCTTTCTGGTTCTTTATGCGTTAATTCTGTTCACCCGGGTTTTCTGTTTCTTCACCGTCAGAGCCTTCACATTGTTTCAGCACGCCGCCAAGCAGATAAGAGCACAGATATGCGCATAATCCCTCTCCGAAAATGAAGGCGGGGGTAAAGAAGCGGACGATGATGAGAAGCATGAAAAAATAGATAGCTGCCATCAGAACCGTGCAGAAAAGGAATCGGATGCCGATGAACAGAGAGTTTTTCAGCATTGCGAAAACAGTATTCTCAAAATGCGCCATCAATGGGAAAATATACATCAGTATGATGCCATAGGCTATGAAAACCACAACCAATGCCGCCGCGAGAATCGTCCAGAAGGCGTTCTCATAACGAAGATGGTAGAGGACATAACCGTCCACGCCGAGGACAACGCCAAGAGCGAGGAGGATGAGCCAGACTTTGGTTGAAAACCTGAAATTCTCCTTAAATGCCTTGAAAAACCCGTAGGTGACGGAACCTTCCTCATTCTTTGCCATTTTTAAGGTAACGGTAAAGAGAGCAGTGGTGGAAGCTCCGATCGTAAAAACCGGAATGGAGCAGATGAACCAGAGAAGGTTAAGCCAGACCGTGAAGGCGATTTTTGTAAGCTGGATCATCAGCGGGTTGTCAGGGCTGAAAAAATCTTTCATACCTTTCTTTCTCCTCCTCCTAAAACGAAGTTTGGTACGTTGGCTCAATGTTTTCGGGTTACGGTTTTAACACAGTTCCTTAGGCAGCTGAACTGAGAAAAGGCAAAATCAGTCTTCTTCCGCTTGTTTTTTTGTGGAGTCACGATAAATCAGGGAAGTCTCCGTATAAACTGTCCGGTAGTTTAAAGATGGCTCCCTGATCCGGGAAAGAAGCAGGGAGACGGCACTGTGTCCCATAATCTGGCTGTGAATATGGATCGAAGTCAGGGTGGGTAACATGACCCTGGATTCCGGAGAATCATCAAAGCCACAGAGCATCACATCCTCCGGTACCCGGATGCCAAGGTTACGGCAGGCAATAATGGCATCCATTGCCACAAAATCATTTGCGCAGATAAATACCTCGGGAATCTGCGGTATTTTTTTCAATGCATCCGTAAGATAGTCCTGATAGGTTTTGCTGTCAGGGTATCTGACAATTTCTTTATAGGAAGAAATCGTAAAGGAAGGCTCATAAGGTAAACCGGCGCGAAACAAAACTTCCCGCATGGCGGCAAAACGTTCATAAAAAGAAATGCAGTGACCGGTTTCGCCGATAAAACCAAATCTGGTGTATCCCTGTCGGATCATTTCCTGTATAAATGTCTGTATCTCTGTCCTGTTGTCCATCAACAGAATATCAGATGGAAGTTTTTTTCCGAAATAAACAGCAGCAGCGTCAACGAACAGAGTAGGAATCCCCAGACTGCAGATCATTTCGCTGTAGTCGGGGTCAAACATCTCGATACATAGAATGCCGTCATTCATCTCCGGCCGGAAAGAGGAAGGCAATTCCATATGAGAGAGGTTGTCTTCCGTTACCCTATGAATCATGAAGCTGTAGCCAGCCTCTGTCAATCCTCTCTGGAAACGGTCCAGCATGGTAGAGGAAAAATGGGAGTTCCCCAGATTTTGCGTTGTCAGCAAGGAGATGACTCCGGTTTTTCTGGGATTGACATCTTTTAATTCAGGCAGTGAAACAGAAAGTCTTGCGGCGGCAGGTACGGAATTTCCGTCCGGAGCATTCGCGGCGCTCTGATACGAAGGCGGCAGTGAAACATAGGAAAACTGTTTATACCCCATCTCGACGGCTTTTCGTAATACACGTTCTCTGGTTGCTTCTGCAAGTACCCCTGTATTATTTATCGCCTTTGATACAGTGTTGCGGGATACGCCGAGGGCATCGGCTATATCCTGGATTGTAACTCTTTCAGCCAAAGTCCTTCACCTCCCGGATAATAATCTGTCATTGCGCCATATGGTGAGCTGTTCCGTCTGCGCTTTATAATGAATGGTCATGTGAATGATGCAGGGCATTATGCGGAAATCCATTTCTTGATGAAGATTCCTGATCATATGTCACAATAAAGTATATTCGAATTTGTTTATTTTGTCAAATGTAAAAAAGTGTTTTGCCTTGTTTTTGTGAAAAACACAGGAAAGGATTTATATTTTGCGTTTACCCGGAAATGAGGCGTATGCAACATTAAATAAAATGCAAAAGAGAAAATATGCAGCTGAAATGTAAATTTTTTTCTTGACAAACACACAGTGCAGATGTAAAATTACCTCACGAACAACTCATGAGTGTGTTACAAATGAACCAATCTATGTAACAAAGTAAAAACCTCTTCTATGAGAAAGGAGGAAAACACTTTGGGCGAAAGTAAAGCGGCAGCTGGTAAAAAAGAAAGCGGTCTACACAATACTCTGGTCTATGTCCAGCAGCATTGGCAGCTTTATTTGATCTTTTTGCTTCCTGCTCTGGCACTGACGATCATCTTTAAATACCTTCCCATGGGCGGAATCCTGATCGCTTTTAAGAATTATAATCCGATCAAGGGCATCTGGGGAAGCAAATGGGTCGGCCTCAAGTATTTCCGTCGCTTCTTAAATTCACCGGACTTCATGAAATACCTGATTAACACCCTGAAGCTTAGTATCTATGGCTTGCTGTGGGGCTTTCCGATTCCGATCCTGCTGGCTTTCCTGCTGAACAGGATTGAGAGAGAAGGTATTAAAAAGAAGATTCAGCTGGTTCTCTACATGCCGAACTTCATTTCTGTTATTGTTCTCTGCGGTATTGTCCGTATCTTCCTGTCCGTGACGGGACCTCTGAACATGCTGCTTGGCACAAAGATCAATTTCATGACGATGCCGGAGGCGTTCCGTCCTATCTATATCATCAGCGGTATCTGGCAAGGCGCAGGCTGGGCATCTATTATGTACACCGCCTCGTTGTCCAATGCCAGCAAGGACTTAAAGGAAGCCGCTGTCATCGATGGGGCAAATATCTTCCAGCAGATTAAAACTGTTGAATGGCCTGCCATCAAGGATATGGTAGTGATCCAGTTCATTCTGCAGGCAGGTAATATCATGAGCATCGGCTTTGAAAAGGCTTACGCTCTGCAGACAGACCTGAACCTGAGAAGTTCTGAGATTATTTCTACCTACGTGTATAAGAAAGGTCTTCTGGATGGCGACTATGGTTTTTCCACTGCGGTTGGCTTGTTTAATACCGTGATCAATGTCATCCTTCTCGTATCGGTGAATAAGATCGTGGAGAAGATGAATGACGGAAAGGGGCTGTGATGGAAGGTACAAAGACAAAAAAGAAAGGCCGGTTTGCCCGGTATTCCGCACAGGATAAAGCTCTTCTGCTGACCGGTTATATCCTGTTGGGTCTGTTTGTCGTCGCCATTCTGATCCCGATGATCTATATCATCATCGCCTCCTTCATGGATCCGATCACCCTGCAAAACAAAGGTGTGACCTTTGATCTTGAAAAATGGACTTTGACAGCTTATGAGCGAGTCATGAGCAACAAACAGATCTGGGTAGGCTTTAAAAACGCGATTGTTTACTCACTGCTTTTTACAGGTATTTCGGTTATGATCACCTTACTGGCTGCTTATCCGATGTCCAGATCCGATTTTAAAGGAAGAGGTCTTTTTAATCTGATCTTCATGATTACGATGTTCTTCGGCGGCGGCCTGATCCCGACTTACCTGTTGATTTCCAGCCTGGGCTTGCTGGATACGATGTGGGCAGTCATCCTCCCGGGCGCTTTCAGTGTCTGGAATATGATCATTGCCAGGACTTATTATCAGGGTATACCGATAGAATTGAAAGAAGCGGCGAGCGTGGACGGCGCAAGTGAGATCATGTATTACTTCCGCATTCTGCTTCCTGTGTGTACCCCTGTTATTGCGGTTCTTGCTTTGTGGCAGTTCGTAGCAATGTGGAACAGCTATTTTGATGCTATGATTTATTTGAACGACGCTTCCAAGCAGCCTCTGCAGCTGGTGCTTCGTTCGATCCTTATTCAGAACCAGCCTGAGTCCGGCATGATCGCGGATATGCAGAGTACCGCGGAGAGAGCACAGCTGGCTGAGCTTTTGAAGTACGCGACGATTATCATCTCCAGCCTTCCGCTGCTGGTTATGTATCCTTTCTTCCAGAAGTACTTCGATTCCGGTATTATGGCAGGATCTGTCAAGGGTTGATCGGGATTGAAAAAAGAATGGTTTTCATGCGCTAATAAATAACAATAAACAGGTTCTGTTACTATGCGAAAGGAGTTCAAAATGAGAAACGCAAGAAGATTTTTGGCAGTTCTTGTGGCAGCATCTATGACGATGGCTATGGGCATCACCGTCATGGCAGATGATTTCAACGGCTTCCCGCTTGAAGAGAAAATTACTTTGACCGGTATGATCAGCTATCCGCCCAGCACTGAGTCTGAGCCGAACAATCGCACCATCTTCAAACGTCTGGAAGAGGATACCAATGTTCACATTGAGTGGACCGCGATCCAGTCTGATCAGTGGGGAGACAAGATTGCCCTGAATATGGCAAATATCAATACCCTGACCGACTTCGTTTTCTCAGCCGGTTTCTCAAACAGCGACCTGCTTCGCTATGCGGATCAGGAAGTCATTATCCCGCTTGAGGATTATATTGATACCGTTATGCCGAATCTTTCCGCAGTTTTCGAAAAATATCCGGAATACCGCGCGATGTGTGAGGACGAGGACGGACATATCTGGGCTCTTCCGTGGATTGAGCAGCTCGGCTCTGAGAAGACCGCAATCCAGACAGTCGGCTACATGAGCTACATCAACAAAAAGTGGCTGGATTTCCTCGGCCTTGATATGCCGACGACTGTCGATGAGTTCGAGCAGGTTCTGATTGCGTTCCGCGATAATGCTGCTGACATTCAGGCTGAGTTCGGCATCGAGGGAAGCATCATCCCGATGTCCTGCATCATGAACGATGGCGACCAGGATCCATGCATCCTGATCAATGGCTTTGGCGAAGGCTATGGCGATCCTGACAGAGGCCGTCATATTGCTGTAACAGATGATAAGGAAGTTATCTGCGTAGCTACGACCGAAGGCTTTAAGAAGGGTATGCAGTGGCTGCACAAGCTGTATGATGAAGGTCTCATCGATCCGGAAGCCTTCACACAGGAATGGTCAACTTATGTTTCCAAGGGTAAATCCGGCCGTTATGGCGTAGCCTTCAGCTGGGATATCGCAAATATTGACAATCTTCAGGATTGGGTTCCGCTTCCCGCCCTTACAGCTGATGTAAGAAACATTACTCCTGCAAACGGTTCTTTCACCAGCGGCTTTGACCGTGGACGCTGTGTCGTTACCGCTCTTGCAGAAGATCCGGAAATGGTTTGCCGTTGGCTGGATGTCATGTATGATCCGTTCCAGTCTCCGCAGAACAACTGGGGTACCTATGGCGAAGATGATGATTTCGATATCTTCGTTCTTGGCGAGAATGCTGACGGAGAGCCGATGCTGCAGCATGCTCTGGGAGATGCTTCTCCGGTAGAGGTCAGAGAAGCTGAGTGCGTCGGCGGACCTCTGGCTATCCTTGACGAGTATTATGGCGTTTATGTAACCTGCCCGGATGATGCGCAGTATCGTCTTGACTGGATTAAGGACATCTATACTCCTGACATGAACACCAAGTATGTGTATCCGAATGTTTTCATGAACATGGACGATACCGAAGAACTGTCTAATCTGACTGCAGATATCACGAAGACGATCAACGCCGCGAAATCCAACTGGGTTATGAATGGATTCACGGACGCTGATTTCGATCAGCTGCAGAAAGACCTTGACGCCTATGGCCTCGAGGATTATCTGGCAATCTTCCAGAAATATCTGGATGCTTTCTACGCAGAATAATGTGATGATGATTGACCTTGCCGGAATACGGTAAAAACCTGCCACAGAACAGGCCTGCAGCCTGCCCTGCGGCACAAAAAGCCCCATTTATGGGGCTTTTTTGGTATTTGTTTCATGATTTTACTTGCTTTTTTGGCGGTTTGCGTATAGTATGCTATAAAGTAAAACACAATAATCCATTATCAGGTTTTAAGGAGATACAGTCAGATGATCAGTCAGACGTTGAGAGAAGCGAGAAAATACGAAGAGGTTTTTGAAAAAATGATCCCTGAAGAGGGGCGGCCGGCATTTCACTTGACTCCCCGCGTGGGCTGGATGAATGATCCGAATGGTTTTTGCCGTTATCAGGGAAAATATCACATGTTTTACCAATACTATCCTTTTGCGTCCCACTGGGACAGCATGCATTGGGGGCATGCCGTGAGCGAGGATCTTCTGCATTGGACGGCGGTTCCGGCAGCGTTGGCGCCTGATGAAGCGTATGATTATAATGGCTGTTTTTCCGGAAGCGCGATCGAGATGAAGGATGGAAAGCATCTTTTGATGTATACCGGAGTGCGTCTTGAGATCGGCAAGGACGGGAGAAAGCACGAAGTGCAGACCCAGTGTGTTGCGATTGGAGATGGTGTGGATTACGAGAAATATTCCCAGAATCCTGTCCTTGATGAGAGTGATTTGCCGGAAGGTGCGAGCCGCCAGGATTTTCGTGATCCAAAGATGATCCGGAGAAAAGACGGTTCCCTGATCAGCCTGATCGGCAGCAGACCGGCGGACGGGAGCGGCCAGATCCTGATTTATAAAAGTCAGGACGGAATATCCTGGAAATACTGGAAGACGTTGATCAAGAATGAGTGTCGTTATGGGAAGATGTGGGAATGTCCGGACTTTTTTGAACTGGACGGAAAATGGGTTCTGTTGACAAGCCCACAGGATATGCTGCCGGAAGGCTTTGAGTACCATAATGGAAACGGTACTCTGTGTGTGATAGGAACCTGCGATGAAGAAAACATGGATTTTACCGAAGAGCATAATCAGTCTATTGATTATGGCATCGATTTTTATGCTCCGCAGACAGTTCTGACAGAAGACGGACGCAGGGTTATGATTGGCTGGATGCAGAACTGGGACGCCTGCGCAATGCGTGAACCGGAGGATCCATGGGCCGGGCAGATGAGCCTTCCCCGAGAGCTTTCCATCAGAAACGGACGCCTGTATCAGTGGCCGATCCGGGAAATAGAGGATATGCGGTGTAATCCGGTTTCTTTTGAAAATGTGATTATTTCCGGTAAGCAGCAGTTTGAGGGAATATCAGGCCGCAGGATTGATATGGAACTTGAAATCGAACCGGTACCCGGTGAGGAGCTGTTCCAGAAGTTTTCTGTCTGGTTTGCCCAGAATAAAACCTATCATACCGGGGTGAGCTTCCGTCCTTTGGAATCTACATTAAAGATAGACCGCAAATTCTCAGGCTCCCGCAGAGCGATAGTACACCAGCGCAGGGCTAAGGTATACGCGCCGGATCATAAAATCCGCCTGAGGCTGATTCTTGACCGATACAGCGCGGAAGTTTTCATCAATGATGGGGAACAGGTCATGTCCGCAACCCTCTATACTCCTCAGGAAGCAAATGGCATTTCTTTCCAGACGATCGGGGGCGGCAGGGCGCGTATCAATGTCAGAAAGTGGGATCTGAGATGAAATTTGAAGAAATGCCCTATGAGAGGGTAGAGGAAGAAAAGGTTAAGGAAGAATTTGCCGCTTTGATGGCCGCCTTTGGCGAGGCAAAGAGCGGATCAGAGCAGTTTGCTGTCCATCAGCGGTTTTATACGTTGACAGACCATGTGATGACGGAGATGACTTTGGCGGAGATCCGTCATGATATCGATATGACAGACGAGTTTTATCGGGCGGAGCAGGATTATTATGACCGGCTGCGCCCGGTACTGCAGAATCTGATGGTAGAATACCAGAAGAAACTCTATATGTCTCCTTTTCGCGCTTATCTGGAGGAGAAGATCGGAAAAGTCGCTTTCAAGAATATAGAGCTGGCGATGCGCTCTACGGATCCTTCCCTCGTTGAGCTCATGCAGGAGGAAAACGCCCTGCAGACCCGGTATAATGTATTGCTTGCAACGGCGGAGATCGACTGGCATGGAGAAACAAAAAATCTGTCATTGATGACGCCTTACCTTCATCATGCCGACAGACAGATCCGAAAAGAGGCCTGGGAAAAGTATTCCGCCTTCTTTGTGAAAAATGAAGAGGAAATTGAGGATATCTACGATCAGTTAGTCAGGAACCGGACAAAACAGGCGCAGACGCTGGGCCAGGAGAATTATCTGACCCTTGGCTACGACCGAATGATGCGAAACTGTTATGACCGTGACATGGTTGCCGAATTCCGCAGGCAGGTAAAGAAAGATCTCGTTCCTTTTGCCGGGCAGCTTCATGAACGGCGGAGAAAAAGGCTGGGCCTTTCCGGTCTTTCCTTTATCGACGAGGGCGTCTATTTCCCGAACGGAAATCCGGATCCTATCCTTTCTCCGGAGGAAATCCTCGCAAAAGGCAGACAGATGTACAGGGAGCTTTCTCCGGAAACGGGGGAGTTCATGGATTTCATGTGTGACAACGGGCTCTTTGACGTGCTGGGGCGTAAAACGAAAAAAACCGGAGGTTATATGACGTATCTTCCGGATTATCATTCTCCCTTTGTTTTTGCCAATTTTAACGGGACCAGCGGAGACGTGGATGTCATCACCCATGAATGCGGACATGCTTTCCAGGGCTTTTTGTCCGGCAGGGATCCGATCCGTGAGCATGCCGATATTACCATGGAGACAGCGGAAACCCATTCCATGTCGATGGAGTTCTTTACAGAGCCATGGATGAAGCTGTTTTTCGGAGATCGGTATCAGGACTATCTCGAGATGCATCTGGAGGATTCCGTGATCTTTATTCCTTATGGGACGATGGTGGATGAGTTCCAGGATATCATGTACGCAAACCCGGGTCTGACCCCTGCCGCGCGCAATCAGGTATGGAGGGATCTGGAACGGCAGTACAAGCCCCATCTGGACTACACGGGAAACGAGTTCTATGAGAAGGGCGGCTTCTGGCAGAAGCAGCATCACATTTTTGACTGCCCGCTCTATTATATTGACTACTGTATCGCAGGCGCGAATGCATTGCAGTACAAAAACCGGATGGATAAAGATTTCCGTGAAGCGTTTGAAAGCTATCTGAAGCTTTGCAAACTGTCTGCTTCCGGCTTCTTTACGGAGCTGATTGCCGATGCAGGCCTGGATAACCCGTTTGAGGATGGTTGTCTGAAGCATATTGTAAGCGGGCTTATGAAATGCTGACGGATACGGATCCTGTTCAGGATAACAGACAGGGGACGTTTTGGATGACTGGAATGGTCATCCAGAACGTCCCCTGTCCTTTTCATTTTTACAGGACCTTTTGCAGCCTGAATTCTTTAAAAGGATGCGATAAAAGCTTCAACTTCTTCTTTATCCGGCATGACGCGCAATGCACCCTTACGCGTTGTTACGAGGGAAGCGGCGGCATTGGCAAAGGTCAGCATCTCGGCAAGATTTTCATCTGTGAGATCCTCCAGGCCATGGTCGAGGATATAATTGATCATGCTGGCGCAGAAGGTATCGCCGGCTCCTGTGGTCTCGATGGTTTTGGAGGTGAGGAAGGGTCTTGCGGAGACCTTTCTGCCTTTATAATAAGCGCGGCTTCCGTCTTTTCCCATAGTGATGCAGATCAGAGGAATATGATATTCCTCGATCAGACGGGCAGCGCCTTCGTCATAATCTGTCGTCCCATAGAGGAATTCTACTTCATTATCAGAAATCTTTAGCATGTCACAATGAGCAAGACCGTACTGGATCTCTGCCTTGGCGTTATCCAGAGATGCCCAGAGGGGAGGACGAAGGTTTGGATCAAAGGAGATCAGGTCTCCGGCTTCCTTTGCGACGGAAAGCGCATATCTCGTCGCTTCCCTGACGCCGGGATGCGTGGAAGAGAGGGTACCGAAATGGAAGATCCTGCTGCTTTTAATTAAATCCGTATCTACCTCATCCTTTGTCAGCATCATATCCGCGCCGGGATCACGGTAGAAGGAGAAATCCCTGTCTCCGTCAGGATAGGTATGAACAAAAGCCAGGGTGGTATGGCACTTATCATCAACGATCAATCCACGGGTATCAATGCCGACTTCTTCTACGGCATTTTTTAACTGCTCACCAAACATATCGCGGCCGACTTTGCCGATGAAAGCGGTCTTTTTTCCCATTTTTCCCAGCATCGCAAGGACATTGCAGGGAGCGCCGCCGGGATTTGCTTCAAGCAGAGGATTTCCCTGTCCGCTGGTGCCGTTTTCTGTAAAATCAATCAGAAGCTCGCCGAGAGCCGTAACATCGATAGGACGATTTTCAGACATAAACATTCCCTCCTGTTTTAGCCGGGAACGCAGAAAAAGCCTGGAAAAACCCTTCTTGCGTTCCATGATTTTTCCTGTCTTATATTTTAACATATGGGTATTTCCTGCGTCAACGAAGTTTTCACAAACACTACTTTTCTTTTCGCTTCGAAGATGGTATGATAAGGGATAAGAATTCTAAAGGGGGTACCAGATATGTCGGATCTGGCTTACAGCTATATGGACTGGCCAAGGATAGAGGCCATTGTTTACCATGAAGAGGCTTCTCCGAGAGATGTGATGGCACCGCGCATTACACCGGATGGCATATTGATCCAGGGATATTTTCCTGATGCTGCGTCAGCTTCGGTCATTTCCTCGCAGAAAAAATACGAGATGGCGAGAGAGGATGCTGCCGGCTATTTTGCGGCGGTCATACCGGGAAGAAAGATTCCGGAATACCGTTTCTGCGTGCAGTATGCAGAGGAGAAAAAAGAGTTTTATGATGCCTATGCCTATCCCGGGACTTTGACTCCGGATGAGGAAAAGGCTTTTCTTTCCGGTGTGTTTTATGAAGCCTACAGAAAAATGGGAGCACACCGCGTGATACAAAACGGGACGTCAGGATATTCATTTGCCGTATGGGCGCCAAATGCCGTACGAGTCAGCCTTGTCGGTGATTTTAACCATTGGGACGGCCGACCTTTGCCGATGCACAAGATGCCCATGTCAGGAATATTTGAACTCTTTATCCCCGGGATGAAGGCAGGGGAAAGATATGCCTACGAGATAAAAACAAAGCGTGGGGACGTATTTCTGAAGGTTGATCCTTATGGGGCATGTACGGTAAAAGGAAAGCCATCGGATGTTCTTCCTTTATACAGCGTGACTCCGCCGGAAGAAGATTTCAGCTGGGAGGATGCGGGATATCTGGCCGAAAGACCTGGTTTTGCGGACAGAGATACACCCTTGAGCATCCTGGAGCTGAAAGCGGATGAGTGGAAGGATCCTGCGGATCTGGTTTCCTATGTCAAGGAGAGAGGCTTTACACATGTAGAGCTTCTTCCCGTCGCGGATTATCTGCCGGACAGCGGAGAAGGGTATTCCACGGCTGCTTATTTTTCCGTAGGAATGGAGCTTGGCGGCGCGTCCGCTCTGAAAACCCTGGTTAATTCTCTTCACAAGGCCGGGATCGGGGTAATCTGTGACTGGACGCCGGCGCAGTTTTCCGGTTTTGCGGGAGGACTATCCAAATTTGACGGGACTCCTCTGTATGAACCGACAGATCCTTCGGCAGCGATTCATCCGAAATGGGGAACGTATTTATACAATTATGACAGCCCCATGGTTAAGGATTTCCTTTTGTCAAATGCCTGTTATCTGGCGGAAGAGTTCCATATGGATGGTCTGCGGCTGGATGATGTGGATGCCATGCTGTATCTGGACTATTATCGTTCGGAAGGAAGCTATCAGCCAAATATATATGGGACGAATGAAAACCTTGCGGCAGTGGAGTTTTTCAAACACCTGAATTCCATTCTGCATAAGAAATATCCGGGGATCCTTACGATCGCCCAGGAGGACGGCTTATGGCCGGAGCTGACCCAGAGCGTGAAGGATGACCATCCGGGATTCGATTATAAATGGAATGGAAACTGGACGTCAGCCTTTTTATCCTATCTGGCTGTGGATCCGATCTATCGGAAAAATGATCATGATCAGTTGACACTGTCGATGCTGTACGCTTATTGCGAGCATTATGTCCTTACCCTCGGAAGACGCGATGTAGGCGGCTATGCCGGATTTATGAGCAAACTTTTCGGCAGCGATGCGCAAAAACAGGCGCAGATCCGGACTGCGTTTGCGTATCAATATCTCCATCCGGGAGCAAAGATGATCACAGCCATGCCGGACGCTCCGGCAGAGCTGAAAAAGTTTCTGCATGACCTGAATGAAATTTATCGGGAATATCCGGCACTGTCGGTTCTCGATTCCGATTATGAGGGGTTTGAGTGGATTCAGCTTACCCGGTATGACGAGAATGTACTCGCCTTTTTGCGTAAGGGCAGGGAGAATGACCAGATGCTTCTGGCAGTATTGAATTTCTCGGCTGTTGATTTCGATCAATATGCCGTGGGGGTACCTTTCTCCGGAAAATATAAAGAGATATTTAATACAGATAAGACAATTTACGGAGGAAATGGTTTCACAAATCCGAGAGTAAAAGCTTCGCATCCTGAGGAATGCGATGAGCGCCCGGATTCGATCAAAGTGAGACTGGGGGCTTTATCTGCGGCGATATTTGTGTGCAGTGAAGCCTGACAGTATATAAGTAAACGAATAAAATACTTGCATTCTGATTCGTTTACTGCGCCGGATTTACGCCGCTTCAAGCGGGATGATTCTGCGGTAAATCCGTACGCATACTATAAATCAGGTGGCAAAAGGTTATATTTTATTATCTGATGTAGTGGGAGCAGGGGGTATCGAGATGAAAAAAAAGCTTTGCGCGTTATTTACGGCAGCATTTCTGGGGCTGAGCCTTTTTGCAGGCGCCGGATTCGCTGCTGAACCGGAAGAAGGGACGGATTGGACGGATTACGTACTGGAGTTTTCTGATGAGTATTTTGCTTTTCGAAGCTTTCTTGGGGAGGATATGGGAAACTTCTATTTACGTAAATCGACTGAAGATGAGTGGTCGAATACGCTGTCAAAAGTCGGTACTTCTTCTTATGATATCAGGTTTGTCGGTGACAAGGGCGGAGTTTTCCTTTTCTTTGGCCTGCCATTAGGCAATGCAAACCGGCTGAACCTGTATTCTCAAAATGGGTTTGATTATGCGCAATATGTGACAGATAAAGGGGAGACTGTTACGACCACGCCTGTCCTTGGTTATGAAGAGCCTGTGGAACTGACGGTAAGCGAGACCTTAAATGTCCGTTCCACTCCGGATACAAGCAAGACAAGGATCGGAACCGTGAGCACGAACGCAAAGGTAAAGGCCTACGGTGAAGCGGACGGAGACAACGGTTTTAAATGGTATCTTGTCAGATATAACAAGGGTTATGGATTCTTATCCGGGCAATACTTACGCGATGCGGACGGTGTCCCGGTACAGCCCACCCCGACACCGAAAAATACCAGGCCGGCAGATGAAGATTCCGATGAAGATTCCGATGAAGAGTCCGAGGATAATTCAGTGGAAGAAAACTCTGAAGACGAAGCGGAAGAAAACTCCGGAGAAGCAGAGCAGGAAGAGGATTTCACTGAGGATGAGGCGGAAGAGAACCCTGAATCTGTCAATGAGGGGGAAGGCGCTGACTCTGACGAAGAGGATATTGCCGAACCGTCGGAAGGGGCAGATCAGGGCGGGCAGGGGGAAACCGCTGCCGCAGCTGAGGATTCTGGTACGGAAGAAAATATTGTGAGAGTAGAGTCTTTACACAATCCGGGTCATGGATATATCTTCTATTTACGCGATGACGGAACGGTTGTTTCTGAGCTTTATTAAAGGGAAGGCATGGATCTATGAAAGCGAAAGAACTTCTCGAACAGGATAAAGATCGTTTCATGTCGAAGTTTGGGCAGGATTTATCTCCGAGTGACGGAATTCTGGCGGTGGAAGATCAGCTTGACCGTATCCTTTACAGATATTGTACGGACGAGACGCCGCCGCAGGTTGCCATGCATGCCCGTTTGAGCTTTACAGCGCTGAAAGCTTCCCTGCCTCTGATGGACGAAGTCGGAGAGATAAAAATCTATGAGCAGACGAGGGAACGGACTCCAAAGGATGCTCTGAAAAAAGAAAGGGGCATACTTGCCGCGGCAATCGCTGCCGTGCTTTTGATTGCGAGTGTCATGCTGGCTTCATGCGGGGGAGGAAACGGTATTCTTATTTTTCTTTCTCTTTGTTCGGGGAGTGCAGCACTTGTGACCGCCTTTTTGCAAGGACAGCAAAAAGGAAAACCGGTAAAGGCGCAAGCCTCTCAACGTAAGATTGAAAAATGCGTTGACGTGGAAAAGCTTTATCATGATCTGTCAACCCTGATGACAGTCATGGATGAAAACCTGGAGGAAATAGAGAGTTCAGCTGCGGAAGCTGACAGGACCGAAGAGACGGAGACTGGTCCTGAGGTGCTGGATTCGTCAGTTTTGGACGCGGATTTTCTCAGCCTTCTGGCTTCTGTCCTGGAAAGCGTTTATGTGTCGGGAGAGGATGCTTACGCTCAGGAGATTGTCGCACAGATACGATTTTTCCTGCATAAGTATGGAATTGAAATGGTAGATTATTCTGCTGATCAGCAGCAATTATTTGATTTGATGCCGTCCCTTCACGAACAGACGATTCGTCCTGCTCTTGTGCATGAGGGTGTGCTTCTAAGCAAAGGCCTGTCTACATTGAAGACAACGGTTACTTAAGGAGACTGATTCTGCTGCTTTGGCAGCCCGGCTGCCGAAGCAGCAGAATCGTCATCCGAAGACGTTTAGTCACCCTGCAAAACTGCGTTTTTGGGAGGAGGAGACCTATGGAACGCTTTTTTGGCTTTGATCTGGGGGATGCGGAGAGCGCGGTCTGCGTGCTTTCCAGAAAAGGGGAAAAGTCACCAAGGATTCTGCCTGTCTGTGGGGAAAAAAGCCTGGTGACTGCCTATGCGACCCTTTCGGATAAAAAAATCCTGATCGGAGAAAATGCCTGTTACCATCCGGAAGCGACAGAGCGTAAGCTGCGTTTTAAAAGCAGGTTCCTGAAGGATGAGTCGAGTGAACGGGATGTGCGCTGCTTTGCTCTTGGCCTGCTGAATGAATTGTATCAGGACGGCAGCCTGGAGCGGGACGAAGACTGCGCTTTTTATATCGGCTGCCCCGCAGGCTGGAACAGGGTGGAAAGAGAAAGGTACCGAAAGCTGTTCGAAGAGAGCGGTTTTCCTCCGGTACGGATTATTTCGGAATCCCGCGCGGCAATGGTATCGGCCTGCCAGTCACGGCATCTGCAGGTTGGTTATGATATTCTGTCACATCCGGTCCTGGTTGTGGATATAGGCTCTTCTACTACGGACTTTGCCTATATTATGGGCGGCAAAGAAGTGGAGCTGCGCACGGCGGGAGAAGTGTATCTCGGCGGGGGACTGATGGATGAGCTGCTTTTGGAGAAAAGCGTGGCTGCCAGTCCGGATGCTGACCGGATACGGGAAGTATTTGCCAAAAGTGAAGCATGGCGAAGCTATTGTGAATTTGCGGCGCGGCGGTTAAAGGAAAAATATTTTTCCGATGAGGAATATTGGAAAACAAATGATTGCGTTCAGACAGTTCGTATTTTGTATGACAGTCCCTTGCGCCTGACGCTGAGAATGAATGAAAAGATTGCGGAACAGATTCTCTACGGTCCCATGGAAGCTCTGGGAGGAAGTTCTTTCTATAAAGTATTTCGTGACAGTCTTGTACAGATTCGGGACGGACTGGCAAAGAGCCAGCCGGATCTTGTTTTTTTAACCGGCGGCGTCTCAAAGCTGAGTGTTCTTGCAAGATGGTGCAGTGTGGTTTACCCTGACGCAATCGTGATTACCGGAACCGAACCGGAGTTTTCCGTAGCCAGAGGGCTTGCCTGGTGCGGGCGGGTCGATGAGGATCTGAGGGCCTTTTCCCGTGAGGTGGAGGATCTGAAGGATTCCTCTACAGTGGAGAGGATCGTATCAAAGCATATCGGGGAGCTGTATCGTGACGCGGTGGATCATCTGACTCAGCCGATCATTGAAAATGCGGTTCTTCCTGTCCTGGATCAGTGGAGAAATGGGGAAATAACAACATTAAAGGAAATTGATGGTATATTGACAAAAGAGGTAGCGGATTATCTCCGGACAAAGGAAGTAAGGAAGCTTTTGCAGGCACCTGTAGCGGCGTGGCTGAAGCCCGTGGCTTATGAGCTGGAGGAATACACAGTTCCGATTTGTGTCAGACATAATGTCCCTTATCGCGCATTAAGCCTGAATTCCTATCTGTCTCTTTCAGAGGTGGATATTCGGGTGGAGGCAAAAGACGTTTTTGCCGTGGAAGAACTGACGTTAATGATTGATACGATTATCACGATCCTGGTAGGCATCCTCTGCGGGGGAGGAGGGATTGCCATGATCGCGCAGGGACTGCCGGGGATTATAGCGGGAGCCGTGCTTTCGATCCTGGTTCTTCTTCTGGGAAAAGAAAAAATGCAGAATGTCCTGCTTACCGCGAATATCCCGACAGCTGTGAGGAAACTGATTCCCAGGAGCACCTTTGTCAACCGTATGGATAAGGTTGCGGATCAGGTAAAGGAAAAATTCTACGAAAGTCTGCAAAAGGAAAATAATGCCGCTATCACAGAGCATATGGCAGATGAGATATCCGCGCAGATCGATGACTGCCTGGTACGTATGGCTAAGGTGGTGGAGGTTCCTCTGGCGGGATGACAAAAAAATAAAAAAGGTTCTTGACAGGCAAGGGTTCATATCATATAATAGCATTCGTGCCAAGGAGAAGGCCTTATTTCTCCTTGGGATAAGCTGGAATAGCTCAGTCGGTAGAGCACTTCACTCGTAATGAAGGGGTCGAGAGTTCGAGTCTCTTTTCCAGCTTTTTCTTAGCCTTGTATCTGTTGAGGATATAAGGCTTTTTTATTATCCCAGAGCCGACCGGAGGAAGATATTGATTATAGGAATTATGAAGCAAAGGCAGAGTATCATGGAACAGAAAAAGCTGGAAATAGTTATAGAAGATAATCCGATCGACAATGTGCAAAAGACAGTGGGGCTTGCTCTTCTCGGGCTTGGCACGGTTGGAGGAGGTACATACCGGGTCCTGACGGGACAGCTTGATGAGATTCAGAAAAGACTGGGCTGCAGGATCGAAATTCGGCATATTCTTGTAAGAAATTTAAAAAAGGCTTCTTTACGTGTGCAGGATTCCCGGATTCTGACGAATCGCTGGGAGGATGTCATAGAGGATGATGGTGTCGATATTGTCGTTGAGCTGATGGGAGGTATGGAACCTGCTTACACCTATATCCGGGAGGCAATGGAGCGGGGAAAACATGTCGTTACGGCAAATAAGGATCTTCTTGCCGAGCACGGTCCTACGCTGCTGGAGCTGGCTTTAAACAAGGGTGTTGACTTTATGTTTGAAGCAGCGGTAGCGGGAGGCATTCCGATTATCATGCCTTTGGAGAAAAGCCTTGCAGGAAATCATCTGACGGAGATCATGGGTATTGTCAACGGGACGACCAACTTTATTCTCACCAAGATGTCGGAAGAGGGAATGGATTATCGGGAAGCTTTGATTCAGGCTACGGAGCTGGGGTATGCGGAAGCGGATCCCACAGCGGATGTGGATGGACTGGACGCAGGCAGGAAGGTCGCGATCCTTGCTTCCCTGGCGTTTCATTGTCCGGTCTATTTCCATGATGTCCATGTAGAAGGGATGTCTATGATTTCGGCAAAGGATATCCGATATGCCAGCCAGATGGGAAGAACGATCAAACTGGTAGGGGTAGCGAGAGATACGGATACCGGTGTGGAAGCTTATGTGTGTCCGATGCTGCTGCCGAAGAGCCATCCGCTTTCCAGCGTGAATGATTCCTTTAATGCTGTTTTTGTTCACGGAGACGCAGTGGGTGACGCGATGTTTTTCGGAAGAGGCGCGGGGGATCTGCCGACAGCCAGTGCTGTAACCGGTGATATTCTATCGATCGCGGAAAATATTCTTCATGGCAGTTCTGGGAGGATCGGACAGCTTCTTTATAAAAAGCGGCCGATGAAACGGATGGAAGATACCTACAACCGCTATTTCCTGAGACTGCATGTGGAAGACCGCTGCGGTGTTCTTGCCGAACTGACAGAGATTTTTGCGCGCTATGAAGTAAGCGTCGCACAGATCATACAAAGGGAGCATCAGAAGGATGATCTGGCAGAGGTAGTTGTAATCACATCACTGGTTCGTGAAGGAGATTTTCAGACGGCGATTGAAGAGCTGTCTTATCGTACTTCGGTTAAAAAAATATCTCGTATGATTCGTGTTTATGAATAAAACGTATTGGGATAGAATTCAGGAACAAGAGGTCATGAAAAGTCGGGAGGTTTAGCTACGAAAGATGGAGCTTTTGAATGATAGAATAGATGTAGAAGAAAAAGAGGCGACCTCAGAGGAGATGGCTGAAGCTGCTGCCGGGAATAATGAGACGGAAGCACACGAATCAATGACAGAAGACGCCGTAAAAGAGACCGCATCTCAGGAATCGGAGCCCCAGGAAACCGGGAGTGAAACGGCATCCCCGGAGTCGATAACCGAAGAGGAAGAGGATGAGGAAGATTCATCCGAGGAGTCAGATACTGAGGAGGATGAGGAAGATTCATCCGAGGAGTCAGATACTGAGGAGGATGAGGAAGATTCATCCGAGGAGTCAGCCGCCGAAAAAAGTTTTTATGGTGATCCGCGGCCTGCAGGTGAAGATTATATAGATGAAGAATCACCTCTGGATGAGGAGATGCCTTATGAAGAACAGCAGGCATATCGGTCTCAGCGTGCTTACGATCGGGATTTTGAGCGGCTGTTGGAGGATGAGACAGATGATGTAATCTTTTATGATGACCGCTTTATCGTAAAACGTGATCCCTACCATGCCAGACAGTCGGAAACGCAGGGGCGTACCGGATCCCGGGAAGGAAGAGCAGAGCAAAGACAGAACCATGGCGAAGCATCATCTCAGGAAGGTGAACGTAAGGTAACGCTTCCGCCGGGGAGACAGGATGGATATCCGGTCAGAAATCTGAGACCGAGATCGGCGCGTCCGAGACAGATCACGTATGTGGATATGTCCGTTCATGATGAATATGTCCCTCCGCTGATAAAAAAGAAAAAAGGTCATAAAGGCGCTAAGGTTATGGCGGGGCTGCTTGGAATTGTAGTATTGCTGCTTGCGGCCGGTTATGCGGGATTATCCTATTACTATACGGATCACTTCTTTATTGGCACCAGAATCAACGGCATAGACAGTTCCAATATGACGCCCTATGAAGTGGAGCAGGCCATTGCAAAAAGATTCGATGATTATTCCATTTCCGTGGCGTCGAGAAATCAGGAAACGCAAACGATTCAGGGAAGCGCGATTGATTATTGCTATCTGTCGGATGGCGAGATATTGAAGCTTTTGCAAAGACAAAAACCATATGAATGGATCCGCGGCTTTTTTGATCGGACCAGTTATACGGTGGAAGAAAACGTCAGTTATAATAAAAAACTATTGCGCACACAATTAAGCAGTCTTGCATGTGCGCAGGAAGAAAATCAGGTTCCTCCGGTAAACGCATATATCACACGGGTAAATGATGAGTTTGCGATCGTTCCCGAGACGGAGGGCAGCGATCTGAACTTAAAAGAAGCCTTTTATGCTTTGGATGAAGCGATTGAAGAAGGGGAAGCTTCCATTGATCTGGATCAGGCCGGGGCATATGAAGCAGCGCAGCTGACCGGAGACAGCCCTGAGATCATAGGTATGCTGAACGCATATAATAATTATGCGAACGCCAGTATTACATATACTTTTGGGGATGACAGGGTGACCTTAAACGGTGATCAGCTTACGGATTGGCTGGAAGTGGATGAAAACGGACGTATTATTCAGGATCCCGGTATTTTTATGGGGCATGTCTACGACTTTGTAGGGAACCTTGCAGCAGAACATGATACCGTCGGTACCACCCGCCCGTTTTACGCTTCGGACGGTCGTCTGGTATATGTGTACAGTTATGTTTTCGGCTGGCAGATCGATCAGGTAGCGGAAGCGGAGCACCTTGCAGCTGATATTGCGGGCGGAGCAGTGGTAACCAGAGAGCCTGAATATGCGATGCGTGGTAATTCCTATGGGTTTAATGACCTTGGAGATACCTATATCGAAGTAGATATGGGAAATCAGCATATGTATTATTACCAGAACGGCTATATTATTTTTGATTCCGATTTTGTCTCAGGGGATGTCACAAAAGAAGGACGCGCTACGCCGGAGGGAGTCTATTATCTGTACGGTAAACAAAGCCCCGCTGTCCTTCGCGGAGAACAGGATGAAAACGGGAAATATGAATATGAGACGGAAGTGGAATACTGGATGCCTTTTAACGGAGGCGTAGGTTTCCATGATGCTCCCTGGCAGCCTTACTTTGGCGGGGACCGGTATATGGGAGGCGGCTCCCATGGCTGTATCAATCTTCCTTCTTATGCTGCGGCAGAGCTTTACAATATCATCGGCTACGATGTGCCGATCGTCTGTTTCTATTAAGCGGCTATCTGAGCTTGCTGCAAAATAAGGCTTTATGTCTTGAATGCTTGAATGACCGGCTAAGATGTACAAAAAGGTTCACAGGTATACGGAAAAACCATCAGGATTTCCGCGGGCATCATACCTGTGAACCTTTTTCTGAGATTGTATCATTTTGATTCAGCCGAAAGCAATTCCATTGCGAAGCGTTTCGCAGAATCAGTTTTTGCCCGTGCAGGCGGCTTTTGATCATTGAGGTTCGGAACCTTGATCAGTCGGGCTCCTTTATCAGCTGGATCAGTTCCGCAGGTTCATGGATATGGTGAAGCGCTTCCGGTACCTCTCCAAATCCATATGCGGCATGTATAAAAGATACACCGGCCTCCTGGCATGCCAGATAGTCACCGTGTGTATCACCTACATACACGGGTGCGGTTAAATGATGTCGCGTGACGATCTCCCTGATGTTGGAAGCCTTTGCAAATCCGGTATCACCGGGGCAAAGATGATCCGTGACAAAGGAGGACAGCCCGGTTTTCTTTAAAAAAACCTCAATATAGCCTGCTTCGCAATTGCTGACGATAAACAGAGGATATTCTTTGGAAAGCTCCCGGAAAACAAAAGGAATCCCGTCGTATAACAGCTTCTGATCCGTTGCAAGGATTGCTTCGTGCTCTCTTTGGCAGCAAAGATCAATCAACCGAAGCTGTTCCTTTTCAGATTTGTCAGGAAAGATCTGTTTTGCGATATCCGGTAAAAGCTGTCCGAACAGATGTGTCAGATCTTCGGCAGTGATGGTGATGTCAAGTTTCTCCTCGTCTTTCAGGTAATGCGTCCAGGCATCAGCCACAACAGGAGTGGTGTTCCAGAGCGTTCCGTCGATATCAAAGATAATGCCGTCCATGGATAAAGTTCCTTTCTTCTATAAATATAAAAAGTATAGCAGGATTCTTTGAAATTGCAAGGAAAGAAATAACGGACAGATATGAAATCTTTTGCGCCTTTACTGATCGAATGGTATCACCGGAATAAGCGAAGCCTGCCCTGGCGCGGCCAGCATCAGGCGTATTACACCTGGGTTTCTGAAATCATGCTGCAGCAGACCCGGGTAGAAGCTGTAAAGCCGTATTTTTTACGGTTTGTGGAGGAGCTGCCGGATGTATTTGCGCTGGCTGATTGCGACCCTGACCGGCTTTTAAAGCTCTGGGAGGGATTGGGATATTACAGCCGGGTGAAAAATATGCAGGAGGCGGCAAAAACGATCACCACAGAATATCATGGTGTAATTCCTGATTCCTTTGATGCTTTGCTGAAGCTGAAAGGAATTGGCAGATATACGGCTGCGGCGATTGCTTCGATTGCTTACGGAGAAAAGGCTGCCTGCGTGGACGGGAATGTATTGCGCGTTTTCATGCGGTTGACGGAAAACCCTGCGGATATCAGAAAAGCGGCAGTAAAACGAGAGGTTGAAAAAGAATTAGAAGAAATGATGCCGGCGGAGGCTCCGGGAGATTTTAATCAGGCGATGATGGAACTCGGAGCTTTGATCTGCGTACCGAACGGCTTGCCTAAATGCGGGGAATGTCCATTGAGAAGACAGTGCCTTGCCTTTCTTCATGATACCGTATCTTTGTATCCGGGCAAAACGGCTGCAAAGGAGCGGGAAAAAGAAGACCGCACAATCCTGATTCTTCAGGATGAAGAAGGCACTGCAGTGAGGAAACGCCCGCCAGGTGTCGTTTTGGCCGGACTGTATGAACCGGTCAACATCCCGGGGCATTTGTCGGAGCAGGAGGTTCAGGCCTGGGCAGAACGCGCGGGGCTTCACCCGATTGAAATAGAAGCATTGCCCGCGTCCCGACATGTGTTCACGCACCTGGAATGGAGGATGAAAGCGTATCGTATTCGTGTGGGAACATTGGAGGGCATAGAAAACAAAGAAGTGCCTGCCCTGGTTCGTATGAAAAAAGAAGAATATGCGATACCGTCGGCATTTCGGGCATATAAAGATATGATTTATTAAATGATTACATCGACAAAAGCCTGATTCTGCGAATCGCTTCGCCGTGGAGCTGTTCGGAATCCAATTATTTTCACAGAAAGATTTACGAAATCAGGTGCAGTTACAGGAGGTTATCATAGATGAAATTATTGAGTATTGCAGTACCTTGTTATAATTCCCAGGATTATATGGAAAAGTGTATTCACTCCCTGCTCCCGGGTGGAGAAGAAGTTGAGATTCTCATTGTCGATGACGGATCAAAGGATCATACTGCTGAGATTGCGGATCGACTTGCCGCAGAGCATCCGACGATCATACGTGCCATTCATCAGGAGAACGGAGGGCATGGAGAAGCGGTCAATACAGGAATTGCCAACGCCACAGGCTTATATTTTAAGGTTGTGGACAGTGATGACTGGGTAGGAGAGGAAGCGTATCAGGAAATTCTGAATACGCTTAGGCAGCATCAGGAAGAGGCTGATCAGCTGGATCTGGTAATAAGTAATTACATCTATGATAAACAGGGGGCTGTAAGAAAGAAGGTTATGCAGTTCCGAAAATCCTTCCCGAAAAATCAGGTGTTTGGCTGGGAGGAGACCCGGAGGCTGCCTGCAGGGAAATATCTGCTGATGCATACGCTGATTTATCGCAGACAGCTGCTGCTTGACTGTGGGCTTCATCTTCCCGCCCATACCTTCTATGTGGATAATCTGTTCGCATATGAACCACTTCCTTATGTGAAAAAGATGTATTATGTGGATGTGGATTTTTATCACTATTTTATCGGAAGAGAAGATCAGTCCGTCCATGAAAGTGTGATGATTCGAAGAATTGAACAACAGCTGAAGGTGAATCGCCGGATGATAGAAGCCTACGGGGAGCATGATTATTCGGATAAGCATTTAAAGAAGTACATGATCAGCTATGCTAATATTATTACAACGGTTTCCTCCATCATGCTGATCCGGTCCGGGACAGAAGATGCACTGGAGAAGAAAAAACAGCTGTGGCAATACATAAAAGAAACCAATCCTTCCTTATACCGGGCGTTTCGCTGCAGTCTGACCGGTTTTATTATAAATCTGCCCGGGAGTGTGGGAAGATTCATTGCGGTTATCGTTTATAAGATTACACAAAAGATATATGGATTTAACTGAAAAGGAACAAAAAGCCTATATCCCACGCAAGACGCCAGGCATGGGATACAGGCTTTTTACCTTAGCTGTTATGTTTTTATATCCTCTTATCTGCGAGGCAGGGATTTTCCTCCCTCGGCGTATGCAAGCTGTCCGACTTTGACTTCCTGCGGTGTATAGAAAATCACATATCCAAGCATAGCCATAGCTGATCCGAGAGCGACATCGATTACGGAATGCTGCTTTAAGAACATCGTCGCTAAAATGATGGTAATGCACAAAACCAGAGAACTGACGGATATAACCGGGTATTTTTTCAACTGCATGCTGTGGGCTATCGCCATATGACAGGCCAGAGAATTAAATACATGGATGCTCGGAAGGACGTTCGTCGGAGTATCGGTGGCGTAGAGCCATCTGACGATGGGAGTGAAAACGCTTGTGTCATCGAGAACGAGAGGTCTTAACTCCTGCATATTCGGGTATACATAGGATACCACAAGAAAAATGCTCATGCCGATCATCAGATTTGAAATCAGACGATAATATTCACCCTTGGTTTCCGCAAAAAGAATAAACAACACGGTAACCAGAATATATGGGAACCACAGCATATACGGGATGATAAATGCCCCACAGAATGGGATCATGTCATCCAGCGGCATATGAACAACATGATATTCATAAACCTGCCGGGACTCCAGCATACTGAAAAGGATACAGTATATGATCATATAAAGCAGAATAATACCGCCACGACGATAATGCAGGCAGAAGGAACCAACCTTTCGCATAATGAAAACTCCTTAAACTCCTTTCATAGATTGTAAACATAGCATATAACGCAGCAAAACAGATGGAATAAATGTTTTGTCACGAATACATAATATATTCTTAATGTTTAACGGATATTATATCACAGGTTTCCTTCTTTGGAAAGAGGGAAAAGCGAAAGAAAAATGGGAGAAACAAGAATGCTTTTTAGCATTTTGCCCAGAGGAATTTGCGTAAAATATAGAAGGCCTGATTAAATTTCTGTCTTAACCTTTCACTGCCCCGGCCATAGCTCCTTCAATAATATGATACAGAGGATACAGATCAGGATTCCTTTAAGCAGTGAAGCTCTAAAAAAATATTTGAAAGACCACTTGACACGCATACTGCTTTATGGTATTGTAGCACAGGTAAAGAAAGCAGAGTTCCGCTCTCACCATAGCACTCCGTGTGACTATGGTTTATACTATGTCAACTCCCTTTTTAATGGGGGTCTCTATGTATGTGTGCGGGCTTTGTCTGCACTATTTTTTTGCCGTTTCACAGATTTTCCATGATGCCATGGACGGATGGGTCGGGGATTGGGTGCACCAGGGAGAGGCATCCAAGCAGTTTCACCAGGCGGTGGCAGGTTGATCATCATCGATACGCATCCGAGCCGGCCGGGACAGTCCGGCGGCTGCCACAGATTCAGGTATGGAGGTAAAAGACAATTAGCAATTTAATGATTAATGAGCAGATTAGGGACAGGGAAGTGCGCCTGGTTGGCTCAGACGGAGCGCAGCTCGGTATCGTTTCTTCCAGAGAGGCATTGCAGAAGGCACAGGAAGCCGGATTGGATCTGGTGAAGATTGCACCTCAGGCAAAGCCGCCCGTGTGTAAGATTATTGATTATGGCAAATACCGTTATGAGCTTGCGAGAAAAGAAAAAGAGGCCAAAAAGAAGCAGCGGACGATAGAGATTAAAGAAGTCCGTCTGTCGCCAAACATCGATACCAATGACCTGATGACAAAAGCAAGCGCGGCGAGGAAGTTTCTGACAAAAGGCGACCGCGTGAAGGTGACCTTGCGCTTCCGCGGCAGAGAGATGGCACATATGGCCAGCAGCAAGCATGTCCTGGATGATTTTGCCCAGCAGCTTTCGGATATTGCCGTCGTAGAGAAGCCGCCCAAGGTAGAGGGCAGGAGCATGACCATGTTCTTGTCTGAGAAACGGTGAGAAACACGTAGATAAAGGAGGAATACACTATGCCTAAGATGAAGACCTGCAGATCAGCAGCGAAGCGTTTCAAAGTTACCGGTTCCGGTAAGCTGGTTCGCAATAAAGCGTACAAGAGCCATATCCTGACCAAGAAATCTCAGAAGAGAAAGAGAAACCTGAGAAAAGATACGGTCGTCGATCAGACAAACGTAAAGAACATGAAGAAGGCTATGCCTTATCTTTGATGAATAAGATCGACGATATACAGGAGGGATAAAAAATGGCAAGAATTAAAGGCGGTTTGAACGCAAAGAAAAAACACAATCGTGTATTGAAGCTCGCAAAGGGCTATAGAGGAGCAAGGTCAAAGCAGTACAGGATCGCGAAGCAGTCCGTTATGCGCGCACTCGCATCATCCTACGCAGGCAGAAAGCAGAGAAAGCGTGACTTCCGTAAGCTGTGGATTACCCGTATCAATGCGGCGGCAAGGATCAATGGCATTTCCTACAGCAAGCTGATGTATGGCCTGAAGGTTTCCGGTATCGAGATCAACCGCAAGATGCTCGCTGACATGGCTGTCAACGATGCAGAGGGCTTCGCAGCTCTGGCTGAGATCGCAAAGAAGGCAGTTGCATAAATATTTGCAGAAGGCCAAGGCGAGTATTGAGAGAATGATAAAAAAAGCAGCAGGTGTAAAAGAGACACCGGCTGCTTTTTTTATGGCTGAGGCGGAGTTGTTTGCTTATTGTCGCGAAGCAACAGCGAGAGGAAAATGGTAAGGATGAGAAGTAACAAAAGATGACCATACAAAGTCGCTCTTGATAAAGAATCCGGTGAACGGTATACTTAAACTATCTTCTTTCGTATAGGTTTTTTCGCTCTGCACTCTGACAGAATACAAAAGCGGAGCGGACAAATTTAAAGACAAAAGCACATGGAGATAAAAATGCGGACAGTAGGACTGGGAATTCAGGAATTCGAAAAAATACGAAAAAACAATCAATTTATTTAGATAAGACAGATTTTATTCGGGAATGGTATCAAAAGAATGATGATATAACCTTGATTACAAGGCCGAGAAGATTTGGAAAAACCTTGACAATTGATATGCTCTATTGTTTTTTCTCTCCCCTTTTTGCAGGAAGGTCAGATCTTTTCAAAACGAAACATCCCTTTGCTTACATCCTGGAATTTAAAGTGTTCAGTGTAAAAGATCATGATCATAATCTTGAGGATACCGCGATCCGGGCAAGAAAACAAATAGACGATGGCTACAAAAAACCTTGAAAACCCATCCTTTAGATGTTATACTTACGTTCGTATTATCAGGCAGAGTATACAAAAATGCCCAGGCCGGCTGACTCGCTTTTGAGCAGCAGGCTTTCTTTTGCGGATATTTCTGCCATCATTTTTGTAAGGAGGGAAAACGATGAAAAACTTCAAAAAGGTACTTAGCCTTACCGCAGCTGTAGCTCTGGCTGCCTCTGCACTTCTTCCTGTCACGGCATTTGCCGATGATACCTTTAAGATCGGTATGATCGGACCGCTGACCGGCGGGGCTGCTATTTACGGCAGCGCTGTAGCCAATGCGGCAAAGATCGCTGTTGATGAGGTAAATGAAGCAGGTGGTATCGCGGGCTTCACCGTAGAGTACAATCCACAGGATGATGAGCATGACGCGGAAAAGTCTGTAAATGCATACAACACCCTGAAGGACTGGGGCATGCAGCTCCTGCTCGGCACGGTTACATCTGCTCCGTGTATCGCGGTTGAGGCTGAGGCAGCCAGTGACAATATGTTCCTTCTGACACCGTCAGGCACGGCAGTAGACTGCATCACCGCTGGCGACAACGCTTTCCGTGTATGCTTCTCCGACCCGGCACAGGGTACTGAGGCGGCCCGTTATATTGGCGAGCATGGTCTTGCAGAGACCGTCGGCGTTCTCTATGACAGCTCCGATGTCTATTCTTCCGGTATCTATGCTACCTTCCGCGCAGAGGCAGAAGGACAGCCGTTCGAGATCGTTGCTGAGACATCCTTTACGGCTGATTCCAAGACTGATTTCTCCGCACAGCTTCAGACTCTTAAAGATTCCGGCTGCCAGCTTGTGTTCATCCCGTTCTATTATAACGAGGCGACCATCGTTCTGAAGCAGGCACATGATATGGGCTTTGAAGCCGCATGGTTTGGCGTAGACGGCATGGACGGCATCCTTTCTGTAGAAGGCTTCGATACCTCCCTGGCAGAGAATCTGATGCTTCTTACCCCGTTCTCCGCGACTGCTGAGGATGAGCTGACCCAGAACTTTGTTGCGAAATACGTAGAGCTTTACGGTGATATCCCGAACCAGTTTGCGGCAGACGCTTATGACGGGATCTATATCATGAAGCAGGCTGCTGAGCAGGCAGGCGTGACCCCGGATATGGATCCGAGCGAGATCTGCGACGCTATGAAGACTGCCATGACCGAGATTACCTTTACAGGCATCACCGGCGAAATTACCTGGACAGCTGAAGGTGAGCCCACCAAGGATCCGATCGCTGTCATCATCAAAGACGGCGTTTATGAGTTTATGTAATTAATTGCAGAAACTTATAGATTAAAAATAATGGTTCAATAAAGAGCTGATTTCTGATATCCATAAAGATATCGTTCAGCCTGCATACAAAAAACAATGTGGCGGGGGCATGTTCCATGCCTCCGCTTCAATGGATAATGAGGTGACTTATGAGTTTTTTATCCTATCTGATTAATGGCATCAGTCTCGGTAGCGTATATGCCATAATCGCATTGGGGTACACGATGGTCTACGGCATCGCAAAGATGCTGAATTTTGCCCATGGAGATGTCATCATGGTCGGAGGTTACGTCGCGTTTACCTGTTCGATGACGAAAGGATTAGGGCCGCTGCCTTCGATTCTCATAGCGATTGTGGTATGCACGGTGCTGGGAGTTGTGATTGAGACGATCGCCTACCGCCCTTTGCTGGAAGCGGCGTCTCCTTTGGCAGTGCTGATTACGGCGATAGGCGTGAGTTACTTCCTGCAAAATATTATTCTTCTGATTTTCGGCTCAAATCCAAAGAGCTTTCAGTCCCTCGTTCCGGTTCCTTCTCTTCGTCTGGCAGACGGTGCGCTTTATATCAGCGGGGAAGCCATTACTACAATCGTGACCTGTATTATCATCATGATTGCCCTGACGACGTTTATCAGCCGTTCCAAGATGGGTCAGGCGATGCTGGCAGTTTCTGAGGATAAAGGCGCAGCACAGCTGATGGGTATTAACGTCAACGGAACGATTGCCCTTACCTTTGCCATTGGTTCGGGACTGGCTGCAATTGCGGGAGTGCTCCTTTGCTCGTCTTATCCTTCCCTGTCGCCCTATACCGGGGCGATGCCTGGGATCAAAGCGTTCGTCGCGGCAGTTTTTGGCGGCATCGGATCGATTCCGGGAGCTTTTCTGGGCGGCATCATGTTAGGTGTGATTGAAATTCTGGCAAAAGGCTATATTTCCACCCAGCTGTCGGATGCAATCGTGTTCGGCGTGTTGATCAGTGTATTGCTTGCAAGGCCTGCAGGTCTTCTGGGCAAAAAAATACAAGAGAAAGTGTAAGGTGGCGAGATGAAAACAAAGAAAAGAAGAAATGCTCTCATCACCTATGGCATCATCATAGCTGCTTTTCTGGTCGTACAGTCCATGTTAAATTCAGGCAGGCTGTCCAGTTTAATGAAAGGCTTGCTGGTACCGATCTGTGTTTATGTTGTCCTGGCTGTATCCTTAAATCTTGTTGTAGGTATTTCAGGTGAATTAAGCCTTGGTCATGCCGGTTTTATGTGTGTCGGAGCTTTTTCCGGAGCTTTTTTCTCTAAATGCATGCAGGAAAGCCTGACCATAGCTCCGCTCCGGTTTGCCCTGGCCATAGTGATAGGCGCACTCGTGGCTGCTCTGTTTGGCCTTCTGATCGGAATTCCTGTTCTGAGACTGAAGGGAGATTACCTGGCTATTGTGACGCTGGCGTTTGGTGAGATAATCAAGAATGTCATGAATATCTTTTACATCGGCAGGGATTCTGCCGGTTTTCACATGTCTGTGAAGGATCAGTTTTCCCTGGGTATGGAGCCGACAGGAAAGGTAATCGTATCCGGCCCCATGGGCATAACAGGCACGCCCAAGGATGCCAGCTTTGCAGCGGGAGTGATCCTGATACTGGTAGTGCTTTTTATTGTGCAGAATCTGATTGATTCGCGCAGCGGTCGCGCGATCATGGCGATCAGGGATAACCGTATCGCTGCCGAATCCGTCGGTTTAAACGTAACAAGCTTCAAGCTGATGGCGTTTACTCTTTCCGCAGCCATGGCGGGAGCTGCCGGTACTCTTTATGCCCATAACCTTGCCACGCTGCAGGCAAAGAAATTTGATTATAATACTTCCATTCTTGCCCTGGTTTTTGTGGTACTGGGCGGCATCGGAAATATCCGTGGCTCTGTGATCGCGGCTGTGGTTCTTTATGCGCTTCCGGAGATGCTGCGTGGGACGGATAAATATCGTATGCTGATTTATTCCGTTGTTCTGATTGTCATGATGCTCTTTAACTGGTCGCCGAAGTTCCTGGAGTGGAGAGAGCGTCACTTTGGCAGATTTTTCCGCCGGAAAACAAAAGGGGGTGAATGACGGTTATGGGAACGATGCTTGAAGTCAACCACCTGAGTATCTCATTCGGCGGCCTTGCGGCTGTGGATGATTTTAATGTGTCCATAGAAAAAGGCGAGCTTTACGGTCTCATCGGACCGAACGGAGCCGGAAAAACCACCGTTTTTAACCTTCTGACCGGCGTATATAAGCCGAATGAAGGGAAGATTTTTCTCGACGGAAAGGACATTACCGGAAGACGGACGATTGATATCAACAAAGCAGGAATTGCCCGTACGTTCCAGAATATCCGCCTGTTCCATCAGCTTCCCGTTATCGATAATGTTAAGGTCGGTCTTCACAATCGTCATGCTTATTCTACCCTGTCGGGAATTCTCCGGCTTCCGTCCTATTGGACGAAGGAGAAGGAAATGGACGAAGAGGCCATGAGGCTTCTTTCCGTTTTCGGTCTGGATCAGAATGCGTTTACCCTGGCCTCAAATCTGCCTTACGGGCAGCAGAGAAAGCTGGAAATCGCGAGAGCATTGGCTACAAAGCCGAAACTCCTTTTACTGGATGAACCGGCAGCAGGCATGAACCCCAATGAAACTGCGGAGCTCATGGAGACGATTCGGTTCGTATTATCAGAATTTGATATCACGGTTCTTCTGATCGAGCACGATATGAAACTGGTTTCCGGTATCTGTGAAAGGCTGACGGTGCTGAATTTCGGACGCATCCTCGCACAAGGGGAAACTGCCGAGGTACTGCATGATCCGGAAGTGATCAAGGCATACCTGGGAGAGTAAAGAGAGGGAGGCGAGGGAATGGCGTTACTGGAAGTAAAAGATATTAAAGTCTACTATGGCGTTATCCAGGCACTGAAAGGGCTCTCCTTTTCCGTGGAGGAAGGGGAGGTTGTTGCCCTGATCGGTGCCAATGGCGCCGGCAAGACGACGACACTGCATACCGTCACGGGTCTGCTCAGGCCGAAGGAAGGGCAGATCCTTTATGACGGAGAAGACATCACTCACGTCGGAGCCCATAAGATTGTGGCGATGGGTATGGCTCATGTCCCGGAAGGCCGCAGAGTCTTTGCAAATATGACGGTTCTGCAGAATCTTCGCATGGGTGCCTTTACAAGATCCGATAAAGCCGAAATAGCCGACACTCTGAGAAAGGTTTTCCGGCGTTTCCCAAGACTTGAGGAAAGACAGAATCAGATTGCCGGCACGCTCTCCGGCGGGGAACAGCAGATGCTGGCTATGGGGCGGGCGCTGATGAGCAAACCAAAGATCATCCTGATGGATGAACCATCCATGGGACTTTCTCCGATTTTCGTAAATGAAATCTTTGACATCATCCGCAGTGTATCAGAAAGCGGCACTACAGTTCTTCTGGTGGAGCAGAACGCAAGGAAAGCACTTTCCATCGCAGACCGGGCATATGTACTTGAGACCGGCACGATTTCCATGACCGGCAAGGCAGATGACCTGCTGCATGATGAGGCGGTTCAAAAGGCTTATCTGGGCGAGTAAGATTCAGAAAGGGGGCGTCAGCATGACCTATAATTGCATTACAATTGCCAGGCAATATGGCAGCGGCGGGAGGTCGATCGGTGAAATACTCTCAAAGAGGCTGGGCATTGGCTATTATGACAAGGACATCATTCGCATGGCCTCAGAGGACAGCGGTATTAACGAAGCCCTCTTTGGCCGGGTGGACGAACATACCGGAACAAAACCGGGTTTTTTTTCACGGTCAGGCAGTTATGGCTCAGGAGCGCTGATTCCGCCGCCGAGCAGGGATTTTATCTCGGATGACAATCTGTTCAATTATCAGGCAAGAGTCATCCGCCATCTGGCTGAGACCGAATCCTGTGTCATTATCGGCAGATGCGCCAACTTTCTTCTGAAAGACTATCCGAATGTCCTGCGGGTCTTTATCCATGCAGACTGGGCTGTCCGCATGGAATGGGCATCCAAAAAGCTGTCCATGAGCGAAAAAGAACTGGAAAGGTTTTTGCGGAAAGACGATAAGAGAAAAGAAGATTTTTGCCGCCATTATACCGGTCATGAATGGACAGACGTGACACAATATGACCTTTGTCTCGACACAGGGCGGCTTGGATATGACCGGTGCGTAGAGGAAATCATGAAATTATCCGGGATGAAACCAGTTTCAGAATAAGTATTCTCTTTACATAGGCGCCGTTCACCGGCAGATGTAATACACTACGCATACTACGCTGCATCGGCGATAAAAAAAGAGCATCTGTTTTCAGATGCTCTTTTTTTTACACCGTCACAAGGAAACTGTTATCGATTTTGCAACAGCCCTTATCTAAGCAATTCCTCCATCAGAATATCATAAACATTCTGCCACCGCAGTGCCCAGGAGTCACAGATCGCCTTTGCGGCTTCTTCGCTGGGCACTTCAAACTTCAGATCCATGACGGTCATGCTTCCTTCCAGCAAAACGCAATGAACCCTTTTTCCGGTTGTAACACTATCATCATATCGCGTAACAGTCCGATAAGGCTTTTGGGAAGGAAGGCGAAGCTCTTCCATCCGCTTCACAATCGTACGCCTCAGGTCAAGGGAAAGCTCAGACAAAAGACTGCTCAAAGTATCTCTGCCATCCTCCGTGATCTGATAAGTAAGCGTTTTCTCCGCCTTTTCCGTCAGGAGGAAACCATCTCTTTCCATTTCCGCCACAGCCTGCTGCAGATGGAAAAAATTCCCGAATATTTTCTCCAGCAGAACATCACAAAGCTGCGAAACAGAAGCCGGCTTGTCCAGCTGATCCAGCATATACAGGACACACAGCTTATATTTCATCATGACCTGTGTCTGAGGAGGAATATAGGGCTCATTCTCGTCATCTACAGCAGGGGTATCCTTCTGAGTTCCGGCAGCCATACACGTACTTTTGTCAGACAGGTCTTTCTGCATTTTTTCTTTTGATCCTCCCGGGACCGGATTATCACGCCTGCGCCTTGCTTTCTTCATTTACTCCTCCGGAAGTATTGTCTGTATTCTCGTCCAATGATTCAAAATTGAGCTGACCCATTTCGGTCAGGTCTTCTTCCCCTTCTTCTTTAGGGATATACTGATCAAATATTTTAACAAGAAAATGAGAGTTCACATAAGCCACAGAAGAAATCGCCAGCAACAGATACAATGGCGTCAGAATCCCCTGCAGCTGTCCGGAAGCAAAATAGATCGCCACGATGGGAACCACTGTGGCAAGAATCATCAGCAATGTATAAGGCAGATGCCGGATCGACATAAGGAAAGCATTCGTAAAGGTTCCCTTTATCGTATTTACGAATTTGGCCAATACCGGGTATATATAAGTAAAGACCATCAGATAAAGCATAAGGACAATCATCAATAAAAAGTACATCACGATGGCAGTGGTCCCCTCCATCTGGTTTACAAGAGAAAAATCAAGCCAGAGAAGACCGCCTGCCGCCAGCATAATAAGATTGATCACCAGCCCCTGCCTGAAATTTTCTTTAAAAGAATGAAAGAAGCCTCGAACAATATAGGACTCTTCATTGCGGACCATTTTCAGGGTCATATAAAATAAAGCCGTAAGCGCGGGACCGATCGTAATGACAGGAATGCATAAAACCAGGCATAAAAGATTCAGTATGATCAAATCGGCGATCCGGTTCATAGCAGTGAAAAATTTGTTGTCCATATTGAAAAAACGATCCATATCCATTCTCCTTCTCTTACAATGATACTTGTAAACCGACATACCGTCGGGATGACGATTTTGCTGTAAGATATCCATTTCTCCAGTGTAGTATAGACATTTATTCAGAAAATGTAAAGTCCTATACAGCTGTGAAGCGAAAGTCCTGCTATGAAGAAACGAAATCATTTGTTGCACAAATTCTTCAAGTAGTGTAAACTATAAAGATAAGAAAGTGAAATAGCTTATAGGAAGATAAAAGGGAGAATATCCTATGGGGAAAATGACTGCACTAAATCGGGCTTTTGAGAAAGCTTTTGCCCACACGGCAACGAAGGAGACTCTGTACGATCTTCTGGCTTGTCTCGGGGAAGAGCTTTCCTGTGACCGGATCGCTGTCTTTGAGTATAATATAGATGGAACGATTGATAATACCCATGAATGGTGCCGCCAGGGGATGCAGAAGGAACAAGGGCTTTTACAGGGGTTCAGGATCGAAGGCTTTCATTCCTGGAAAAAAAGGCTGGAACAGGATGAGATCATAAGGATTCCTTCTCTTGAGATGATACGAAGGACGGATCCGGATACCTATGACTTCTTTTCCCGGCAGGATGTGGAATCAGTCATCATATCCAAGCTTGCCTTCCACGGAGGAGAGCTTGGCTTTTTCGTTCTGGAAAACCCTGATAAAGAGATGCTGGATGAGACGGAAATCGTCCTTCCGGGGATGCGGTATATCCTTTCTTCCCTGGTCTATTCTGATCAGCTTATCCATCGACTGGAGAAGATCGGATTTAAGGACCGCCTTACAGGAACAGGCAACCGTATGAGCCTTCAGGAACACCTGGAGGAGCTTGACCCCAAAGTCTCCATCGGTATTATTTATTGCGAAGTGGTAGGCTGGGAGGTAGAGGATAACCGGCCGGAGCATCTACAGGATGAACAGAAGCTTTTGCATGCAGGGAGAGTCCTGAGGGATGTCTATGAGGAAAGTGAAGTATTCAGGGTCGGCGTAGATGAGTTTCTGGTTGTTGTGACATCAAAGAAGGAGCAGGATTTTGACAGGACACTGAGCATGATCCGGCATTTATTTGCTGAAAGCGATCTCCTGGTAGCCATAGGACATTTATGGAAGCCTTACTGTGATGCGAATTTTGATTCTCTGATCCGTATGACGCACCTGCTGGTTTTCGAAGAGAAAAAGAAACTGCTGAAAAATCACGCCAGGTATCATGAGAAGGCAAAAGTTCTGCAAAAAGAAAAGTATGAGCATGCAAATATCACACTGCCTCGAGGAGATGATTTTTTCCGCCTTGCAGAACTTTTTCTTGCAGAAATCTTTGACCAGCCCGTGATGACAGGGGTCCTTGATATCAATTATTTTAAGCTCTACAATGACATCTTTGGAAGGCGTGCCGGCAACAGGATCCTGGAGGATATTGCGGACTCCCTCAAGGAGCAGGCCGACTTGTATCATGGGATTGCAGGGTACCTTGGCGGAGACAATTTCTGTCTGATGCTGCCCATCCCGTATGAAGACACCCTGAAGCTGAAAGACTTCATGGAAGAGAGATTCAGGGAAATGAAATATGCGGACGGATTTATGCCCGCGATAGGCATCTATCTCTCCTATAACCGGGAAGAGACGATGATCACGATGTATGACCGGGCTCTCACCGCGCTTGCAGAGATTAAGGGCAGCTATATGGAGCATTTTCGCTTCTATGAAGCAGGGCATTTTGAACATCTGAAAGAAGACAAGCTGCTGCTGATGGATCTCAGAAGAGGCCTTCAGGATGGGGAGTTTACTTTCTACCTGCAGCCTCAGGTTCATGAAAAAACAGGAAAAATTATCGGTGCGGAAGCGTTGGTGCGCTGGCGGAAAGGCAGGGAGATGATTTCTCCATCCAGATTTATCCCCCTGCTTGAAAAAACCGGCTACATTTTTGAAGTGGACTGTTTCGTGTGGGAGTCCGTCGTCAAGTGGCTGAAGAGCCTGATTGAGAGGGGAATCTCACCGGTGCCCTGTTCGGTAAATGTTTCCCGGATGGATTTTTATTTCACGGATATTGCGGATCATTTTATCGGATTATTAAATAAATACGATCTGAAGCCGGAATATCTTGGCGTTGAGATAACGGAGAGCGCTTTCACGGATAATACGGAAAGTATTCTCGAAGCGGTAAATAAACTGCATGACGCCGGCTTTCGTATCCTGATGGACGACTTTGGCAGCGGCTCCTCCTCGCTTTCCATGCTTCATACCATGGATCTGGACGTATTAAAAACAGACGTCCGGTTTATGAGCAAAAAGGCGCAGGATAATCGCGCCGTGAGTATCGTGGAGGCAGTGATTACCATGGCTCACATGATCGGTATGATGGTTGTTACGGAGGGTGTTGAGACGACAGAGCAGAGAGACAATCTGATAGCCATGGGAGACAATTATGCCCAGGGGTTTCTTTTCTACCGGCCGATGCCGGTCGAACAGTTTGAAAAACTTCTCAGGATCCCGGATAATGTCGGCCGTTCACCGAAACGCGGCGACAAGCTGATGACGAATCATCTTTGTTTCCGCAATATGATCCAGGAAGGCATGGTAAGTGATACCCTGCTCGATAATATCATCGGCGCCGCTGCCGTTTACCGGGAAGCTGACGGACATTTTTCACTGGTTCAGGTGAATGATCAGTTTACGGAGCTGACCGGTCTTTCTTTAGATGAAAGTGAAAAGGCGGAGCATTATTCCGAAAGGTACCAGGAGAGAGAATTAGACAGGATTATGGGCATCTTCCATGGGGCGGATGTTCATCCTTTGGAAGGTTCAAAGGGAAATGTTAAGCTGTATCGGGCTGATGGAAACGAGATTGAAGTTGAGGCACGGATATTCCTGCTTTTCTCAAGCAGTGAACATAAGCTGTATCTTGCCACGATTCAGGAGCGGGCATAAAAAATAATTATTGGAGGAACTACGAATTATGATTGTACCTGTATTATTGTTTATTCTGGGTTTGGTTTTACTCATCAAGGGCGGCGACTGGTTTGTGGACGGCGCATCTGCTATTGCTCATCGATATCATGTCCCTGAGCTGATTATCGGAGCGACAATCGTGTCCATCGGCACAACCCTGCCGGAGGTTCTGGTTTCCGCAACCTCGGCGGTCAGCCATCATGGAGAGATTGCCTATGGCAACGCGATTGGCTCGATTATCTGTAATACGGCTCTGATTTCTGCCATTACCATGGCAGTCCGCCCGGGTATCGTGGCTGCCTCCGAGCTGATTCTTCCGGTCATTTTTTACTTTCTGGCAGCGATTTTTTACGCTGGAAATGCATATCTGACAGGGTATTTTTCCCGGCCGATCGGTCTGGTTCTTCTGGGCATCTTTCTGATCTATATGATTCTGACACTGCGCAGGGGGTTTGCTTCACAGTCTGCGCCGTCGAAAGAAGAGGTTCTGGAAAAGGCCGAGGAGATTACCATGTCCCTGGGAAAAGCTGTGGCGCTTTTGGTCATCGGCGCGGCTTTGATTGCGGTCGGGGCAAATCTCCTTGTTAATAACGGTACCAAAATCGCGGCCTGGATGGGCGTGCCGGAGTCCGTTATCGCCCTGACCTTCGTTGCCTTGGGGACATCGCTGCCGGAGCTTGTCACAGCAGTGACTTCTCTGATCAAGGGACACAGCGCTCTGTCTGTCGGTAATGTCATCGGAGCAAATCTCTTCAATCTCGTTTTGGTTTGCGGAGTTTCTGTCACACTGAGCCCGTTCAGCATACCGACAGAGAAGTTATTGTTTGGCAGAAATGCTTCTCTTGTATTGGACATTCCTCTGACGTTTATTGTCATGCTGATCATGACGGTACCTGCGTTATGGAAAGGAAAGCTGTACCGCCTGCAGGGTATTTCCCTGCTTGCCATTTACGCGGCATTTTGCGCGTTCCAGTTTATGGCTTAAGGAGAAAAAATGTTAACGATACCGATTTATGACCTGTTGCTTCTGCCAGGCGTAAACTTTTTCTTTAAGAGAGATACTTTCCCCGGACATTCTCTTTCTGCGGAGGATGTGGGGCAGGACGTCCTCTTTTTGATGCTGAAAACGGACCGCGACCGACAGGCGGTTCAGCCGGAGGATATTTACCCTGTCGGTATCATGGGCAGGCTTGAGAGCATAGACGACGATGACAGCGCCAGGATCCACGCGACTTCCCGGGTAAAGATCTCTTCTGTCCATCAGGAAGAAGGGATGCTGAAGGCAGAAGTCGAGCCCTTCCCGGATGAGGTGGACATTACCCCTGAGGAAGAGAAGGAAAGCTTCGCGAAGATTAAAAAAGAGCTTATGGAGTTTGCCAGAGGCTTTCAATGGGGAATCTGGGCCAGGACGATGATTTATCACTGGAATACACTGGAAGAAGCGATCTGTGCCCTTTCCGGTTATCTGAATTTTACCTGGGAGGATAAATACGCTCTTTTGGAAATTTCCTCCCGCAAAGAAAGAAACAGCCGTATTCAGGAAGCGCTTTTTGAGCTGATGGAGATTTTCCGTGTGAGTGAGGAGGCTGAAATTGCGCAGAAGGACTCCAATGAAAAGCTCTATCGGGAATCGGCACTGAAAAAACAGATAGATTTTCTGCAGACCCAGCTTGACGATCTGCATCCGGAAAATATCTCGGATATACGGCGTTATGAAAAAAAGATCCAGGAGTCCGGGATGAACGAAGAGGCTGAAAAAGAAGCCCTGAAAGTCCTGAACCGGATGAAACAGGAAGGAAAGGACAGTCATGAGTATGGCATCCTGTATGATTACCTGGATTTTGTAACGACCCTGGTATGGAAAACAGAGGAGATTGATGATATTGACCTTAAAAAGGCGGAAAAGATACTGGAAGAGGATCATTATGGCTTGAAGAAGGTCAAAGAACGCATTATTCAGCAGCTGGCGGTTATGGCTTTGAATAAAAAGCAGTCAGGATCCATTCTGCTCTTTGTGGGGCCTCCCGGTACAGGAAAAACGAGTATCGGCCAGAGTATAGCGAAAGCGCTTGGGCGGAAATATGTTCGCATCAGTCTGGGAGGCGTGCGGGATGAAGCTGAGATCCGGGGACATCGCAGAACCTATATCGGAGCAATGCCCGGCAGGATTATGGAAGGAATCAAGCGCAGCGGCGCGAGCAATCCGGTCATGGTCCTGGATGAGGTAGATAAGCTGGGCAATGATTTTCGGGGAGATCCCTCCAGCGCTCTTCTGGAGGTACTGGATCCGGAGCAGAACTACACCTTTACCGACCATTACATGAATGTACCCTATGATCTGTCAAATGTTCTATTTGTGTGTACGGCAAATTCTCAGGATACCATTCCGGAGCCTTTGCTGAATCGTATGGAGGCAATTCCCTTTCCCGGATATACGGAAATAGAAAAGTTTCAGATCGCGAAGAAGCATCTGATCATCCGCGCTATGGAGGAAATGGGAATTAAGAAGGAAAACCTCCGGATTCAGGATGCGGCCCTGCGCAGGATCATTACCGAATATACGGCAGAGGCGGGTGTGCGTGGACTGAAAAAGCAGATTGATATCTTATGCAGGCATGCGGCTGTCAAGCTGGTGAAAGGAGAACAGAAATCCGTTACCCTGACTGAGAAACGGGTGCCGGAGTATCTGGGAAGAAACCGGCTGCACCATGAGAAAGTCATGGATGAGCCGAGAGTCGGGGTGATGACAGGGCTCGCATATACACAGGCCGGCGGCGAAATCCTGTTTATAGAAACGGCGTTTACCAAAGGAGACGGAAAGCTTCTTATTACCGGACAGCTGGGAGACGTCATGAAGGAGTCAGCCCAGATAGCGGTTACCCTTGTGAAAGAGATGTTCCCGGACAGGGCTTCCATGTTTATGGAAAACGACCTTCATATCCACGTTCCTGCCGGAGCGGTGCCGAAAGACGGCCCGAGCGCGGGTATTACGCTCACAACAGCGATCGCTTCGCTTGTTACAGGACGATGTGCGGATACCCATACGGCTATGACGGGAGAGGTTTCACTTCGGGGAAAGGTGCTGCCGATCGGCGGACTGAACGAAAAGCTCATGGCGGCACAGCGGGCAGGCGTTACGACGGTTTACATTCCCGGAGAAAATATGGATGATCTGGAGGATGTAGCAGAGGAAGTAAGAAAAACCCTGACGATTTATCCCATGGATGAAGCAAAAACAGTTGTGGAGGCATTGCTTTGCAGGCCGGAATAATGCTGTATGAAAAGTCTGATAACAGGGTAAAGTACAAATCTGAATAACAGGAAATATTATTTGAGTATTTCACGAGATTTTCATATATTATAAGTATACTGAAGACAACCGGAGAGCCGTACTTTTTGGGCATGGTCTGACTGCAGGTTTTACGTGTGCGGCATGAAGGTGATTCATCTGTTTTTCTCTGTATCGATGGATGCGGCAGAAAAAAGGAAAGCAGACAGATATGAAAGACAGGATCCTTCATAAGCTGTAAGCTCCAGGCTCTCGCACAGACATGTGCGAAGCTATGAACAAAAAAAGAAAAGGAGGAACCAAGGATGAAAATAAGAAAGCTTGCTCAGAGCATACTTCTGGCTGTTTCTTTGCTTGCAGGAAGTATTCTGCCATCTCTCCCCGCGAGAGCTGACGCGATGCGTGTCGTGACTCTTGGCGCGGATCTTTCCCAGGCACAGCAGGATACGATGCTGAAATATTTTAAGGTAAACAGAGACGAGGTCAGGATTATTTATGTAACGATCCAGGATGAGATCGCACACCTTTCTACCTATGTGCCGATGGAGCAGATCGGTTCCAGGACAGTCAGCTGCGCATATGTACGGCCGACGACGTCCGGCGGCATCAAGGTACGTACCGCTAATCTGAACTGGGTGACGGGCAATATGATCGCGGCGTCCCTCTCTACTTCGGGAGTGACGAACTGTGAGGTCATCGCCGCCTGTCCGTTTGAAGTTTCCGGTACCGGTGCCCTGACAGGCGTGCAGATGGCCTATGAGGTCGCTGTGGGTGAGAAGCTGGACAACAGAAAGAAAGAGATCGCTACAGAAGAGATCGTCGTCACGGGCAACGTGGGAAATGTCGTCGGACAGGATGCCGCTACCTATGTGATTAACCGTGCGAAGATCGAGGTACTTGGCCGCGGCCTGACGAATTATGTTGATATTTACAATACCGTCATTGATATTATTGATGAAAACCATCTGCAGTTAAGTGATGAGATGATCTATGATATTGTCAATCTGCTTGAAGAGATGGTGGCAGAAGATTATCAGTATGAAGATGTGATAGATACACTGGCAATGGTCGGAAACAACGTGGCTGAAGCCGCCGATGATGATTTCTTCAGTGAGACCGGCGGTTTCTCGGAGATTGCTCCTCCGGAAATGTCACTTCGCACAGATGATGACTATGACGACGAGTTCGATGATGAATTTGACGATGAATTTGATGAAGACAGTATCGTCATGGATCTGGACGAAAGTGTACTGGGAGATGATGTCGTTGTAAGCTCCACTCTCAATGATGCAGAGGATGATGAGTTTGATGATGACGAACTCGATGATGACTACTGGGATGTGTTTGAAAATGCAGACGATATGACGGATGATCCTGACCTGGATGACGATGACGACCTGAATGAAGATGATGATCCGGATGGTGAGGCCGGCTGGCTGCAGACTCTGTTCGGAACAGAAGATGACGATGATGATATCGGCTTGCCCGCAGATGATGACATCGAGACGGATGATGACATCGAGACGGATGATGATTTCGATGAGCTTGATGATGACGGGTTTGATGAATTTGATGATGAAGATGATCTTGTGGATGCCGATCTTGCAGAGGATGATCTCTTTGATGATGAGATGATATCAGATGATACTGATTCGGCAGGTCAGGTAACGGAAACTGAATCACATACAGCAGAAACCGGTACCGATGAAGTTGATATCTCTTATCTCAGCGCAGACAGGCAGAAGCTGTACAGACAGGCCGATCTGTTCTGCCAGAGCGAATATGAAGGAAAGAAGAAAGCCTTAAAGAAGCTCAATAAACAGATTGATTTTATGGTTGAAAAATCTTCTGTATCATTGGACGAGAAAACCGGCAGTGCACTCAAGGATCTTGTGCTTGACCGTTATTTAAGCATTCTGGGTAATGGCGGCTATTATACGCCTGCCGCGGATGACCAGTATCTGACACCGGAGCTGAATATGCTGAAGGATTCCCTGCAGAGGATCTTTGGCGTCAATGCTGTTCAGGATGCGGATGCCGGCGATGTCCTGATGAACGTCTTTGATGATGAAGCGGCGGCCCTTTATGAGGAGACGATGACATTCTTCGCGAAGCTGTATGATGAATATACTGAGATCGATGAAGACTTTGATGATTTAGATGATATTGACGACCTAGATGACATTGAAAATGCTGACGCGGCTGATGACGGCCTGATCGAAGCAGATGATCTCGATGAAACAGAAGACGACCTTGCGGATGACGATATGGTTATCGGCGAAGCTTCCGAGTTCGACGAGGAAGAATATGACGTTTTCGGAGATGAAGATCTTGCCGGAGAAGGGGAGTTTGATGTCGAAGATTGGGATCTTACCGTATTCTGATATGAATCAGGCTTTGCCGATGCAATCATAGTATAAACGCTATAAAATCATATGAATGACAAAGGGTCATGCAAAAATGAGCGGTTTCATTTTTGCATGACCCTTTGTCGTACACAGTTTTATTTCCTGTTTGATTTTATGAAAAAGCAGTTGTGCGGAATACGCATTATGTGGTATCATAGTAAAGCGTTAAATTGATATAGCGCAAATACTATTTTGATTTCATTCGTTAAAAGGAGGAAAAGGTGATGAAAAATCGGTTTTCATCTAAAATTCGCTGCCTGTGGCTGAGCTTATCTGCGCTTTTGGCAGCTTTGATTTTGCCTCAGCTTGTGTTGGCTGCAGAGGAAGAGGCTGCCGCTGCGGCGCCGAAAATGTATGCATCGTTCTGGGCGCTGATTCCGGCGATCGTAGCAATTGCTCTGGCTCTTATCACGAAAGAAGTATATAGCTCGCTCTTTATCGGAATCGTGGTAGGCGCTCTTTTTGCTTCCAATTTCCATATCGAGGCTACGATCCGGAAAATCTTCGACGGCGGTATCGTTACGGCTCTTACGGATTCCTATAATCTGGGTATTCTGGTGTTTCTGGTGATTCTGGGCATGATGGTAGCGCTCATGAACCGGGCCGGCGGTTCCGCGGCTTTTGGCCGCTGGGCAAGTGTGCATATCAAAACAAGAGTAGGAGCTCAGCTTGCGACGATTCTTTTGGGTGTGTTGATTTTCATTGATGACTATTTCAACTGCCTTACCGTAGGTTCTGTCATGAGACCGGTTACGGATAAGCATAATATTTCCCGTGCGAAGCTGTCTTATCTGATCGACGCAACGGCGGCCCCGGTATGCATCATTGCCCCTATTTCCTCCTGGGCGGCAGCGGTCAGCGGCTTTGTGGAAGGAGAGGACGGTCTTGCTCTTTTCGTAAAAGCAATCCCATATAATTATTATGCGCTCCTTACGATTGCGATGATGATTCTCATGGTAGTGCTGAAGGTAGAATATGGTCCCATGGCGACTCATGAGGCAAATGCACTGAAGGGTGATATTTATACGACACCTGAACGTCCGTATGCAAATGCTTCCGCAGATACGGAAGGAAATCCGAATGGTACGGTTCTGGATCTTCTGATTCCTATTCTCTGCCTTGTTGTCTTCTGCGTAATCGGGATGATCTATACCGGCGGCTTCTTTTCCGGAGAAAGCTTTATCACGGCGTTCTCCAACAGCGACGCCTCTGTCGGCCTTGCTTTGGGAAGCTTCTTTGGCATGGTGCTTGCCATCATCATCTATTGTATACGCAAGGTGCTGTCCTTCAAGGAATGCATGGCCTGTCTGCCCGACGGCTTTAAATCCATGGTGCCGGCGATCCTGGTTCTTACATTTGCATGGACACTAAAGGGTATGACTGACAGCCTTGGAGCGAAGGAATTTGTAGCTGACCTGATGGCGTCCGCCTCCGGAAATCTCGCAGTATTCCTTCCGGCTATCATTTTCCTGGTAGCCTGCTTCCTGTCCTTTGCGACAGGAACCTCCTGGGGCACCTTCGGAATCCTGATTCCGATCGCTCTGGCGGTATTCCCGGAAACCTCCAACCCGCTCTGCATCATTTCCGTATCTGCCTGTATGGCAGGCGCGGTTTGCGGTGATCATTGCTCACCGATCTCAGATACGACGATTATGGCGTCGGCTGGAGCGCAGTGCGATCATGTGAATCATGTATCGACACAGCTCCCATATGCGGTTACCTGTGCGGCTGTATCTTTTGTGACCTATATTATTGCAGGTTTCTCAAAGAATATCGGGATTTCCCTTGGCAGCGGTCTGATTATCCTGTTGATCACGATCCTGATTCTCAAAGCTGTCTTTAAGCCTAAGGATCTGTAATTCATCTGATCAGAAGAAGAAAGCGCTGCGGGCGCCGCAGAATGATGGCGATACAGCAAAAAAAGCCTCTCTTCGGATTCAAAACATGCCGAAGAGGGGCTTTTTCATATTGCGGAAAGATACCGCTTACGCAGCGTAAACCCGGCGCAGCTAACGAATCAAAATGCAGGCATTCTGTTCGTTTACTATAACACTTGATTTACATGAAACTGCGTTCATTTGGCCGGTGCGTCACAGACCAGCAGAAGGCCTGCACCAGGATGCAGCCCAGTAAAACTCCGATGCTGTCTATGCCGACATCCTTAATTGATGAGCCTCTTCCGGAAACCATGGACTGATGGAACTCATCGAGGCCGGCGTAGCAGATACAGAATATGCAGGCAAGCAGAAACAGGCGGAATCCGCGTATCCCATATACATAGAGAGGAAAGGACAGGCAGACCGCAAGCAGGAAAAATTCTGTGATGTGCGCGGCTTTGCGAACGTAATAATGGAGGCTGTAGGCTTGCTCGGATAATTCCCATTCGGACAGCTGCGTATTGAGAAGAATATCTTTTGTTTCTACGATCTCATAACTGATTCTGTAGCTTAAATCGCCGGATGACGAACCTGTCTGTGAGGAAAAAGAGTAAATCACGACCATCATGATGATAGCTGGAATAAATGAAAGAGGTTTTAACAGAGCTATAATCGTTTTTTTCATAAATAGTATTAAATCTCAAGTGCAATTTCCATCATCTGATGAAAACTGTTCTGCCTGTCTTCGGCAGAGAGAGCCTCAGGACGATAAAGATGATCGGAAATCGTGAGGATCGCCAATGCTTCCTTTCCGGCCCTTGCGGCGTTCATATACAGGGCGGCTGCTTCCATTTCCGTACACAGAACGCCCATGCGTCTCCAGAGATCGCTCTCCGATGGATCATCCGCATAGAAGACATCGGAGGAGAAGATGTTGCCGACGTGGTAACGGACGCCGGATTTTTCCGCATTTTCAACTGCTTTCGCCAAAAGGGAATAGCTGGCGATGGGCGCGAAGGTACCCGGCAGATGATACTGGCTGGCATATGAGGAATTCGTGCAGGCTCCCATGGCAATGACGACATCACGAAGCATTACGTCATCCTGCAGAGCGCCGGCAGAGCCGATACGGATAATCTGGTCTACATCATAAAAATGATATAATTCATAAGAATAGATCGCAATGGACGGGATACCCATGCCGCCTCCCATGACGGAAACAGGTTTTCCTTTATAGGTGCCTGTGAAACCGAACATGTTCCGAACCGTGTTAAAACAGACCGGATTTTCCAGATAATTTTCCGCAATGTATTTTGCGCGAAGCGGATCGCCGGGCATCAGTACTTTCTTTGCAATATCGCCGGGTTTTGCCCCGTTATGGGGAGTAGGTGTGTGTTGACTCATGGTGTACGCTCCTTTCTTTTCAGAGAATGATGAAGCCGTGTCTCTTTTTCCTTCCATTAGATTTATTATATCATAACCGTGAATGTTTCACAACTCCCCAATTCAGAAGCATCACGGTTGGCAAACCGTAAGGAACCTTTGCGTTGTTCAGGTTTTATCATCGCGTACTGTCAAACCCTTGGAATCTGTTCTGATACACAAATGGATTGAGTATCCGGCAGTGCGTCCGGCTTTGCCGATACTTTTGAATGAATTGTTTCATGGTTGGCTCAACCTGTTCATAATTACCAATATCGTTCTGAATATTGACAGGTTTATGATGTACTGTTATACTGATAAGCGGATTATTGATAAAGGAAGGTGAAATAAATGTCAATTCCCGATAAGAGCATTGATCCACGATTGTTATCTGCGGCAAGAGAAGAATTCCTGAAAAATGGTTTTGAGAAGTCTTCTCTTGCTGTGATCTGTAAGAGAGCAGGCGTTACGACCGGCGCTCTTTACAATCGCTTCAGCGGCAAGGAAGATCTGTTTTCCGCCCTTGTAACTGATACGATCCGGGACATGGAGGAATATGTTCTGAAAATTGAAAGCGTAGACCTGACAAGCTGCACAGACCGGCAGATTTATGATGCGTTTTTCATGTCTTCTGAAATAAACAGGCAATGGCTTGAGTTTTTGTATGAACATAAAGAAGGACTTACGCTTCTGATCCGGTCTTCAGCCGGAACCAGATATGGAAGCTTTCACCATGACTGGGTGAAAATAATGTCCCGGTTCGATAATAAGTATTATCAGGAGGCGTACAGGCGCGGGTTGACGACAAAACTGGTTTCAGAGGAAGAGATGCACGTTTTGACTTATGGAGTATGGGGGCTTTTCTATGAGCCGTTTTTCTATGATTTTGCCTGGGAACAGATTGAGAGGCATGCAGAAATCATACAGGATTTTGTAGACTGGCATAAAGCATTGGGGATAAAAAATCCCAGTGTTGATTGAAAACTCTTCCGGGATGGTATTATACCTGGAAAGGTCCTATATAAGAAGGAGGATGGAAATCATGACAACGCAGATGAACCCGAATACTATCTTTCTTGTTACCGGCGCGGCAGGCTTCCTTGGCGGTACCGTATGCCGTCAGCTGGTAGAGGAGGGAAGAAAGGTAAGAGCGCTGGTTTTGCCGAATGACCCGGCAAGTAAATTTATTCCGGAGGAAGCAGAGGTTGTTGAAGGCAACCTGGCGGACCTGGAGAGTCTGAAGCCCTTTTTTGATATACCGGAAGGGGAAGAGGCGATTGTGCTGCATATCGGGAGCATCGTCACGACGACTCCCGAATTTAATCAGAAAGTTATCGATGTAAATGTGGGAGGAACGAAAAATATTATTGAGCTTTGCCTGAGTACGCCGGGCGTAAAAAAGCTGGTGTATTGTTCCAGTACAGGAGCGATCCCGGAGATGCCGGAGGGAACCGCGATACGGGAGATCGACTATTTTGACGAGACAAAGGTGCCCGGCTGTTATGCCCAGAGCAAAGCGCTTGCCACGCAGGAAGTCCTGGATGCCGTTCATCACAGGGGGCTGAACGCCTGTGTCGTCCATCCGAGCGGGATTATGGGGCCTGGTGACTACGCAGTCGGTGATATCACCAGGAACCTGATCCAGATCATCAACGGAGAGCTTCCCGCCGGAATTGACGGTGATTTTAATCTCTGTGATGTCAGGGATCTGGCGCAGGGCGTGATCGGAGCCGCTGAAAAAGGCCGCTGCGGGGAGTGCTATATTCTTGCGAACGAGCCTGTTACCTTTAAGGAATTCTGCCGTATGATTACAGATGAAAGCGGCGGAAAGAAAGTAAGCGTTTTTCTTCCGATCTTTGCGGCGAATATTATGGGCGCCGCAATGGAAATGAAAGCAAAAAGGACCGGAGAAAAGCCCGTGATGACAACCTTTGGCGTTTACAGTATGGCGAGGAACAATTGCTTTGATTCGAGCAAGGCGAAAGAGGAGCTGGGATATAGCACCCGGCCTTATGAAGAAACGATAAAGGATATGATATCATGGCTTATCGAGGAAGGGATCCTTAAAGTGGAATCATAAGGAGCATGATGAGTCTGGAAAAAAGGAGGAGAAAAGATGGCAAAGGTTTGTGTGATTACCGGCGGCGGAAGCGGTATGGGGCTTGAGGCTGCAAGAAATATAGATAAAGATGTTATTCTGGTATTAACCGGCAGAACGGTCGCGAAACTTGAAAAGGCAAAAGCGCTGCTGGAGTCGGAAGGGCACGAAGTTCACGTGACAGCCTGCGATGTTTCCGTACGCCGGGATGTTCATGAACTGTGCCTGCTGGCTGCAGGCCTTGGCACGATTAAGACCGTGATCCATGCGGCAGGATTGTCGCCCACGATGGCCGATCCGGAGAAGATTATCATGGTTAATGCGGTGGGCACAAAGAATGTCAACATGGAGTTCTATAAATATATGAATGACGGCGGCGTGATCGTGGATGTAGCCTCCAGCTCTGCCTATGAAGCGCCGGCGATTCTTGTGAAGCATCAGATTTACGAAGAGGCGGAGTACAAGGAGGAGGCATTCCTGAAGCATATGACAGGAGAGGCGAATCTCGCTCCGCAGGATTATCTTAAATCCGGGATGGCATATACATTAAGCAAAAACTTTGTCGTATGGTATGCGCAGAAATGCGCACATGAATACGGGAAAAAGGGAATCCGCGTGGTTTCTGTCAGCCCCGGTCTGATTGAGACGGATATGGGGACGCAGGAAGTGGAAAAATCAGATTTCGCGAAACAGATGATCGAGAATACCTGTGAGCGCAGAATGGGAAGACCCGAGGAGCTGGGCTTCGCCATCGCCATGATCGCCGATGAGAGAAACGGATATCTCAGCGGGATTGATGTATTGATCGATGGCGGGGCGTCCACAGGCAAACGGTTCAAAGGGGTAAAGGGAGAATAAATGCTGTTTAATACTTTGGACAAATTTAAAAGAACGTTGCTTATGACGATCGTTCTTCTTATGTTTACGGGGCTGACGATGTTTCTGATCCCGGTATCCTATGTTCCGATGCTGGGAAAATTATTGGGTTTTACTCTCCTGGTATTTTCTATTCTGAGGATAATGGATTTTTTCAGCAGCAATAAGGCACTGATTCATTATATCAACCTTAGTATAGGGCTTCTGTGCGGTCTGCTCGGTATCATGCTGTTTGCCCTGGACAGCTTCTTTCTGGCGGCGCTTAACTGGCTGGTCGGAACACTGCCGATCGTGATCGGCGGTTACGGCCTTTACCATGCGCTTACCTATGCGCGGCGCTCCGGACGAAAAGGGTGGGGGATGCTTGTGCTATTCGACTGCCTGCTGCTGCTGTTTGGAACGATTCTTTTTGTAAATCCATGGGCGGATGATCCCCGCAAGCTTTTGTATGTGATCGGTGGGACGCTTTTTTACTCTGCGGCGGTTTATTCGGTCAGCTTATTCTGGATCTGGCCGTTTCGATTGGATGACGGGAGTGATGTGGAATGAGTGAGCAAGTTAATAAGACAGAAGGGAAAAAGAAGAACCGTAAACGAACAGCCCAGATCCTTGGAGTTTTCGCAAAGCATAATTTCTATACGAATGGTTTTACGCCGGAGGAGCTTCGGACAACACTGGAGGATCTGGGACCCACTTATGTAAAGATCGGCCAGATCATGTCCAGCCGGACCGACATGCTTCCGAAGAGCTACTGTCGGGAACTGGAAAAGCTGCGAAGCGAGGTGAAGCCGCTTGACGCGGCTGTAGCGCGAGAGGTGATCGAACAGGAGACGGGAAAGCGGATCGAGGAGCTCTATAAAGAATTCCGCGACGAGCCTTTGGGTTCCGCATCCATCGCACAGGCACATTATGGCGTGCTTCTGGATGGCACAAGGGTCGTCACGAAAGTTCTCAGACCTGGTATTGCCGATCTGATGCGGGATGATTTTGTTTTATTGAACAGTCTTGCCGGGATGGTGAGCATGACGGCGGAAGGAGAAGACGAAACCGAAACGATCGACCTGAAGGGGATTCTCCATGAACTGGAAAAGGTAACGGAGGAAGAGCTGGATTTCCGGATTGACGCGGATCATACGAGAACCTTCCGTGAGCTTTGCCTGGAGGATGAGACCGTTTGTTCCTGTCCGAGGATCATTGATGAACTGTCTACGGAACGTATCCTGACGATGACGTATGTGGACGGATATTCCATCTCTCATCGGGATTTTGTGGAGAAGGACGGATATGACCGGGTGGAGATCGGAAAGGCACTTGTGAACAACTACCTGCATCAGGTGCTGGATGCCGGATTTTTCCACGGAGACCCGCATCAGGGAAATATCATGATCTGTTCCGGCGTGCCTTACTGGATCGACTTCGGTATGGTGGGACGGATCAGCGAAGCCAACATCAGCTCTATTCAGAACCTGATTTTCGCGCTGGTTCAGGAAGATGTGGAGGCGATGACCAATGCGGCGCTTGCGATGGGAACCGTACATGGAAAGCTCAATAAATCCCGATTGATGGAGGATCTGGAAAGCATCAGTTCCCGGTATATGTCCGCCACAAATCTTAATGATATCGATGTGGGAAAACTGATGACAGAACTGACGGATCTCCTGAATGAGCATCACATTGTCGTTTCGCCGGAATATACCATGATGGTCCGAAGCCTGGTCACGATGGAAGGCGTGCTGGAAATGTTCTGTCCGGAACTGGATCTGTTCGGATTTCTCCAGGAAAAGCTGCTGGCCAGGGCAAAAGAAAGCTTTGATGTCAAGGAGCAGCTGGCCTCCTCCATAGAAGCGTTGGCTGCTACGGCAGCGCGCACGGTGAAACTGCCCGGGCTGGCTACGGACGTGCTGCGAAATCTGGTAAAGGGCAGGCTGAAGATCAGCTTTGAGCTGACTGGATATGAGGGACCTTTCCGGGTGCTGGTCGAAGTAATCATAAATGTGATATTATCCATATTTGCCTGTGTGCTTTTCACCGGATCCTGCATGATCTGCATGGCGCATATCCCGCCGATGATTGACGGGGTGCCTTTATTTGCGCTGGGAGGGTTTGCCGTTTCGATCGCGCTTGCCATTTTCAGCGTGAAAAATCTGAGAAAAGCAGTCAGCAAATTCTGACCGGCAGGCATCGTCAGACGCGTTTCGCAAAAATACAAAGTGTTTGTGAAAGAAAAAGCCCCGCGGTACCAATTTCGGTACTGCGGGGCTTACTTTATTATCCCGGAGCCGTCCAAAGGAGACATATTTTGTCCTAGAGCGCGAAACGCGATAGGCAACAAGATAGTCATCCGGACGTTATGTCGGTTTACAATCAGCATTGTAAGAAGAGAATGTCACAAAAAAACATTCAGCGCAGAGAAGTCAGGCTCGTTAATCGTCAAGTTCTGCTTCCGTACGTTTTATTTTTCCGGTTGCGTTCCGGTGGAAAGGATTCTGACGAATGACCAATCCCGTTATCTGGCGGTAGGTAGGCTGGTTGAGATTGTATTTATCCAGCATCTCCTGCAGGGAGGCCTTTATCATTTCCGGCTCAAGCCCTTTCGCCTGTACGACATCCTGATCCGGATAAATCCGTGCCGTAAGGCCGTTGTTTTCACCGGTAACAATGATTTCGCCGACCAATGGGCTGATCCCAAGCTTATTTTCGATCTCCTCGGGAGAGATGTTTTCTCCGTTGGAAAGGATGATGAGGTTTTTTACCCTTCCGTTGATAAAAAGGAATCCGTCCTCATCCAGGTAGCCCTTGTCGCCTGTGTGCAGCCAGCCTTCCGCCAGAGTCTCCGCCGTTTCCTTCGGCATTTTGTAATAGCCCTGCATGACGCTGCTGCCTTGTACCTGTATTTCCCCATCAACAAAACGAAGCTTTACATTAGGAAGAGGTTTCCCGATGGATCCTGTCTTATGATCCTCCGGCGTATTGGAACTGATGACCGGCGAGCACTCCGACATCCCGTACCCCTCCAGAACCTGTATGCCATACTCGGCCAGCTTGTCCACGTAGAACGGATCCAGATGTGCGCCTCCCGTAAAAATAATCCTGAGCTTCCCGCCGAATACCTGTCCGGCCACAACTGACTTCGGTATTGCGCCGTCTGCCGCGGCAAGACGCTTGTAGATGGTTTCTATCATCAGAGGAACCATCAGCATGACATCCGGCTGATAGATTCCCATGTTACGGATCATGTGCATAAAAGAATCATTGATGCAGATGACGGATCCGAGTGAGAAACCCTTGAGCCAATCCATCACCAGACAGAAGGCGTGGTGTACGGGAAGTACACTCATCAGCACACAGCCCGGATCGACCGTAAACGGAACAGAGGCGACATTTTCGGACAGATTTAGCTGTGTCAGCATGACGCCTTTGCTTTTTCCGGTGGTCCCTGAAGTATATATCAGTGTTGCAATCTCATCCGGAGCGCGCCCGGCTGTGTCAGAGACACTCTCACCCTTTGCCTTCAGGTCAGTGACTGTTTCCATTCCTTCTGCAGCTGTCTCCTGCAAAAGCCAGATGCTGCGAAGCTTTGGACATTCCCTTCGGAGAGTATCCGCGGCAGCGGCAAGCCTGGGCGATAAAAACAGTGCCTGAGCATCTGCGTCGTTAAGCAGAGCTGCCAGATCCTCAATCGGTAGTCCCGCATCCAGCGGAACCGCCACATTTGTCCCGGTTGTAATGCCCAGATAGCTTCCGATCCATTCTACCGAAGCGTTTCCGATGAGTGCGATATGCGCATCGGAAAAACCACTGGCGGCGAGCCCTTTCCGGACGGCTGTGATATCCTCATTCAGCCCTTCATAACTGCGTTCCTTTATTTCCTTCTTTACCAGCCAACGGACAGCCGGGCGCTCTGCGTATGCATTACATGCTGTATCCCATATCTCACGAATTGTTTTCATATGATTCACCCTTTTCCCTGTCTGAGCAGCCATCCCTGTGTTTATTCTTCCTCAAGCATTTTCAGTGCGTCCCCGATGGTAAGCACGTGCATCACCTGCTCCTGTTCGAGCTCTACATCAAAGGTATCCTCCAGCTCTCCCAAAAAGGACATGAAATCCAGTGAACTGAGCCCAAGATCCTCACGGAACCTCATATCATCGGTAATATCCTCTGCCTTTACATTGCTGTACTGTGCTACGATTTTCTTAAACTCTGCTGCTTTATCCATTTGATGTTCTCCTTTCATAACGAAGCCTTGTACGTTGATTCAATGTCTTTGGATGACGATTTGGAAAATAATTCCGTTTGCTGCTTCTGCAGCGTAAGGATTGAGTAAGAAATTGCTGCCCCGGCTTATACCTGGTCCATCAGATCTCCGATCCGGATATCCGGCTCAGAAATCCCCCGGAACAGGATCCTCATCATGTAATAGTACATCAGTTCCACATCCTTCTCGTTCAGGCTGGCAGTCTGATAGTGATAGGAGAAGTTCGTTCCCTGATCGGCCGTGTGAGACACGGTGAGGTACATTTTCTTCGTGGCCGCGCCGTTGGCGAACCATTTGGAATGAACCGGTATATTTGCCAGATATGGGTTGTCCATCCGCACCGGCATGGGCTGGTAGGTAAGGTAACAGCTTTCGTAGGTGGTATTGTCCGGCGTGTGATAGCGGCGTTTCATTTCTTCACGGATCAATGCCGGGTCATAATTGCTGTGCATATAAATTCTGTTCTGCACATTCTGAATCTCGTAAGCAGCCGAAAGGAAATCCATTTCCGCCGGAATCACTGTCCGGCAGGGGAACATGATGGTTCTGCTGCCGCCGGAGGTCCATTCATCGTGGGTGCTTCTTCTTGAGATAAAGTTTTCGATGGTAATGTCCTCCTGGCCGTTATTGACCTTAGAGAGATATGTCCGGATGCTGAGTAAGAGAAGGTTCGTCATAGAGATCTGGTGATTCATGCAAAAGGCGATCAGGCCTTTTGTCGGCGCCGGTTCCAGTATATAATCCCTTACCGCGACAAACAGATTTTCTCTCTCAATATCTGCGGAACGGAGATTTTCATTCTGATGTTTCTTTCGTGCCGCTTCCAGCACAGAGGGACCTTGAATATCGGAGTAAAGCGGTTCTCCCAGAGCATCCAGCTGATCGTCCCAGAATTTTTTATCTTTGGCGAAACGCTTTTCGTTTGTGGCTTTCTTCAGGTCGTTTGCCAGCACTGTTTCGAAATCAGCCAGGTCTTCCGGATATTGCGATCCGAAACGGTAATGGGTATAAAGCTTCATCAAATCATTAACCAATACCACAAGTCCACAGGAATCAATGAGGCGGTGATCCATATGGATAAAGAATCCATTATAGCCCTCCGGCAGTTTTACCATTGTGATGTCGCACATCGGCCGGTCGTCGCCATCCAGAGTTTCATAAGCCCAGCTCTGCATCAGATCGTCTGCCTGGTCGAGCGTCATCCCTGAAAGATCCTTGAAGGGGATGTCCCGGGTCTCTTTCTCTGCTAAATACTGTCTGATATTCCCGTCAGCATCCGGCTTTGTGAAACGCAGACGCATACAGCCGTATCTTTGATATTCAAGCTGAATACATTTTTTCAGAAGTCCGAAATCGATCTCTGACTTTAAGGATGCTACGCTGCTCACTCCGGATACCTGCTGTGTTTTGTATTCCCGGATCCATTGATAATGCATATTCTGTGCCGCGGTCAGTGGGTATTCATTTCTCATCTCAGGAATTCCTCCTCGGCTGATGTCTTCGGATGACGATTTTGCTGCTTCGGCAGTTGGGCTGCCGGAGACAGAATCAGTCTCCTTTTTGAATGTAAGCTGCTTTGCTGCATAATTCCAAATCGATGTTTCAGATTTGTGAAAATGGCGTGGAAACATGAACAGGTCAATTACATATTTAAAAAAGCATCCCTGTCTGGTATACTAATAGTTGATAATGAACCAAAAAAAACCAGCAGGAGATGCCTTTTATATATTTATGATAGCATAAGCAGAGGAAAATTCCAATACTGTTTTTCGAATTATAAAATATTTTTGTTTCTGAAGAGAGAGAATGTAAAGTTATCAGACCAATCAGAAGATTCAAATAACTGATCAGAAAGAAGGATGTATCAGGATCCTGTTTATGATACGAGCTGTGCTGTGGAAAGAGGAGTCTGATTTTCGTTTCGGCAGTCCGACTGCCGAAGCGGCAGAATCATCATCTTGAGACATGGAATCAACGTACAAAACTGAGTTATGGGAGGAGAGGATTATCCGGAAGAAAGCAAAAGTAAGATGCATATGTGGGCAGGATAGTATATATAAAAAAACCATCGTTTGCATGCGTGTCTGCTGCCGGATGAACTGTTGTCATAGAAAAAGAGCATGAGCAGGGCAGAGAGAGCGGGCCCGATGGTGTGCAGGAGAATAGATATTATTATGGAAAAAGAAACAGGAGTACTTTCGGAAATAACACCAGTAAGTTCTATGATGAAAAACGTAAAGACAAGAGTCGGATAGATCCTGCAGAGCGACTTTTGGTCATCATAATATTTTTCAAAGAAATAGGCGCACAGCGGAATATAAAAACCCCATTCAAAAAAGCCGCTTACTATATATAGAGCCAGAATGATCGCATAACGATGGAGTTCCGGCCAATGCTTCTGATTCATGGTATGTACGATCCCGAGGCACAGGGCCAGGGTAAAAAGAATATTCAGCCGGGGCAAGCCAAACAGAGCATAGTAAGGAGCCTGTGCGGTCAGGCCGAACAGGATAAGCCTGAGGGCATAGGCCCGGAGATTTCCGGTATGATGATAACCTTCTACGAGCAGGAAACACATTGTAATTGCGGTGAAGTACCCGATCCCGATCAGCGTTTCATACAGCAGAGTATCCGGTTTTAAAAAAACATGGGCAATATGGTTTCCTGTCATGGCAATCACTGCCAGGACTTTGACCACATCTCTCGATAAGGAAATGTGCATGCCTTTACGTATTTTCCTTTCGAAGGAGGTGGAATCAGAGCCGGGATGATTTGAAATCCTGTGTTTCATCATGAAAATCCTCAAAATTGACAGTACGAAAACATATTTACAGCTGAATGAGGCTGCTTTTACGTCGTAAATTCAGCACAGTAATTAAGCTGTGGCGCCAACACTGACTTTTTTTGCGTGCCGGATTGACGGGCGTGCATTGACTTGCCCAAGCTGACGATCTATTTTCTTCAGTACATGGATGCACATCGGGATGATATAACAATCTGCCAGAATCCACGCTGTCTGGTCGGCAATACAGATCGCCCAGAAGCCGTATCGGGGAACAAGAAAAAGGGATACGCCTGTCCTTGCTGCCATTTCAATGGCACCGGAAACCATTGCCCTGCCGGAAAAGCCAAGTCCTTGAACAGTGATGCGGTTTACATTCAAAAGACCGAGAATCCAGAACCAATAGCCTTCCATTCTCAAAAGCTGTGACGCGGCGTTCAGGATTGCCGTGTCTGTGGGTTTCAAAAAGAGCAGGCAGGAGGTACGGCCAAAGAAAATGATCACGGCACCAATGAAGGCACCATAAACGCCTCCTGTGATGGCCCCGATCCGATAACCTGTCCGGATTCTGTCGCTTCTGCCGGCTCCATAGTTCTGTCCGCAGAAGGTAGCTGCAGCGGCAGCAATGGCGTCAATGGGGCACATGGCAAACATCTTGATCCTGGAGCCGACGGTAAAGGCAGAAACATAGATACTTCCCAGTCCATTGTTGGCGGACTGCATGAACATGCTTCCGATTGCGGTGATGGAAAATTGGATGCCCATGGGAAAGCCCATGACGACAAGCGTCCGGCATAAATCAGGCCGAAATTGCCGCTCTTCCTTTGAAAAATGCAGGAACTGAAATTTCTTATAGATAAACCATGCGCATCCGATCCCGCAGGCGGCCTGGGAAGCGATGGTCGCGATGGCGGCGCCGGCGCAGCCCCATCCGAGCACGGCGATGCAGAACAGATCCAGAAAGATATTTGCGATGGTTGAAAAAGCCAAAAACATAAACGGTGTCTTACTGTCGCCTACCGCTCTGAGAACCCCTGCGCAAAGGTTGTAAAGAAGGGTAAAGGGAATACCGAGAAAGATTACAAGAATATATGCGTATGTGTCATTACGGATATTATCCGGAGTGGACAGGATCCGTAAAATCTGCGGAGTTAAAAGAGCACAGGAAACGGTAAAGATGAAAGCTCCCGCAATAACCAGAAGAATACTGTGATAAAACAGCTTTCTCAGGGAAGAATAATCTTTAGCCCCGAATTTCTGAGCCATGGGGATACAGAAACCGCTGCAGGTACCGGTACAGAATCCCAGGATCAAAAACTGGACGCTGGTGGTTGCTCCTACGGCTGCCAGGGCGTCAGCTCCGAGAAAACGGCCGACGATAGCGGCATCCGCGACGTTATAAAACTGCTGCAGGAGATTGCCCAAAAGAAGGGGCAGAGCAAAACTTATGATTAAACGGAGAGGCTTTCCGGTTGTCATATCTTTCATTTGAGTGATCAGTTCCTTCCTGAAATAATACTGTTTTTCTGTGATTGATTTGAAAGCAAGAGGAATTATAGTTCTTTTTAAAAAAAAAGATAGAGTGGGAATAGACAAAAATAAAAAAGAAGTTGTAGGCGGCTTAGGCATTATGGCTAAGGAGCCGTATCGAAAAATGCCTTTTCTGACAGGTATTTTTTTCCTGATTCTTATGTTATACTGTAATCATACATGATTCCGCTGTTATACTCGTGAACGCATTTAACTGCCGCTTTCGGATTGAAAAGGGAGCGCGTTCACTCGTTATATGTTGGGCAGATCGGCAGACATTTCCGTTACCGGGTATAAATTCGTGCGCATACTATAAGTTAACCTGCGAAACTGCGTTTTAGGAGGAGGAAGAAATGAAGAGGATAGTTTTTTTGTGTTTCATGGGAATAGTACTGGCAATGACACAGCCGGTCTGGCTTGCGGCAGCAGCGTCAGCGGAAAGCGGTCTTTCTTCCGTCGACGATTTGTATCCGGCAGCCGATGATGAGGTCGCCGTAGAAGAGATCCTGGTTCCTTCGGATAATGGGGCAGGAGTACCTGTGAATGAATCCGGTGAAGTACAGCCGGCTCCGGGACCTGCTGCTATCTCTGTCGGCACCGATGCTGCTTCCGGGAATGTTTCTGTTGTGTTTGATGAAGATGCGAAACCGGTTACGGGCGAAAATATCATTGATCATTCCGAAGATGTTGTCGGGAATTCTGTCAGCTTACCTGTCATGGCTTATGAAGATTACCCCAGGATAGACGGTTCTCTCGCCTGCGTTCCCTTGTGCGAGGCACTGGCGAAAAAGGTCACCGGCTGTTCCGACAAGGAGGCTGAGGCGACTATGAATGATTTCACGAATACGAATCCCTGCTACCTGCAGATGGCGGTATATGGAAACAGAGATATTTTGCTGGCCTATGAGCCCGCCGAAGAGACAAAGGAAAAGTTAAAAGAATATCCGCCTCTCAGGATGGATCCGGTAGGAAAGGATGCCTTGGTTTTTATTGTGAATGAAGGCAACCCGGTGGAAAGCGTTACCAGAGATCAGCTGATCGGGATTTATACCGGGCAGATTACGAACTGGAAAGAGGTGGGCGGCAATGACGAAGAAATCCGTGCCTTTTCCCGCCCGGAAACCAGCGGAAGCCAGACTATGATGAGAAAGCTTCTTCTGGGCGATGCTGTTATGCCGGAAGGACCTGAAATCCAGCAGATTCGGACCATGGAGGGAATTATCAGCAAGCTGATGGAATATGATAATTCTGCGGAGGCTATCGGATATTCTGTATTTTACTATGCATCTATGATGTTTGCCCAGCCGGGGCTGAAGTTTTTAAAGGTGGATGGGGTAGAACCTTCCAATGAGACAATCCGTTCCGGCGAATATCCGCTGATCAATGCATTCTATTGTGTGACAAATGAAGCGTCGGCGCCAAATGCATTGCTGCTTCGGGACTGGCTGTTGACGAAGGAAGGCCAGGAGTTTGTGGAGGAATGTGGTTATGTATCCATTCAATAAAATATTTCGTCATCCGAAGACATTGAGTCAACATACAAAGCTTCGCTATGGGACGAAAATGCTGAGCCTGAGCCTGTTGCTTTGTCTGGGTCTGCCATGGATTTGTCAGGATGCTCAGGGTGCTGCTCTGGAGGCTGGCTGCATATGCGGCGATGACGAGCTGATGGTTCTGATGGACGGTCTTGATCATGGCGTGATCTATGATAAACATCTGAATTATGTTATGGATGGTTCCATTACTTATTTCAGTCAACTGCCTGCTGGTGTGATCAGCAAGGATAATCTGGTTCTGTCATCTCATGACGGATATACGTACATTGTTGATCTGAGAACGATGGAAGAAATCAAAGGTTATGATAATAGATATTTCAGGCTTTCGCATAGTGAAGATTATATAGGTATTTATAATTTAAAGAAACATACCGCCCGCCTGGTTGACCGAAACGGAAAGGTTTTGGCAAAGCTGAAGCTTCATGATACCGAAGAGGATTACGACTGGACCGGGCATATGCATATTCTTTCGAAGGGGAAGTATATCGGATTTTTTGTCTCTGATTCGGGAAGCCTGAGAGGGGTGATCCGCGATAAGGCGAGCGAAAAGGAATGGAATTTTGAAGGCCTTGGCGGGTATCCGACTTTTATCGGGGATTACTTTTTTTTCTCCTACACCGCGGGAGGGACCTTACAGGGAAAGACGCTGGAATCGAATACCGTTTATGATATGGATGGAAACCGGAAGCTTGAAAATGTCCTGAGAAGCTTCGATGATCCTGCAAATAAGAGTATGGAGAACCGTCTTTACAATGAATATTCTTATAAGAACTATATCGTTGCCGAGTCGGAAGAAGGCTATGTCCTTTATGACGAGACCCTTAAGCAGGTCTGTGTATTGCCTGATTCATTATATCCGGACGAGATGAGCGTGAACAGTCTTGAGATATATGGCGGATGGATCAGGGGAATGGCTTATCCGGAGCTGGGAAACCGTATCTGCGATGGTTTTCTCCTTTTTGAGGGGCAAGAGAGTATCCCCTATGCCCACGAAGAAAACGATTGGTATTTCTGGGTGGACGACAGGCTGGAAACCATAAAACTGGAAGAAGGCTTTGCTCCAAAAGAACTAAATGAAAAGCTTCTGATTGCGAGGAAGAAAAATGAGAAGAATGGAGGAACACAGGCTCCTGAATGGCGTATATACCGACGGGAAGATCATACCTGTATTCTTTCTTCACCGCCAGGTTCCACAAATAATTTTCTGCGTTATGAGTTGATAAAAGACGGAATCCTGTGCGGGAACGGGGGCAGTTATATCATATATGACGAAAACGGTCTGCAGACCTATGCGACAGATAAGATGGTATATCAGATCAGTCCGGGACTGTGTTACCACAAAAGGGGAATCTACACAGGCTTTATTGATCTGTATGGGAATTGGATCGCAAAGACGATCAGCAGCGGATTAGATGGCATGTAGATATGGTATACGCACGAATATACTACAGAAATATGCCGCTTACTGAAAAAATGAATTTTTCTTTGGATAACAGAAGGGGAGGGTACCGGCAATTGCAGTCATTGCCGGCACTCTCCCCTTGTTTATGAGCTTTTTGTTGAATTTTCAGGTTCAGATACCGTTTTTTATTTGACAGAACCTGTGATTCCTTCCGCGAACTGCTTCTGCAGAATGAAGAAAATAATGATCGTCGGCATGGAACAGAAGAGGACGCCCATCATCAGCATGCCGTAATCAACCGTATAACCGCCGGCAAGGTTGGCGATGAGCATCGGCATTGTCTGCGCACGGTTGTTGTTCATGACTACCTTTGGCCAGAGATAGGCGTTCCAGGAGTTCATGAAGGTGATAACAGCAGCTGCCGCATACGTGGATTTCATGATTGGCAGATAAATCTTAAAGAAGATCTTGAATTCACCTTCTCCGTCTATACGGGCGGCTTCCAGGACATCTACGGGGAAGTTCCTGGAGTTCTGCCGGAACATCATGATCATGAAAGGGGTGGATACAGAAGGCAGCAGGAAAGCCCAGACTGTGTTCAAAAGCCTGAGTCTTGATACCATTTTAAATAATGGAATCAACGTTGCAACCTGAGGTACCATCATAGCGAGCAGAAGGATGGAAAAAAGCCGGTCCTTCGCTTTGTCATGATACAGTTCAAATCCATATCCGGCGAGGGAACAGATCAGAAGGCAGGCCAGGGTTGTGACGGTACTGTAAAGGAATGAATTTCCCAGGGAACCCCAGAGATTCTGATTTTGCAGAAGCTTCTGGAAATTTGCCGCTGCCTGATCGCCAAACCAGATCTTGCCCCGGGCCACATCTACGGTATTGTTGGTTGCGGCCGTGATCATCCAGAACAGAGGAAAAACTGAGATCAGGGATACAATGGTCAGGAAAATATAAGCCGGGATCAGCTTTCGCTGAATATGGGAAACATTTCTCTTTTTAGTCACGTGTATCACCTACTTTCAGATTGATCGCGGCAAGGATAGCCACCAGAATGAAGACAAAGAATGCCATGGCGGAGGCATATCCGAAATTGGCCACGCCTTGTCCAAAGGAATTGTTATAAATATAATGTGACATCGTGATCGTAGAGTTTGCGGGGCCGCCGCTGGTCAGGTTGACCGATTCGTCAAACAGCTGCAGCGTACCGTTGATGGACATGATGAAGGTCATGACGATGACCGGCTTCAATAACGGGACGGTGATGGACCAGAAGGTTTTCCATCCGTTCGCTCCGTCTATTTTAGCAGCCTCGTAGACAGAATATTCGATATTCTGCAGGCCTGCCAGATAAAAGACCATGTTATATCCTGTCCAGCGCCAGAGAAGCGCAAGGATGATGATCGCTTTTGCGCTGCCGGGGTTTCCCAGGAAATTATAGTTTTCACTGAAAATATGAAGCTTCACCAGAACGGAGTTCACCAGTCCCTGGGTCGCAAACATGGACTTAAAGATCAAAGCGTAGGAAACCAGTGAAGTCGCGCAGGGCAGGAAGACACAGGTACGAAACAGGCCTTTGAATTTCAGGTCTCTGTTGTTGAGCAGCTGTGCCAGAAGGATAGCCAGAATCAGCATGATCGGCACCTGGATGATCAGATATAAAAAGGTGTTGACCACGGAGGTACGGAACAGTTTATCCTGAAGCATACGCTGGTAATTAAAGATCAGAGGCTCCGCCCACTGCAGATTTGCTGAGGAACCTCTTTTAAAAGAGGTGATAAAAGCCTGGACCATGGGGTAGAAGCTCATGATGAAGATTAATAACGTGGCAGGGGTCAGGAATGCCCAGCCTGCCGCACGTTGTTTCGCGAGAAGGCTCATGCCTTTTTTTTCTTTCTCCAAAATGAATACCTTGCTATGAAATAGCTTTTCCTTTCTTTTTATCCTGAAAAGACAAAACGCCCGCGTTTTGAGTCTTATACCACTCTGAATTTATACCCGGCAGCATGATCGGATTCATTGCGTCCACGTGTAAACGCCGCGGGAGCTGTTGTATCGGTCACGTAAGTGACCGCACAGGTCGAAATTCCTGCAAAGATTATAACAAAAAGAAACGAGCAGACCCGCCCATGAGGGAAGGGCCTGCTCGTTGGTCTTTTTTATGAACCGTTTATAGTATGCACACGAATTTACTGCGGAATCATGCTGCTTGCAGCAGCATCAATCCGGCGCAGCAAACGAATCAAAATGCAAGCATTTTATCCGTATACTATAATTATCCTTCCATTGCGAAGTTCAGCTGATCCTCGGCGTCTTTGAGGGCGGACTCAACATCTGTGCCCATCAGAGCCTGCTGAATCGCGGAGGCAACATACTGACGGCAGGTATAATGGAAGTCGTTCTGCTCTACGACAGGAACATTCGCGCCCATCTCCACGATCTTGGCATAGATCGGCTGATCGTTGAAGTAAGGAACGCCTTCCTGATAAACTTCAGACTGGCCTGCGGAGATGGAGCAGGTGATAACGCCGCCGTTGCGCAGAGCATCGTCATAGGTAGCAAAGCTGCCTGCGCCGAAGGTCTTTGCAAGGAAATCCTTCGCAAGCTCAGGATTCTTGCAGTTGGAGGTGACATAGAGAGAGGAACCGCCGTTAGCGGCATAACCCTCGCCGCCTTCGAGAGTAGGCATAGAGGTAATCTCCCACTTTCCGCTGTTTTCCGCAACCTGTTCGATGGTGGGGATGATCCAGTTTCCGTTCATGACGCCGGCAACCATGTCGCCTACGATGGTCTGATCGGTATAATCGGACCAGTCATTCGCAAGGTAAAGAACGTTGTTCTGAGCCATCTCTACGATCTTGGAGATGACAGCGACCATCTTTTCATTCTCGGTGATGAAGGGCTTGCCATCCTTAAACTGGGAGATACCTTCTGCCTGAAGCATCATATAAGGAAGGTCATTTCCGTCGCCGTCCGTGGAGAGGAGATATTTTCCGGTAGTTTCATAGACTTTTTTGCCGATCTCGATGAACTGATCCCAGGAGATACCGGTAACATCCTCAAGGGTATAGCCGGCTTCTTCCAGAAGGTCGATACGATACGCGAAAATGACAGTGCCGTTATCTACCGGTACGCCATAATGTACGCCGTCGATCGTAGAGTAGGAGAGCTTCTCTTCTCCGAAATCAGACCAGTCGATCCCGGCATCGTCGATATTGATCCATGCATCCGGATAATCCGCTACATAGCGCTGGATATAATGATCCTGGAAAAGAACGATATCCGGAAGATTGGAATAATCACCTGAAGAGCCGGCTGTCGTAATGGCATTTTCTACGTCCTGCGACTGAGACTGCTCAATGATCTCCAGATTGAAATCCGGGTTGACATTTGCCTTGTAGTCTGCTGCTGCGGCTTCGAGAGCAGGGATGTTAAAGTTTTTGTCCCATGCGGCAACAGAAACCGTGTTTTCATCTGCAGCCATGGCAGCGCAGGTCATCAATGCGGCAGCCATCGCGCCGGCGAAGACAGTGAGAATTTTCCTGTTCATGAAAAACTTCCTCCTTAGTAAACGGTTGTGCAAAACGCCGAAACGCTTTGCGCTTGTGAATGGTTTCTGCCGTCATTATAACAGTGGGGGATTACATTTGTCAAGGGGAACGTCCCTGACACTTCCATATCGGATGGACCCTGATTGTTGTTTGCGGGATGATTATCTGCAGTTTCGATACATTCGATGACGAAAACAGAACCGGTCTCCCTTGACGTAAAATATGAGGTATTATAAAATATTTACAAGACCTTTGATACCAGAGTCATAAAAGAGACTGATTTTGCTGCTTCGGCTGCCCGACTGCCGAAGCAGCAGGATCGTAATCCGAAGACATTGAGGCAGCCTGAAAACTGTGTTTAAGAAAAAAAGTGGGAAAGATTCCCGGAAGGATGGGCAGAGTGTAATGATAATAAAGATGAAGCTGTGGGCTTTGGCAGGGATCCTGATTTCGGCGGTTTTACCTTTGGGCGTACAGGCACAGGAAGAACAGGCAGCTTATGTCAGGATTTCCGATATTCTGGATGCGGAAAGAAATATCATAGAGGAGAGGTATCTGGACGAAGAAGGGAATCCTGTAATGGGAGAAGAAGGATATGCTTCTTTTAAAAAAGAGTATGATGAGGCCGGAAGAGAGACAAAGATCTCTTATTATGACATAGAAGGAAAACCGGCTGCCCCCAGAAAGCTGGGATACGCGATTGTCACGAAACGCTATGATGAAGAGGGCAGACTGATCTCCGAGTCCTATTTCGGTGAAGATACAATGTCTCTTGCAGATCAGGGACATCCCTCCCACGAGTGGATTTATGACGGAAAAGGCCGCATCATACGGGAATTTTATCGAAACGGGGCCGGTGAACCTTGCATGAATCCGGAAAAGGGTTATGCAGCGCTTGACCGAACCTATGATGAAAGAGGCTTTGAGACGGATATCAGATATTATGATGAATATCTGGCACCGGTATCAGTCAACGGTGCCGGACATATATCAAGGGAGTATGATGAATCCGGAAAGATCATAAGTGAGCGGATGTATCTGGTTCAGGAAGAGCTGATTTCTGAGATAAGAGATTCTGACGGCGGGGAAGAAAAACAGGGGGAGGAAGGCCTGCTGCCGCCTGAAAGTTCCGGTATCGCAGAGACTCAGGGAATGGAACCAGAGATTCCTGAGACGGACAAATCTGAGGCGGATGAGGAAAGCCATGAGGCGGTTATAAGTCCGGCGTCATCCCGGGAGGTTCGATTTACCCGGGGAAGCGTGAACATTGTAACGTCCTCCTCATTCAAAACCATGTCAGACTGGCTGTCCGGCCATGAAAACCTGGAAGGAGAAGAGTTCTCAAATGCCCTTGCGGAAGCCTGCGGTACGATGGAAGACTTTACATTGCGGGCTGTGGATCAGCTCTGCCTTCTGGCGAGAGAATCTTCGGATACGGTGATCGTATATGTTTCTCATCGTTTTGCTTATGCTTCAAAAAGACAGCTTCAGGAGCTGATTCCCGCGGATGTCTGTGACTGTGGACAGCTTCCCGTGATAGCTGATTACCGCAGCCTTACCCTCGGCATGACAGGAGAAGATGTGGCTTTGACACAAAAAGGCCTGATCCTGTTAGGATATCTGGACGGGGAGGCAGACGGGATCTATGGAGAACAGAGTGTGAGCGCCGTGAAAGCGTTTCAGCAAAGGGAGGGCTTCAATGAAGACGGGATTGCGACTGGCGTTCAGCAGCTTCTGATCCAGGTCATGGCAGAAAGCGCAGACCGTCTTTCGGATCAGGCCGAATCAGAAAGCGCCGGGCAGTTATCGGATCAGGCCGGGTCGGAAAGTGCCGGGCAGATACCGGATCAGGCCGAGTCAGAAAGCGCCCGACAGCTTTTGAATGAGCCCGATCCGGAAGGCGCCAGCCGGCTTTCGAATGAAGCCGAGCCGGAAAGCGCCGGGCAGATTTCGGATCAGGCCGAATCAGAGAGTACACAACAGGATCCTGATGCAGATTCTGAGAAAATGGACGCTCTGATTTCAGAGAGATTTTCCGATATTGCCGGAAAAACGGATCTTGATCTGGCAGCATTTCTTGACTATCCCTGGGCTGGAAAATTCGATGGCGAATCGGGAATCGGAATCATCAGCAATGGTTACCAGCTTACGGTTTCCCAGGGAAGCTCAGAATCAGACAGACTTGATACGACAGCCGCGTTTGATCTGCTCCTGGAAGAAGCAGATGAGACGGAAGGAAAAATAACGGCTGTGCCGATCATAAACATTACAAGCCGTGGTTCCTTCCTCCCTGATAATAAAGAAGTATCGATTGTAAGCAAAGAGGCATCCTTTCCGTTGGAGATCATTACCTCAGGTAATGACCAGACAGAAGCTTCCGTCTTAACGGAAACATTTATCGTCAGACTGGATCAGGCTTCTGCCGAGGAGGTATTACGCAGCGGAAACACTCCGGACACTGTAAAATTAGTTCTGTCCGGCGGAGCCGCGATTGAAATTCCGCTGAATGACGGTGGATTAAGAAAGACGCTGGAAGCATATCAGACTGCCGGGGTATTTTAAAGGCTTATGAGTCCATGACCAAAACCCGGTCTGAGTAATCGCTTTGCGAAAATATTTTTTTTCTGAATACCATAAAACTGTCCGGTCTCATTCGTATCATTGACAGAAGAGAGACACGGTACCGTCTCATATCTTTTCACGGAGGAACATCATGGACAACATGCAGTTTGCCTCATGCATGGAGCGGATGAGGCAGGGAGACAGGGAGGCGCTGAAAGCGATCTATGATGCCTATGCTCCCTACTTATATCACCTGATACTGGGCATCGTCCTATCCAAAGAGGATGCCGAAGACCTCACGAGTGAATGCTTTCTCAAAATCTGGCAGATGGCAGGACGCTTTGATTCTGAAAAAAGCCATAAGGCATGGATCTGTGTTATGGCGAGAAACCTGGCATTTGACTTTTTGCGCAGGAGGCGCAGAGAGATACCGTCAGGAGACAGCCAGGAGCTGTCTCTTGAACGACCGGAGTTTCAGGATGAAGGTGGATACGAAGAGGTTCTGTCAAATATTTCCATAGAAGACGCGCTTTCCCGATTAAGTGCGTCCGAGAGGGAAATCGTTCATCTGAAAGTAGTTGGCGAGCTTACATTTAGAGAGATTTCAGATATCCTGAATGTTCCTATGGGCACAGTTACATGGAGATATCGTCAGGCTGTCGGCAAGCTGAGGAGGTGCGGCTATGAAGCGTGAGTTTTCCAAGGAATATGAGAGCTATCTCGCAGATCGCACGCCTGATCTCTGGAGCCGCATCGAATCTTTGATCGATGAGAGTGAAAGCCTGGACCCATTGGCGAAGGGAGAAGAAATGATGGAAAATAGAGATAAATCGATTGCGGAAGAGATCAGACAGGAGGGCGGAGAGAATCCGGCGGAAGAGATCAGACAGGAGAGCGGAGAGAATCCGGTGCAAAACGAAGATTCTGCAGATGTAAAAGCAGAGACAGAACAGATTATCGGAGAAACGGAGATAAAAATGCAGTCAGATCCGTCGGTTCATAAGGAGGATCATACAGAGGAAACCAGGGCTTATGCATCAGGAAAACGTCCTCGAAGGATGTCTGTAAGGATTTTTTCTCTTGCCGCCTGCCTTTGTATCGTATTTGTGGGATGGATGAGCATCCGGATCCTGCGCACGGGCGGTCAGAGAGAATCGGCTTCGAATATCACAAAGATGGACGATGCTGACGATGATGTATTGACAGGGACGCAGTCTGACAGCGGACAGCAGGAAGACATTACGGATGTTTCTCTGTCTCAGTCACAGGCCGCTGATCCGGCGGCAGGTCCGGAGTCTGCCGAAGCATCCGGCAAAGGGATGGCTGAACCGTCAGAGCCGGAAGATTTCGATGTTCTGACAGAAGAGGCGGAAATCTGGGATGACGGCGGGATGTATGAGGAAGCATTTGACATGGAGGCTGCTCCTCTCATGGGAGCTTATGAGTTTGACAGCAGCGCCGTTGTCGGCGGAAGCGCTGCAATGTGGGATGGAATGCTGATGACCGGTCAGGAGGATCCGTATGTAACCTATGGCAGGGAAAAGGGAGATCTTTCCGGAGAGACTTATCAGGAGCAGGAGGAGACCGGTTTTTCCCTTGTGGCCACAGAGCCTGTCTCGACCTTTTCCGCCGATGTGGACACCGCGTCTTATGCGAATGTGCGGCGCATGATAGAGGACGGCTATGAACTGGATGAAATTCCTGCCTATGCCGTTCGTCCGGAGGAGTTTGTAAATTATTTTTCTTACGATCTTTCCGGCCCTTCACAGGGTGAAAAGTTCGGCGTTACGACAAAGATCGGTGTCTGCCCGTGGAATGAAGCACATGAGCTGCTGATGATCGGACTTCGGACGGAGGACATTGATCTTGAAGAAGCGCCGGCGGAAAATCTGACCTTCCTTCTGGATGTTTCCGGTTCCATGTCAGACGATGATAAACTTCCTCTGGTTCAGAAAGCTTTCCGGCAGCTGGTAGAAGCGTTGGATGAAGACGATACGGTTTCTATTGTCACATATGCCAATGGCGTTGAGGTTGTCCTGGACGGAGCAAAAGGCAGCGAAAAAAAGGAAATCATCAAGGTTCTGGATTCACTGGAAGCTTCCGGCGGAACCTACGGAGAGGGCGGGATCCAGAAAGCCTACGAGCTGGCTGAGCAGAATTATGTCGAGGGAGGAAACAACCGTATCCTTCTCGCTACGGACGGTGATCTGAATATCGGGATTTCCGATCCGGACGAGCTGGAAAAGCTGATAACCGAAAAACGGAAATCCGGCATTTACCTTTCGGTCCTGGGGTTTGGCTGGGGAAACATCCGTGATGACAATATGGAGCGGCTGGCAGACGTCGGAAACGGCAATTATTCTTATATAGACTCTCTGCTGGAAGCGAAAAAGGTTCTCGTTGAGGAGATGGGAGCAACCTTCCATACTGTAGCGGATGATGTAAAGCTGCAGATCGAGTTTAATCCGGCAAATGTCAACGCCTATCGCCTGATCGGTTACGAAAACCGCCGCCTGGCAGCGACCGATTTTGCAGATGATACAAAGGACGCAGGGGAGATCGGCGCCGGTCATAGTGTCGTTGCGCTTTATGAGCTGATTCCTGCCGATGGGGCGGACGCCGTTCGGCTGAAATATCAGAAGACCGTCCCTGCCGCTTCGACGGATGAGGATGATGCTTATGCCGGGGAGTACGGGACACTGAAAATCCGCTATAAGGAGCCGGGGGAAGATACATCTGAAGAGATCGAGCATGTGATAGATACCTCTTCCCGGATGGAGGAACCGGACGAGGACTTTGTCTTTGCCTCCCTGGTGACTGAATTTGCCATGATTATTTCCGACAGCCCAAATAAGGGAACTTCCTCTCTTGATGAGATCAAAAGGGTCTATAAGACGCTGAAGATCGATGATGAATATAAAGAGGAGTTTTATCATCTTGTCTGGATGCTGGCAAAAAATGAATAGGGTTAAGCTCTGAACGGCTGCAGGGATATATTCTGTCCAGGAGCCCGAAGCGCGACAGGCAGCAGAATAATCAATCATGCGGACGGCTATCGGTTTACAGGTATCCTTGTAAGAGGAGCGTTCGGGGTCATGATAAAGAATAAGAAAAACGAAAGAAAAGAAAGGATGAAGAAAATGAGAAAGAGTGTAAAGATTGTTTGTTGTTTTGCAGTGGCAATGTTGCTTGTAAACGGCGTATCTGCGTCAGAGCTTTCCACAATTACGGTAACCTCGCAGAGCAGCGTTACGAGCGTGCCGGATAAGGCGGAGATCTCTCTGGGCGTCAATACCGAAGCGGCTTCCCCGGCGGAGGCGCAGGCACAGAATACGGAGATCGTGGATCAGATTATTGCTGCATGCCTGGAGCAGGGAGTAGATGAAAAGAACCTGAAAACTTCCAATTATGACCTTTTTCCGCTTTATGACTATGATTATGATGGAGGAGAAGATATTCTGAGGGGATACCGGGTCAGCACCACGCTGCTGATCAGTGATCAGGATCTTGCGGGCGTAGGTGAACTGATTTCTGTCTGTGTGGCGAATGGGGCTAATTTCCTGAACAATGTCGCTTACAAATGCAGCGATTATGACGCATGCTATTCCCAGGCCCTTGCCCAGGCAGTGGGAGCGGCGGAAGAAAAGGCAAAGGTTCTTGCCGCGGCAGCCGGTAAAGAGCTTTCCGGGATCGCAAGCATTACAGAGGGCTATCAGAATACCGCTCTGCAGTATAAATCAGCTGCGATTGAGGAATTTGCCATGGATTCCGCTTCAGGTAATACGTCTTCCGTCTCTTTGATGCCTGGAGAGAGCGAGATCAGCGCAAATCTGACGGTTGTGTACTATATGGATTAAGGATCGCCCCGTAAATAAATGGAACATCTTTCGCGTCTAAATCGTCGTCTGCTGCGTTGTCGTCAGTCGTCGATGCCCGCATCGACTCCATCCTCCGCCTTGCATACGGCGATTTATCCTGCGAAATCTTGTTCCATTTA
>JAFVGK010000181.1 GCA_017475035.1 Blautia sp.
AATGTCGTGTCTCTCTGCTTTGTCCGTCCCCCTAACTTGCCAAAAAAAGCCCAAGCCCAAGACAAGTATATTCTGTTATACAATGCGAAATTTGTTGTAATTTAGATAATCGTCTCACTTTATGCGCTTGCGTGGTATTTTTCCGCGCAGGCGTTTTTTGTTTGCCCAGCTTTGGGACAAGCTGTCCCAAGGTGCGGGGCGGCTCCCCCGGGTGCCGCTCCCCGCCGCCCTCCATATCGTTTCCCGCAACCCGACCACAAAAACGATATGGAGGTACATACAATGACTATCATCAACTTGCGCGACTTTTACTACTGGTATACCCAGGACGAATATATGGAAGTTTCTGACGATGTGGCCGAGGCGCTCCGGGCCAGCGTCCGCTATGAGGCGGCCTACCAGCGGCGGCTCTCCCGCCACAAGGCGCAGTATTCGCTGGACTGTGAGGACGGCATCGAGTATTCCGCCTGCCTGCACGAGCCCACTCCGGACGAGGTGCTGGAGCGCAAGGAGCGGTTCTGCCGTCTGTGGAACGCGCTGAACAGCCTGCCCCCGGCCCAGGGCCGCCGGGTGGATGCCTGCGTCATCCTCGGAAAGAGCTTTTCCGAGGTGGCGCTGGCCGAGGGCGTTGACGAAAGCGCGGTGCGGCGGGCCGTGGAGCGCGGGCTGGAGAACATGAAAAAGTTTTTGAAAAATTCCCGCTGAACCAGTCCGAAAACCATCCAAAAATGTCTCGGTTAATGAGAGGAAGTTTTTTCTTCTCCACAACTGAATAGCGGGCGGCCCCGGGTGAACGCGGGGAGCCGGGCGGCGGGTGCGCTGTGACTTCTCCCACGGGAGGACGAGCGACCAACACCACCGCCGCGCGTGGGGAGACTGCCAACCCCACGGCCACGATCCGCGAGGGACAAGCTGGCCGCTTGCCGCTTGGGGCCGCCGCACAAAACAAGGGAACGCCGGGCCGCTAACTGCTGTCTTTTGACGGGCCAAACATACGGGCCCGGCGCTCCCCATCTTTACATAGGAGGCGGACTTATGGAATACGACCCCGCTCTGGCCGCTCTGCTGGCCCAGCCGTGGAGCAACAACGTGTGCCGGGGCTATGTCATCTATGCGATGGAAAACTGCGGCTTTTCTGCCGGGGACATCCGGCGCGTGGTGGCCGAGCTCTATGAAGTGTTCGACTGCCGGGGGCTGGAAGAGGCCGAGGCGCATTTTCTGGACAGCCCCTATTAAGTTCGAGACAATTTGTCCCAAGGTAGGGACAGGCCAAAGGGCAGCACTTTTCGGAGTGCTGTCCTTTCGCGTTTCCCCACCAACCCAAAACGCAAAAGGAGGTTTTACCGTGAGACTGACCGCACAAGAGCTGGAACAAATGAAAAACGTGGACATCGGCGCGGTGAGCGCGGATGCGCTGGCTGACGTGAGCGGTATGGCCTTTGACCGCACCCTCCCCCGGGAGGAGCGGCTGGCCCGGTTTGTGAGACGGGCCGTCAATCCGTACTGCTTTAGCGTGGGCGGCGTGGGCGTGAAAATCGAATTTGCCGAGGGCGGCCCCTCCCTCCAGGAGACGCTGGCGGCCTTTCTTATCCGGCAAAAGAGCGGGCTGTGACTGCTGTTGCGGCCTGCTCCCACTTCGAGACAAAATGTCCCGAGGCATCGACATCCTTGTTGATTGCCCCGGGCAGAGTTATAATATAAGTGTAATGTGATAGGGAAGGAGGAACAATGGCACGAGCTAAAAACAGAGGGTATCAGCAGACTTTGACCCCTACATATACTATCCGGCGCTGGCGTTTGGGCGAGTACATCCGCCTTTCCAAAGAGGATTTGAAAAAGGGCAAGGACGACAGCAACAGCGTGAAGAACCAGCGTGACCTGCTGGGGGACTTCTACCGGCGGCACATGGACGAATTTGAAAGCGCCGTTGAATATGTGGACGATGGGCACACCGGGACGGATGCCAACCGCGAAAACTTCCAGCGGCTCTTGGCCGATGTGATGAGCGGGAAAATCAACTGCGTGATTGTGAAAGACCTTTCCCGGTTCGCCCGGAATTACAGTGACGCGGGGAGTCTGATTGATAACCTGTTTGTGCAGATGGGCGTCCGCTTTATCTCCCTTGCGGAGAACGTGGACAGCTACCTGAACCCCGACAGCGTTTCAAACATTATCGTTCCGATAACCAACGTGATGAACGATAACTATTGCTACCAGACCTCAAAGAAAATCCGGCAGGTTTTTGATTACAAGCGGCGCAACGGCCAGTACATCGGCTCTTTCGCTCCCTATGGCTACATCAAAGACCCAAAGGACAAGCACCAGCTTATTGTGGATGCGGATGCGGCTGAAATCGTCAAGCGCGTGTATTCCATGCTCCTGCAAGGCTCGTCTAAGAGGGCCATCGCCTTGTATCTGAACGAACACGGCATACCCAGTCCCACGGCCTACCGCCGGAAAAAGGGCCTGCCCGTTTCCTCGGCTGTGGCGGACGACCCCATGTGGGGGGCCCGCATGATACATGAAATCCTCACCAACCCCATCTATACCGGGGATTTGGTACAGGGCCGCCGCCGGGTGAAAAGCTACAAGGTACACCAGATTGAGGCTGTGCCGGAGGAAGAATGGGTGCGCGTCCCCGATACCCACGAGGCCATCATCACCCACGAAACCTTTGACAAGGTGCAGGCCCTGCTGGTGCGCGATACCCGGACATCCCCCAAAGGGCGGGAGGTTCATCTGTTCAGCGGTTTTCTGAAATGCGCGGATTGCGGGAAATCCATTACCCGCAGCCAGAGCGGGAAAAATATCTATTACGCCTGCTCCACTTACAAGAACCGCTCCCGGACGGCCTGCTCCATGCACTCTATCAAGCACAACCGCTTGGAGGCCGCCGTTCTGTTCGCTATCCAGTATCAAGTGAACACCGCCGTTTCCTACTCGGAAATGATAACCAACATCAACTCGGCCCCGCTGAAAAAAAGTCAATCCCACCGCCTTAACGACCAGATAGCCGCAAAGGAAAAGGAATTGACCCGGATAACCCGCTACAAGCAGTCACTGTATCAAGATTGGAAAGACGGGGAAATCACCCAGCAGGAATACCGGGATATGAAAGCCGATTATGAACGGCAGGCCGCCGAGCTTGCGGATGTGCTGGCCCGGCTGAACGCAGAACGGGCGGAGCTCTTGAATGGCGTTGACAAGGAACACCCCGCGCTGGTAGCCTTTGCAAAGTATCAAAGCATCGAAACGCTCACCCGTGAAATCCTCACGGACTTGGTAGACCATATCAAGGTTTACGAAAACGGCAATATCAGCGTTCATTTCAAGTTCGCGGACGAGTTCCGCAAGATTGCCGAGTACATTGAAATCAACACCACCGATACCGCCGAGGCGGGCTGACCCCCGCCAAAGCAAAAACCCTTTTGACAGTGTGTTTTCCTAATAGGAGTTAATCATATGATAAGGAAACATACACCAAGGCCTTAACTTATATGGGGACTATGAAGTTTACTAGAGATGAAATGCACCATAAAATCTCAGAGTTGAGTGGAGGGCAGAGGGCTAAAATTATTTTTTTAGGAATGGTATTGCAAAATGCAAATGTCCTTGTCCTCGATGAACCGACGAGGAATTTTTCTCCACTTTCAGCGCCTGTAATTAGAACAGCACTGTCTGAATTCAACGGAACAATTATTAGTATTTCACATGACAGAATGTATTTGGACGAAGTTGCTGATGTAATATATGAATTATCAGATAATGACTTAAACACTGTATTTTAGTTATGTTAACGTTGAATAGCTAAGTATCGTCCACTGCTTTCGCTTCGTAAACAGTAAACGATGAATAAAGTCGTGATTTGGGCCTCTTATTCAGTGGGCTGAGATAATGAATTATGCTGAGAGATTATATCTCATACAAGTTCTTTGTAATCAGACATCGTGACAAGTTCAGTTTATTAAAAGCTTTTGTTCAATCGTGTATGGCAGATAGCACAGCCACTTCGCATTTTTGCAGATGTAAAAAAGCGGACGTCTTCCATGGATAGTCTGGATAATACATTAAAGAGAAATAATTCCGAGAGGGGATGATATTTATGCCAACATTAGAATGGATTGGAAAGGATAAAGTGATCAATCATCACCAAGAAGTCCCCTTCCGGGTTTTAGAGAGAAAATATAGTTTTGATGAAAGTGGGAGGCATGAAGAGGACAACGGCAGTAGTAACATGATTATCCATGGGGATAATCTGGAAGCCCTGAAGGCTCTTCTGCCCCGCTATGAAGGCCAGATCAAGTGCATATACATCGATCCACCATACAATACTGGAAATGAAGGATGGGTCTACAATGACAACGTAAATGACCCGAGGATCCGAAAATGGCTGGGTGAAGTTGTCGGTAAGGAAGGTGAAGACCTGAGCAGACATGACAAGTGGTTATGCATGATGTATCCCAGATTAAGGCTGCTTTATAAACTGCTTTCTGATGATGGTGCTATTTTTATAAGCATAGATGATAACGAGCAGGCAAATCTCAAATTGATTTGCGATGAAATATTCGGATCTTCTCGTTTTATAGCACAGATTGTCTGGCAGAAAAGAACATCTCCAGATGCAAGAAAAAGAATGAGTAATGGACACGAATACATTCTCATTTATGTCAAGGATCCGGAGAATCTGGAACGCTGTATTAACCTGATCGATTTGGATGAAACGGATGCAGGAAAATATAAAAATCCGGATAATGACCCCAGGGGGCCTTGGGTGTCTGTTGATTTTACTGCACAGGGGTTTCGACCGAATCAAATGTATGAGATAACTACGCCGAGCGGTCGAACAATCGGGCCGCCGGAAGGACGTTGCTGGAAGAATTTAAAAGAGGTATTTGAACAGTATTATTCTGAAGGCCGTTTATGGTTTGGAAGCGATGGAAATGGTGTTCCGAGGCAGAAAAACTATCTGTCAGAAAAAGAAGGAAAAACAGCATGGACATGGTGGACTAATGAAGAAGTTGGTCATACTCAGGAAGCAACGCAGGAATTAGCAGCACTGTTACAAAGAAAGGCGTTTGATTACCCAAAGCCTGTCCGACTGATACAACGTATTATTCAGATGGCGACACATCCGGACTCCATAGTTTTAGATTCGTTTGCCGGATCAGGAACAACTGCGCATGCAGTATTAAAAATGAATAGCGATGATGGTGGAAATCGCAAATTCATAGCTGTGGAAATGATGGATTATGCTGAAGACATTACTGCAGAACGCATCCGACGGGTCATTTCCGGTTATAGCAAAGGGAAAAAAGAAGTTGACGGAACCGGTGGAAGCTTCAGCTTCTATGAGCTAGGAGAGCCGCTGATGCTGGATGCGGAGTATCTGAATGAGAAGATAGGCAAGGATAAGATCCGGGAATATGTCTGGTACACGGAGACGAGGCAGCCGTTGCCGGAAACAAGGCCGGAACACGGCTATCATTTGGGGACATTGAACCACACGGCATACTATTTTTACTATGAGCCGGGTCAGATGACTGTTCTGGGATACGATTTCCTGTCCACAATCCGGGAGAAAGCAGAGAGCTATATTATCTATGCAGATCGGTGTGCCTTGAGTGCTCCAGAACTTATGCGGTTTGGCATTACTTTCAAGAAGATCCCTCGGGATATCACAAAGCTGTAGGGAGGCGGGTGAGATGGAATTAAAGAATTATCAAAAGAATGTGATCTCCGATTTGACCCGTTATCTGGAGCTGTTGAACGAAACCGGGAATATTGGGACGGCCTATCGGAAGCTATGGGAAGAAAAGAACGTGCCGGTGGGGTTCGGAGGGGTTCCTGCATACCAGAACATTCTTCCCGGTGTCCCGGATCTTTGTTTCAAAGTGCCGACCGGCGGTGGGAAGACGTTTCTGGCCTGCAATGCGATCAAGCCCGTATTTGTCGCCCTTCCCCAGACAAAGATAAGGGCAGTCGTTTGGTTGGTTCCTTCTGACGCTATCTTGGAACAGACGCTTGCAGCGCTCCGGAATCCAGCTCACCCCTATCGCCAGAAGCTGGATACGGATTTTGGCGGACGCGTGGAAATCTATACGAAGCAGGAGCTTCTTGCCGGACAGAACTTCAACATCACTTCTGTTACGGAACAGCTTTCGGTTATGGTACTTTCCTACGATTCCTTCCGCGGTAGAAAGGAAGCACTGAAGGCACGCCAAGAGAACAGTTCTCTTGCACCTATGTCAAAAGCACTGGGCACTCCTGCATATCCTATTGAGGAAGCAGATGAAACCGCCCTCCTACAGGTGATCAATCAGCTTTCCCCGCTGGTCATTGTGGACGAAAGTCACCATGCCAGAAGCACGCTCAGCCGTAAGATGTTAAAAGATTTTAATCCGTGTTTTGTCCTTGACTTGACGGCGACGCCTACAAAGGAGAGCAATATCATTTCATTTGTGGATGCTGTCCAGCTAAAGAGGGAAAACATGGTCAAGCTGCCGGTGGTCGTTTACAACCGTTCTTCCCAGCAGGAAGTCGTGGCAGATGCGATTGATCTTCGGAATCATCTGGAGCAGCAGGCAATCACAGAAGAAAAAAATGGCGGTTCTTATATTCGCCCGATCGTGCTCTTCCAGGCACAACCCAAGGGAAAGGAAGACAGCACAACTTTTGAAAAGCTTCGCGGAAAACTGGTGGAAGCCGGTATTCCGGCAGAGGAAATCGCGATCAAGACGGCGGATGTCAATGAATTGAAGGGTATAGATTTACTTGACCGAGGTTGCAGGATCCGGTACATCATCACGGTAAATGCGCTGAAAGAAGGATGGGACTGCCCGTTCGCTTATATTCTTGCATCCCTTGCAAATAAGACCAGTCAGGTAGATGTGGAACAGATACTGGGCAGGATCCTGCGTCAGCCGCATACCAGGAGAATGGGACAGGCAGCTCTGAACATGTCTTATGTGCTGACATCTTCCAGGGATTTCAAAGAAACGCTGGACGGGATCGTTCGCGGCCTGAACAGTGCCGGGTTCTCCGGTAAAGACTGCCGGGTGGCTGTGGAAGAAGACAAATCAACATATCAGTATCCTGAATATCGTCAGGCATCTTTTCTTCGGGAAGAGCCGTCAGATTTTGGTGATTCCAAAGAACAGGAAGCCTCACCTGAGATAGAACAGGAGGAGTTTCTTGACTTTGATGCGAGGCTGCTTTCGCAAACGCTTGAAGCGAGAGAGCAATCATCAGAAGAAAGTACGACGGAAGGGAAAGAAACACATGGCGGTACTGCTTCTGTAATGATTGCTGTCGCAGAAAAGGAAGGAGCGTCTTTTGAGGCTGCTATGCAGCAAAACGAAATGAATAGCGGCATCAGTGATATCCCAGTGGAGATACAGGATAAGATGACGTATTTCCATATCAATCCGGAATTCAAACAGGAAGCAAAAAGTTTGATTCTTCCGCAGTTCTTTATGAAAGTGCCAAACAGCATTTTCGCTGACGGATATACAGTTCTGCTCCAGAAGGAGCATTTGGCCGAAGGGTTTACACTGAAAGGCAAGGGCTATGATATTGACTTTGACCGGGCTGATGATGAAATTGTCAAGGTGGATATCAGCGATAAAGAGGGGAGCACACCGAAAGTCTTTAAGATGTCGGAAACGGACCAAAGATATTTTAAGGAACAGTTTTCCAGGTTTTCACCGGAACAGAAGGTGCGTACCTGCAAAGATATTATACACAGGTCCCTTACCAGGATGGATATGATCGATGACGGCGAACTTCGCAACTATATTGACCGCATTGTGGATGATATGGACAGGGAAACGTTAGCCGCATTAGAACAGGCACCTCAGGGATTTGCATACCGGATTAGAAAGTATGTGGAGGCCCTGTTGGATGCGCATTACCTGAAAACATTCCTGAACTGGATTGAAATCGAACGTATCATTGTAGAGCCGTATTATAAGTTGCCGGATGCAATTGGGCCGCTCCGGACCACAAACACGTTTGGGAAGAGCCTTTATCAGGCAGAGGAAGAAGTCAATGGTTTTGAGTATGACATGGTAATGGCTCTTACGGCCATGCCTAACGTCCGCTGGTGGCACAGGAATATCTCCCGCCAGGGATTCTGTATCAATGGCTTCGTGAAGCACTATCCAGACTTTATTGTGGAGACACAAAGCGGGAAAACGATCCTGATCGAGACGAAGGGAGATCATCTGGAGAATACCGAGACAAAATATAAACTGGAGCTTGGACGGGCATGGCAAAATATGGCCGGCAGTAGCTTCCGATATTATATGGTTTTCCAGAGTAAAGACTTGAACTTGAACGGAGCAATACAGTTCGATAAGTTCTGTGAGCTCATGAAAAATCTATAAGTGCTGACCCAATAAATGGCCCAATAAATGACTCAATAAAACTGACTAAACGGGAAAACCGACTGTTACAGCATCTAAGGAAATCTCCGGATTTCACTAGGGAAGTCCATGCTGAAAAGCCTGGTTGGATCGCAAAGGGAAACAGGGGTCCGGGTATGGAGTGAGGAATAGAATAAGCAAAAGGAGCAGGATCATGATAAGCATAAATGACGGACGATACATAGGCGTGGATGGCTGCAGAGGTGGCTGGATCGCCTGTATTCTGAATTACGGAGAGTTTCTCCTGGAACGATTCGATTCTTTGGAGGCATTGGTTGATCATTATCCCGAATTCGATGCATTTCTGATCGATATGGTCATTGGCCTTCGAAGCAGAGTTGATCAGATCCGCCCCGATGACCTTGCACGAAAGGAACTGGAGTCCCGTTCTTCAACGATTTTTCCGGTACCATGCCGTCAGGCGGTTTATGCCGCTTCGGAGGAAGAACAGAAACAGGAAAACATACGGGTGCTTGGAAAAAGTCTGGCGAAACAGTCGATCAATATTATTCCAAAGATCCGTGAACTGGACGAATTTTTGATTCATCACCCGGAGTACAGGAACAGAATCCTGGAAAGCCATCCGGAACTAGGCTTTGCCAGACTGCATGGCCATGTGTTAATGACCCGCAAGAAGGAATTTCCCGGGTTTATGGAAAGAGTGAACATCCTGGGAAAATACTTTCCGGGCAAACCATTGACCGGATTATGGGAGAAGGCCAGAGAGTTCAAGTGCAATCCGGATGACCTGGTGGACGCTGTCTGCCTTGCTGTAACGGCATCTCTGGCAGCACATAGCCTGTGTGAATCGATCCCGGAGGAGCCGGAACAGGACGAAACGGGCCTTTACATGAAGCTGACAGTCCCGAAGAAGAACGTCGGTGCACCTGCAGATGGGAAAAAGGTGGCTGTTGTGACCGGCGGTGCGAACGGAATAGGGAAATGTATAGCTGAAGAATTCCGGAAGCAGGGAGTCAGAGTATATGTGATCGACAAGGCCGATGGAGACCACTATGTCGGAGATACCTCCGATAAAGCCGTTCTCGAGACATTTGCCGGAGAAGTGATCTGTGAGAGCGGCGGCATTGACTATCTGATCAACAATGCGCTGCCGCTGATGAAGGGCATCGACGAATGCAGCTATGAGGATTTCCAATATGCGTTTTCCGTCGGAGTTACCGCACCCTTCTACCTGTCCAAGCTCTTTGCGCCTTATTTCCGGGAGGGAGCGTGCATCATCAATATTTCTTCCTCCCGTGACCGCATGAGCCAGCCGCAGACGGAAAGCTACACGGCAGCCAAGGGCGGTATCGCGGCACTGACGCATGCACTGGCGGCAAGTTTTTCCGGGAAGGTGCGAGTAAATTCTATCTCTCCGGGATGGATTGATACATCTTACCGCGTATATGAAGGGCCGGATGCACTGCAGCAGCCCGCCGGCCGCGTCGGAAATCCGATGGATATTGCCAATATGGTACTCTTCCTTTGCTCGGACAAGGCAGGATTTATTACCGGTGAAAACATCTGTATCGATGGAGGTATGACAAAGCTGATGATCTATCATGATGATCACGGCTGGACTTATACACCTGAAAAATAATCCGCAGGCTTTCGGTAAAACTGCTGACGGAGAGGATCATATGATTGATAGAAATACGCAGGTAAAAATAGAGTTCAGCGGCACCATACGTTCTGTCCAGCCGCGTTCCAATGTATGGCGCTACCGGCTGGATAACCGTACCCATAGTATGACAGGATACAATCTTTTCCTGTCCGGAACGGCAGAAGGCGCAGAAAAAGATTTCGCGGTTGCCATCTCTGAGAAGCAAATGATGAAATTTCATTTTCACATCGGAGACGAGATCGGGGGAACAGCCTGGACAAAGATGTATCCGAAACTGGAATATGCGGATTATTACCGCGTCGGTGGCTTGAAGAAGATTATAACTGCGCCGGATCCTGACGAGGATGCTCATGAGCCCTGGGTTGGAGAAGTGCCGGAACTGTCCGTCTATGACTGGCGGGGCTGCCGTATGCTGGACAGCCGTTCCTGGAAGGGAAAGTGCTTCACCTGCAAATGGGCTTGTATGGCAAACGTAGCGATCGAATACAACTGGGGCATTACCCAGAAATTCCGTTTCGAGAGCTTCTGCTATGGACCGAAGAACTGTAAGCGGTACAAGATGGGAAAACCGAGGGCAGTTCCATACAAGGACTGCGGATCGGTTTACGATGAAGGCTGGTTGGATGACATCTGCACCGAGAATCGTGATGATGAAGAGTAATAGTAAGAGGTAATGCTTGGGGATCTGACTCCGGAATGGTGGATTGGATAGATGCCTAAACCAAAAGTCGGATGATAATTTCAAAAAACTGTATATTAATGATGATGGAGATGCCATCTGCAACAGGTCGATTCCTGAGGCAGATGGCATTTTTGCTGCCATACAATGGGTGTTAGCCGGGGATGTTGAAATAGCGATCCTGTTATACAGGTAGACTGCTTCATAACCGGTTCACTATATTTGCCCAACGACAATTTTTTATGGCGTAGAACAACACTGCTTACGTTGGGCAAGGCTTCTCCTGATTCCGGGCAGATGGTCTGCGCCGGGAAAGGAGAATCTGAAATGGTCATGATCAGAACACATGCCAAAGGTTGCACGCCCCTAACTGCTAATTTTTTTATGAGACATACCTTTGCAAGGGAACTGTTACCTTGCTGCTTTATGGAGTCCTTCCGATGGATTTTCTATAATAAAGATGAAGAAATGTCGGAAGGAGGTGGCGCCCGGTGAAACCCAGTTTTACAGAAGAAGAAAGAAAACAGATCGGCCGCCGCATCCGTGATTCAAGGAATGCCAAAAAGTATACGCTGGAGGATTTAGCTGAAAAGTGTGACTGCTCTTCTAAACATATCGGGGATGTGGAAAGAGGCACCGTCAGTGCTTCCTGGCCGTTGGCAGTAAAGATCGGAAAGGCATTGAATACAGGCGTAGACTACTATCTTGCTGATACCTCCGACCAGTATTTCGATATCCAGATTGATGTGGAGATCTCCAATATCCTGAAGGAATGTGACATGGAGACCCGAATGTTGATACGTGACACCGCCAGAAGAATTGCGGAGTACGGGAAGAGGATCCAGACGAGAAAGGACTAAGCTGATAGTAGTTGCCAATGTAAACACTTGGCAGCCACAAATACAATACGAAGGATGTCCGCAGGGCTGCCGGGTTACGACAAGGCAATCCTGCGGTTTTTTATATACCCTGGAATCTGTCGAAGTATACTGAAATGAGGTGATGGTATGTTGGAAAAGATCTTTTCGTTAGGAAGGTCAAGGGAAAAACAGTCCGACGACACCACCGGTAAATACCGCACGATCTCGGAGGAAGAATATCAGCGGTATGTGTTTGAGGACGAGCTTTTCAAAATCATTGTGGAAACGGAAGCAGCCCTGCATAACATCGAAGATCCCATGGAGATTGCGGTTGGTGTTATGAAGGCAGCCTGCAAATTCTATGGTGCTGACTGGTGCGGCATTCTGATAGCGGATCTCCGTTCGCAATTATGGCGTCCCGAGATGTGGTACGATGTGGAAGCCGGCCCTATGAAGGAAACCCTGTTTCATGAGTTTGAGATGACCGATGAGTTCGTCACATGGGCAGAGCACCTGGTTAGTCAGAAGCCTATGATCATCCCAGATACAGAGGCTATACGGGAAACCCATCCGAAGGAATATGAAGCATATCAAAGACTCCAGACCAGGGCGGTGATCGGCGTTCCCTTTGGACAGCATCCCCTGGGTTACATGGTCGTAAGGAATCCGATCCGCAATATTTCCCAACCTGAACCTCTTCAGCTGGCATGTTTCGTAGCTATGATGATGGTGCTGCAGAAGCGCCGGCTGGAAGCGGAGCGCCGTTATATTTCAGATGACACGCCGGATGACGGGAGGCTGAGGATACGCTATAACACCCTCGGCCAGCACAGCATGGAAATCAATGGAAGACGCATCCGTGAGCAGGATCTGGCGCATCCTAACCGGCGTGGATGGGTGATCCTGTTATATCTGATCCTTCATAAAACACCGGTTGATCAGCTGAGCATGGCCGCAGATCTGTGGCCGGATGAGCCGGAGAAATCAGCGCGGTCAAACATCCGTCAGGCGATCTATCGCCTGCACAGTGATCTGGCCGTATATCACGACGCCAAGGTCATCGATGTGAAGTCTGGGATGCTTGAACTGCTGGATGACGTCCATATCGTTACAGATGCGGAAGAGATGGAAAGCCTGTACCTGAAGGCAAAATCCACGGCGAATCCGGACGAGAAAGCGGAGACGCTTAAGAAGGCCTTTGAACTGTACCAGGGACGCCTGTTTGAACTGGGAGAACTGGATATGGGCTCCTGGCTGATCCCTTATACGACACATTACAATCAGGTATTCATTGACATTGCGAGAGAACTTCTGACCATGCTTGGGCACAGCAGGGATTATCACAGGATCATCGAGTATGCTTCCCGTGCCTTAAGCCTTGAACCGGGAATACAGGATGCCTATTACTGGATCTCGATTGCTGCCGAAGCAACCGGAAACAGCATAATGAAAGAACGCTACGATCAGATGGCCAGGGATGAACTGGCGGAGGAGGAATATCAGAAAGTACAGAATCTGCTCGCGCTGCGAACACATATAAAAGAATAGTGAGGGACGTAATAGGGGGCTGTCGGCAGTGGTTTAACCGCTGCGGCAGGCCCTTTCTTTGCGTTTACAGTTTTTTGTGTGAAATACTGGTAATAAACTGAAAAAGAGTCCTGTCACAGGATTGTCACAGCCGTGTAACTGCGGTGTCACAGCGCGAAAAAAGATTTTGAAGATAATTTCAATGTAACAGGATTGTCACAGGCCCTGTAGCAAGCCCTGTCACAGCCGCCCATTAGAGTGTGCGATGCAAAAACAACAGACAGCATTGTATACGAAACGGACGGGTGACAGAAATTGGAACAGGCTAACCAAACAGAGGCGGTTGTTTTTGCAGGAAACTGCGGAAGCGGCCGCCTCTTATTTTTTTGCGCGGAAAACCGGGCAGCGGCAAAGGCCTTTTCGGGCTGCAGATGCCGATCTCCTCCGGTTCTGAGATTTGACCAATCAACAAATTTCAGAAATCGGAGGAAAGAATCATGTTTGATATGAAAGCATGCGGAGCCAGGATCAAGGAACTCCGCAAGAAGAATAATGAAACGCAGGAAACCATGGCCTCCAATCTTTACATTTCCCAGGATCATCTCCGGAAGATCGAATCCGGAAAGAGCGGCGCCTCGATCGACCTGCTGATCGATATTTCCACATACTTTGGAGTAACCCTTGACTATCTGATCCGGGGAAAACGTGAAGTGACCGATGCCGAGGAACGTATTCTCGCAAAGCGGAAAAAGGAGCTCCGGGACATTGCCCAGGATCTGTTTGTCATGTCCGCGAGACTCTGACAGGGCCTAAGAGGCCCGGTTAACCGTGCCTCCCGGGCTCTAACGAAGAATGGCTTTTCTTATTACACTGACTTCAGAGCAGCGAAGTTGCTGCCATGCGCACTTTGACAACTGAATATACATTTCATCAGGCACATTCTGATTCTTGATTTCCCCAGAGAGCCTAAGAGGGGTTCGCCATGATCGAACGGATACTGCAGCACTTTTTTATGACGGCAGGAATTCATCGGGAGCGGTACAAACCTACTGCAAATGCCGGGACTGCACCCGGCGGCGGCCATGACCTGGGGAAGGGGATAATGATACTTCCGTCTTAGGGCGGCTCGGCGAGAACCGCGGAGGGGTGAGACTCCCATGAGCGCAGGCAAGCAGGCCTGCCGCCTGGTGTATTTCCCATCGGACATTTTGTCCGGTTCTCCGGGGTGTCGTGGACAAATAGGAGGACGAGCATATTGAAGATGAATGGCAGGCCAGCTGTGCGGTCAGTATAGATTGCGGCAGCGGCCTGCCTTTACACAGGAGGAACAAGATGGATTTGAAGATTGATCCGGAATTTGCCGGAAAGATTCCTCCCCTCACAGACGAGGAATACCGGCAGCTGGAAGAAAACATTCTGGCAGATGGCCGGGTGATCAACCCGCTGATCGTCTGGAATGGCGTAATCGTGGACGGTCATAACCGCTACCGGATCGTGCAGGCACACCCGGAGGTCCCGTATGACACATTTGAGAAAGATTTTCCAGACCGGTTCGCCGTGATCGCCTGGATCTGCAGGAACCAGCTGGGACGGCGGAACCTTACGCCCGAGCAGCGGAAATACCTGATTGGGAAGCAGTACGAGGCAGAGAAAGCCTCTGTGCCGAATGCAGCTGGTAAAAATCAGTTTTCTGAAGAGGTTAGTGGACAAAATGACCACCAACCTACTTCTGAAAAGACAAGCGAGAAAATTGCCAGGGAGATAGGCACAAGCGAGCGCTTTGTCCGCCGCGCAGAGGAATTTGCCCGTGGCGTGGACGCTGCCGAGGAGGCGGTTCCCGGCATGAAGCAGGAAATCCTCTCCGGCAAGCTGAAGGGAACAGACCAGGCCATCCGGGCGATTGGAAAAGCCGAGCCGGAGCGGCGTGAAGAGCTGACCAGAAAATTACAGCACCCCTCTCCCACTCCGGAAGCTCAAGGGCGGCGGCAGGAACAGTCGGATTTAGATGCGGATGGGTGCGTTGGCAGCACAAATGTCGGGGCAGACGATGCGGATGGGCATGGTGCCGGCACAAATGCCGGGTTAAATGATGTGGATGACAGTCTGCGGGAAGTGGATGATGGTGACTCCCCTGCTGGTGCAGCCCGCCGCACAAAGGCCGAGGAGCTGCAGGCTATACAGGAGATATCCGACAACATGCTTACCTCGGATGGGCGGGGTACTGCGGAGGACATGCTATATGAACTGCGGGACGCGCTGGAAACGCTGATTGACCGCTGGGATCTCTGTTTGAACACTTACGAAGATATTTACCGGAAAAAGAAATACCGCCGGCAGGTGAAGGCACTTGCCGAAGAAGGGGTTACATACCTGAATAAAATACGGAGGGAGTCAGACCATGAAAACGGATGAACTGAGCTACAGGGAAATCACATTGAACAGCCGTCAGCTGGAAGTGCCGAGGGAGGCCTACCAGAGAGAACTGAACACAACGAGGGTTCATAAGATCGCGGCAGAGTTTGACGAGCGGATTGCGAATGAACCGAAGGTGAGCTGCCGTAACGGCCATTATTACGTGTTTGACGGCCAGCATACCATTGCCGCCAGGAAGCACAGGAACAAAGGCCGTGACCTTCCGATCAGGTGCAAGGTTTATTACGGCCTGACAGAATCCGATGAGGCGATGCTCTTCGCCCAGCAGACCGGAGCATCTGCCAATCTCACGGCAGGTTCCAAAATCCGGGCTCTGGTTTTTGCAGGTGATTCGGAAGCGACAGCCTTTTTCAAGGCGACAGAGAGTACCGGGCTGCGACTGGATTACGGACAGCAGCGTGGGAAGAAGCGGCTGGCCTGCATTGCAACGGCGTTCAAGGAATTCCATAAGGTCGGCGCGGAGCGGTATAAGGAAGCTCTTTCCATTATTCTGGAGGCATGGGATGGAGATCCGGATTCCCTTCGTTCAGAGACAGTCCAGGGCATGATCCGGTTTGTGGATCTCTATTATGGTGAATATGACCGGGAAAGGCTTATCAAGCGCTGCCGCCGTGTGGATCCGCTGATCATTTACCGGGAAGGCAAGGCGATGGCTTCCAACATGCCGGGATTCAAGAAGTATACCTATCAGGTACTGCTTACTTATAACGGCTCCAGCAAAAAGTCAGCTTTGCCGCTGAAGTTCTGACGGAGGCAGACACGCATGGGTATGAAGAAGGAATGGACATACCGCCGGGGAGACATTTACCTGGCGAACCTGAATCCCTTCAAGGGATCCGAACAAGGAGGCAAGAGGCCGGTGGTGGTTTTACAGAACAATACCGGCAACCTCCATAGCTCCACGATAATTGTGGCAACGATGACCTCCCACACGTATAAGAAAAAAGACCAACCGACACATTATCTTCTGCCGCCGGTCGGGAGACTGAAGACGGCCTCGGTGGTGCAGCTGGAACAGATCAAGACAATCGACAAATGCCGGGTGCTGAAATATTTTGGCAGGATCCCGGCAGAGCATATGAAGGAAATCAACAGAATCATAAAAATCAGCATGGGGATCATCCGGATCCCGAAGGACTACAGGATATATGATACTGAAGACGGAGGTAAAGACGATAATGTTTGAAGAGAAAATAGCAGAGATGAATCAGGCGGTAATGGAGATGCCGGTACAGTCCGAAGGATTTGATAAACGTACATATACAGTGGATGAGATCCAGGACATTCTGGAAATCAGCCGCTCCTCAGCCTACAACCTTGTGAAGAAAAATCTGTTCCGGAGCGTCCGGATCGGCGGTCATATCCGGATCTCTAAAAAGAGTTTTGATGAATGGCTTGATACACAGTTGTAAGGATTTGTCAAGGATGTCGTTGTGGCTGGCGACATCCTTAATTTTTGGACTGGAGTTCGATACGATGACAGCAGGCAAAAGCCAATATCACAGAAAGGAAGGTTGTGGACATGAGTGAAAAGAAGGAAGCAACGAGCATGTCTGTCCAGCAGATGGGCCAACTGCTTGGGCTTGGTAAAACCTGCACTTACTGGCTGATTAAAAAGAAGCTGTTTAAGGTGGTTATGGTCGGCGGCAAGATGCGGATCATGAAGGACAGCTTTGAGGAATGGTACCAAAGCCAGTCACATTACAAGAAGGTACCGCCGGAAGAGGCCAGGAAATGGCCGGAAAGGAGTCGAAATGGCATCCATTGTTAAGCGGAAGAAAAAGTATTCCGTCGTCTATTCTTATACCGATGAAAAGGGAAAGAAGCACCAGAAATGGGAGACCTTTGATAACAATGCGGACGCAAAGAAGCGCAAAGCGGAGATCGAATGCGAACAGGAAAACGGAACATTTGTGATTCCTACGGCAAAGACCGTGAATGACCTGTTAGATGAATATTTTGCCATTTATGGCGTAAATAATTGGGCAATGTCTACATACGAATCGCGGCGCAGCCTCATGAGCAACTATGTGAGGCCGCTGATTGGGGAAATGCAGCTCTCCGCGCTGAATACACGGGTGATGGATCAGTTCTATAAGAGCCTGCAGAAGGTAAAGCCGGTTATCGTGAATAATGTGCAGCCAAAGAATGAATTTCTGACGGCACACACAATCCGTGAGATCCATAAGATCCTGCGCACAGCTTTCAATCAGGCCGTGAAATGGGAACTGATGCCGAAAAACCCGGTTGCCAATGCTACACTTCCGAAGGAAGAGCATGTCCCTAGAAACATCTGGACGGCAGATATTCTTTTCAAGGCGCTGGATGCTTGTGATGATGATATGCTTCGTTTGGCATTGAATCTGGCGTTTTCCTGTTCCCTTCGTATGGGCGAAATGTTGGCACTGACCTGGGATTGCGTGGATATCGAGAAAGAAAGCATTGCTGCCGGCCGGGCCAATATCTATATAGATAAGGAACTGCAGAGGGTTAATCGGGATGCCATGAATACGCTGGATGAACGCGGCGTTGTCCTGAAGTTTCCTCCTGCCTTTGCGAGTACCCATACCCGCCTTGTTCTGAAAGAGCCAAAGACCAAAACGAGTATCCGTAGAGTTTTTCTTCCGAAAACAGTGGCGGAAATGCTGGTGGAGAGGAAGAAAGAAGTGGAAGAACTGAAAGACCTTTTCGGCGACGAGTTCCTCGATTTCAATCTCGTATTCTGCAGCGCAAACGGCAGGCCAGTCGAAAGCCAGATCATTAACAGAGCCTTTAATAAGCTGATCCGGGAGAACGGGTTTCCAAAGGTGGTCTTCCACTCCATCCGTCATACCAGCATTACTTACAAGCTGAAGCTGAATGGCGGCGATATGAAATCCGTACAGGGAGACTCCGGTCATGCACAGCTGAAGATGGTGGCGGATGTGTATTCCCATATCATCGACGATGACAGGCGGCTTAATGCACAGAGGTTTGAAGAGACCTTCTATTCCGGTAAGGGCTCCGGGAATGAAGCAAACGAAACTGGCGGGCAGGTTCAGGCAGCGGAAGCGCGGGCAGCGGAAGCGGCGCAGAAACAGGAAACCGATCAGGAAGCGTTGATCCGCATCCTGCAGAATCCGGAGATGGCAGCACTCCTGAAAACGCTGGCACAGAGTTTATGATCTCCGATATACGGAGGCCGAAGAAAACGGCAATTCATCTGAAGATATGCTACATAGGGCAGGTTTGACCGATTGCGTTGGTCAGCCTGCCCTTCTTTTTTTGTTATTGATTGAACCATGAATCCAATGACAAAGGGCTTTTGAAAGGCTATAATTAGGAAAGACATGGCAGGTGCTTATACCACTTTTTCTTGACTTTGTCAAGTAGAAAAAGTAGAATAAGAATGAGAAATTATGAAAGGAGGTGTTGAGAATGCCAGGTGTATCTGTAAATGTTCAGCCAGCTATACTTGATTGGGCAATGCAAAAAGCTCAGATGGGCAGCGCAAGCAGCTCTGTAATTGACATGATTGCAAAGTGGATCTCTGGCGAAAAGACGCCTACTTTCAATCAGATTGAAGATGTCAGCAGAAAAATCAGCATTCCCTTTGGGTATTTCTTTTTGGATGAACCTCCGGTGGAGGAGTGTAAGATCGTTGATTTTCGTACCATTGACAGTATTTCTGTCCATAATCCAAGCAGGAATCTAATCGACACCGTTGATCTTATGTCCAGTGTGCAGGAGTGGATGGCAGAATATAATAAAGATAATGGGGCATCTAAATATGTTTTTGTTGGCAGCGCCAAGATAAGTGATGGTGTTGCTTTCACGGCAGATGTTATCAGACAAGAATTAGGGTTGAGCCTCAATTGGTTTGATGATTTAAGAAGTTCTGCAGAGGCATTTAGAAGTCTGCGGAATTCTATTATGAATCTTGGAGTTCTTGTTATGATGAACGGTGTAGTGGGGAATAACACTCATCGTACACTTAGTGTGGAAGAATTCAGGGCATTTACTCTTATAGATCTTTATGCACCTTTGATTTTTATTAATTCCCGAGATACTGAAAACGGAAAGCTTTTTTCTTTGTTGCATGAACTTGTCCATGTCTGGATAGGCAAAGATAATTTTTATAATGACACATATGGGATATCTCAGAAAGTCAGCAAGGAGGAGCAATTCTGTAACGCTGTGGCTGCTGAGATCTTGGTTCCAGATTCTATTTTCTCTGCTGAGTGGTCTAAGCAAAGCGGAAGCACGGAACACATTATCAGTGAGTTGGGAAAGCGTTTTGTATGTAGCCGATTTGTCTTGCTAAGGAAGGCATTGGATACTGGTAAAATTGATCAAACAGAGTATGGTAGATTGCTGAAACTGTTTCAAAAGCAGTTTAAGGCGGCACAGGACCAGAGACAAGATAAAGGATCTGGCGGAGGAGATTTTTACCGTACGCTGAGTACTAAGTGGGATAAAAGATTCATCCAGGCGTTATATGCAAGTGCTCAGAGCGGTAGAACCCAATATCGAGATGCTTATCGCCTTACAAATACAACCGGTAAGACCTTTCATGAACTTGTTGGAAAGGCGGGTGGTATCTGATGGCTGAAAAATATCTGCTGGATTCAAACATTTTTATCACACCGCATAGGCTATATTACCCCTTCGATTTCGCCGAGGGGTTTTGGAATCAATTAGAGGAGAAACTCAAGCTGGATTCCGTAACCGTGTTGGATGTAGTTGTTGCAGAAGTTTCAAAACTTGAAGATGAGTTATCATCATGGCTTGAGAATCTTGAGGACTTTGAAACGCTGTCAGTGAAATCTCCTGCTATCGTTACGAATTATGGGAAGGTACTCAGCTATGTGCAGCACTGTGGATTGTATCGAGAGGAGGCTCTCCGAAATTGGGCAAGAGGAGATATTGCAGATCCCTGGCTAATTGCCGCAGCGATGGACACGGGGGCAGTAATCATTACTGCGGAACAGACTGCGGGGACAGGACTTTCGGCACACAACCCTTCGAGGAATGCGAAGCTCCCAGATGTAGCAGCCCATTTTAACATTAAATGTGAAAACCTGTTTTACTTTATGAGACAGATGAATTTCAAGCTATAAAACCTATAACGAAAACTTCACGAAGAGGATCATGGAAAGTCCGAAATCCGCGTATGATCAGTCATCACGCGGCAGCATTTGTTAGGAAAATTCGGAAACCTGACCTCTTCCCTCTTTTTACATAGCCAGCTAATCGCTTGCTAATTGGACGGTCTGAGATTAGTCAAAAACAGCCATCATTCGTTAGGAAAATCCGATAAGCTGACCTGTGGAAAATATAGAAAAATCAAGACTTCCAAGCATTATACAGCATGTGACAATACGAAATTCGGGCTACTCCTAAGCGGTAGGTCGGGTGTTCGAATCACCTCGCGGACGTTGATTTTTTGAGTGGGAATGTTAGCTGGCTAACAGAGCATGGCTAAATTTCCACTCTTTTTTTATTCAAAAATGGATGGAAATGAGTTGCCTCTCAGCTAACACTGTTAGCTGAAAATCGTTCGCCAGCTAACAAAAACGCCCTTCCAGCTAACATCCCAGAAAGCTCTCTCAGCTAACAAAAGGCATAAGCCTTGTGTTGGGGATGGAAAAGCAGGGTAAAACTTGGACAAGACGGGAAAGCCCGCCTGGATCAGATGACAAAATCGTAATCTGGTCTGGGCGGGCTTTTTCTATGTTTTCGACTCCACGCCAGCATAGAAAAGGGCACTATATTTGGTCGTCAGGCAGACACGGTTACTACTCTTCTACTGACGCTACGGATTTCATAAGCAGAAAGGAGGATCCAATACTTTGCCAGATCAAATCATGGAAGACGAACGCATCATAGAGATAGAAACAGAACGGCTGCGTACCTTCCAAAATCATCCTTTTAAGATAGCGGATGATCAGCAAATGGCTCAGCTTGTAGAAAGCATCAAGCATTATGGGATTTTGACGCCGCTAATAATCAGGCCTCTGCCGGAGGGAGTATACGAGATCATTTCAGGCCATCGCAGGAAGCATGCAGCGGAACAGTTGGGATACCGGAAAGTTCCGGTGGTAATCCGGGTTCTGAAGGATGAAGATGCCATCATCTCGATGGTAGATTCGAACCTCCAGCGGGAAAACATTACCCCAAGTGAGAAGGCGTTCGCATTGAAGATGAAATACGATGCCATGAAGCGGAAATCAGGACGCAGAAAAAAAGGCCAAATTGACTATCAAATGAAAGGAAAAAAAACGGTTCAAATTGTAGGTGAAGAATCCGGTGACAGCCCGAAGCAGGTACAGCGATATTTGAAGATCACCGAGCTGATCCCGGAACTGCTTCAATACCTGGATGATCAGAAGCTCTCCTTCAATCCGGCTTTTGAGCTTGCGTTCCTTAAGGAAGAGGAACAGAGGCTGGTGCTCTCTGCCATAGAGTTTACCCAGTCGGTGCCGTCCCTTTCACAGGCGCAAAGGATTAAGAAACTCAGCCAGGCGGGATCCCTCACCAGAGAAAAGGCACAGGATATTCTCAGCGAGGTCAAGAAAGGGGAGGTTCATCGAGTCACTTTTAAGAATGAACAGCTTCACAGCTTTTTCCCAAAAACAGATTCTGCTGAAACGATGAAAAGAAAGATCATAGAGATTCTGAAAATCTGGTATAAGGATCAGATTGAAGATTGAAATAAAAAAACTACTCTTCGACTTTTAAAGCTGACAAATGTTCTGACAGAAGGGAGAACAGAAAATGGCAAAAGTTATTGCTGTAGTAAATCAGAAAGGCGGCTGCTCAAAAACGACTGTGGTGGCAAACCTGGGTGTCGGACTCTCCAGGAATGGAAAAAAAGTCTGTGTCATTGACGCAGACCCGCAGGGCAGTCTCACTGCAAGCCTGGGACTCTGCGAAGAAGATGCAAACTGGAATGACTCTTCACATGGGAATCCGATCGTAGAAGATACGAGACAAACACTGGCAACTGTGATGATGGATATTATCAACGAGGATTCCTATGATCCTATGGCCTGTATTTTGAGGCATGAGGAAGGAATCGATTTGGTTCCGGCAAATATAGAACTGTCCGGATTGGAGGTTTCCCTTGCCAATGTGATGAGCAGGGAGATGATCTTGAAGGAATACGTGGATCAGCTCCGCGATTCTTACGACTACATCCTCATCGACTGCATGCCTTCACTCGGTGTTATGACAATCAACGCATTAGTAGCGGCAGACAAGGTGTTAGTCCCTGTGCAGGCAGCTTACCTTCCAGTGAAAGGACTTCAGCAGCTCATTAAGACGGTATCGGTTGTCAAGAAAAGGTTAAATAAGAAACTTTCCATGATGGGGATCCTGATTACCATGGTGGATTACCGGACGAATTACGCGAAAGACATCACGCAGCTTCTCCGTGACACCTATGGGAACTCTGTTGGTGTTATGGATACGTATATTCCATTCTCCGTGAAGGTGGCAGAGGCCAGTGCTGAAGGCGAAAGTGTTTTTAAATATGCTCCAGGCTGCAAAGCAGCGGAAGGATTCAAAAAGCTTACGGAGGAGGTTCTGGTGGGATGAAGAACAGGATTGGACAGAAAATCAGATTGACAAGCGTAGAGGAAATGCTGGGCGTGACTAACGAAGAATCTGCAATGGAGATCAGCCTGGCGAAAATCAGACCATTTAAGGATCATCCATTCAAAGTTCTGGATGACAATAAAATGCAGGATCTTGTAGAAAGTATCCGGGAAAACGGCATTTTGACACCAGTGTTAATTCGTCCTGTGGGAAATGATACATACGAGATGGTTTCGGGACATCGTAGGATGCATGCTGCGTCTCTTCTTGAAATGGACGCCATTCCAGCTATTATCCGCGAGATGTCGGATGATGAAGCAGTAGTAATGATGGTGGATTCCAACATTCAGAGAGAGGAACTGCTCCCAAGTGAAAAAGCGTTCGCATATAAAATGAAGATGGATGCGATGAAACGAGGAGGCGGCAGACCGACAAAAGATAATTCGTGCCAAAATGGCACGAATTACCGTGCGGATAATGAACTGTCTGATCAAGTGGGTGAAAGTGCGCGACAGGTTCAAAGATTTATCCGTTTAACGGAGCTCATTCCAGAATTACTTGATTACGTTGACAAGAAACGTATCCAGTTCACTGTCGGAGTAGAAATCTCCTATCTCGATAAAGAGATCCAGCAGTGGGTCTATGAGTATATCAAAGAAAACGGCATTTTGAAATTGAAACAGGTAACGGCTCTGCGCGAGCAGCTCAAAGATGGCGGTGCCATCACGCAGACAAAGATGATCGCATTATTCCAGGAGAATCAACCGGGAGGCCAGATGTCATCCAACTCTAATCTGACGTTTACAGAGAAGAGGCTGCGGCAGTTTTTTCCACCTGAGTATACAGCAGATCAAATGAGGACTGTGATTGAAGACCTCCTGACAGAATGGAGGCTGAAAGAAAGCGAGGCATAAAATGTTGACCTTTGATTACTTCCATGGTGATCAGGCGGATCAATTCAGTTTTATCAGAATCCCCCGAAAGCTGATGACAGACAAAATCTTCTCCGACTTGTCGCCTTTGGCAAAGATGCTCTATGCCATACTTCTGGACAGAATCAGTCTGTCCTCAAAGAATGGATGGATCGACGAACAGAATCGAGTATACATCATATACCAGATCAGTGACATTATGGAGGATCTTGGCCTGGGAAAGAAAAAGGCGATGGATCTCCTTTCGGAGCTGGAAATATTTGGGTTGGTGGAAAAGCAGCGGCGTGGCCGTGGTCTGCCCAATATTCTCTACGTGAAAAGTTTTCTGGCAGTATCTGAAGACAGAAGTGCGGAATCCGAATCCTCTATACGTAAGAATACCATGTTTGCCAGAGACACCAAGATTGATACGCCCAAGAGTGTCAATGATGGTTCTAAGACTCCTGATAAACCTGCCGCGCTCAGAAGTGTCGAAATCAGCACTTCTGGTAATACGGAAGTAAACGTCGCCGGGATCAATAATTTTGCTGTACTCGGAAATAACGAGGATATAATCCCAAGGCAAGATGAGGCTATTTTACCAAGAAGGGCTACGGTTGACACTTCTATCATAGATGATGCTGCCGAAACAGGAGCGGCAGTTGATTCTGAGAGCTATGTGCATAGGTTTACAATATCTGCGGCAGACGATGATTCCAGAAGTATCGGATCAGATGTATGGAAAAGTGTCGAATTTGATACCTCTAAAAGTGTCGAAATCGAACTTTCTAGAAGTACCGAAATGGAACCTTCCAGAAGTACCCAAATCGACACCTCTAGAAGTGCCGAAATGGATACTTCTAGAAGTGCTCAAACCGGACTTCTAGAAGTGCCCAAATCGACACCTCTTATTAATAAGACTAATATGAGTAAGACTGAAAAGAGTTATACTGAATCGAATCATATCCATCCTATCTTGTCTTCTGACAGTGATGAGATAAGACAGGATAGCGATGCTATGCGCAATCCGACTCCGATGGAATACAGAGAACTGATTGAGGATAACATTGGCTATCATGATCTTCTCATCACCCATCCGGAAGAGATCGGAGTGATTGATGGGATCGTGGACCTGATCCTGGAGAGTCTGCTTTGCACAGACGAAACCATGGTGATTGCCAGCAGAACCTACCCTTCGTCTATCGTGAAGAGCAAGTTTATGAAGCTGAATTATTGCAACATTGAATATGTTCTGTTCAGCCTTTCGAGGAATACTACGAAGGTGAAAAACATCAAGAAATACCTCCTGGCCACTTTGTTCAATGCACCATCCACAATGGATAGCTATTATCACGCAGAGGTCCGGCATGATATGGCTCACCAGCCTCCACAGATTAAGGTTGGGTAAGAAAGGATGAGGCAGGAAGAAGATATCTGAGTGGAAGAAAAAACTGAAGCAGAATTGTATTTCAGAAAAGCTGGTCACTTTAGGAGAAGGAAACGGGATGGAAGAGTTATTGATCAGCTGCAATGTTAAGAATGAAAAAACTGCTGGCGCGATATTTACAGGATGATAAGGGATACAGGATTGTGCAGGTGGACAGGTATACGCATATACCTGTCCACACCACAAAAACTTATTCAAAGGTTCGGATATGTTTCTTTACGGAGGCCCAGAATTCCGCGTCGTCGTAAAGGATAAGAAAACGGTCGCTTTCCCTCGACTGGTACTCGATTTCTTCTATTACATCCTCAGGTGTCTTTAAGAGTGCCGTTTCCATTACGTCATTCATGGACGGAATGGCGAGTGGTTTTTCTGCTTGCAAGCGAAGCTCGGCTTTTTCTGCGGAATCCTTCCACTGCTGCATATAGGCACCAGTGAAATAGAGATATCTCACACCGCAGTTTTTGATCTTCCGGCAGACTTGCTCTCTGTACGGTTCATCATAGTCGTTGGCGGTGAGGATGAGTGCCGATGCGTATGAATTCTCTTTTTCGGTGCTGATGAATTCCTCAAACATCATAGCGTTTGTCATTTTTTACCCTCCTTTCGTTCCTGCCGAAATACGTCTACAGCATCATCTGGGATCCCGACGTACCGGTTTGCGATTTTGATTATGCCGGGTATTTCATTGTTTTCTACCATTTGATGTACCCGCTGCACAGATAATCCAAATTTTTCCGCGTATTCCTTCGTGGAAATATATATAATAGGTTTTACATGTTCCTCGGTGAGAAATTCGAATGGCGATGCGTCGAGGAGAATGAGCTGGTCGTTGTCTGTGATATATGCGTATGTCTTTGCAGACCTGATATCAGGGTCGTCCTCGTTCCAATGTCCTTTGGTTCCTTGCTTGAAGGAAGGGTTCTCATCAATTGATTTAAATCTAATGAGAAAATGTTCCAGAAGTGATTTTGTTGCTGTTTCCATGGTATGGTCGGTAAAGAGAAAGGTATATTCTTCTTTACCGCTAAATTGCACTAAAGACGTCTTCATCTCTGTCTCCTTCTCTTATGAGCATACTTCTCCTGTTGGGGAGATTATAGCAGTAGAAAATAATCCTGTCAACTTAAACGTGATTAAATTCAAGTGAATATCCTTGATTTAATTCGCCTTTTTATAGCAAAAAAGAGCGCAAAACGCGCTCTTTTTCAAGTATTCGGCAGATGTTAGGATAATATAGAATATCGCTGTCCTTATTTTTCCGGAGAAAGAAGCATTTTCAGTCCGAACCAAATGAGTATTACGACACAAACGGCACTTAGAATGTATGCTTTTCCTCTTGCTGTTGCCCATAGGTGTATGAGGGCGGCTGTCCAGTTGCAGGTCATCATAACTTTGGCTTCCACGTTGGCCATTGTGATCGGGATAGCATCCGTGACTTTGTTATTATCACCCTTGGTGATCATGGTTCCATCCTCATTGATTTCCTGGATCCGGTGGGTGATGACCTTTTCATTTCCATCGTCATCCTCGATGTGATAGGTCACGACATCTCCCACAGAGAGTTCATCGATGCTGTGTACTTCCTTTGTCAGCACGATCCCGTCCGTCATCATAAATGGTTCCATGGATCCTGTCAGGACATAAACAGGCCGGTACCCTGCGATGGTAGCAGGCTCTCCTGTTTTCTTTGTGTTCAGGTATGAAGATGCAGCGAAGATAAGTGCCGCAATACACAAAACGGTAAAACCCCATCCGGCCATCTCACTAATGATTGTAAGTGCTTTTTTCATTTTTAATATCTCCTGATTTATACTATATCAGTCAGCTCTTCAGAACTATGGGTTTTGAACGGACAGACTGATCTGACTGGTGGCAGTTAGATAACCGCTGCGGCAGGAAATGCCTTGATATGATCAGGAAGGTGACTGCTGTTGGCGATTGCGCTTTTCTTGATTTCCGCAGCCTGGAGATTGCTGCTAAGGTAAGGAAGGTTGTGTCGGAACGTGTCATGCTCACGAAAAGCCTGCTCATCCAGGCTAAGCAGGATGTTATCTAAAATATTGCTGTCCTGTTTTGAGACAACAATAGGAATCTTCTCCCAGGATGGCTCCAGAAATACACCCATAATATCGAAAGTAAAGGGAAGCCTTTCCTCTACTGCTTTTTTCAGGAAGCTATCCATAGCGCGATATGGCACATACCTGGCTGTTGGCCTGTCCTCCGGAGGGCAGAACCCCTTTGCAGCTCTCATGATCGAATCTTTTGTCAGCGTATGGACATACCTTGCCTGTATCCAGGCGCTGGCAATTTCAGGTTCATCTACTGCTTTATAAAAAATCCTCCGGTTTTCAAAATGCCTCTTCTCTTCCCTCCATGGATCCAGCTCATCGCCAATGCGTCCATGGTCACTGACCTCTTTTTTTCCGCTTGAATAAAACACGTAAGGCGATCCTCTCAGAATCTTTCTCATCTCCTGGTATTCTTCTTCAGGTAGGAGGATTTCGGTAATCTGTGCCCCTGTCGCAAGAAGAAGATCAAAGGAGATTTCCTGGTTGTCATTTAAAGAAAGGAAGCCCAGTTTGTCTTTCGCTTTTTCCCCATAGTAATCACTGCGGCAGCGATCGGAGCGGAAGTAATCGAGATATTCCTTGGCGATTTTGCTCTTGAGGGCTTTTTTCTCACGCTGGAAAAACTTTTCAAGCTCCTTTTCGTAAATGTTCGATAGGACAATATCGAACTTATACTTTGAGAGGGCTTCATTACACTGGATCAGCATATTGACTTCGCTTTCCCTCATTACATCCGGAACCGGGCAATTATATTGGAGGAAGAGAGCAATGATTACTTCAGTTCTCTGGCAGTAAAGGTTGAAGTCAGAGACTGCAACATCAATATTGCTGGCGTTTATGCGGCGGGAATAATATTTTGGATAATACAGTTCCTTATTGCGTTGGAGCTGTTTTTCCATGTTTCTGGGTGATATTCCTGTCTCACTGATGTCGGGAAAAGTACCGAGACCTCCTACGATGTAATAACCACCATCAGAATAAGCACTGTCTGCCCCGTAATCTATGACTGCCGCCGCCACACCATAATTTGCTGCATTATCCGTCAGCTTCAGGAGTCGGCGGTCGTGGATCAGATCATCAAAAGTGATGTTTGCTTTTGGCATATCGTTTCCCTCCTTTCTGCATAGGTACCCACCAACATTCTATCATGCTATATTATATTATGTCAATAAATGACATAAATTAAATCTGCCTTTCTTCAACGACTTCCTTATTCTGATCAATGCTCTCCTTGTCTTTGTTTTTACTACTGCAGCCTTTCAGGATTGCTTCTGCCTCGTCTATTTTCTTTTGTAACGGCGGCAGCATATTTGGATCCACCCGCATCGTCCCATTCATCGGGTCTTCCATTATTCCGTATCGGTCAGGATCGGATTTTGGATCAGCGATATTTTCCGGGAATGGGTCGGGGGTAATTTGATCCGTGAGGATTGCCCGCCTGGTCATCCTGGTTGTGTTGCCGACTTTTTCCTGGGCATAGATGAAATCCCCAAAATGGGCGTCACTGGAAGTATCCGCGTTGCCGCCCATTATGCTGCCGTATTCATCCGGCAGGATTAATTCTTCATGTTCCTTTTCCATAGAATCTTATCCCCTTCCGTTCGGATTCTGAAAAAGAATTCTACTTTGTACTCCTGCTCATAACTTCAGCCTGAAATCCTGGATGAACGTTCTTCAGCCTGTTCCCTGTAAAATTCTTCTTTTCTTGCTTCTGCCTCCATTTCTGCGGCGATATCCAATTCGATTTCTGTAAGTGTCTCCTCGTCAGCTTCGAAAAGGTACACGTCATCTTCGTCAAAAACCATACGGATCGTATTGATCTCCCCCTTAGGATCCTGAGCCGTCAGTGACCAGAAGGCAGGTTCTGTACAGAGCAGGTAGTATGTCCCGCCATATTCGTGTGGAACGATGGAAAGGCTGACGAGAGGGAAGGATTCCTCAGAGTCATCCATAGAATTTACTGCTGAGAACGCCTGGTTTAGCAGCTTGTTCATAAGCAGGAGGTCCGTATCAAGCTTTGTAGAAAATATGAGGTCGATAAAAATATACCTGTATCCCCTGGAAGCTTCGATCACAGCCTTATCACAGGTTACAGAGTCAACAGATTCCCTGACTTCACCTTCTCCATCTACCTTTTCGAAAAATAAACCGACTGCGGATTTTGTGAAGCCGTCCTTGTCCCGCCCGGATGCGGACTGGATTACGTCTTTGATCGTGATGCTTTCCATATCATTGCCCCCTTTCTGTTTTCAGGGAACAGCATTCCAGAATCACATCAAAAATGTCAAGAAAAAAGGAAGGCAATCAATACCTTCCAAAGCTTTCATTCATAACCGATATTAATTTTATAAAGATAAAATAAAGGACGACGAGTATGGCGGCATCAATAGATATCATTGACTTATGTTTACATAATAACTCTTTACTGCTTATCGTTCTGAGCCTTAATTCTTAATTTGAAATCTTCTGGAGTAAACTGAAATGTTTCAATAAATACTTTTTTGAAATACTTAACGCTCGTGTAGCCCAGCAAAGCAGAGATTTGAGGTATTGTAAATGAGGTACTCCGGATAAGTTGGATGGCCTTATTCATTCTGATATCCAACAGTAGTTCGGAAAATCCCTTCTCTGTATTTTTCTTCAGAAGTCGGATGATCTGTCGCTCACTGTAGTTAAATTGAGCTGCCAGAGAACTCAGAGTAATATTCTGACAATGTGAAGCCATATAATTGTAAACAGAGTGAAAGAGATGGTCACTGCTGTCAATATGCGGAGTTGAAAAAATAGCTTCCGTTTCATGATTGCGCATGAGCAGCAGGAAAAACTGCATGACCAGGATCTCTATCATCCTGGCGTTATATTTCCCTGCGCTCCTCCATTCAAGATAGCAGTTCAGAATGATCTGCTTCAGATTTTCGTCCGAAGGGCAATGCCACATAATGTATCCTTCTTCCGATGTATAAAGCGCGCGCGTAAACATGGATGACAAATAGTTGTTATTACCGAGAAGCTGGAAAAAAACGGTATCAAATGTTGTTACGCGGATGAAGCAGTCCAGAATAATACTGTTGTCGTTATGAGCTTTCAAATTGTGGATGAGACCCGGTGGACATAGTATGATATCTCCATCTGCCAACGGATACTCCCCATTCTCCAATACCATAAAACTGTTATCGCTTCTTACCACGTAATTGAGCTCGATAAATTGATGTGAATGCAGAATTACCGGCATATAACGCAGGTTTAATCGGATGGTCACATTTTCTTCCGGTTGGAGAAAAAAATCCTCTTTCAGATAATATGACGTATCTTCCAGGAAAAAGACTGTTCCAGGATAACTTTTTACCCATTCTTTTTTCATCAGCGTTATGAGATGAGTGTACTGCTTGTCTGCATCCTCCATAGCCGGGTGAAGCACTTTCGTATAAAACATGGGATATGCACTCAAAAATTTTTTCAGAAAGCACTCTTTTTCATTCAACTCCTTAAGAAATGAACTCTCCATAATGATCTCTCTCTCTTTTTGCTGCTATAGTATCACGTACGGTTCCATAAGTCATTATTTTTTCCATACATGTCATTATTTTTCCGACATTGTTTTGTATACTGATATTGAAAACAAGATGATCTACCAGCCAGGAGGAATATGTTATGGAAAAAAAGAAATTGGGCCTGTCAACTATTCTCGCGTATGCTTTTGCAACAGGAAGCGGTTATCAGATCATGGGGTCTTTAGTAGGATCCTACCTGATGATTTTCCTGACAGACACATTTGGCGTACCAGCAGGCGCAGCGGGTGTAATCATGGTCATTGCTTCAATTTGGGATGCAATTAATGACCCCATGATGGGAACACTTGCTGATCGCACTAAGACTCGTTGGGGGAAATATCGTCCCTATTTCCTCTTTGTACCTGCAATCCTTACAGTTGTTGTTGTCTTGCTTTTCGCAAGCCCCAACATCAGTACGAACGGAAAAATCATTTGGACTGCCGTATTTTATATCCTGTATGGGATGCTCCGCACTGGAATTGAAATCCCAAGCAGCGCCCTGATCAATGCAGTTACGGATGAACCCTCTGAGCGCACAAGGATGATTAATGCATATACGGTTGTCATGGGTATCTTCACTACCATAACGACTTCTTTTGCGCTGACCTTTGTCAGTATTTTTGGGGGAGAGAACACTGCAAAGGGATATATGATCGTTGTTGGCATCGCCGGAGTAATCATGACCATTTCCTGCTGGCTGTGCTTTGCCCTGACGGAAGAAAAATATGTAGAAGAAGTTGAACCGCAGCCCCTCCTTAAGGAACTGAGCGGACTTATAAAAGTCAAAGGCCTTTTGAATGTTGTTATTTCATGGGTAGCATCCTATATCGCCTTTAATATCATGATGTCCTCTTCCGTATATTATATTATGTACTGTGTGATGAGACCTGATCTGATTTCCTATTACATGCTGGACATCTCGCTGATCGGAGTGCTCGGCATCGTATTTCTTATTCCGGTACTTATGAAGACTTTTGGAAAAACCGAAAAGGCGTTTGCTGTTTCTCAGGCCGTTGTTATTATCTGCTACGCTATTATTATGTTCTTCCGCAGCAGCCTTCCGGTACTGTTCATTTTCTCAGGAATTGGCGCTATGTTTGCCACTGCCTCCATGCCTTTTGCAGCAATTACAATGTCTGAAATGACAGACCTTGTCCGGCTTGATACTGGCAGGGTTGTAAATGGAACTGTAGCTGCTCTTAAGGGATTTTCAAACAAAGCGGGAATCGCCATTGCAAGCGCTGTGATCAGTTTCACCCTTGAGTCCACCGGGTATATCGCTGGAGCAATTGGCCAGGAACCGGATGCCGTCCTTACAGGTATAACTTGCGCCAGATTTTTAGTTCCAATCATTTGTGCCGTCATCGTAGTCCTGGCTCTGTTCCGCTATCCTGTAACTCCGGAGAAACGGGAAGCCATCAGAAAGATGTACGCGGAAAATGCTGAAGCAGCAAAGGATTGAAGCAAGAGAATAGATACGCAAGGAGTGGTACAATGCTTACAAATGATATCAATATCAGGGATCCCTATATTCTCTCGTATAATGGCTGGTATTACCTGTATGGTACGAGAAGCGAAACATGCTGGGGAGAGGCTTATGGCTTCGACTGCTACAAAAGTGAAGATCTGAATAATTGGGAAGGTCCTTATGAGATATTCACCCGGCCCGCCGATTTTTTTGCAACAAATTGTTACTGGGCACCGGAATGTTATGAATACAATGGTGAATTCTTTCTTCTTACCACGTTTGGCGCGCCGCACATGAAAAAAGGAATTTATCTGCTGCGTTCTAATAAGCCAGACGGCCCGTTTACAGTGTACGGAAACCGCCTTACCCCAGAATCATGGTGCTGTATCGACGGGACTTTGTACTTCGAAGAAGGGCATGTCTTTCTGATCTACTCACATAGTTTTGAGGATACACCGGATGCAGATATTTGTATACAGGAACTCTCTCAGGACCTGAAACAAGCAATATCAGAACCACAGACACTTTTTCTTGCAAAAGAAGCACCATGGGCTAAACCTGTGCCTTTTGCAGAAGCAGAATTTGGTATGAGCGGAGATGTATATTTCTCTGATGGTCCATGTGTGTTTTCAAACGGGGATGGAAAGCTGTACATGACCTGGTCCAGCTGGAGCAAGGGAAGCTATGCAGTTGGTGCCGCTGTCTCTGATTGTGGGCAGGTGAAAGGACCATGGAGGCAGCAAACAGAACCTGTCTGGCCAGAAAATGGCGGACATGGAATGGTCTTTCATGATACTGAAGGTAAACTTGCCTTTGTTTTTCACTATCCAAATGATAAGACAAAAGAAAGACCCTGTATCAAAAAACTGACCATAAAGAATGGAATGTTGAAACTTGCAGATAGATAAACAGAAAAAACTCCGGGATATCGCGCTTGTCACGATATCCCGGAGTTTTTCCATGCCGTCCTATGGCTTGAGAGCAGATACTAACAATTGCTTCCATACCGCTTGTTCAGGGCATCCCTGACGATACTGCTTTGTTTCTGATTGGTTTCCATGCATTCATTATTCAGTTTTTCCATAAGCGAGGCCGGGATGGTGACATGGAGGGAGACAGAAGCGTTCTCCGGTCCTTTCATGGGGAATCCTGCCCTCTCTAAAGCACTAAAAACTCTGGGATCCATTGTGCTGCAGAAATCCGCATCAGGCAGCTCTTTTTCCACAAGACTTGCCCAGTCATGGTATTCGTTTCCCCTGTACCGCAGGAAGACACTGCCATCTTCATTCAAAACGCCAGTTGCCCTGGTTACAGTGTTCTGGCGGGATATTTTCCCAGGCTTTAGTTGGATGTTAACTCTCTTTTCTGTTGCCACAGTGTACGCCCTCCATTCTGAAACTTCCTGCAGTCTACCATATGAATATAAGATATGTCAAATTGTGACATGGATCAAACGAAGGGCATAGGTTCTTTTTTTCTATTAGCGCTGCTGCTGATTTGCAAACCTGCTACAAGAAGCCTTCCACTTTGGCCAAAAACCTCAGTGTCACAGGTTGATAGGATAAGAGTGGGGATCATTCCTTCCATAAGATCAGCGATACTATCGTCATAATAATAGACGGGGTATTTACGAATCCGCGATAGGAAGCTCTCTGGCAGATCTTGGAGAAAAGGATCGCAGACAGAGACATTTTCGGTATCATAATTCACTACGAGAAAGACACGGTACCGGTTAACAGTACCATCTTCTCGGCTGAAAACGATTTCATTATGCCCTTCTGCAAAAAGAGGGTCTTTATACTTTGACAGGATGGAAAAACCCCTTTCATCGTAGTTGTTGTGCCCGTAAATGACAAGGTTGTTGTCTTCATCCCTGTATCTGTAATCGGCAAAGAGGCAGCCTTTCCGTTCTGGTTCCTTTGTAAAAGAATGGGAGAGATAGAAAGAATTGTCATCACCTTGCACGACCGGCTCATTTATCAGACCATCAATGGACAGGATGCCAAAGAAATCTTTGTTTTGAGCATTCAGATCTGCCACTCCAAAGTCATTGAGACGATACGCAGCTTTGTATTCGATGTATAGCTGCTCAACCAAAATATATCCGCTGATAAAGGCACAGGCCAAAGACATTAACAGGAGTATCTGCTTCATATCCAATGTTCCTTTTTATTTCTACTATAACTTTTTTAAATCTTGGCCTATAACAATACTTGTAGTCGTGTCAATGTGGCAATGGGACACATATTGAGATGTTGAATATAATAATTCTTACAAATCCCTCAATATATCCTGAATTTATCTATATTTTATGCATCTTCCCAAAATATAATGAGATTGACTCCTTGACAATAAGCAAAAATCGAGTTAATATTTATTAGCACTCATCTTTATTGATTGCTAACAACTGGTGTAGTATTCATTTTCTTTTAAGAAAGGAGATTCCGTTATGAACAAGTTCTTTCTCGCTCTTGTGAATTCTATGGGTATTACCGAAGGTATGACCGCTGCTGAAATAACACACGGGATAGCGGCCTTATCGAAATCTGGTATGATTGGCGGATTAGCCAAAATTGCACAAGTAAGCTGGTTAAAAGGTGCTTTCACTGCAGGTGCTGTAGTAACTGTAGTCTTTGGTGTTGGTTCTTTCTTATATAGAGAGCAGATAAAAAGAGAGTTTACTAAAGCAGTAAATGAATATCGAAGAGATCATAAAAATAATCCTACCGAGTAATCTTATGAGTTTTATCAATCAAAACCAATAATAGATTCTTGGATAGCGGAATTCTCCTAAAAGAGGTGACTCGCTATCTATGTTTAGAGCAATATAAGAGAGTGCGTCAAACAGGGCATGAAATGCCCTGTTTTTTTAATGGTTATATGTGTGTTAATATCCGATTTTCTTCTATTTAGAAAAAATAAAAAAATACGGTGCGGTAAAATCAGGACATATGATTAAATTTTGGATCATTGAAAAGCCAAGGTAACATCTCGACTTCATTATATATTTCGTTCCATTGCCGTAAAATCGGAAAGCCTGTATCCTTGGCTGTTTCCTTCAAAAATGCTTTCCAGCATAGTATCTTCAGACTCGTACACGCCGCCTGACTGCTTATATTGGATATTGGTAAGTCCGCAGGCCACCTCACCTTCATCTGTCAAGTATGCTCCTGGAATGTAAAAACATCCTGTTACGTCTTTCCGGATTTGATTTTCGGTTCCCTTATAAAGGGTGATGATTGCGTCATATTCGATGATGAGATAGGTGCTTGCTATTGCTTTATCATAGAAATTAGCCTGCTCCTTGTAAAATGCTTTGGAATCCTTGATCCTGTTCAATGTCAGGACTTTCATGCGGTTGAAGGAAATAGAGGAAACCGGTCCTGAAGGGTGGTTTCCTTTCGAATCCAGGTTGTCCAGCAGCGCCTGCGTCATGGATCCGGATACAAGCTGATTCTTGAATGTTTTCACAAGCCGCCGGATCTGATTGTCATCGACCTGTTTCGGCTCTGTTACAAGGTTCTTCGCAGTCCACTCATCAATCTTAGTTACAGTGTACGAGTTCCTGTCCACACAAACCGCCATGGTGATATCGTCAAACTGGCTTGCATATGCATAAACTCTGGTATTTCCGTCCATGGCAGCCCCGCCGTTCCGGATCCTGTATTCCTCTGAATTGACAAGCAGATATGGTTCCCCCAGCTTTTGAGAAAGAGTTTCGATGCTGTCGCCAACCATGACACCGCCTGTGCCGCAAACCTGCCGTCCGCTGAAATATGCGCTTTGGAGGATGGAATTTTTGATCGGCGATATTGCGTTCTGCATGTTTTTAGCGGTTACGGTAATGGACGTCGGGCCAATTACAAATGTAAGTGTCCGGGTAAAAAGCGGATCCTCTGAATAATCAATACTCTTGACGATCCCGTTTGAGCTGAATAGTGCCCCTGCATTTACGATATCCTCCACGGTGGACTTTCCAAGTTCCAGAACTGTGTCGTAAACCTGTATACAGGGAGCATTTGCCGTCGTAACCAGGATCGCTTCAGTAGGTACTGCCGTGTAGATGGCCTGCGTTGTTGGCTGGTTTCCGCATCCTGATATGAACAGAAGCGGGAATACGGTCAGTATAGCCGCAATCACCCTTATTTTTCTCATTGCTCTTTCCTTTCCTGATAAATCGCCTTAACCAGCGGTACACATCTCAATTACCTTATTGTAAATGTATTTCACAGACGAATCATCGTTCACATAGACTTGTCCAAGCATTTTGCAGTTTTTCTTCTCGCCTTTTCCGCATGCGGGGGCATCTATGATCTTTTTTTCATCATAAGCAGACTTGTGCCTTTTGTTCTTTTTCCCGTCCTTCCAATTCAGGGAGCGGCGAGTATCTACATAAGAGCGGATGAATACGGTCTGCCCATTATATTCCACAGCGATATCAAGCCCGTCCAGATCCTCCTGGAATATGTACGATACCTTGAATTCTTCATATTTCATCAGTGAAAAAAGAAGGTGCAGTTCCCTGATATAGGAGAAAATCGACCGGTACATTCTCCCCTTGATCGCTTTGCTGGAAAAGATTGGATTTCCTTTTACCTTGAAGCATTTTTTGAATCTGTATATGCCTTTTTCTACTTTCTCGCAATTGATATTCAGATAGTGGTCTGTCACCTGCTCCAGGGTAGGGATGTGCCCGAATTGGACGATAAAATGGTAAAAAGAGTATACGAGATACGGGATTTCCGTTTTTTCGAGGTCGTCCCTCATGTTTCCGGAACTCTGCCCTTTTCGGTAAGGCGGAGTGAATTTCATTCTGCAAACCTGTCTTTCAAAATCCATGAGGTTTGTGCTGAAAGCCGGATGTGCCGCAATGAATTTTAATTTTCCATCTACTATATGTTCTTCCCAGGCCTTCTCCTTCGTAATAAAGATGTTGATGCCTTTGTAATGATCCCTGACTGCACTGTTCATAACCGATAAACCCCCTTTCCAGGAGGGGCATACTTCCAGTGCCGTGAAGTGCCCCGTCTCCTTAGTCAGGGGCAACCTACCATAAAGGATCTCAAAAAAGCAAAAATATACAGAGGATTAAGGCCTTTCATCAATGAAGAACCTCAGATATCATCCGAAATCTCCCTGACGGAAACGGAGTAATCATCAAAAAGACTGTAGCCTTGGCTTCGCCCAGGAAAGATGTCCTCAAGCATCTTGTCCCTGTCCGTATACATACCGGCCAGCTCACGAACCAGGACAGACCCCACGCTGCTTGTAATTGACCCATCTTCAGCGATACATGGATTCAGAACATAGAATGCACCGAATGCTTTATAAGCAGGATCCAGTGGTTTGCCAATAAAATCAAATCTATCCTGTTCTTCCTGGCTGTATGTGAGAGTTCCCTCATATTCGATGACAAGGCAGGAGTTTGCTGCGAAGGATCCAGGATCTGTCAGGTTCTGATTGAATGTAGCGGTATTTTTGATGCTGTCTAAGGTATACAGTTCCGCCTTCGTATATTTTGCGTTCTCCAGGGCGCTGGCTGCATATTCACTGTCAGAGACATCCACCAGATAAGGAGAGGAAAGGAGCTGGGGACTGGCATTTGTCTCATGTTCAAGAATCAAAGACTCAATCTGAGCGTCCGTAAGCTGTGCGGCGGTAGTCAGGTATGGGAGTGGAAGCTGTTCCCTGAAGGAAATCACGGTTCCATCGTCTCCATTTCCTTCTGCGAGGAAGAGGGTATTCTTATCGTCCCAGATTGATGTGTAATAATACGCCCGCATCCTGGCGTATTCATCGCTGATGTCCATCCCTTCAATGACCTGGAAGGGATCGCCAAGCGTCAGCTTTAAGTCCTGTACGCTGTCCCCTGGCTTTATTCCTCTGATGGAGAAGATTTCACCCTGGTCACCGTAAACCCCAATTACATCGGAATGCCTGATGGCGGATGATGTATTGGATTTGTTTTTTACAGTCACGGTGTATGGATCGCCCTGGAAGGACAGCATGATTTTCCGTTCTTCCTTTGGAGCTTCTTCATGTTCTACGGAATCCACCTCACTGTCGGGAATCAGGATAGAACCATGATCCAAAAGATCTGCGACGGTTGCTTCCCCAAGGATTGCCAAATAGTCGCCTATCTGGAAGGCAGGTGCCGCTGCCGTTGCCTTTCTGATTTCCTGTCCGGGCATGTACATTGTTTTTGGATCGTCATCGGCCGTTATCTCTGTGCCAGCTACAACATTGTCCTTTACGATACCGGCATGGTCATCTAAATCTGCTGTTTTTTCTTCTTTACTTTCCTGTGCTTTTTCCTGAACTGTTTTCCGATCGGTACTTCGAGCTTTACATCCCGAAAACATAGCTGTAACAAACATGCAGCTGCCAAGGATAATCAGATACTTTTTCTTCATAGGTTACCTCCGTAGTAAAAAACAGAAAATGCTTCCAAATCCAACGTACCTGATTCATTTTTGAAAAGGCAAGGAAACAGGTCGAAACAAAAAACAGAGGACACAAAGAATTCACAGATTTTGTTAGCACTCGTTCTTGACGAGTGCTAACAAAAGTGTTATAGTATGAATCGAACAAAGGAACAGAGAACAGATGAGATTGGAAACAATCAATCCTCCGTCCCCTTGCCCATAACAATATGAGTTTGAGTAAAAAGGAGGAATGACTTATGTTGATGCCCAGCATTTTTGGAGACAGCTTATTTGATGACTGGTTTGATTTTCCGTTCCGTGACCTGGATAAGACAGAGAGGAAGCTTTATGGCCGCCATGCGGACAGGCTTATGAGAACAGATATTCATGAGCATGACGATCATTATGATCTTGAGATTGACCTTCCAGGATTTAAAAAAGACGAGATTACCCTGGAACTGAAAGATGGATATCTGGTAGTAAGTGCTGCCAAGGGGCTTGACAAAGACGAGAATGACAAGAAAGGCAAATTGATCCGGCAGGAAAGATACGCAGGTGCGATGCAGAGGAGCTTCTTTGTCGGTAAAGAGCTTGCTGAAGAGGATATCAAGGCTAAGTTTGAGCACGGTGTACTGACACTCGAAATTCCGAAGAAGGAAGCGCCGAAGGTTCCTGAGAAGAAATATATTGCGATTGAAGGATAAAGAAGACAGCGTTAAATAAGGATAATAGGGTAGAGGGAGACAAAAGTCTCGCCCCTCCCATTGCACCGTACGTACCGGTCGGGTATACGGCGCTACATTAACTACATAACAATTCAAGATTTACTGAGATAATAGGCAAGGGGATTCACAAGACCGGGAAAAACCGTCTTGTTCCCTTTGCCTTTTAATTTCGTTTCCAGGACCTTTGGGCTTAGAATGAAATTTATGACATTGCCATTACATTGCGCATAAAGACCCTTGCGCGAATTGGCCACTTTAAACAGGTCTTCATCAGAGAATGTGAAGCCAAAGACATTACAGTACCATCGAAGATTCTTTTGGATCGTTTTGGGTTTTTTCCATTGTTTAACCATAATGACTCGTATTCTGTGTCTCAGCCATTCTCCGGTTTCTTTAAGAAACAGCTTCATGGATCCTATGGCATAGTAGTTGATCCATCCACGCAAAATCTCGTTCACTTTGGTAACCGTGACCGATAAGGGTAATGCGGCGGCTTTCCTTCTGCATGTTACTGCCCTTAATTTATCATACAGCCTCGACTTCCTGCTGTTGAGCGGTTTGCATTTCCATTCGTTTCCATTTTTCCAAAAACCGAATCCAAGAAATTCACTCTTGCTTGGTGGAACTATATGTGTCTTGGTTTGGCTGACTCGAAGAAACAACTTTCTTTCGATCCAGCTTGATACCGATTTCATTACTCTTTCTGCCGATTTGCTGCTTTTGGCAAATACAACAAAGTCGTCGGCGTATCTGACAAAGGCCAATCCTCTTGATTCAAGCTCCTTGTCCAGCTTATCAAGATACAGATTTGACAAGACGGGAGATAATGGTCCGCCTTATGCCGAGCTGGTTGTTATGTGGAGTTAAAGCCCGTTTTGCTTGGAAACATATGAGATTTAGCAGCTTTATCTCGGCATAATACTACATCTTCGACGAGAAATCCAACGATTCAATTATTCCAGTTCAGCAATGAAAAGAAGGTTTTTTATCAGCTTAAAGCTAGCAATACCTGTTTTTCTCCCCGAAATAGTCAGCAATCAGTTAGTGACGTGTTCGCAGACTTATGCCGAGATAAACGTAGATGATTACCGGAGTAACAGGGGATGTAGCTTCTTACTCTACATAACTCAAAACTCGGCATAAGGCGGATTATGCGGATATCCACATAATCCGCCTTGGGGCACACCTTCTGTAGTGGGGCTAACCAGTCCGTCGTCCATTACTCCTGCTTTGAGAAATGACCTGACAAGGTGTAAGATTATGGCATCGTTAGTTTTCTCTCTCAGTATTGATATCAGCTTATCATGATTTACTGTGTCAAAATATTTCTCTATGTCGAAGTCTATTACCCACGTTCTGCCTTCATTGAGATATCTTAGAGCTTCTGCCATTGCCTTATGGCAGTCACGATTTGGTCTGAAACCATAGCTATGGTCACTGAAAGTTTTATCGAAAACATGTGTGAAAACTCTGGCGACCATTTGCTGTACCACTCGGTCAATGACTGTGGGAATGCCCAGTGGCCTCAATTTATCGCTGTTTGGCTTTGGTATATAGACTCTTCTCACAGGTTGTGGGCGATATTCTTTATTCAGAATTTGCCTGATAACCTCTGAATCATGCAGAGCAAAGTAGCCTTCAATTTCCTCCACGGTCATCTTATCAATGCCTGGAGCACCTTTGTTTTGTTTTACTTCTTTGATGGCTTCTCGTATGTTCTGCGGCATAAGGATTAAATCTATAAGCTCATACACTTGTTGCTTCTCCTCTCTCATAAAGATGTCGGAAAACTTCTTCCCTCTCCTGTCTCCCACGAAATACGTTTGCGCTTGATGAGGCATTACCGGGTGTAGAGCAGAATATCCCGACCTTGTTTAAGTGATAGGCAATATAGTTAACATTAGACCCTTCGGGAGCAGATGATTCTCCCTCGATGCTGTCATATGGTCTCAGCTGACTTCCAGTCATAGGCTTTATCTCGCACGTGCGTAAGATAGGCTTGCAGCATCAAGCCAAACTTCACTCCTTTCCTCCGGCACGTTGACTGGATCTCCCGGGGTAAGACACCATTCTTTCGTCACACAACCTCCTGATTTACCGTTTTGGCTGTACGTCTACCACGGACTTCGAGTTGTTTGGCACCCTTATCCACCATTTGGCCTCATATCAGGTTTCTGTTCGTAGGTTCATGACTTTGCTACGCGCTTCCTTCACCCCACCGTCTCCGGTTTCGGCTTGCGTTTAACTACATGGGCGGTAGTTACCCATGACCGGACTTTCACCGGCAAGAATAGTGCCATGCCCGGCACACCAAAAAAGGCAGGAAGAAATTCCTGCCTTTTTGTATCGTTCAATTGATAGATCAATTTTCAATGAACGGAATCTGATCCGGCTATTGTTACGGAGTACCTGCGTTCGCAGCTGTAGCATTTCCATTGGAAATCGTGGTCTCCACAGGTACGACAGCCGTGTCCGCGCCGCCAAAGGTGATGGTCTCAGACTTGATCGTGGTCCATGTATCATTCCCCGTGTTGCGCTTCTGCAGTGCGTTCGCAACGCAGGAGAGCTTCACAACGGAGTTCTGCCAGTCGTTTGCACTGTTCCCGCGGAATACAAGCACGTAATCGCCGTCATGCTGGATGGTGGAGATCCCAGTTTCGAGTTCCCGCTTGGTATCATCCTCGACATTGGCGCTCTTATAGGCTGCCAGGGCAACCGCATAATCGGTATCAGATTCGCCAGGGTTCTTTGCCCTGAAGCCAACACCTTCGGATTTACCCTTGGTAGAGGAACCATTCAGGATGTACTCAGGGATATCATAGGTGATCTTGCCGTGCGTCAGATCGGCAGTTCTTACCGTCAGAGGAGAAGCGCCGGCCTTCGGCTTATAGGAGCCGTTCGCATCCGGCTCAACGTCAGATGCTTTGTAAAGCTCATACTGGGCCTGCCCGTTATCTTCTGTAAGCGCTTTCGGTGTGCTTCCGTCACTCTCAAAGGCTTCCAGCACCAGGGTCTCCCTTACGCGGATTGACTTGTTGCCAAGGTTGGTGATCTTAAAAGAAGCATCCCGTTCATCCCCAGGATTCAGAATATCCTTGCCGTCCGCGTCCTTAAGATCCACGTCAGAGTTCAGGTCAATGGCAACTGTACCTGCAGTTCCTGTTGCATTGGTGTCGGCCCGATCTGTAAAGTAGGCCAGGGATGCGCCAAGCGTCAGGACACCAGCCATGCCGAGAGCAGCGATTGCGACTTTCTTCTTGTTCTTCATGTTAACCTCCTATGAAATTAAGAATGATGGTTACGTGGGCAGGAAGAAGAAACCATTTCTCCCGGCCAGCCCAGCAGCGAAAAAGAAGCTTTACTATCTGGCTTTCTTTTCGTAATACAACCTGCCTGATTGATATCTGAAAAGTCAAAGAAGTTATTTTTTTCTTCTCTTATTTGCATCTTCCTGGCATAAAGCGAACGTTCGACAGGCAGCTTCAAAAATGCAAATACCCGATATGATTTCCAGAATTTTCTCCGGGAAGCAGACCTTATAAAATCCGTCAGGCAGGAGTCTTTCGGCTGCAAAGACAACCTGCCTGATTGGTGGCAGAAAAGGCAAAGTATTTGGCAGATAAATTCAAAATGTTTCAAGCAAAGCCCAGTCTTCATCACCGGTGTTCCTGGCTTGTTTCCCATAGACTTTGATGGTCAGCTTGTAATATGCCGACTTCACCATTATGTTCCAGCCCTCTATTCCTTCGTATCGTGGGAAGAGGATGGCCATAGGGAATAAAAGTTCTTCCCTGCCTTCATCCTCGATCTCACGATCTCCATCAGGATTTTCGCTATGGCCGTTTAACGTGCCAGTAAATTCATACTGCATGATCTGGGTCGTCCCGTCACTGTTTGGATCGCTTATATCTTCCCCTATGAGAAAAGAGGGCTCCGCGCTTTCTGTAAAAGACAAAGGGTCTGTGATGAAGGTGTAATCATATGAAGCTTCACGGTCGTCAAAAAAACGGTAACACGGAACAAAGATTCCTTCGCCTGCGTTAAATCCCTCCACTATAGGCATGTTGGATTCAATCTCTGCTATGACCTTGATATCCATGGATTTGTTTCCTTTGTTCCGCACGTTCAGTGTGAAATCGTTCATCTGGTCGTAGGAAAAGGCCTTCTTCCCTTCTTTAGTGGCATCCATCTCAATCTGGATGCTCCCGGCTTTCCCTGTAGAAAAAATATTTGCCCTGTCTGAGAAGTATGCCATTGTTGCGCCGAGAAGCAGGGCTATGGAGACAAATAGAAACAGAAAGCCTGGCATTATTCTGTTAATTCTCTTTTTCACGCTTGTGTCCCCCTTTCCTGTTGTATACGATGACCACAAACAGGACAGCTGCGGCATCCGTCAAAATTACAATAAAGGTCAAGATATCGGCAGTGTCACCGGTCTGTACATCTGATTCCTTCTGGCTTCCGTCATCCCTATAACCAATCACATTTGTTGGAGCCCTGTTGTTATTCCCGTTATCCCGATAATCTGGAATTCGTGTGGGATTTGAATCGTCTTGGTCTGCTGCGGGACTCGGAGAAATCGGATCCGGTATAGGGCTTGGAGTATTCGGAATCGGCGTTGGAGTCGGTCTGGATGGGGATTCTGTTGGAGTGACTTGTGATTGATCTTCCTCAGCCCATACCTGAAAAACCCAGTTGGTGTCGAACTTTCTGCCTTGGAACTCATTGCCTGCTTCTTCAGGGAAACCCGTGTGAATGATAAGACATAATTCTTGCCCGGGCTTCAGCGGAATCCAGGGAAATACGGGCTTGCCAGTTTTGGAATATTTCCCATCGTAAAGCACTGTCCCATCAGAAAGTACAATCTGTAAGTTCATGATGTCTAATAGCACGGATTCTGGCAGCTTATTGATAATTTCCAACAGGGATATCTCCAGGTCTTTCCGGCTGTTATTCCGTATATGAATTTCAGACTCCCAGTGATCTCCTGGATCCATGATTTCCTCGGAGAAGAACCAGTCATTGTCTGCCTGTAGTTCCAGCCTGTCTGCATATTGCCCGATGAAAGTGGCTCCTCCGACTTGTCTTACATGTGAGGTGTCTGCTTTTATCAAGGCAGGTGTTACCATTAAAAAGCAAAGTATGAGAGCTAAGGCCATAACCTTTCTCATGGCTGCACGCCTCCTCCCCCGGAATCCCCGTAAATATATGCAGTACAGATCTGAGGTTGTACTACTGCAGTATATTCCTGGCTGTCATAAGGATCTTCAAATGTGACGGTTGTATCTGTGGTGAGTGTGATCGCCTTGTACTTTGTTACGATATTTTCGCCAGAACCATTGTCGAATACTGTGGATGGCGTTAGCATGATTGCGGTGACAGGAGGAAGGGATACCAGGATACTCTTCGTTTCCCCAGACGCAATATCTGTAAGAGTCGAAGAAGTCACAGCCCCTGCAGGATCCGTGATTTTCATGCTGATCTGTTTGACCTTTGCGATAGAGGTATTCCCGAAGGAGATTTTTACTTTTGGTATGTCACCAACAGAAAAACCTTTTACTGTGGAACCATCATCGAAGGCCATGTACAGTTCCCCGCGCCCATCATAAGGGAACATCATGATGGTGTATTCCCTTCTGTCGGTGAAAATAGAGAGCGTTTTCTGAATGGATACTGCGCCGATCAGCAGGGAAACAATCAGGCAGGGGATCACGATATGCTTAAAAGTTGTCTGCATTACGAGGTCCTCCTTTCTTCTAATTCCTCAAAATGTATAGGGTGGGAACGTGAAGATACGTTTTGCATCCCTGTCCCGCTTCATCCTGTCAAAGGCCTCTTCTGTCATTGACATGATCTTGTCTGCGAGGGTATCAATGGCCAGGATGTATTCTCTGTCTGTGGTGGTTTTCTTATATTCTTCCAGAAAAGCTGCATACTCGCCTCTGGTGTTTGCTGTGAGAGTCTGGTTTACAATGCAGGTTTCATCGAAATCGAGAGTCATTGTATGGAAACCTCCTTTACTTTCACTTTTTGCGTCAATCGCTTTTTGATTCTGAAGGTATTGCGCATCTGTGGCCGGAACGACACGGCGGACAATCCTGAAGGATTCGGACAGGATTGTCTCGCGCAGTTCCTGGTTCACGGCTGGAAGCTGCACAAATGGGAAAGTGATCCTGTTCGTTTCATCGAGCCCATAATAGCTGTATATGAGATATCTTGCCGTGCTTTGAATACTTGCGGAAAGAAGCCTGCTTTCGTAATGCTTTGAGTTGCTGCTCAGATACTCATCCAGAAGCATTTGAAACAATTTTTCTTCGCTCTCTTTTTCCGGCACAAGGACAGTGCTGCCGCTTATTTCCATCTCTGTGCTTTCTGGAGACAAGTAGACGCTGTAACCAGTCTGTTTCATAAAAAATGGTTTAAAGCAGGCATACAGATCTTTTTTCCCACATTTCACATCCCCTCCATTGGAGCGGCTGAATACCTTCCGGGTTGAAGGGGAAAACGACTTTTTTTCAAAGTCAAATTCAGGATAGAGGACAAGGATAGGGATTTCTCCATCGGGAATCAGCTCGTTTGAGGCAGCTCTCCAGGCATTCAGCCCTGCGACATGCTGTGCTTCGGGTGACTGTATATACAGCATGACCACGTTCCGGTAGGAGAAAGCCAGAAAGCGGCTTGCGTATGTAAGAAACTTTGGATACTCTGTTGCCTTAAAAATATCCGTGATGCCATCTGAAATCCGCTTGTCAGCTGCTTCGGCTAAATTCATCTGTAGAATTCCTCCTGGCCATAACTCATGTATATAAATTTAGAAACCGTATGAAAGTATGGGCTATCCTACGGACATCAGGTATGATGCTCATTGTCCAGAGACAAGATGGGATCTCCTTCAGAAAATCAAATAGACGAAAAAGATGATCGGAGTGGAGAAAAAATCACCGTTCCGGGGCAGGCTTTGCAACAGAGGTGAAATATTCATCTCTGTCCGCAGCTGTTTTCTCTGCGGCCTGGATCAGGGAATCCAAAATATGGTTTCCGGCATCCTTCAAAAGGTCCTCGTTCCAGTCTTTATGGATCGGAATAATCGCCTTGCAGTCTGGGTTCCGGTCACGGCATTCCTGACCTGCCCTGTCATTATCCACGGCCAGGATGACTTCATATGGGTTCCGTTTTATTCTGTCAATGGTCTTCTGGTTTGCCACCCCTGCAAGGGAGACAAAATAAGCCTCTTTTTCTTTTCCTTCCTTCTGAAGGAGCAGGTACAGGCTGACAGCATCAATGGCTGATTCACAGACATATACTTTTGTTTTGGGATTATCTCCAAGTCCAAAATACCAGAAACGGTCTGGCTGTTTTTTCACGACACCATGGAATGGTTTTCCATAAGTGAATGTCCCCCTGATTTCAGCAAAGTCTTTCTCTTTGTTGATAAAAACAAGATTGTTATGTTCCATGGACTGATAAAGGAGGCCGGCCTTGTGCAGCGTGGTAACCATATCTGCCGGGATGCCCCTTGAGCATAGGTAAGCGTACATCTGTTTTGCCTGTTTATCCGTAGGTGCCGGGAATAAAACCGGGACGGATGGGGAATCTGTTTTCACGGGAGGCGGATCGTAATTTGCCCTTTGATATGCCGTATTGTCCCCAGACAGGGCGAGGATGGCATCCACCAGTCCATAACCCATCTTTTCTGTTAAGTACGATACGGAATTTCCGGTTTCCCCAGTAGCAAAATCGTGCCACCAGTTTGTTCCCATTTTGATGCAGATACTTGTCCCCTGGTGTCTCTTCGGCCTGGTCGGATCGATGAGCCGGAGTGTTTTCCCTTCCTTTACATAATGTCCTGGATCTGTGCGGAGAAGGAAGGCTGACAGATCTGCATTCCTTGCTAAAGCAGATTGTTCTTTCGTAAAATGTCTGGCCATTATAAAGCCTCCTGCCATTTGGGTGAATCCTCATGATCATCGGTATCAATATACCTGGCTTTACTATTCGCAATCGTATCCGCTTCTCCAATTGCGTCTTCCAGCCCGACACTGGATTCTGTTCTTACGAACGCAACGGATGTTACCTGGCCTGGAATCACATAACCAAGGTCGATCTCAGTGATGCCATTACCGATGTCCACAGCCTGATCCGCTGGCACAGCTCCCATGACAGCTTCAATGTCTCCATCTTCTGCCCCTGCCTCCAGAAGCCTGTGCATGGTATCTTCCAGACAGCCTGCAAGATCCTGTCTGTCAAGTTCTTTCGTTCCGTCCACAATAAAATGATAGGTAACGGCTTCTGTGTTAAAGGCAGGACTGTCCGTAGTAGTGAATTCCGCTATTGCTTCACCTTCCAGCAGCATGTTTTCCAGAGCTATGCCTGTCCCTTTCCTTTCCTGCTCCAGTGAGGCACGCTCCTGCTCCGTGGCTTCCCTGATGCTGCTTCCTTCCAGCGCGATATATTCATCTGAGGGCCAGCCGCATTCCTCATATACATTTTTTGCGATGAGAAGATCGTAGCCGTTCTCCTGTGCGTAATCAGCCAGGTAATCCACGTTGATCCCCTTTTCCTGGAAATATGCTCTTTCCTCTGGATTTCCATTGGCAGCGTACTGAGCTACGGCATCGAAAAGTTCTTTGTCTGCAAGGAACAATTCTCCCCAGGATTGCCCGCCGACATCTACTTCCAGTGGATGGCTGGCTTCAATGACAGCACAGACAACACGGGGATTCCATCCTTCGACATCCTCTGGCCGGAATCCATCTGCCAGCTGGGAATTTGTAAAGTATTCAGCGGTATTCTGGTCGGAAGTAAAAAAAGCAGGCTTTCCGATCTCGCTGACATCAAATTCATCGTGTGTACCGTGAAAACCGATAACGCGGAAAATGTTTTCATTCTTCATAAAATCGCTCCTTTCATAAGCATTCCTCATTTTTTCGTTCCGCTCTATTAATTATGCCATTGCTTACTTTGTATGCAGCCAGACCGGAAGCTTCTGCGATTTCAATAGCATGATCCAGTGCCATGGCAAACAGCCCCAGTTTCCTCGCTTCTTCAAAAAAGTTATCAAAAGCGGTGTTTATAGCTTTTCGCTCGTTACCCTGCGGTGAGGTATGGCAAAGTACGCTGTCAATCTGGACTGGTGTACTGTCCGCATGGCCGCATAGATAATCGTTGCGGATTCCCATTTCAGCAAGCCGGTCTTTTATATAAGCTGCCGCCGCCCTCGCAAGCATTTCTTCCGGGGAAGCATAATATCCATGCCCGCTGCGAGTGAACGAGCTGTCGAGAAGTTCAGCCTGTTTTGCAAAATCGGTTTTGATATTTACAGGATGGACTTTCTCCGGATGGGCAAGGTCATCAGTATGGCTTGAGATATCTGACCGTATTCTGTTCGCGCAGAGGATTTGCTGCTTGGAAGATGGAGCGGTGTCCCCGTGCTGAGCCTGGAACTGACAAAATGCGCGGTAGGCAGGGGAAGGAGCGTCATCCTCAACAAACTGCAGTTTTCCATGGGACTCCGTTATTGTTTTGTGATCATAGCCAGTGGAAGCCTCAGCTTCCTCTATGATTTTCTCAATCAGCTCCTGCCTTGTTTGTTCAAGTTTCTGGTCAGGCCAATGTTTTGAAATACTGTTCAGAAATCTTCGGAAGGTGCTGATGTCCCGATCCAAAATCATCTGAAGCCTCGCAAAGTGTTCCTCTTCCGTCGGTTTTCTGCTTTGGATGGCCTTCATAAGCGTTTTGAAGCTTTCAGGTACTCCTTTGGCATCAGGGTTTTTAGACATCATTCCGCCAGCTCCGACTTTCTTTCCGATCATGTCGTCCATGGCATGCGCCCATTCATGTGCCAGGGAGCCAGCCCCTTTCATTTTGGTCAGGTTGATTACCGCCCTGAGCGGTTCGTAATGCGCAAGGGCTTTCCCCTGCCCGCGGGCACCGAAGGCGATGGCGAGTTTTCCTTCCAGCGCCACATCCCTGTCGGATATGCCTGCCGCCCTGGCCAGGTCCTTCATGGCATCGTAGGCGAAATTAAGGCTCCCCTGCCGGTCCTTTTCGCTTAACCAGTTTCCAAACTCACCGCCACGGAAACCGAAATCATGCAAAAAATCCTCACCTGTGGCATTCCTGCCGTTTTCTCTGTAGATTGGCCCACCGGTGCGTTCTATATGTTCAAGCATGGGTGGCTTTAGTGTTTTCTTCCTGGATGCAGATCTTGATGCTCTGTTCTCTTCTTCCTTCCGGCTTTCCAGGGATAAGGCATATTCCTGTGCAGTTTCTCTTGATGCAAATCCGACATCGAGGATCTTGTTATTCCGGAGAACCAGCCAATGCTTATCTTCCAGGTTGGAAAGGGGGCTGCAGGTTTGGTCAGGATAGAAAAAATTAGTCCCACAGCCAATATGAATAGAAAGTACATTATCTTTTATTTCCATGCAGGAGCTGTCCATTTCAAGGATCATGTATTTTGAAAGCTTTTTCTCGGTGTCATCCATCAGGAACTGTTTATCCTCCATTTCCGTGATCAGTTTGCGCGGCCTGTTACAGGACTGGGCTGCCCGGAGGAACCGGTTTGTGAGGCAGCCCGCAGCCTTTTCCGTAGGCTCGACCCGGTACAGGCCTGTTTCTTTCATGTAACCATTATCGCTCAGGAAGGCCATCAGCTTGTTCGCTTGGCCAAGATTCCTGATCGCCATCACCTGGTCCCTGATGGCGGAGATGAAGCCCACGTAGCTTTCCTGTCTTTTGTTTATCTCCTCGATCGTCATATGCGCCCCTACCTGCGGGGCGGCAGCAAGGGAATCTTTTACCTTTTTGATGAAATATGCAGCCTCTTTCGGCAAGCCCTCTTCGACGAGCTTATGGTAATCGGGGTTTGGCCAGATATTTGCCTTTTTGACAAAACTGACGCGTTCAGCCCCATTCATTTTTTGTAAATCCTCAATGGCCAGACCCCTTCCAGCCCACATATCCTTTCTTGCACCGCCGATCTTCTCGCCAAAGTCTACGATCTTGCTTTTATCTTTCTTTTTGGATGTGGAGGTATCTTTTTGAGCATTTTCCTTCGAATGGAGACCGGTGACGTCAGGTTCTTTTATGCTGTCTGGTACTTTGGCATCTTTTTCACTGGTTGGGGATTTGTTTCCTGCGGTTCTTTTGTCTCCCTCCATATCTAATGTTTCGATGGTATCCAA
>JAFVGK010000182.1 GCA_017475035.1 Blautia sp.
CACTATTTATACTTGACTTTGCAAATCTTTCTGTGCAAAATGAGCGGATTCCGAGTGGCTGTAGGTTGCTGCATGCCAGTGGCATGCGTTTAGCAACGACCGAGCCGGGAGGCGAGACGCGAGAGCAGCTCCGCTGCGAAGTGATCCGTAGAATCAGGCTTTTGTCGATGCAATCATAATATGCGCACGATATTCTATATCTTACCGTTACTCTTCCTCACCGCTGTCCTGCATCGGTTCTGCCGGAACAAAAACTCTGGTTGATCCGGCTTTTGCTCTTTTTTTCTCTTCCTTTGCCTTCAAAGTTGCTTCCTGACAAAATTCCATCTGGGAATTCACCAGAACCTTGCCTCTCTTATCCTGCTTTTCATACGTGCCGTCCGGCTGTAATATATGAGCCTTCATATTATCCGCAAATTCCAGATCCAGGATATGGCGCAGTTCTTTCTTGATCTGCTCATCTTCTACAGGGAAGACAATCTCCACGCGTCGATCCAGGTTTCTTGGCATCCAGTCTGCGCTGCCCATATATAATTCGTCATTCCCTGCATTACAGAAATCAAATATTCTTGCATGCTCCAGGAACGTACCGACAATCGATCTCACATGGATATTTTCCGAAACCCCGGGAATTCCCGTCTTAAGACAGCAGATACCGCGCACAAGAAGGTGAATCTCAACGCCGCAGGAAGAAGCATAATACAAAGCTGCCATAATCACAGGATCACAAAGAGAGTTCATCTTTGCGGTAATCTTTGCCGGAATGCCCTTCTTTGCATTTTCCGCTTCACGCTCGATCAGGTATAAGAAACGATCTTTCATCCAAAGCGGAGCCACGATCAGTTTATTCCATCGTTTTGGCTCAGAATAGCCGGAAAGCATGTTAAAGACAGCCGTAGCATCTTCTCCGATGCGCTCATCACAGGTAAAAATACCGCAGTCCGTATACAGCTTCGCGGTACTGTCGTTATAATTCCCTGTTGCGAGATGGACATAGCGCCGGATGCCTGTCTCCTCCCTTCGCACAACAAGTGTTATTTTACTGTGGGTTTTCAGACCTACCAGACCATAAATAACATGGCAGCCTGCTTTTTCAAGCATCTTTGCCCACACAATATTGTGTTCTTCATCAAAACGTGCTTTCAGCTCCACCAGGACAGAAACCTGTTTGCCATTTTCAGCCGCCTGCGCCAGCGCCGCAATGATAGGAGAATTCCCGCTGACACGATAAAGAGTCTGCTTAATCGCAAGCACATCCGGATCCTTTGCAGCCTGACGTACAAAATTCACGACCGGGTCAAAGCTCATATATGGATGATGCAGGAAAACGTCTTTCTGGCGTACCACCGCAAAAATATCATTATTGTCCATAAAATCGGTCACAGGAGCCGGCGTATATCTCTCTTCTTTATATTCATCAAATCCGGGTTCGGAATAAACCTTCATCAGCATCGTCAGGTCAATCGCTCCGGAAATAAAGAAAATATCCTCGTCCTTTACATCAAATTCCTTTTTCAGAATTTTTAAAAGCCTGTCGTCTACCTTGTCCTCAATTTCCAGTCGGATCACTTCGCCCCACTGACGCTTTTTAAGGGATTTTTCGATCTCTTCCAGAAGATCCTCGGCGCCTTCCTCTTCAATGGAAAGATCTGCATTGCGCATGATTCGATAGGGATGGGCGCAGACAACATGATGTCCCAGGAAAAGCTTTCCGATGTTTCTCTCGATAATCTCTTCCAGCATGATCACTGTGGTGTCTCCCTCTTTTACCGAAGGAATACGGATAATTCTCGGTAAAACGGAAGGCACCTGTACCGTAGCAAACTGAAGACTTTCTTTGCCTTTTTTCTTTTCTTTCTCTTTCATGGCAACTAAGGCGCCGATATTCAGCGTCTTATTCCGTACCAGCGGAAACGGGCGTGATGAATCCATGGCCATCGGCGTCAGTACAGGATAAACATTCTCTTCAAAATAATGGTCGACGAAAGCAGCCTGCTCCTCATTCAGATCCTCATGCTTGTCCACAACATGCATGCCGACTTTTTCAAGGGCCGGAATCACAGACCGATAAAGCGTGCTGTACTGGGTATGGACTAACTCATGTGTTCTTTCGGAAATCTCCTGCAGCTGTTTCTTTGGAGTCAGCCCGGCAATGTCCGGTTTTTCGTACCCGGCGTGCACCTGATCTTTCAGAGATGCCACACGGACCATATAAAACTCGTCCAGATTGGAGGAAGTAATAGACAGAAACTTCAGTCTCTCAAAAAGAGGCACCTGCTTATCTCTGGCTTCGGAAAGCACACGTTCATCAAATTTCAGCCAGCTCAGCTCACGGTTGACGAAATATTCCGGTTTTTCAAAATTCGTTAGATCCACTGCCATCTTTTCTTCCTCCTCAACCCTTCTTCCGCCGGATATTCAGGCGGATGCCAAATACTTCTTCAAAAAACTCTACTTTATCCTTTAACAGACCCAGTTCAAAAGAAATATCCTCATCGGAGTCCATTACCATGGACAGTTCTCTGTCCTTCAGCGCAGCTTTCAAGCCCTTGACTTTTTGATGGTGACTGCGGTCCAAGGCATTTGCCAGACGAAGGATCGCCGCAAGCTTCGCAACCAGAAGGCTTCTGCTGGGATCTCTCTCCAATTCCATCTCATACGCGCGGGAAAAGATAAACTTCGTATTATTATATCTGACAACATCAGCGATAATACGCCTTTCCGCAGTAGAAAGACCTATAATTTCCGTTGCCATAATGATATTATAGGAACACTCCGCCACATCACCGATGCTGATATATTTACCGCAGTCATGCAGCTGCACGGCAATACGCAGCAGCAGGCGCTCTCTTTTTCCCATGCCATGGATTTTTTTCATCCCGTCGAACATCGCCATTGCAAGTTCCGTAGTTCCCTGAATATGATTTTTCCCGCTGGAATAACGTTTTGCGATATTTCTTGCGGCTACCAGAATATCATTTTCAAAATCATGCGTACTTTTGATCAGTTTATTTTTTTCCGCATAATCATAAGCGATCCCGTCATGCAGGGATACACCCGGAACCCAGATCGATTCCGCATTAAAAATCTCAAGAAAGCTTTTGATGATAACCAGAGTCGGTACGACCAGAGAAGCATAGTCAGGATCAATATCCATTTCCCGGGACAGTTCCAGGTCTGTTTTATCTACTGTCTGGACATATCTTTTATCAAACTCCGCCTTCGTTATGATATTATCAGCTACCTCTTCCTTGAAAATCGTCTCTGTCAGGAAATCTCCCATCATAATGACATTACTGATGGAACGGTCCTTCAGCTGCAGACGCTGATAGCTTCCCAGGTCATTTCGGATAAAGTCACTGACCAGCTGATCATAATGAGGGGTGGTTTTTTCCAGATCTCTGAGCCTTTCACGTATACGCATGCTTCCAAGCTTCAGGTTCTGGGTGGAAACAAGAGCGTCATTATCAAAAAGGGACACCTGAATGCTGCCGCTCCCGACATCAAGGATCGCCGTTCCCTTCTGGATTACCATCTTGAAGTTCTTTTCCATTGCTGCAATGGATTTATATCCAAGAAAATGCTGCTCCGCATTGCTGAGAATATCAATGTGAATTCCTGTACGTACAAAAACCTGTTCGATCACAACCGCAGGATTATTCAGTTCGCGAAACGCGCTGGTGGCACAGGCACGATATTGCGTAGTGCCAAATTCCGCCATGATACGCTTAAAATCCTGCAATATAGCACAAATCTTGTCCACCGTCTCTATATTCAGCCTTCCGACCGAAAAACTTTCCGTTCCTAATTCCAGAGGATAGCGGACATCATTGACCACATGCAGCCCCGGCTTTTTCGAAATCTCAAAGATTTTCATCCCGATCTCATAAGAGCCGATGTCTATTGCCGCGAAAACTGTTGCTGACATAGTGCCTTCCTTTCTTTTACGTTTTTATTTTGTAAGCGTGCCTGATAAATGGTCAATAAACTGCTGTGCGCACCGTCCTGTATAGCCTCCATGTGACAGCTCCCATTTATTGGCTTCACTGAGCAGTTCTTTTTCCTCCATCTCAATGCCGTTTCTTTGAGCCAGTACACGGACAATATTCTCAAACTCTTTCCGCATCGGGGATCCGAAATAAATCCGTACGCCAAAGCGATAAGCAAGAGAATGTTTTTCCTGTACGGTATCAGAAGAATGCAGATCGTCATCATCAGCGAGCTCCAGTTTGTCTGAAAAACGCTCTCTGATAAGGTTTCTTCGGTTGCTTGTCGCATAGATCAGGATATTGTCCGGTTTCTTCTCCAAACCGCCCTCAATCACAGCCTTCAGATATTTATATTCTATTTCGAATTCTTCAAAAGAAAGATCGTCAAGATAAATAATGAAGCGATAGTTACGGTCTTTGATCTGGGCAATCACTTCATGCAGATCCTGAAATTGGTGTTTGTACATCTCAATAATGCGGAGACCCCGTTCATAATAGCGGTTGAGTATTCCTTTAATACTGGAAGATTTCCCGGTTCCCGCTTCTCCAAAAAGCAGACAGTTATTGGCTTTCCGTCCGCATACAAAGGCTTCCGTATTTTCGATGAGCTTCTTTTTTGCTTCTTCATATCCAACAAGGTCTTCCAGCTGCACATGAGCAATCTGTTTGATCGGAACGATTTCCACATGTCCTTTTTCATCATGAGCAACACGAAAGGCTTTGTGAAGACCGAGCTTCCCTACGCCAAAATCATGATAAAACCCGATCATGGCTTCGGTAAAAGCTGCCGTATTCTGTGCGTGGGCAAGGGAGGAAGATAATTCTCCGATTCTGTCCCGAATACGTCGGTTAAACATCCTTCCGGATACATCTGCATTCTGAAATGAGCAGATGGCTTTTCCGCAGTTTGTATCGAAAGCTGTATCCAGAACGGAAAAAGAAAGATCAAACAGTTCCTTAAAAATCGAAAAATCATGCTCTGCCAGAGCCGTGATGCTTCCAGGTACCCTTCCCCGGATTTCACAGGCTTTACTGAAAGCATTCTCATGGTTTACCAACAGCAGCGTCAGATAGTCATGCCAGAGATTTCCCTCAAAGCCATATGACCCTGCCATCTCAACCAAAGCTGCTATCCCGCGAAAATAAGCTGACCGGTCCTCCCAATAGGAATCCTCATCACTATGATGAAGATTTCCCTGTGCCCCTAAGGGAACAAAAGATGTAAATGCCTCATCATTCAATCTCCACAAGAGAGATGCGATATCATGTAAAACATCCTCTTCAGCAAAATTCCTGTAAAGGATACATTCTTCCAGTTTTGTTCTCATCTTTCTTCCTTTTTCTATACGGCAGTAAACTATGTTGATTCAGTAATTCCCTAAAATGCGGAAATCATTCGCTTCCGCACGCATCCCACGTATCGCGTTCATAACCGGGCTGTCTTTCAGCTGACCTTCAAAATCCACAAAGAAACGGTATTCCCAGGTTTTTCCGGGAATGGGGCGGGATTCAATCCGCGTCATATTCAAACCGTTGTAGATGATATGGGAGAGCATATTGTACAGTGTCCCGCTCTCATGGTTCAGCTCAAAGCAGATACTGACCTTTTTCCCGTCTTTTATGTGAAGTGCCTTGCCGCTCACAATTATAAAGCGCGTTTCATTTGTCTCATTGCTGCAGATATTTTCCGCCAGAACAGATAAGCCATAGAGCTTTCCGGCTTGTCTGCTCGCGATCGCCGCCCAGCTCATATCTTTCCTTTCACTGACATACTTCGCCGCGCCTGCGGTATTTTCCATTTCTTTTCTTTCCCACGAGGGATGCTCTGATAAATACTCCTTGCATTGAGCCAGACCCTGTGGATGAGAACAGACAATCCGGATATCCTTAAGGGCTGCTTTCGGAAGACCAAGCAGAACGTGCTCAACCTTAAGAATCTGCTCTCCGACAATATACAGCTCATACTGCATTAAAAGATCATAGATATCTGCTACGATCCCTGCCGTAGAATTCTCAATCGGCAGTACTGCGTAATCCGCATCGCCGTGAGCGACCTCTTCCATCGCATCCCGCCAGGTTCTGACATGACAGCCTGTGATATCCTCCCCGAAATACTCCATCATTGCAGCATAGCTGTAAGCGCCTTCCACACCTTGAAATACTACTTTTTTACCGCTCATCGGAAGACTGTCTGCTGCCGCAAATCCGTCTTCATTGCCGCAGCCGTTTGCCGTCAGAATCTGGTACTGCTTCTTTCGGCTGATTGCCATGATTTGTGTAAACAGTTCCCTGATTCCGCGTTTGTTAAATTCGCCGTTTGCTTTTTTGACAACCTGGGCTATTTTCTGCGACTCTCTGACAGCATCCAGTACCTGCATGCCGGTACGAATCTTGTACTGTGCCACGGCTTCACTGACTTTCATCCTTTGTTCGAATAATCGGACTATTTCTGTGTCGATCCGATCTATTTTCTCCCGGTAATCCTGTAATTCTGACATAAATATATTCCTTATCCCTTATACAGCGCAGTAACTTCCCCCAGAAAAGAGAGAGAGCCAAAAACAAGAATCGCATCCTCCTCACCGGCAAGCTGCCTGGCTCTTTTTATCGCCGAAAAGATCTCCTCATAGGCTTCCACATCGGAATGTACTTCTTCAGCAGCCTTGGCGAGCTTTTTTGCAGGAAGCGCCCTGGCATTATCAGGGGTCTGGATTGTCAGGATTTTTTTGGCATAAGGCGCTGTAATACGCAGAACCTCCTGGTAATCTTTGTCTTTAAACATTCCTATAATAAAATAAATCTGCTTTCCCGACAGATAACGCTCCATATTCTGAGCAAGACATCTTGCTGCCTGCGGATTATGGGCACCGTCTATAATAAACAATGGTTTATCACCAAGGACGGTAAAACGTCCGTTCCATACCGTCTGAGATAGTCCTCTTTTTCTTTGCCTGACTGTGGTGGGATAACCGATTTCCTGAAGTATTTCCAGCGCATCCAGAGCCGCCACGGCATTTTGAAACTGCATCAGGCCTGCCAGGGGGGTATGATATGTTTCGTTCCGGTATCTGAAACTCACTCCTGAAAGATTATCTTCCGTAAGCACTGCCCCGGAAGTGTCGGATATTGACAATACCGTGCTTCCCGCATTACCCAGGACCGTCTCACATTTTTCTTTGATCACTTTCATGACCTCTTCTTCCTGCATGACAGTCAGAACGCGGCACCCCGGCTTGATAATCCCCGCCTTTTTCCGCGCGATTTCGGTAACGGAGCTTCCCAGATATTCCATGTGATCCAGACTGATGGGAGTAAAAACAGCCAGCTTCGTTGTGCGCACAATATTCGTGGCATCAAGATCACCTCCCATACCTACCTCCCACAAAACGAGGCTGCAGCCGTATTGGGAAAAATACACCAATGCCGCCGCTGTTTCGATTTCAAACACGGTAGGATGAGGCAGTCCTTCCTGCAGCATTTCATCAACCGCCTGTTTTACGGTAGTCATACATCTGGCAAATCCTTCTCTGCTGATTTGCTTCCCGTCGATTTCCCATCTCTCCCGATAGGAAAAAATAGCAGGAGAGGTGTACCGTCCTATGCGGTATCCTGCCTCTGTCAGCACGGAATACAGATAGGCTATCACAGAACCTTTTCCGTTCGTTCCGGTAACATGGATAAAGCTTAGCCCATGCTCCGGATGTGAAAGCCGTGCCATCAGTTCTTTCATATTATCTAAGCCCAGAACGTTCCCATACTGCCTGGCATTATCTATAAACCGTCTGCTCTGCGAGTAGTCCATATTTTAAAAAATCTCCTTTTACGGCGACAGAGTCTGCGACCTTCTTCAAAAAAAAGTTTCATCGATTGTATTCATTAAGGAACATTATAGCATATGCAAGGGTTTTTGTATATCCTATAATATGCGCACGAATTTTCTGCGGAATCATGCCGCCTGCTGCGGCGTAAATCCGGCGCAGTAAACGAATCAAAACGCAGGCATTTTATTCGTTTACGAAAACTATCAGCGAGCAGATAGATTCCTGCCGCGTTTTACGGGAACACGTCTTAACAGAATGTTCACTTGAAAAGAAAAGAAAAGTACGGTAAGATATGCGGGATCATATGAAATACATCTTTTTCTGTTTTTACTAACATGTAACTGATTTTTGAGGTATGCTCCCGGACAAAAAGACAAGTAATTCGGGACAGTAATTTCTGACTCAATACTAAGGAGCTGCGCAGAAAAAATATACAGATGCTGCAGGATAAATTCGTCCAGGCAGGGCAGCGGAAGGAGCCGAAGCGGACTGCAGAGATTGGCAGCGAGGCCAGGGCGGATTTAGACGCGCCATATGTATAGGTTATTTTTGAACAGATCCTGACGTACAAAACTTCGTTTTGGGAGGAGGTAATGCATGAAGCATTTAATGAGTCCTCTGGACTTAACTGTTTCTGAGCTGGATGAGCTTATGGATCTGGCTGATGATATTGAAAGGAACCCAAAGAAATACGCCCATACCTGTGACGACAAGCGTCTTGCCACACTCTTTTATGAGCCAAGTACCCGTACTCGTCTGAGCTTTGAAGCAGCCATGATGAATCTCGGAGGAAAGGTTCTTGGTTTTTCTTCCGCGGATTCCAGTTCTGCGGCTAAAGGCGAAAGTGTATCCGATACCATTCGTGTCGTCTCCTGTTACGCCGATATTGCTGCAATGCGTCATCCCAAGGAAGGCGCTCCCCTGGTTGCTTCCATGGCTTCCTCAATTCCTGTGATCAATGCCGGCGACGGCGGACATCAGCATCCGACCCAGACTCTCACTGACCTGCTTACAATCCGCCATTTAAAGGGGAAATTTGACGGGCTTACGATAGGACTGTGCGGAGACCTTAAATTTGGAAGAACCGTTCATTCCCTGATCGAAGCTCTGGTCAGATATCCTGGTATCCGTTTCGTGCTCATTTCTCCGGAGGAGCTGCGAGTGCCCAGTTACATCAGACAGGATGTCCTTGTGAGAAATCAGATTCCCTTCACTGAAGTGGAGCGTCTGGAAGACGCCATATCCCAGCTGGATGTACTGTACATGACCAGGGTACAGCGAGAACGTTTTTTTAATGAAGAAGATTATGTCCGGATGAAGGATTTTTACATCCTGGATAAAGCAAAAATGGAAATGGCTAAAAAAGATATGTACGTCCTGCACCCTCTTCCCCGTGTCAACGAAATTTCAGTGGAGGTAGACCAGGATCCCAGAGCAATGTATTTTAAACAGGCGCAGTATGGTGTATATGTGCGGATGGCACTGATTCTGAAATTGCTGGAGGTGGAGCTGCCATGTTAAATGTCGGAGCATTACGCGAGGGCTTTGTGCTCGATCATATCAAAGCGGGAAAAGCCATGACAATCTATCACGATCTTCACCTGGACAAGCTGGACTGTCAGGTTGCCATGATCATGAACGCCCAGAGCAATAAGATGGGAAAAAAAGACATCATTAAGGTAGAATGCCCGATCGAAACTCTCGATCTTGATATTGTAGGCTTTATTGACCACAATATTACCGTAAACATCATCAAAGATGAACGGATTGTTGAAAAAAGAGATCTGAAACCGCCGAAACGAATCATCAACGTCATCCGCTGTAAGAATCCACGCTGCATCACATCGATAGAGCAGGGGCTCGATCAGGTCTTTCTTCTGGCAGATGAGCAGACGGAAACCTATCGGTGTATGTACTGTGAAGAAAAATATCGTGGTCACAGAAATAAATAAATAAATAGAACATGTTCCTTTGAACTTCTCTGGAATAACAGTAAAAAGTGACAAAGGCTGCGAAATGATTTCGCAGCCTTTGTCACTTTTTTATGAAACTCTATCGATTGCGTTCAAGAAGAACCGCTTATAAAAATCTCGGCCATTCCTGTCTTTCGCATCGGATGATTCCCACCACTTAACTCCCTAAGGATTTTGGATAAAGAGAATTCTCACTGCAAAGTGCTAAGATCCATCCGAACACGATACCGCGTTTCTTTTACCTGGCAATTACATCCCGGAAAAATGATCGTATATCTACGATCGGCCAGCTGCCGGATCTGATTTCATCTTGGACTATACGACAGCTGACTGAAAAGATACCCACAGCATATGCTGTGGGTATCTCTTGTTGCAAGTTCCTGATCTGATTTAATCAATCAGATATAATCAATACTTGGAAACAGCTGTAACAGCGATGATACGCTCAACAACGTTTCTCTTGCCCTGCTTGATACCGATTGTATAGACTTCGAAGGTGTCATATACATAGCGGCGGATATATTTGCCTTCTGTGTTAAGAAGGGTGTTGAACAGGTTAACAGCGATGTTTCTAAGCGGACCAAAGGTAGCATAGAAATCCTGAGTACCGGTGGTCTCTTCCATCTCGTTCTCAGCGCCGATAACCTTCTTCAGAGCGTCGAATCTGTCAAGATACTCGGAAAGAGCACGAAGCTTCTTGGTTTTGCCCTTGTTGTACTGGCCGTCTTCGTCGAATACCCAGAACTTACCGGAAATGCTGGTCATACCATTCTTGCCAGGCATCGGAACTGTAGCCCATACACCGGATACACGATGGCCATACATATCAAATCCATAGTACTTGCTGCCGATGGACTTGCAGGCTACGTTGTTAACCCAGTTCTTGTAAGCTTTTGCACGAACGCAAAGCGTATTGGAATCAAAATAGAACCAATATGTGGTACCATACTCTTTAGCTTTCTTCCAGACGCGCTTCACATACTTGCCGTTCTCTTTGTAACGAGCTGCGAAACCGTTAACGCTTCTCTCAAGACCGCTCTTGGTGTAGCCATTGAAAGTAGCCTTCTCAGTAGCAGCAGCTGCAGGAATAGCAGCTACCATTGCTGCAGTAAGAGCAACAGCAATAATTCTCTTAAAGTTTTTCATGATAAGTAACCTCCTTGAATAAAAAAGTGGGATGTAAGGAACCTTTCGGATCCTACGCAAGTGGTAAAGCCTGTCAAATCTGTTTCTCTTCCCCAAAGTGGTAAGGGAAGGAACCGGCAGACTTTGAAAAGTGGATAGAGTTTCATATATGGCAACGAGTTCACAATTGGCAGAAAGCTAAGTGTTTCACTCGTTGTTCACAATTATAACACATTTTCTTCTTTTTGTAAAGAGCTAATTTATTATTTTTTAAAAAGCTTTCAGTCAAAAAGAAGTATTTTTTAAAGAACTGTTTCTATTGACCAGTTCTTTGTTACGAACACATTATATCATGTTCGTGATCCCGGTTGGTAATCTTCATTTTTCTTTCTCATAAGCCAACATGGAAGAAAAATGAAAAATACGAGTGGGTCGATAAGCCGGGTTATGTCGCGGGTGATCATCTATCTAGGCCATCCGTCGCCGAATGGCTCGAGCAACCTACCTCGAAGCACGACGGGCAGCCGTATCGCTTCGTACTTGGTCTTGCTTCGGATGGAGTTTACATGTGCCCGACGTGTTGCCACCCCGGCGGTAGTCTCTTACACTGCCTTTCCACCCTTACCAGAGGAGGAGAAATGTCATTTAACTGACTAATAGAAAGGAGGTGATCTTCCTCTGGCGGTTTATCTCTGTTGCACTGGTCTGGGAGTCGCCTCCACCGGACGTTATCCGGCATCCTGCCCTATGAAGCCCGGACTTTCCTCGTCTGAACATATTGCTCAGCCGCGATCACCTGACCCGCTCGCATAACTCATGATAACATATTCCTGTGCCAGTTCCGTAAAAAGCATTTTCTCTCTTCCACTTCTCATTCTTCCGATCAGACATTATTTCCGTCGATTCCAAATGCAGCATTTGAAGAATGACTTCCATGAATGACATTTCTCAGAAGAACTGTCTGCAGAATGTATCTGTGCTTACGTTTCTCACTGACGAGTGCCATTATACATGATTGATTTTTTTTCCCGTAGTTCGTATTTTACGATTGCATCAGCAAAAATCTGATGGAATTTCCGGCCTCAGGGAACCGGCCCGGATGGACGGAACCTTAAAACGTAAACTTGTCTGCAAACCAGGAATCCAGTTCCGCTATTTTGACCCTTACCTGTTCCATGGAGTCACGATACCGGACGGTAACAGCCTCATCCGTTTGGGATTCAAAATCGTAGGTAATGCAGAACGGCGTCCCGATCTCATCCTGACGACGGTAACGCTTCCCGATATTTCCACGGTCATCATATTCACAGTTATATTTTGCGGAAAGCTTTTCACAGATCTTAAGAGCCGGGTCCGCAAGCTTTCTGGAAAGCGGAAGGATACCGATCTTTACAGGCGCCAGGGCCGGATGGAAGCGAAGCACGGTACGGACATCATTCTTCTCTTCATCCAGGACTTCTTCGTCATATGCGCTGCAGAGGAAAGCCAGCACCATACGGTCGGCACCCAAAGACGGCTCGATTACATATGGAATATATCTTTCTTTCTTTTCATCGTCAAAGTAGCTTAAATCCTGGCCGGAAACATTCTGATGCTGTGTAAGGTCATAGTCCGTGCGGTCGGCGATACCCCAGAGCTCGCCCCAGCCAAAGGGGAACAAAAATTCGACGTCCGTGGTTGCTTTACTGTAAAAGCTCAGTTCTTCCTTGGAATGATCGCGATATCTGACCTCATCCTCTTTCAGTCCAAGAGAAGACAGCCAATCCAGACAGAACTTTTTCCAATACGCAAACCATTCCAGGTCCGTATCCGGCTCACAGAAAAACTCAAGTTCCATCTGTTCAAATTCCCTCGTACGGAAAGTAAAATTACCCGGTGTGATTTCGTTCCGGAAGGATTTGCCGATCTGTCCGATCCCAAAGGGGATCTTCTTGCGTGATGTTCTCTGTACGTTCTTAAAATTCACAAAAATACCCTGTGCCGTTTCCGGGCGAAGATATACCGTGCTCTTTGCGTCTTCTGTCACGCCCTGGAAGGTTTTGAACATCAGATTGAACTGACGGATTTCCGTAAAGTTGTGTTTCCCGCAGGTCGGGCAGGGTACCTTTTTCTCCTGAATGAAGTCCATCATCTGTTCCTTCGTCCATCCGTCTACGGAACCCCCGGGTACTTCCATCCCCTCTGCCGCGCAAAAATCCTCGATTACCTTGTCCGCGCGAAAACGCTCATGGCATTCTCTGCAGTCCATAAGCGGATCAGAAAACCCGCCCAGATGACCGGAAGCGATCCAGGTCTGAGGATTCATCAGGATCGCGCAGTCCACACCTACATTATATGGAGATTCCTGGATAAATTTCTGCCACCATGCGCGTTTGACGTTATTTTTCAATTCCACGCCCAGGTTTCCATAATCCCAGGTATTGGCAAGGCCGCCGTAGATTTCAGAGCCCGGATAAACAAACCCGCGAGCCTTTGCCAGATTTACAATTTTCTCCATCGATTTTTCCATTGTTTTTTTCCTCAAACTTTCCTTTTATTTACGTGAAAATCTCTAAAAACTGCAGACTTTTCATTTTTCTGTCTATGTTTTTCTGTGTATAAGGATAGATGGCGTCTTCCAGCTGTGAGATCGTCTCCTCTCCTACGGAAAAAGCACAGAGCTTCTGGATCGGGGCAAACGCAATGTATCTCATAACGGCGAGGGTCAGCGGGGAAAGAGGAGTCAGCCCTGTCTTTCTCCCTTTTGGCGAGCCTTTTTGGCTCGCGCTGAGGTCATCTATGCAAATCACGCCATTTTGTTCCTGGGAAAAGAACCATTTCTCCGCTTCCTCCCTTTGACAGACCGCGCAGGCATTCAGCTGCGGAGCAAGCCCTTGCTCACACAGCATGCGAAGCTCATAGATACAGCGTACAAGCCGGACATCAATGTCCTGACGCAAAAGAGCTTTGAGCACAACATAAAGAAGATTTAAGGTATCCCTATCCTCCAGCCCTTCCTTACCAAAATAATCGGCTATTTCCAGGAAATAAAATCCATAATAAACTTCCGGCTGATGCCTGGAAAGATCCGCAAAATGATGTGTAATCACGCAGGACACAAGCGAGTTGCTGGTTCTTCCCTCATAAAGGGTAAAAACTCCGAAAACGAAAGGATTCGATGCCGCCATCAAAGGGCTGTTCAATCGCCTTGCGCCTTTGGCAAAGGCCGAAATCTTCCCTCTCTCCCTTGTCAGAAGCACGACACGTTTGTCATACTCTCCGATCGGCATGGCGGAAAGCACCACGCCCTGCACCGTGATCTGGTCACTCATCCCTCATCCTTTCCTGAAGCTTCTGAGGTTTTCAGATTTCCCTTTTGTCATATCCGAAGTTTTTGACTAATTGTTCGCTGTCCCGCCAGCCTTTTTTCACCTTTACCCATAACTTCAGATTTACTTTTGCTTCCAGCATATGCTCCAGTTCATACCTGGCGTCACTGCCGATCCTTTTCAGCATGGCTCCTTGTTTTCCGATGATGATCCCTTTGTGTGTATCCTTCTCACAAATAATCGTCGCCTCAATGTCATACAGGAGGCTTTTCCCCGGACGCTCCTTCATCACGTCAATTTCTACGGCGATTCCATGAGGAATCTCTTCATTTAACGCATAGAGGGACTTTTCCCGGATCACTTCCGCCGCGATCTGCCTCATCGGCTGATCCGTAACAGTATCTTCGTCAAAGAAAAACGGTCCATAAGGAAGATACGGAAATAAGCTGTCAATCACATCCTGTGTATTTTTTCCCCGGAGTGCCGAACATGGAATGATTTCATGAAACTCTCCCAGTTTTCTGTAGGCGTCAATGATTTTCAGGATCTCTTCTTTTGGAATGGTATCAATTTTATTGATCACCAGAAGAACCGGAACTCCTATATTGCGCAGCTGACCGGCGATATGCCGGTCTCCCTCTCCGATATATGTCGAAGGCTCCACGAGCCACAAAATGGCGTCAACCTCTTTTAAGGTGCGTTCCGCCACCGCAACCATATATTCCCCTAACTTGTTTTTCGCCTTATGAATACCAGGCGTATCCACAAAAACAATCTGTCCTTTTTCACAGGTATAAACGGTTTGAATCCGATTGCGGGTTGTCTGCGGCTTATTGGATGTGATTGCTACCTTTTGTCCGATCAGGTGGTTCATCAAAGTAGACTTGCCTACATTCGGCCGTCCGATAATTGCCACAAAGCCTGATTTTTTCTGTTCCTCCATCGTTCCTTCTTTCTTACAGCAGAGGTTTTACCTCCATAAAAAGATCTTCTGATTCCGCTACCGCCGATTCACTTCCCACCACACAGATCAGGTTTTCTTCCAGAACCGCTTTAACCAGAGGAGCCAATGCCCGGATATCTGCATCCGTCGCATCAAGAATCTCATCCCGGTGCTTCTGGATCGTTTCATTTGTGACGCCGCACAGGTAAAATACGCGGGCATTGGTTCCTTCCAGACGAGGTGTAAGAGGAACATCTTTATTGCTGATCGTTCCGATAATGTATTGTGTCATCTCTCTTTCATCTGCGGTAAACTGTTCCAGATAATCCGGTATGCCCTGATAAATCTCCAATGTCCTGCGAAGATGCGGATCACGATAAGAGACAAAATACGCATCGCCGTTGCGCAGAAATCCGCTCATGCATCCATACGCCCCGCCTTTCACGCGGAGATTCATCCACAGGTATTCATACCCCATAATCACTTTCAGAATATCCAATGCCCCGACAAACGAGAATCCGTGTTTTTTGAAATTCCCAACCTGTGCGACATATTGTACCTGTCCGGCTATCTCAAAGCCCTCATTCTTTTGTACCGGGACAAGACAGTCTTCTGTTCCGGCTGCTTTCTGACAGGGAAGAACCTCCCGAAGCCGGATCAGTTCATTCTTCACCATCTCGAGACTCTCTTTTTCGCCGGTATAGTCAAGCATCATGCCTTCACGACAAAAGATTTCCCGCGCCAGTTCTCCAAGCCTGCGGACCAGCTCTTCTTTTTTATTGTCAAAATCTTTATCCAGGCTGTCCAGAAATCTGTATTGGCCAATCCCGTTTGCCTCATCCCCCCACAGGCTTACCTGTGAACCGTAAGATCTTGCCCGATCCACAGCGACTGCATGTCCGGCAGAAAAGAAGGAGGCCTGCATTCTGGATTTTGCTTCCGCGATAATCTCTTTGATCCGTTTTGTGTCACCGAATTTTGTATAAAGGATCATTTCCTTCATCATGTCAAACAGGAAGGGGACCGTGTCATACAGCGCTTTTCCCTCAAAGCCAAGCTTTACCAGGAATCCCTTTTGATCCTGTACTTCGAATTGCTCGGTAAAAGAAGACAACCCGCCGGTCTTTACATTAATCTCATTGAATAATTCTCCATAAGAATAATGCTCCGTATCAATCAGACCAAGTATTTTTTTGAGAAGCCCGATATCATGGGCTTTTTCCACACTAAGACCATTGACGTCAAACATCAGGTGCACATATCCGATTCCATTGCTCTGAACCTCATGGAAAAGGAGTTTTGTCCCATCCACGTCCAGCTCTTCGGTATAATATTTTCTGGATTCCCGGCGAATATCCTCGCGTCTGAGCATAGGCAGCTTCGCAATCGCCTCCGGAGAATCTTCTTCCTCCTGGTACGCCGCAAGTGCTTTTGTCTGCTCCGTCAAAGCCCTCAGCTCATCTTCCGTAAGGCTCTTTCGATAGTCTTCCAGCTTTTGGGCAAGCTCGGCATCTTTTTGAGCTGCCAGACCCGGCACAGGCAAAAGTGTGAGAATTACGCCGTGTGTATTATCAATCAGCCATGTTTTCAGGAGCTGTTCAAAGAAATCCGTGTCGATCTTCGTCCTTAAATCCTGATAAGCCTGAATCAGCTTCACCTGAGCAAACGGATCGTTCTCATCAGAATAAATCCAGTCGCCCAGCGTATCCAGCCCATACATCAGACCTTTCGGATAGGTTGCATAGTCAGCCTCCCGATAGCGGAATTCATTATAATTCAATCCTGCCAGGAGAGATTTTTTATCTATTCCGTTTGTCTGCAGATCGTGGAGAACCTCATGGATGATCCGCATGAATTCATCTTTTTGATCTGCTCTGGCTCCTTTAGCCACGATGGAAAAGTAAGGCTGTAAAATCCCGTCTTCATAAGAGCCATACACATCCGTGCCTATACCGGCCTCTACAAGAGCTTTCCGAAGCGGTGCTCCAGGAGCGCTCAGCAGGGCGTAATCCAGCACTTCAAAAGCGACGCATAGATGGAGGTCACTGTAATCTCCGATGACCAGATTATAAGAAAGGAAGGTATTCTCCTGTGGATCCTCCGATTCCGAAATAGGATATTCCTTTACCACATCCTTAATCCGGTCAAATCCCTTCTGCAGCGGAATCACGGAATCCACCTCGATCCGGTCAAAGGCCGAGAGATAATGGGAATCGATAAAATCAAGTTTTTCCGCCATGTCCATATTTCCATAAAGGAATATATAGCTGTTGGACGGATGATAGAGATGACGGTGGAAGGATAGAAACTCCTCATAAGAAAGCTCCGGAATATGCTCCGGATCTCCGCCTGATTCCACGCCATATGGCGTATCCGGGAAAAGATGATTCATGATCTCCCGCCCCAGAACGTCATCAGGAGAGGAGAAAGCTCCTCTCATCTCATTATAGACAACCCCGTTATAGGTTAACGGTCCCGATTCATCCTCCAGATGATAGTGCCAGCCCTCTTGCCGGAAAATCTCTTCTCTCTGGTAAACATTCGGGTAGAAAACGGCGTCAAGATAGACATGCATCAGATTCTGAAAATCCTGGTCATTGCAGCTCGCCACGGGATAGCAGGTTTTATCCGGAAATGTCATGGCATTCAGAAAGGTACTCAAGGACCCTTTTACCAGCTCGACAAACGGATCTTTAAGAGGAAATTCTCTGGATCCGCACAGAACGGAATGCTCCAGTATGTGGGCAACTCCGGTACTGTTTTCCGGAGGCGTACGGAAGGCGATCGTAAATACTTTATTATCATCATCGTTTTCCATCAGCATGATATGAGCGCCCGTCTTTTTATGCCGCAGCAGATAACCCCAGGAATGAATATCCGGCAAAGGTTCGGACGAAATGGCTTCATATGCGTTGAGTTTCGTTAAATCCATATGGAATCTCCTTTTTCCTTAGTCTGTCGGGGGATGGGATCTTACAATGGACCGCCTTCACCCGGAAAGAATTCTTCATATACTTCGGTGACCGCACGCAAAACGACAGCAAGTTCTTTTTCCGATGAAGCAAGCGTCGAAACCTTATGGGCAACATCTTTGATATCATTGCGGAGTTTATTTGCGGAATGATCATCACTCATCTTCATCATACCGAAGATTGTGGAATTATAGTTGTGGTCAGATTGACACAGTATCATATAAACCCTTACCATATGACATACTTCACGGTAAAACAGCTCTGCGCTGTCTCCCCCCAATTCTTCAAAACGGGAAAACTCAAGTTCTTTCAGCTTTTTCCGGATCTGTTTATCCGCATGTCTTGACCCAAAGCCGAACAATCCCCCTGAAGAAGTATTATATTCGAGAAGCATCCACAATCCAAGATAACCATCTGCAGGAACAGCTTTATCCGCTTCTGACGCACGCTTATAACGGACAGCATATAAATCCTGCCTTATTTTATTACGTTCAGGTTCTTCTTCGGCTTTTATGGACTCCTGTAAAATGGCCCACCTTTTTCTCGGATCTGTTTCCCTGTAATATTGGGCAATCAAATTGGTATCCATCGTTTCATCCTCCTTTCTGCGAATATTTCCCGCCTCATTTCGGATAAGGATCGAATCCTTTATGATATCTGCAATTTCAGAGCATTTTTATGCTCAATCCTAAGGATCTGTGCCATTGTTTCCATAGATGCGAGTACAGTGAATCATTATAACAGACTTACGGCAAATTGCAAACAAGGGGGATATGAAAATTTCAGGTGACAGATACGTTTTTTTATGGTATATTTCTATCAGCACGTCGTTTCACCGCTTTAACGTATCACAACGTTAATGAAGCTGTCAGGCTTTGTCACGCAGTGATCTGACGGGATCAGTATCCGCGCATCCGCGCACAAATAATATCTAGGAGGGTAACGCTTATGGTTTCATCTTCACTTCTGATCATCCTGACCATTGCGCTGTATCTTTGCGCTATGCTTGTGATCGGTTTTTATTTCAGCACAAAAGGCAGCAGTGCTACCTCGCATCAGTTTTTCCTCGGCGGCCGTTCGTTAGGACCACTGGTCACCGCGATGAGCGCGGAGGCTTCTGACATGAGCAGCTGGCTGCTCATGGGGCTTCCCGGCCTGGCCTATTTTGCCGGCATAGCTGAAGTAAGCTGGACAGCGATCGGTCTGGCGATCGGAACCTATTTAAACTGGCTGATTGTTGCCAAAAGACTTCGCCGTTATTCAGGTGAGATTGACGCAATCACGGTTCCGGACTTTTTCTCACGGAGATATCAGGACGAACGTCATCTTCTTTCCTTTATTTCGGCTCTGATTATCCTGATTTTCTTCATTCCCTATACCGCATCCGGCTTTAAAGCTGTCGGTACCTTATTTAACAGTCTCTTTGGCGTGAATTATCATGCCGCCATGTTGATAGGAGCCGTCATCATCATCGGCTATACGGTCATGGGTGGTTTTCTCGCGGTATCTACGACTGACCTCGTACAGAGCATTTTTATGACGATCTCCCTTTTTGTGATTGTTCTTTTTGGCATCAACGCAGCCGGCGGCATGAGTGCTGTTGCGGAAAACGCCAAGGCTCTTCCGGGATATCTGAACCTTACACAAGGCTATAACGCCGCTTCCCAAGCTGCCGGAACTTTTGGTTTCTTCAGCATTATTTCTACTCTTGCCTGGGGGCTTGGATACTTTGGCATGCCTCATATCCTGCTTCGTTTTATGGCTGTCAGAGATGAGGCAGAGCTTAAGCTTTCCAGGCGGATCGCTTCCGTATGGGTCGTCCTTTCCATGGGTATCGCGATATTTATCGGTCTCATCGGTTACAGCATCTCCGTAACCGGTAAGATCCCGTTCCTTACCACAAGCTCTGATTCCGAAACAATCATCATCAAAATGGCTGATCTCATGAGCAAGAACGGTGTGATCTTTGCGCTCTTTGCCGGCGTGATTCTGGCAGGTATTCTTGCCGCTACAATGTCTACCGCCGATTCTCAGCTCCTTGCCGCTGCCTCCAGTGTTTCCCAGGATCTGATTCAGGATTTCCTGGATATTAAGCTGAGCAAAAAAGCGCAGATGATCGCTGCCCGGTCAACAGTTGTAGGTATTGCCATCGTAGCGCTTTTCCTGGCGTGGAATCCCAACAGCTCTGTCTTCCGTATTATCTCTTTTGCCTGGGCAGGCTTCGGCGCTGCCTTTGGCCCGACAATGCTTCTCGCCCTTTTCTGGAAACGCTCTACAAAAGCCGGCGCATTCGCAGGCATCGCTGTCGGCGGCGCGATGGTCTTCATCTGGAAATACCTGGTTGCTCCTATGGGTGGAATCTGGGCTATCTATGAATTACTCCCGGCCTTCCTTATCGGTATGGCTGCAAACATCCTGATCAGTGTCCTGACCGCAGAGCCAGGCAAAGAAGTATTGGATACCTTTGACAGGGTGGCAGGCAAACAGTAATTTTTCTTAATCACATTTTTCTTTTTAAAGGGCCGGTTTGTTCCGGCCTTTTTTTATGGCAGAGGCGCCGATCGTAAAGCAGTGCGTCAGGGTTTGTGAACAGGACAGGCACGGATACAAAAAAAGAGCTTTCATATCATCTATGAAAGCTCTTCAGCAGCGCTACAAGGATTCGAACCTTGAAATGACGGAGTCAGAGTCCGTTGCCTTACCGTTTGGCGATAGCGCTTTATCATGTTTGTTGCCGCTTTTCCCTCGCGACAGGTAGTAATATATCACATATGGGGGATGAATGCAAGCACTTTTTTTATTTTTTTGAAAAATGCTGAGGAGATGTAACAGTTCGGGGATAGATGATGACCTGACGCCAGGCTTCAGGGATTGCGCCGGATTTACGCCGCTGCAAGCGGCATGATTCCGCAGTAAATTCGTGCGTATACCACAAATACCGAGTTGTGGGAATGCTCCCACAATCCGGATTCTTTTATTATTCCCTCTCAAGAAATGGGCGGGCCAGATGTATGCTGAAAAAATCGATCAGCGGACCCATCCCGAATGCCGACAGAATCGTCCCGATTCCTACGGATGCGCCAATCTGTTTCCAGCTGAAGCCGGAGGCGAGGCATAGAAGGATACCCAATATTACGCAGATCAGATCGCTGATAATGCGGAGAATTCTGAATGGGATCTTTTTTTGCTTTTCCGAGAGGATCAGGGCTATGGCGTCATACGTCGACACTCCCAGATCAGCGGTAAAGTAGAATGCTGACGCAATACACATTACGACAATGCCGATCAACAGTAAAATCAATCTCACAGGCACCCCGGGATCCGGTATGATTCTTATCAGAAGCTGTTGGGAGTATTGCGCTATATAGCCAAGCAATGTCATATTGATCACGGTAGCGAGACCGATCTTTCGCCGGTCCATAATCAGGGCAAACATGATCAATACCAGATTTGCCAGGACATACAATGTGCCAAAGCTGATCGGAATTGCTGCGTCCAGACCGCTCATAAGTGACTGAAAAGGGTCTACGCCCAGCTCGGCTCTCTTAAAAAAACCGATACTGATGCCGCAGATCACGACTCCAATCACGCTCATTCCGATCCTTCGATTTCTTTTCTCCATACATATCCTCCCGGGATAAGATCAACCTGCGAAAATGTTTTTATAGTGTGCGCACGAATTTACCGCGGAATCATGCCGCTTGCAGCGGCGTAAATTCGATTCAGTAAACGAATCAAAATGCAGACATTCTGTTCTTTTACACCGACGACAACGAAGCATACAGTGATTCAGACGTGAGAATTGATCCATTTATTTACGTGGCAATCCTTACCATACTCTGAAAATCGGCCCGCCCCGCGAGGAGTGTGGCCATAATGGGATGCCCCCATGCACCCATGCCCTCACTTTCGTTCATGACGGTGACAGGTCTGAGAGGCAAGGAGGTTTACCTGGTATGCTCCAGAAGACCCAGATACATTTTTTCGGACACCGGAACCGGGATGCCCAATCCGGCTGCTTCCTTAACAAGGTAACCGCTGAAGGTCTCCACCTCGGCCGGTCTGCCGGCATGAATGTCTCTTTGAAGGGAGCTGCCGGCATTTTCCTCGTATTTCCAGAATCTTTGAATGATACTGTTCAGATGCTTTTCTTCCAGCCGTACTCCCTTTGCAATTGCTACTTTATAAGCTTCCGTCGCCAGATCCGCGTATTCCTTTGTTTTTACAGGATCCTTTCGCAATTCACCGATTGTATTATCATAATATGCCGTCGCAACATTATAGGCACAGTTCAGAATATATTTCTTCCAGATATCCGCTTCGATATCAGCTGATATTTTATGGTTTATGCCCGCATGGGTCAGGATTCCGTCCAGTTCATCCAGTGCCTGTTTCTTCGTTTCGTCTGATTCCTTCAGGCCGACATACAAATCAGCAAAGTCACCCTGCTGCTCTATGGAATAATCCGGTCTGGCAAAGGAAACAATATAAATCAGGGCATCGACTACGATCCCTTTCCCCAGGCCTTTCCGTACACGATCTCCGGGATCTACGCCGTTCATTACAGGTACGATCACCGTATGCTCATCCACAGCAGGAGCCAGTTCCGTCAATGCATCTTCTAAGGAATAGTTTTTCACACTCAGAAAAATAAAATCCTGAATTTCCAGTTCGGCAGCGGAATGAACCAGTTTTGCAGGCTGTGCCGTAATTTCCCCGTTTTTTTCACTGTGCAATACAAGACCGTTCTTTTTAATGGCATCGTATCTTTCTCTTCTCGCGACCATGGATACACTGTCATATGCTTTTCCCAGCATCCCGCCTAAATAACCGCCTACGCCGCCCAGGCCGACAATCGCTATTTTCGGATTTCTTATTTCTTCTATCTGTATGCTCATATGTGTCCTTTCCGTTTTTCATTAATCTGAAAGCCGGCCCTCCCCACGAGAGGACCGCGGCCACAATGGGATGCACCTGTGCCCTCACTTTCCTTCATGGTGATAACATGTCTGCGGGGCATGGAGATACTATTGATTGGATCGCCGGAAGCCTGAATCATCTTATTCCACGCCCCCGGCTTCAATGTCCGTTACTCCATGTCCACTGTTAGGCTGAGAAACGGAATGAACCAGATCCATATTAAACATAAGCAGCAAAGCAAGGCAGACAGGAACTATAACCTTGTCTTTTATCTTAGAAATCATTTCATCCAGAACCGGGGCTATCAAATATACGACAATGCCGCTGCCGATGCCAAAAATAAGTAAGCCTTCCGCGCAGATTCTGCCGTTCAGATTTAAGAAGTAGCCGGTATAATCCCACCACCGAAGGCCATATTTCAATTCCAGGAACCAGGAGGTTATATACTCGATTACTCCGCAAAGTCCCATAGCAGCCATCAGTTCGGCAATCGGATTACTCCGCAGGCAGGTACAAAGACTCAGAACGATTAACCCCCCTGCCCCATAAATCGGAAGCCATGGTCCCAGCATTGTTCCCCGGTTAACAATGACTCCTGTTTCCAGAAAATGCAGCATGACCTCCCAGATCCAGCCAATTCCCGCAAAAACGAAAAACATGACGATCAATGACCATACCGTATAGCATCTCATATATGTAATGGAACCGGAACGCAGCTTTCTTCCGCCCTTCGGCCAGAGCGGATGGAGTCTTGTCGGATAGCATTTCTGCTCCATTGTCGCTCTTTCCCGTTCCACCTGTATCTCCATGCTCCTCTGTTTCTGCCAGGCCAGTTTCTTTTTTCTGCTGTCGATCCATATGGAAAACCATTTCGCGCACACTCTTTGCTTACCGCTCATTACTACATGATTTTCAGCAAGGTATTTTTCATCCTCCACGATATCCTGATAAAACCATTCCAGATCATCAACAGACGCCAGCTCATACAGATAAATGTCATCCAGCTCATGTATGCCCTCGATCTGAGCCTTCTTTGCGAGTCCTCTTACATACACAAAGTATTCCGCAAATGCAGTCATTCTAAATGGTATTGTGTAAAATATATTGGACAATCCCATGGTTCCGATGCCAAGAAGATCCCATCCGATAAAGCTCAGATCCAGTAAAAAGCATTCCCATTTATGCCCGTCCATCATCTTCCTTGAAAGCCTGATTGCCTGAAGCGGGCTTATATCAGGATTTTCTCCCACAATATAAGGAACGCAGAAATAGGAGTAATGCTTAATGATTCCACCTATGATTGTCAGATTCCATAAAGCCTGGAATAAATAAGTTACCAGCATCGTTAACGTCGCCTTTCTCCATCTGCGGATTGCAGGGATAAAAAGCACGTGATAAATCGGAACGGAAGGGTATCTTCTGGCCTCCAGGAACATACGCCGCATCATCGCCTTAAAGCAGTTAAAGATGAAAGCCCAGATCACACCATAAGCCGTAACCGTCAGAAGCATAACAATTCCGGATGCCAGCTTCGGGTTCTGCACCACAGTAAAAACAGAAAGGGCAACCTTTACCAGAAAATGTCCTGACGAAAAATCGTTGACAAGCGAAGCCAGTACGCCTCTCTGATTCCCCAGCTCTGAAGATTCATTATCCCCATCCGCATAATCAGCCAGCAGTTTTTGAGCTTTCTCAGATGCCTTTTCATAATTGCCCTTAAAGATATCCCTTAAAACCTCTACCTCCAGGCTATTGCTTAATTCAATAGTATTCTGCACCGGAGTCTGTTCACTCAGCAGCGTAGAACCGATCCGAAACTCACCTGTTACAAAAATGGCGAGCATACAAAGGATCACGCACAAGGCATAATGCGATTTCAGTGTCTGACGTCCCTTCTGTTTCCACTCTTTTCTCAATGCCATACTATATCCTCCCGATTCAGGTCTGAGGGCTGCCGGCAAAACAAGGCAGAGGAAGGCTCGTCCGACCTCTGTCCTATCGGCAGGAGCAACGTTCACCGAAAGACTGATTATCTGTATTACATCGCTCCTGTCATATAGAAATCGGCGGCAGATGGCCTACATCTGCCGCCGGTCCATTCATTTTAAATACAGCAAAACGCCCCTGGGCAAATCATATTTAAAGCAATATTCGCAAGACAGGCACGAAAACAGAAATCATCCCCACCCATGCTTGGCATTCCGCCAAAAGGTCTCTGTCTGGTTTCATACCAGCCTCCGCCATTTTCCATCTGTGCCTTGATCATCCGATACTGCCTGTTGCCGGGCTCCAGTCGTACTGCTTCATTAATATAGCTTAATGCCCTTGCATCATTTCCGAGCCCCATCTGTGCCATCGCGGAAAGGTAATACCACTCACCGTTTCTCTGGCCTAAATCAGACAGTACATTGACCGCTTCCTGATAATGTCCGCTCTGAATATAATTTGCGGCAGCCTGGCGGCGCATCGCTTCCTGATCCTGATACTGTGATCTCTGCCCGCCAAAGGGTCCGGAACCAAAACCTCCCGCATAACCGGAGCCATACTGCCGTTCTTTCATAATCTGGTCGTATGCCTGCTGAACCTGTTTAAAACGTTCTTCCGCCTGATCCCGGTTCGGATTATTGATATTAGCGTCAGGATGATATTTCCTGCTCAGTTTGCGATATGCTTTTTTTATATCTTCATCGGACGCGCTGCGACTCACTCCCAGTATACTATATGGGTCAAGCATTTTTCTTTTTCCCCTCCTCCCGGCGTTTTTTCTTCACACTCTCAAATTTTAACCACACGCCGGAATACAGAATATTTCTCAGAATATCGCTGTATCGCAGGATGGGAAGCGCTTCAAATGTCCGGCATGTCCTTGACAGGCTCAGCAAAAGCAGATGCTTTACCTGATCGTCAAACGTATCCCGGGGCAGCGTTGCATACATTTTGCCTAAGGGATTATAATTTCCTCTCTCAAGATCTCCCTCAACATCCTCATAGGCATCCAGCAGATAAATATACTTTCCAAGGTAAAAACCAAGCTCACGAAGCTTTGGCTCCCATTGATCATGTGTAAAGCACAGCACTTCACCGAGCAGATTCCCAAATAAACCGGCCATCTGATCTATATCTGTCTGTCTTTGTTCTTCCTGAAGGGAAATCTCTGCAAGGCTTTTTCGAATGGACGCCGCTTTGGCCGAATAATCGGCTGAGGCCTTTTCCGCCTTTCCCTCCAGCAGTCTGGCATAAGCGAGACGGAGCAGCTTTTTCTCATCATTCCAATCATCCTTACATTTCTCATATGCAAGAATCAGGTTCATATCGGCTGCATAAACCGTAAATCTGTTTTTACGCACGGGATGAGAAACGATCGGCGAAACAACACACCGCATTTTTCCTTTTTTTACAGGCGGCTCATACAGACCGGAGAGCAGCAGAATTACAAAGGTCAGGTCATAGGTCAGGGTAAGCTGACCGGAAATACCATACTTTCGCAGCAGCTCCCGGCAAAGGCCGCAATAGAAGGATCTGTATAATTCATAATCCTTTACTTTTAATTCTGATCGATTCGGAACAACATATCCAAACATAGCTTAGGCATCCTTCGTAAATTTCTCATGGCACCTTGGGCAGGTTATCTCTACCCTGCCTTTCCCTCTGGGCATACGGATCGTCTGATGGCAGTTCGGGCAAGAATAAAAATGATAGTCTTTGCGTTGAGAGAAGATCCTGCGTTCTCTCTGAAACCATCTTTGAAATCTTTCCCAGTATTTTGTAAGGTTTGTTTTCTGTCCAAAGTCTGACAGCCAACGCATAGCCTTCTGGTTTTCTTCCCTTCGTTTTGAAAAATCCGTCGATACAATTCGATAGATCGTATAGCCAAAGCCGATCAGGCTTAATGTATACAAAAGCGAACGCAGTCCGCTGTATTTTGAAAATAAAACCGAGAGTATCATTAACGTAAGGCTGCCTCCCGCCAGCACACGGCCTAGCTCGTCGACACCATAGCGTCCGCTCATAAACGCTCTGAGGCGTTCTCTTATCTGATCCATATGTCTTCTCCCCTTTCAAAATATTCAGAAATCATCTCCGAACGAAACTTAATATAGTAAACGCAAAAAATGCCTGCATTTTGATTCGTTTACTGCGCCGAATTTACGCCGCTGCAAGCGGCATGATTCCGCAGTAAATTCGTGCGCATACTATAAGATTCGAACCTCCTGCCATCATAACACAAGATGCTCAAAGTTTCTACTGTTCAATTCAATGAAAATGGGAAAATTCTGTGAAACAATCAGGCAGAAACATCTTCACCCAAAACATTGCGCTGCCGTTCAAAGCTGCGTTTTCAGAAGAGACAGGTGCCAACGACCATTGGGAGGCCTTGCAATAAAAAAGGCAGCTTTCGAGTATACCGGATCCGGAGCAGCGTTTCACGTGCAGGTTCCGGTTATGCTCAAAAACCGCCCAATGGTTAAATTTCATCCATGAATATAAGATTCTTTATTTCCGGGATCAGAGTTTAGAATACCCATAGCTGTTTATGATTGCATCAATTTTCTGCTTATTCGCGCACATCGGACACTTGTTAAAGTCATACGTCTGATAATCCTGAATATCATCCCTGGTAAACAAAGAAGTAACTTCCACTCCGTCTATCATCGGTTTCGTAGCGCAAAACAGGGTCGCAACTCCTTCCATGATACCGCCATAGTACTGGACGCATTCCACAGCGCTTGATATGGTCCGTCCGGTTGTTGCGTTTGCAAGAAGAAGCAGACAATGCTTATCACGAATCATGAGCTGTACATTATCGCGGAAGATCATCTGTCCGCCTGCATTGGCCTCAGGAGAAACCACGTACATCGTCTTATGCATATTTAATGACATAATACCTGATTTCGTCAGCTCATCAGCAAGATAGGCTCCGATTACCTCACAGCCGTCAATACAGATAATCGTATCAATATATGTATTCGTGGAATATCTTTCGGAAAGCACTTTGGCTGCGGCAGCGGCTTCACTCTTTCTCGATTTCATGATCGTCATATCCACATAATAATTTACATGGGAATGCGTTGTGGCAAAATGACCGGGAATGATGCGAATGTGGGCGTTCGGATTTACACTTGACTGAATTTTAATTGCTCTCGACTCCATATAAACCTCCTTTATAAATATGGATAACCTGAAGCGGGTTTTCCATATTTTTTGCATACTCCTTGGGAAAACTGCCAGAATGAATGAACGAATATCGTCAATCCATTCTTTTGGGTTGGTTCCTTAAGCCTCCAATAATAAAATAAACTATATTCCCGATAATTTCAAGTTTTTTATAACATGATTCAGGCGACAAAAGGTCATGCAAAAATGAGCTCGCTCATTTTTGCATGAGATTGGGTCGCCCACAGACACGAGGAAGTAGCCATTTTGCACTATTTATACTTGACTTTGCAAAACTTTCTGTGCAAAATGAGCGGA
>JAFVGK010000183.1 GCA_017475035.1 Blautia sp.
AGCCCTCGCAATGCTCATCAGCCTGTCTGATGGCGGTGCGGATGTCGGCTCAGTCATGAGCGGACTGACCAAGGGCATCGCAAACCTGTCAGGGGAAACGGATGATGTCCCTGGGGCATTTCAGGCGGCGGTCAAGGCGATTGAAGATTCCGGATCCGTATCCGAAGCACTGCAACAGCAGGTCGGTGATACTGGCAAGACAGTCGAAGAAGTCTTTGGCAAGAAAGCCGCGCAGGAACTCGCCACTAACATCCAGAACGGCTCTTTTGCCGTGGACAAATGGAAAACCGCCCTCGAAAACAATGACGGAGCGCTCCAGTCCACCACCGAAAACGCCACAACGATGAGTGATTCGTGGTCTCAGGCTGTTAACAATGTCCAGATGGCATTGGGCACGACCTTTGCCCCGGCAATACAGGCAGTGGTTACGGCACTGGCTAATTTCATCACGCCCATTGCTCAGTTTGTTCAGCAGTCGCCCATTGCGCAGGCGGCTATCGTGGGCATCGCAACCGTCCTCGGAATACTCGGAGCGGCACTGGCAATAGGAGCGATCATCCAAGGCGTCACGGCGGCTCTGGGCATCCTCGGCGCGACTATGGCAATTGTCGGCTCGCCTGTTTTAATAGTCGTTGCGGTAATCACCGCATTGGTCGCCGCTCTCATTTATGCATGGCATAACTGTGAGGGATTCCGCAATGTCGTGACGGCTGTTTTCAACACCGTCCGCAATGTTGTTGTTTCTGTCGTAACGGTATTAGGCTCTATCATCTCCACTGTTTTCAACGCCATCCGCTCCGTGGTCGTTTCTATCGTAACGGCGGTCGGCACGAAGATAAGTTCCGTATGGTCAGCCATTCAGCGAGTCACAACGACCGTCTGGAATGCCATCAGGAACGGCATCACCAAGGCAATCACAACGGCGAAGAACACAGTCTCCACTGTTGTCGGAGCGGTGAAGTCCAAAGTTTCCTCTGTCTGGAACGGCATCAAATCCGCAACGACTTCGGCCTGGAACACCATCAAGACGCATATCGTCACACCCATAACAAATGCCAAGACTACAGCGTCAAACGTTGTCACAACGATCAAAACAAAGGTCACGAGCGTATTCGATGCCGTCAAGACCACCGTCAAAACGACATGGGAAAACATCAAAAAATCCATCTCCGATGCCATCACAAAAGCCAAGGAAACCGTCTCGAACATGGTTGAGGCTATTAAGGGCTTCTTCAACCTCAGCGACCTCATCTCTAAGGTGAAAAGCACTTTTGATGACATCAAGGAGAAGATGACCAAGCCTATCACAGACGCCAAGGAAAAGATAAGTGGCATTATAAGCGACATAAAAGGGAAGTTTCCCTTCAACCTCGGACATCTTATCAAGTTTAAACTTCCCAGCGTTCATGTTACTAAGGGCGAATTTGGTGTTCCTCATTTCCGTGTTGACTGGAACGCGCGTGGTGCAGTATTCCGCAGGCCTGTTATTTTCGGCTCGCCTGCATACGGACTGCAGGGCTTCGGTGAGGCTGGTCCGGAAGTCGCGGCGCCTCTGGACACTATCACGGGAATCCTCGAAGACGCAGCGAGACGGGGGAATCCCGAAATAGATTACGACAGACTTGGTACATCCGTGGCACAGGCTTGCGCAATGATGAATATCAGCATTGATTTGGACAATCGCACTCTCGGAAGAGTAGTAAGGGGGCTTACATGATACTGTATTACGAAAGCTCCGATGGAACGATCATTGATTTTATGAGCGGAGATTTATCCGCACAGAGTCCTGAAAAACTGGCGGCTAACTCATGGGAGTACACTTCCATCTCCAGTGTCAACGGCGGACACATCAAAAAGTTTTACAAGGATGTTCAGGAGGCAAAACTGGACGTTGAGGTGTTTGCGGACACGAAGGAAGAATTTAATGCCACCATGCAGAGGATGCACAGGGCGTTTGACCGTGATATTAAGCGAATGACGCCCGGCAGACTCTGGTGGAATGATTACTACAAAGAAGTCTTTGCGATTGAGAACGGCTACGAGGACTTTGAGGAGTTGTTTGAATCCGTCCAGAAGACGATCACTTTTGTTTCCGTCTATCCGTACTGGATAAAGACTACCGGATACAAATTCTTTCCCGGACAGGAAGAGGAAGAAGAACCTACCGGATATGATTATCCGCATGATTATATGTTTGACTACGGCATTTCAAACCTGTCAAACCTTCTGCCGAATGAAGCCCTCGAAGAAGCCAACTTCAAGCTGACTTTTTACGGGCCTTGTTACAATCCGTACATCACGATCGGCGGCAACACCTACAGGCTCATGGCTACGCTGGCGCAAGGCGAACGTGCCGTAGTCGATTCCCGCACAAAGAAGATAACACAGTACTCCGCTATCGGTGAGGAAACAAACATTTTTCATCTGAGAGACAGGGCGCACTACATCTTTACCAAAATCCCGGAAGGAACGTTGCCGGTAACAAAGCCGTCCACACTGAGCGTGGAAATCGTACTTTATGATGAAAGGGGTGAGCCTGATTGGATCTGATCTATGCAGATGAAAACAGAAAAGACATCGGCATCCTGATGAGCTACACTCTCGATATGGCATACGGAACGGATGAAAACGACTTCGTACTGACGATAGACGCTGATTCACACTGCTGCCATGACGGTTATTACATCTATGCAGAGGGCACGGAGTACGGCGGCATCGTGGGACGCATCGGGACTGACCCCGATACCAATACCGTAATCTACAAGGGCTTGACATGGCATGGCGTACTCGGTAAGCGTATCGTCTGCCCGCCCTCCGGAAGAAGCTACAGGAGAGTGGACGGAGAAGCCAACAGCGTCCTAAGTGAAATAATCAGCGTCATCGGACTCTCAGGGCTTTACAAGGCATCAACTGAGGATTCCGGCATCACAATCCACAACTACCAGATACCAAGGTACATTGACGCCTATACATGCATCAAAAACATGCTCAAGGAGTTTGATGCAAAACTGATGATCAGGTGGGTTAACGGCTATGTCCGGCTGTCTGCGGAAGCTGTTTCGGACTACTCGCAGGATGAGGAATTTGACCCTTCGCAGGTGAGTTTTACGGTCGAAAAGAATTACCGTCCCACAAATCATCTCATCTGCCTCGGACAGGGTGAGTTGACACAGCGTGCCGTGATACATCTGTTTACGGATAATGCGGGCGGAGTACAGCCGTATACAACAGTCAGCGACCCCGTCAAGGATTCCGATTATATCCGCAACACATCCAGACAGGTGCTGTTTGGCGCTGACGAAGTTGCGGAAGTGCTGGATTATCCCGGGGCGGAGACAGTCACGAATTATGTAAAGCTCACCTCACAGCCCTCAGACTGGGCAACGAATTGTGAGAGTTATTTCACACGCAAAGACCCAGAGGCAGGTTCCGATGAGGAGACGGAGAAATACGAGGCTGTCAGCAAACTGGATGTCGGCTATGTGCTCCAGACGAGCAAGCCCTCTGACTGGGATACCAAATACTCCAAGTATTACACACGGAGCGGAAACAACTATAATCCGGTATCTGCTACAACGGTTTACAGCCTGCTGGCACAGAAGCCCTCTGACTGGACGACGAAGTACGAAAACTATTACCGCAAGTCCGGCAACAGCTATTATCAGCTGACAGGCGTGCAGGAAGAAGTTTATACGGTACTCAATAAAGCTCCGGCAGACTGGGCACGGAAGTATAATACATACTATTACTTGTATACCGATGGCGTACTGACACAGTGGAAGACAGTGGACGGAGTAGGATACTACCGCTATAAACTTCAGACGCAGAAGCCTACGGACTGGAACGAAAACTATTCCAACTACTACCGGAAATATACTGCTGCGGAAAAAAAGAAACTCAAGACCCAGAAGCAGTATGTACAACTGCAGTCGAGGGAAGATGGAACCGTCCCGAATTGGGGAACAAAGCGGTATTACACCCGATACGACCTGCAGAAGGCTCCGGCATGGTCTGCGAATCCGAATCCCAAATACATCCACACCACAGAAGTCAACCCGCCTACATGGGCGACTAATACGTACTACAGCAAAGATGAGACCGCCGCGCCCACATGGCAGGCGAACACATATTACACGCTCAGTACTGATAAAGTCGCTCCGAAGTGGTCAGCGAATAAGTACTACAAGGAAGTCAAGGACAGATATGCCACGATGGTGGCAGAGGGCATTGAACGGCTTGCCGAAGCATGGCAGACGGATTCGATGGGTATTGCCCTTGAAGAAACTGACGTTGTTTATGACATCGGTGATATTGTCGGAGTATTGGAACCGAAGACAGGAATCAGCACGATACAGGAAGTCACCAAAAAGATCATTAAGATTGATAACGATGACGTCAAGATAGAATACGAGGTGAAATAACTATGGCAAATTGTGATGCACATGTAGTAACAGGGCATCAGGGCACACCGCACGTCTCTGCTTCCGATGCGGGATATTTTAATGCCGGTGTCGTGGGGCTTGAAAAGTATGTGCTTGGTACAAGCGAAAAGCTCCGTGCTGAGACTTCCGGCAATACCGTGACGATCTACCCCGGCGACCTTGTAGACCAGGGACGGCATATCAACCTGCCGGAGATTTCAACCATCTACATCCAGAACGCCCCGGCGGGATATACAAGATATGACGCTATTGTGATGCACTACGCAAGAGACCTCGAAGGCGTGGAGACCGCACAACTGCAGGTGATACAGGGGACACCGTCACAGTCGGACCCTGAGTATCCGACGATCAACGGTGGGGACATCTACAGCGGGGATGTGATTGACAACTACGCACTGTATTATGTACTGGCAAACGAGGCAGGCATAGCGGACATTGAGGAGGCTGTGGATTTTATCGTTATCAATCCACTGTCGGACATCAGAGGAGCGCTCAAGGATAACACGATCGACATTGACTTGGCCACCGGAAGCGAGCAGTATGCAGGCTGGTACTACGTCAACATCCCCCTGCCCATCGCTAATCCCAGTGCAATTTCTGTTGTCAGCGCAACCAACAACCGCCCCGCTTTTGTACAGCTTGTGAGCAGTAGCATGGCAAGGGTGTACTGCAATCAGTCTAATGTGCAGGTGACTATCAGATGCCTTTACTGCACACTGTGATGGAGGTGATACCCTATGACAGAAATCCATATTATAGACGCCATAGCAAGGACGCCTGAATGCACAACGACAGCAGTCTGGCAGTATGCATATGGTCTGGAGCTTCGTATCACCGGAGTTAACCTGCCTGAAGAGTTTGAGGTACAGCAGTGCAATGAGGGAGATACGGAGACCAAGACGCAACTCGGACATAACGGCGTCGTGCGTATCTTAGACGAGTATCTGGAGACAGGGAAAGACATTATCTGCTACCTGTTTTTGCATGACGAAGCCACCGACGGCAGGACGGTCAGGAAGATAACGATCCCGATAAAAAGACGCGAACCGCCTTCCGACATCGAGCCGACACCAGTCGAGCAGGATATTATCACGCAGGCGATCGGAGCGCTCAACAGCGCCGTGGAGAGAACCGCGCAGGATGTGGTTTCTGCTGATGCGTCGGCTGATTCTGCGAGGGCTGACGCTGAGACCGCACAGGCATCCGCAACAACAGCAGTGGAATCAGCCCAGAGCGCACAGGCGTCGGCTACCAGTGCGGCTCAGTCTGCCCAGAGTGCGAGCCAGTCAGCGAGCAGTGCACAGCAGTCTGCTACCAGTGCCAGTGCATCCGCTGTGAGTGCGGAAAGAGATGCGGACAGGGCGGAGATGGCGGCAAGGGAGTCTGGGTATTTCGATGTGGAGATAGTGGACGGACGCCTGATATATACACGCACTGATAACGTGGATGTGGACTTTGCCATTGTGGACGGGCACCTTGTGATGGAGGCTTAAAAAATGATTATAAAAGATTTAGGAGCGGTAAGCGCATATGCGTATGCCGTCGAAAAAGGCTATACCGGCACGGAAGAGGAATTTGCCGTGCTGATGGCAAGCTATGCCACTGTCGCCGAAGAGGCTGCGGAATCGGCTGAGAGTGCGAGCCAGTCTGCGAGTACTGCCAGCGCATCGGCTCAGACAGCAACGTCCAAGGCATCAGAAGCAAGCACATCAGCAACACAGGCAGGTGCATCTGCCACGAGTGCGAGCCAGTCTGCAAGCACGGCAAGCACCAAGGCATCCGAAGCGAGTGCGAGTGCATCCACGGCAAGCAGTAAGGCATCTCAGGCAAGTGCATCAGCGACTACGGCAAGCACCAAGGCATCTGAGGCAAGCCAGAGTGCGAGCGATGCAAGTACTGCCAAGACAGGCGCAGAGACCGCACAGGGGCTTGCTGAGAGTGCCAAGGACGATGCTGAGACTGCAAGGGATTTGGCACAGCAGTATGCGGAGAGCATTGACCCTGACAACATCTTTTCCGCTTATGCCACAGATACAGCATCAGGCAGTGTGGTAAGTTTTGCGGACGGCGCAGATGATATTCCGGTCAAGTCCTGCATCGTGAATATCGAGCCTGTGCAGTCAGGTAGCGGAGACCCATCACCGGATAATGTCAGACCTATCAGCGGATGGACAGGGGCGCAGGTGGTGAGGAGTGGCGTGAATGTGTGGGATGAAGAGTGGGAAAGCGGTTTCATCAATAACAATGGTGAAAATGAGGATAATACATTTTATTTCCGTTCAAAGAATTATATTCCTATTGTTCCGGGAGCAACGTACTATTACAAGTGTCCAACATCATATTCTGATTATGCAAGGTTTAGGTACTATGACCAGAATAAACAGTTTGTATCTCAAATTGGGACGAGCAATTTGGTCAACCGTCAATTCACAGTGCCGACAGACGCCTATTATATGCGCTTTACTACAGGGGAAAAGATTGGAGCGGGTGTTGTATACAACCACGACATCAGCATCAACTATCCTGCAACAGACACGGACTACCATCCTTACTATGGTGATGTCTACTCCATCACCTTCCCCGCCGAAGCAGGCACAGTGTACGGCGGCGAATTGGATATTACCAATGGCACGCTGACGGTGGATAGGGCTATGGTAGATTTGGGGACGCTGAGTTGGGGTTTTGATGGCACTATATTCTACACAGCCAGTGCGCCCCTGTTCGGCGGAAACGGGTTAGCATTGGTCAACAATACCATCATTTTCGCTGAGAATAAATGTGAGATTTATAAGAGTGATACTGTGACGCTCTCCAATCCTGTCAACGGCAGGTTCTTCGTCGCAAACTCGCAGGCGACTCCGATTCTGAGAGTATCCGATAACAGATTCTCAGATGTCGCATCCTTCAAGACCGCCATGGATGGAGTGATGGCAATATTTAAGCTCAAGGAATCTGTTATCTACCACCTCACGCCCACGGAAATCAAGTCCCTTCTGGGCGAAAACAACGTGTGGGCGGATGCAGGGGATACAGAAGTAACATACCGTGCAGATACCAAACTCTATATCGACAAGAAGATTGCAGAAGTAGTCAACGCACTTTCATAAGGGGGGTAAACTATGAACGTATTTGAAATCTATAAAACTGTAATATCAACTGGTGAATATCGTATCTCCGATATGGAAGAGCGCATCGAGACAGTATTCGCACAGGGCAAGATTACCGCCGAAGAGCGTGCGGAACTGCTTTCCCTCGCATCCGACCATGCAAGGGACACCCTGCAGATTGATGTGGTCGCAAAACTCGCAGACCTTGAATCACGTATCTCCGTACTGGAATCAGCAGGTATCGTTGTCTGGAAATCAGGCATGAGCACAGCCAAGGGACAGACCGTATTATATGACATCCTCAAAGAAGGTCAGCTCCGTTACTGCCGGTATGACGGCGGACGCTCTGCTACCTCGCTCAGCCCCGGCAAGATTGAGGGATGGGTGATTCTGGAAACTGCGGACGGTGCGGTAACACACAGGGTCAGCAAGGACGAGGACGGCAATATCATCCTGATTCCGGTAGAAGATGAGCCGGTGGGAGAATAATATGGCTTTGCGTTACTGCTTTGAACAGGATAAAGTCAAGCGCACTCTAGAAAAGTGCAAAAAGAACGACCTCGCCGTGATCGATACGGAAGGATGCGAATCAGCAGTCAGGTCAGCCGTCAGCCGTGGCGTGTATGTATACGGATATCTTAATGCGGGGGCGCTCGAATCTGAGCGCTCCTACTATGGCAGATTCAAACATCTCCGTCTGGCAAAGTATGACGGATGGGACGGCGAGTATTGGATAGACCCCACGGACATGGCATGGCAACAGCATCTCATTTCAGAAGCCAAAAGAATGCAGTCCCTTGGTGTCATCGGCTTGTATCTGGATAACACGGACATCTATTACATGTGCGCAGGAGGTTTTAAAGAAGAGCGTATCAAAATGATACGCAAGGCGCCATCTCCGCAGTCAGTGTATAACGCTCTGTCTTCCGTTGTCCGCAAAATCGACAGCCTCGGAATGATCGTCATGCCCAACGGCGGGGACACCTTTGTCCGCAAGTTTGCCTCTGCCTATCCGTCCGTCATCAAAACCGTCAATCAGGAAGGCGTGCTGTATCAGGACAATAAAAAGCAATCCAAAGAAGACACTGCCTACTACACGGAGTATCTGGACTGGTGCAGGAGCCGTGGAATGTATATCCGTGGCATCGAGTACACGAAGAGTAAAACGGCATCTCTGAAGTGCAAAGCCTACTACGTGAGGCACGGCTGGCAGGGGCTGTACATCTCAAAGCACAAGAATCTGGAAGGAGACTGATATGGACAGACTGGAATTAGTTATCGCTGTCTCCGATGCCCTTCTGGGCATTAAGAAACCGCAGACGGAAGAAGTCCGGAATGAAGTCAAATTCTGTAACGGCAACAACCTCGCAGACCGCTATCTCGCAGTCGCCTGTATTGCAGGACACTACGGCAACAACAAAGACCGCAAGAAGGCTCTGGGCAAGTACGCCGACAAGGTGCAGGCACGCATCAACGCCATCTATGACATGAGGGGCAAGACCGTCACGCAGGTGGCGAAAGACGTCATCAACGGAAACTACGACAAGGAATCCGTCCGAACCCTGCTCCTCAAATTCTGCGGATACGATGCCAAAGCAGTACAGGATAAGGTCAACGAACTCTTGAAGCCTGCCGAATCGTCTACACGTTTCCGCATCCATGTGGAGCACTTCTGCCGGAAAGATGAGAGCGCATACGGAGCTTGCACGGCTATCCTGCAATATGCTGCGGACGGCTCAGTGGCTAAATGCGTGCTGATTGACACAGCCATGTACAAGACTGCGGATGTTGTCATCTCCGACCTGAAAGCGCAGGGCGTGAAGCAGATAGATGCGCTGTTTATCTCACATGCCCACGGTGATCATTACGGCGGTCTGGGCAAGGTCGTCAAGGCGTTTCCTGTCAAGTGGCTGTATCTGCCAAATCCTGCGGAACTTGACAGGTATCAAAAGACCTATGGTAATGCACTCCGGAGACAGGCAAGGAAGGTTACCAACTTCCGATGGTACGACCAAGGCGACCGTGTTGTGTTCGGAGACATCAAATACCACTGCCTGTATTCACCGAAAGCGAAAGACCTCAAAGAACACGACTCTCACCACTATGTCAATAACATGTCGCCGGTCAACTATTTCCAGTGCGGAGAGTTTATCTGGCACACCGCCGGAGACATGCAGAATCCTGCAAACAATCTCTTTATCAGCGCCATGAAGAAGGCCGGAGTCGATACCAAGTGCCACGGCTTAGAGTTGCACTGGCACACGGACGGAAACGCCACAAACGACAACCTCATGGAAGCGACCCGCCCGCGGATCTGCGTCTCCAACTACCATCATGCAGGATGGCACTCTGGCAGAAAAGGACCGAAGAAGAAGGCAGAGGCGGTCGGCGCTAAGTGCTATGCGACTGCGGACGATGGACACATTGAGATTGATATTACGGAAAGAAAGTCACTGTAACGACAACCAAGTCAGGCAAACACGATAACTTCACAATATAAGGAGATACAGCATGGACATCGTTTTTTCTATTCACTACGCAAATAACTACTGGATTATCCTGCTTCCGGCGATCATGGCAGCCGCTGATGTCATTACCGGCTTTATTCAGGCACAGGTCAACGGCACGAAAAACTCTTCCGTCATGCGAAAAGGTCTCTATCGGAAGTGCGGGGAGCTGGGCACGATCGTCCTTGTCTGGGTGACGTGTGTCGCCATTGAACTGTCCATCAAGTATGTCGCAGCTGTCTCCACTTATGTCTGCATCATGGAAGCACTGTCCATCCTTGAGAATCTCAAGGCTATGGGCGTGCCTATCCCTGACTTCATTACCAAGAAGGCGCACGAAATCGACTCACAGATTAATCATGGAGAATAATCATGGCATTAAATGGCATCGATGTAGCAAGCTATCAGGCAGGGCTTGACCCCGCAAAAGTGCCCTGTGATTTTGTCATCGTCAAGGCGACTCAGGGGACAACCTATGTCAATCCCGATTTCACCCGCATGGCTGACGCTGTTTTGCGCTCCGGAAAACTTCTGGGCATCTATCACTATGCAGGCGGTGGAAACCAGATAAAAGAAGCTGACCACTTCCTTCGCACCATCAAGCCCTATATCGGAAAAGCCACGCTCTGGCTCGACTGGGAGGGCGAGCAGAATCCCGCTTTCGGTCGTATCGATACGGCATGGTGCAAGGTCTTCCTTCCATACATCAAAAAGCGGACAGGCGTCACATGCGGGATATACATGAGCAAGTCTGTCTGCCGGTCGCGGAGCTGGAAGGACATCGCAAAGGACAGCCCTCTGTGGTGCGCTCAGTACGCCAACAATTCCGCAACAGGATACCAGTCAAATCCCTGGACGGACGCGGGGAGCTTCGGAGCATGGAGCAGAGCCACCATCTACCAGTACTCATCCCACGGACACCTCGCCCACTGGGACGGCAATCTTGACATGGACATTGCATGGATGAGTCGTGACCAGTGGATGGAGCTGGCAGGTGGCAAGCCGGTGGAAGTACCGATGCCCGAAAAGACCGACACTGAATTAGGAATCGAAATCTGGGCAGATAAATACGGCTCCGGAGACGCAAGAAGAGAAGCCCTCGGCATCCGGTACGACTCAGCACAAGCAGAAGCGGACAGGCTCAATACCGTGCATATCTCCGAATATATGAAGGAACTCGAATCCTACGAGAAGAAGCACGGCGCATTATTTTCATAACGGAGCATCAGAACAACGCGATCGCGGTTTCTATGCAATACAAAACCCCGGGGCTGAAACGGCTCCGGGGTGTATTTTTATGTTTATGCGTTGTTGATGAGTTTTGCCACCATGTCGGAGGCACTCACGCCAGCCTCCTGAGAAATGATTTTGAGCTTTTCGGAGGTGGCTCTATCAAGATAAACCTTAACCTGAATCTTTTCGCCGCCTTCCTCGATCTTTCCGAAGATCTCTTCGTACTCGTCACCGTCGCAGTGCTCCTCTACCCACTTCCGTGCCTGCTCGATCGAGAGAGGTATGATCTCCTCGCCACCGCTCCACGAATTCTGTCCACATGGCCGGCTGTACTTCGAGGCGGCGTTCCCTGTCCCATGCAGGAAGTATTCGCCTGTCCTCTTGCGGTAAAGCGTTTCATCATAGTAGTTGAAATCGCTGTATGCATAAGAGGACGACCACTCCGCCATTTTCTGGGCTGTCTCCGTGTCGTACCGTTTTCCCTTGATGATTTTATTCATTTTGACTTTCCTCCTTTTAAAATTTTGTCACTGTTTCAGAAGTTCCTCTATCTCTGCCAGTCTCTTCAGAAGATTTTCCTTCTCCGTCAGAAGAGCGGTTCTGTCGATCTTATTTTCAAGGATCTGGATTTCAATCCCGTCATCTTCATTGGCTTCTACGAGTGCCTTCGGTACGTTGTGGAGTTCAACGATGCAGTCTTTCGGAATGATCGTCAACCAGTTCTTCATGGATCCGCCGGATCTGGGAGCGCCCTGGACGAAGATTGCCTCGTCTCCGGTTCTTGCTCCGGAGTCGCGTCCGAATGCAGATGCGATGGTCTTGCCAAAAAGAGTAAAGGCCTCACGGAATGCATCATGCTCTTTCACAAATTTGACTCTGACGGAAATCTTCTCCCCACAGTCGGGGATGTCGGTTTCTCCGTACACTTCCATCATGATTTCGCGGACCGCCTCAACTGCCAGCTCAGATACCTGCCAGCATTTCTCGCTGCCATTCCATTTTGCCTTTCCGACAGTTTTGATCCTGCGGACGAATTCGGGATTGTAAGGGGTAAAAACCTTTGCGGTTCCATCTTCGATCTTAATCTTCATTGTGCTCATTTCCTGTCCTCCTGTGTGTGTGCTTGCTGTGTTCTGTTCCCTTATCTTTAATGACATTATAGCAAACAATAGTACTAATGTCAATACATTAGTACTAAAATTAATCAGGGAATTTTGTTTGCATTCTGGGCAGATAGTGACACGTTAGTAACAAATCGCCCACCGTCCGCATAAATCCGGCATCTCCAGTTCTCCAAGCGATAAATGATAAATCAAAAGTTATAAAATTACAATTAGTTTTAAAAATACAACTTTAAGTATTGACAATAACTTTTAGTTATTTTATTCTGTTGTTGTCGCTGATGACCGCATAGAAAAATGAAAGGAGATAAAAGCAATGGGCGACTATTACAAGATCACGCTCGCGGCTGCGAGAGTAAATGCAGGCATGACGCAGGAAGATGTCGCAAAGCAGATGCAGGTTTCTAAATTCACTGTGATGAATTGGGAAAACGGCAAAGTCCAGATGAAGCCGGCACAGTTCAAAATGTTCTGCTATGTTGTCGGAGCGCCTGAAGACTGCATTTCTTTGCCTGAAGTATAACTTTAAGTTAAGGAGGATACACATGCAGAATCAGGTCACTATCGCACAGGCCGCCAGAGAGCTGCACATGTCTCCGCAGACGCTCCGGTACATGATGGCATCCGGCAGGATCGCGATCGGAGACTGCGGGAGGCGGCCGGGAAAGAAGAGAGGGTTTTATAAGGTATACCGCCTGATGCTTAACAAAGAAAAGGCAAGGCGGGGCATTGAATGAGGAGGAACATATGGTAAAGCTGAATCTGAACGATGGAACTAACAATCGGAACATGGAAGGGAAGGCAGTCATCGCGATCGTCATTGACCCGGCTGGCCATGACGCGGACTGCACGACGCTGATGCTCGGTGAAACTTCGGCGTATAATACAGCGCTTGCAGCGGGAACCGGAATCGGCTCCATCATCAACCAGCTGGGCAGGAATACTTTCGACAGAGTGATGCTCGCTTCCAAGATAATGGATCAGATCAAAGGCGCCATCGATGGGAGTGGAATCAAAAAGAAGGATATCACCGATGTCGCCGAAGAGAAGATCTTCGAAGGAAAGATGGAGGATTACAAAGCATGAAGAAAACAGCGATTCTGATGATCCTGGTATTACTACTCACGGCTCCGGTCAGCATCACGGCACAGACCTGCGACCTTCGTCAGGCGAAAACGGAGATGACAGCGAAGACCGGCATCTATGAGTACAAGGGACATTGGTATCTGTACAAGAATGGCCGAAAACAGTACGGACATATTAAGTACAAGGGCAACTATTACTACGCCCACCGCACTTCAAGCCGGAAGTATCCCCGAGGCTCTTTGACCAAGGGGCAGTTCCGGATCGAGAGCGGGAATCGGTGGTTTGCGTACAGCATCGATCACGGCAAGATGTACGTCAAAAACCATTACGTCAGAAAAGGGCGGTTCAAACGCTACCTCGACCTCGCAATCAGGAAAGACAGAACCGTGGCTTATGTCTATGACAATTCCAGTACCGTCCGGGGAGCTATCCGATACAGCACCAGGGAGCGCAGATTGCAGAGAGACTTGAGTTTCGGGCAGTGGAAGACAATCGAGGGGATGCAATTCATCCCGGACGGATGGGTGGATACACAGCGATGATAGCGATCAAATGCAGATGCTGCAGAAGGATGTTCTATCCTGCCAAAAAAAACACCTTGTATTGCAGTCAGGAATGTAAAGCCGAAGCCCACCGAATCAGTAACAGGAAGTGGAAGCGCAAGATGTGGGCGGAGAAAAAGATGGAACTGCTCAAACAGATAAACGCAATGGGGAAGGAATAACAAATTGTGTGCAATGACTGTTACAAGCGAAACCGATGCTTCGAACAGCGGGGACACTGCTCCGAATACAGAAGCATCAGCGGAATCAAAGCCGAAATTGAAGCTGTTATGCAATCCGCAAAACCTACCGAATCCGTATCTGCCGAAGATGGAAGAGTACGACAGGATGAGGGAGTCAACGGAAATCAGAAGGCAACTGAAAGAGTATTTCTGGCTTCAGAAGTTCAAGAAGCCCACCAAGACAAGGAGGAGAGACTAAATGAATGGAGCAGATACTTTAATCATAGCACTGTGCTTAGCGTTGTGCGCGGCCGTCTTGTGGTACACAGTCAGGGCACTGCAGAGGCTCGAGGCCCTGCCGAAGAGGAGGGTCCCGGAGAGAGTAGTATACGAAGCGGACTGGAACCGGATCATGGTGATGACACAGCTGAAGAAACCATATGGTGCACAGCCGGAGAAAGGCGCAGACATCGGTGAATAAAAATCCGCCAACGGTGCCGGTAACACCTGAAGGCGGAAGTAGTGATACACCCACATTATAACAGGAGAATTTTATGAAAATCAACAGACTGGAAATCGAGAATGTAAAGCGGATCCACGCGGCAGTGATCGAACCTGCGCAGGATGGGCTGACTATCATCGGAGGGAAGAACAAGCAGGGCAAGACATCCGTACTGGATGCCATTGCGTGGGCGCTGGGCGGAAAGAAGTATCAGCCGTCCCAGGCGGTGAACGCCGACAGCGCCATCCCGCCTCGGCTCAAGGTCATCATGGACAACGGACTCGTCGTGGAGAGAAAAGGGAAAAACAGTGACCTGAAAGTAACCGATCCGACCGGAAAGAAGGGCGGGCAGCAGCTCCTGGATGAGTTTGTCGAAGAGCTTGCCCTGAACCTTCCGAAGTTCATGGAGGCGTCCGGGAAGGAAAAGGCCGGCACGCTCCTGCAGATCATTGGCGTCGGCGAAAAGCTCGCAGGGCTTGAACAGCAGGAAAAAGAGCTGTACCAGGAACGTCTCTATGTCGGCCGGACCGCTGACCAGAAAGAGAAGTTTGCCGCTGAACAGCCCTATTATCCCGACGCACCCCAGGAGCTGGTCAGTCCTTCGGAGCTGATCAGGCAACAGCAGGATATTCTTGCAAGGAACGGCGAGAAGGCGAGGATCCGCGCGAATGCCGCCGAGGCAGAACGTAAAGCAGCCGCGGCAGAGCAGGCCCTGTCCATGGCATTCGGGGCCGCTGCGGAAGCAGAGAAACGCCTGGAAGAAGCAAAGGCAGCATACAACAAGGCCGTAGAAGAGAAGGAAATCGCGTTCTCTGCTGCTGATCAGGCGGGAGAAGACGAATCCACAGCAGAACTTGAAGAAAATATTTCAGATATCGAAGCGATCAATATCAAGGTCCGCGCCAACATGAACAAGCTGCAGGCCGAAGAAGACGCGAAAGAGTACCGCGACAAGTACCAGCTCCTCACCCAGAAGATCGAGGACGTGAGGGCAGACAAGACGGCGCTCCTGGATAATGCAGACCTTCCCCTGCCGGGGCTGTCGGTCCTTGACGGCGAACTGGTCTACAACGGCCAGAAGTGGGACAACATGTCCAGTGCGGAGCAGATGATCGTCTCCACGTCCATCGTCCGGAAGCTTAACCCCAAGTGCGGTTTTGTGCTCCTGGACAAACTTGAAGCCATGGATCTGGATACCCTGAAGGACTTCGGGGCATGGCTCGAAGGGGAAGGCCTGCAGGCGATCGCGACACGCGTCAGTACCGGGGACGAGTGCTCCATCATCATCACAGACGGCTACACCGAAGAGAAACCCGATGAAACACCTAAGTCGACCGGAGGATGGAAGGCCGGCATGGGATTTTAACAGCAAAGGAGGACATTAATGAATATTTCAAAAGGAAGGGTCAAGAAACCCCTGAAGGTCGTCCTGTACGGACCTGAGGGCGTAGGCAAGAGCACTCTTGCGTCACGCTTCCCGAATCCCGTATTTATCGACACTGAGGAAAGCACAGCCCACATGGATGTCTACCGATTCGACAAGGCATCGTCATGGCAGGCCCTCAAGGATCAGGCAGAATACATCCGCACTCATCCCAATGAGTACCAGACTCTGGTTATTGATACCGCAGACTGGGCGGAGCAGATGGAGATCGCGGATCTCTGCAAAAAGAATGGCTGGGACAGCATTGAAACCCCTGGATTCGGAAAAGGCTACACCTATTCAGCCGAGGAGTTTGGGAAGCTCCTGAACATCCTCCAGGGATGCGTGAATGCCGGAGTCAACGTCGTGATCACAGCGCACGCCCAGCTTCGCAAGGTGGAACTCCCGGAGGAGATGGGAGCATACGATCACTGGGAAATGAAGACCAGCAAGAAGGTCGCGCCCATGATCCGGGAGTGGGCCGACGTTGTTCTCTTCCTTAATTATAAGACCGTCATCGTAAACGTTGACGGCAAGGGCCAGACCAAGGGGAAGAACAAGGCCACAGGCGGGCGCAGGGTCATGTATACGACACATACACCCTTCTGGGACGCAAAGAACCGCTTCGGTCTTCCGGACGAGATCCCGCTGGACTTTAACGAGATCGCGCACATCCTGCCGACGGCTGCCGCTATGCCGGAGCCTACACCCGCACCGGCTCCCGCCCCGAAGGCTGCGCCAAAGTCCGCACCAAAGCCCGCACAGAAACCTGCAGAGCCCAAGCCTGCAGAGCCGGGTCCGAAACTTGAGGACGCGGAGCCTGTCGGAGTTGATGACTTCACCGGATGGACAGCACATGAGAAATCATGGTACCGCGTCGGTGGTCAGGTATTTGAGTTTTTGAAGGGTGAGAAGATCCCGCCCGAAGTAGTCAGGGACGGCAAGCCCATCAGCGAGGACGTATATCTTGGCATGATCCGCAACATTGCCCAGAAGGATGTTAAGACTACCGACACCGGCGGTTATCAGGAGCCGGACATGCGGATCCCGAAAAAGCTCCGCGACCTGATGATCAACTCAAAGATCTCCGAGGACGAGATTAAAACTCTTGTCGGGGCAAAGGGATACTTCCCTGCAGACATGGCTGTCGCAGACTATCCGATGGACTTTGTAGAAGGCTGGTGCATCGGATACTGGGATCAGGTAAAGAGCAGCATCATGGATATGCGTTCAAGAGGTGAGATTGAATACAAGTAAGCACAGCAAAGGAGATAAAGACTATGGCAGCAGATTACAGCAACTGCAGCGATTATGAAGAGCTTGACCTGAACGGATCAGTTGAAAACGAGTCACAGTTTGTGGACATCCCTGTCGGGGACTATGAAGGGATCGTCGATCACTGCGAAGTCGGCTCCTGTAACTGGGACAACCCGGACTACAACGGCAAGAAGATGCTCACCGTTTTTATCAATCTTTCGGTTGATGGGCAGGAGGCACAGGTCAAAGACAATATCGTTCTGGTCCGCAAGTTTGAATGGAAACTTTCCCAGTTCTTCCTTGGGACCGGGCAGAAGAAGCACGGCGAGCCACTGCCGAATCTCGGGCAGGCTATCCGGGAGGCTGCAGGCCTGCGTGTCAGGATCAGCTATGTCGAGGATCCGAAGCGCACAAGGCAGGACGGCACACACTACAAGAATATCGGAAAGTACTACGAGAAGAAAGCGTCCGCATCCGGGTGGAACGGCGGAGGTTTCTAAGTGGGCGGCATGACGCTGCGGCCTTATCAGCAGGAAGCTTTTGAGCACGTCTTTGAGCAGTGGGATAGCGGCACGCATAAAACGCTTGTCGTCATGCCCACTGGGACGGGAAAGACCATCGTCTTCGCAAAGATCGTAGAAGAGTGTGTCCGCCGCGGATGCCGGGTCCTGATCATGGCACACCGCGGCGAACTTCTCGACCAGGCCGCAGACAAAATCCTTAAATCCACAGGGCTCAAATGCTCCGTTGAGAAAGCGGGGAAGACATGCCTGGGCGAATGGTACAGGGTAGTTGTTGGATCAGTACAGACCCTGATGCATGAACGCAGGCTTAAGAAATTCAAGCCCGACTATTTCGATGTGATCATCATCGACGAGGCGCATCACTGCATCTCAGACAGCTACCAGAGGGTGCTGCAGCACTTTAGCGGCTCAGATGTCCTTGGCGTGACGGCAACACCTGACAGGGCAGATCTTAAGAACCTCGGAAGCTATTTTGAGTCGCTGGCGTTTGAGTACACGATGCCGCAGGCGATCAAAAGCGGATATCTGGTGCCAATAAAGGCACTGACCGTGCCGCTGCAGATCGACATCTCCATGGTTGGCATCAGTGCCGGAGACTTTAAGGTCGGAGAAATCGGGACAGCTCTTGACCCGTACCTTTATCAGATAGCGGACAAAATGGTGGAATACTGCGCAGGCCGTAAGACCATCGTATTCCTTCCGCTGATCGCGACCAGTCAGAAGTTCATGGGAATCCTAAATGAGCGCGGCTTTGTGGCTGCGGAAGTAAACGGCTCCAGCCAAGACAGGGCCGAGATCCTGCAGGACTTCGAGGATGGTAAGTACGACGTCCTCTGCAATTCCATGCTCCTGACAGAAGGGTATGACTGCCCGGCGGTGGACTGCATCATCGTCCTCAGACCCACAAAGTCACGCCCGCTGTATGCCCAGATGGTAGGCCGCGGAACACGGCTCTCACCGGATACCGGAAAAGACCACCTGCTTCTGATTGACTTCCTCTGGATGACGGAACGGCATGAGCTGTGCCATCCTGCGGCACTGATCTGCGATGACGAAGACGTCGCAAGGCGGATGACCATGGACATGGAAAGAAACGTCGGCGAGGCCGTCGACATAGAAGAGGCAGAGAAAAGAGCCGCCGAGGAAGTTGTGGAAGAGCGCGAGAGGGCACTGGCTGCAGAGCTTGCGGCCCAGCGCAGAAAGAAGTCACGCCTGGTGGATCCCCTGCAGTATGCCATGAGCATAGAAGCGATAGATCTTACCAATTACAAGCCGATCTTCGGCCCGGAGGCACAGGCACCATCACAGGCCCAGAAAGACAGTCTTGAGAAGCTTGGCATCAGGGCTGACAGCGTAGAGACATCCGGGCAGGCAGACAGGCTCCTGGACACACTGCATGACCGCAAGATGCGCGGGCTTGCGACCCCGAAGCAGATTAAACAGCTTGAGATGAGGGGGTTCCAGAACGTAGGCACATGGAGCTTTGAACAGGCCCGCAGGCTGATCGACCGTATAGCCGGAAACGGATGGCGAACACCCAGGGACCTGAACCCCCGCGAATACATTCCGCCTGCTGATCCGCTGCGGGCACTCAGATTCTGGTGACAAAATGGAAAAATTCAACCTGGAAGAATTATTAACACATATCGATCCCGGCCTCCTCAATTACTCCGAATGGACGGAGGTCGGGCAAGCCCTTAAGCTCGAGGGCTATTCCTGCGACGTGTGGGACGCATGGAGCCGGCGGGATTATGGACGGTATCATAATGGCGAGTGTGCCAGGAAGTGGAAGTCCTTTCGGCGTGACGAGGGCGTGACCGGCGGAACGATCTATCACTTTGCCGTACAGCAGGGATGGACGCCGGAAAAACCGGAGGATTATGACGAGCTGGATCTTAACAGCTCCATCTCCTACGAAGCCCCGGAGAGGATCATCGGCGAGGGCTGGGCGGAGCAAAGGGAAGTAGAAGAACCTAAAGAGTGGAATCCCATCGGGGAGCTGCTGCGGTATCTGGAAACCCTGTACACGCCAGACGAGATCTGCGGATATGTAGTGGAGAGCTTTGAGAAGACTTCAAAGGGAGTCACGAAGCTCGTACCGGCAAATAAGGGGATCTACACCAAGAAGGTCGGAGACATTCTCAACGACCTGAGGGCGGCAAAGAAGGCCGGAGACGGTATCGAGACAGTGATCGGCAAATACGACCCGAAGGCCGGAGCATGGATCCGCTTTAACCCGCTCGATGGCAAGGGCGTCAACAACGAGAACGTAGTGGATTTCCGCTATGCATTAGTGGAGTCTGACACGATGGATATCGAGGCCCAGAACGGCATTATCAGGCAGCTTAATCTGCCGGTGGCCGTCCTGGTGCACTCAGGAGGCAAGTCGCTGCACGCGATCGTCCGCATAGACGCGGATGATATCAAAGAGTATCAGAGCCGTGTCAATTACCTGTATGACATCTGCCGGAAGAACGGCATGGTCATCGACACGCAGAACCGGAACCCGTCAAGGCTGTCACGCCTTCCCGGATGCGTCCGGGGAGACAAGCAGCAATACATAGTAGATACCAATATTGGATGTAAATCATGGGACGAGTGGAAAGAATGGACAGAAGCTGTAAATGATGATCTTCCGGATGTAGAAGATCTTGCGGCAGAGTGGGATGACATGCCGGAGCTTGCCCCGGCCCTGATCGAGGGAGTGCTCCGGGAAGGCCATAAAATGCTGATCGCGGGTCCATCCAAGGCAGGCAAGTCCTTTGACCTGATCGAGCTGTGTATCGCGATCGCGGAGGGCGGCCGATGGCATGGATGGAAATGCAACAAGGGATCCGTCCTGTACGTCAATTTGGAGCTTGACCGGGCGTCCTGCCTGCATCGCTTCAAGGACGTTTACAAGGCCCTGGGAGTAAAACCAACAAGCCTCAAGAACATCAATATTTGGAACCTGAGAGGCCGCAGCATACCCATGGACAAGCTTGCCCCGAAGCTGATCAGGCGCGCAAAAGACAGGCATTACAAAGCTGTTGTCATCGACCCAATCTATAAGGTCATTACCGGGGACGAGAACAGCGCCGACCAGATGGCGAAGTTCTGCAACCAATTCGACAAGGTATGCACTGAGCTGGGCGCGTCGGTGATCTACTGCCACCATCATTCCAAAGGCGCCCAGGGAGGCAAGCGGTCCATGGACAGGGCATCCGGGAGCGGAGTCTTTGCCCGTGATCCGGACGCAATGCTCGACATGATCGAACTGGAACTGACAAATGATGTCATCAATCAGGAGATAAATAAGGCACTTTGTAAGATCTGCAAACGGTTCCTGGAGACTTATGTTAAGGACAAGAACTGGTCAGAAGAGCTGTCGCAGGATGACTTTCAGACCGGTTCCAAGATGGTCGAATACTGCAAAAATGCCATCGGTGACAGCCAGTATAAAGCTAAAATTTTCGAAGAAGAAATGAAGGCAGCCACCGCCAAAGCACAGTCAGTGACTGCGTGGAGGATAGACGGAACCCTCCGGGAGTTCCCTAAATTCCCCCCGGTAAACTGCTGGTTCCGGTACCCGATCCACACTGCGGACGAGTCCGGAGTGCTCAAAGATCTGGAGTCTGAGACGGAAAAAACACCATGGGATAAGGCAAAGGAAAAGCGGAAAAAGCAGGCTGCCAAAGAACGGGAATCAGAGCGAAACGCCCTCGAAATGGCATTCACCGCGCTCGAATCGGAGGGCGGTGACGTACCGATTCAGGCGCTTGCCGAGTACATAGGAAAGGACAGCAAGACCATCGGAGCATACCTCGGAGACGGCAAAAAAGCTAAGGCAGATTGGAAGAAATCTTTTGAAAAATTCACCAAGGAAGACGGCAAAACATACGTCAGAAGGGTGAGTGAATAGGGGTGCGAAAGGGTGCGACAGACATAGTGCGTCGCACTGCGACAGATTAGGTCTGTCGCATAGTGTCGCAGGGGTGCGAAAGGGTGCGACAGACATAGTGCGTCGCAGGGGTGCGACGCACCTGTATATTACATATACCTTTGTGCTGGCGCACCCCTGTCGCAGGGGTAGGATACGACGGGCTTTAAGCACAGCCCGCCGTCGCACCCACCCGCAACGACGACAACCGCGAAGTGCGGCGCACACAGGAAGGAGGGAATTTTTGAAGATTGAAATGTTTCTGCCGATGGAGCATGTGCCAACAGTGACCCATCAGGAGAAGAAGGTGCAGATCAATAACGGCAAGGCTGTCTTCTACGAGCCGCCGGAGCTTAAGGCGGCGAGACAGAAGTATCGCGACATGCTTGCCAGACACAAGCCGAAGAGGAAGCTGGCCGGTCCGCTCGCCCTGCACGTGGTGTGGTGCTTCCTCACGGACCGGCACCCGGATGGATCGTGGAGAGACACCAAGCCGGACACTGATAACTTGCAGAAGCTCCTCAAGGACTGCATGACTGCCGTGGGATTCTGGGTGGACGACGCACAGGTCTGCAGTGAGCTGGTGGAAAAGAGATGGGTGCGCGGGATCCGGAAGGGAGGCACGGCCTCCGGGATCTGGATCAGCGTCAGAGAAATGGAGGATAACAGTTAAACCGGAAGATAATAAAGCCAACCAAAGCCGCCATGACCATAAACCATATTTTCACCCCAGAAAGGAGGAAGCTCCTCTCTAAGCTTACTGTTTTTGCTGTTAAAGATACCGGAAACGATAGCAGACTGTGCATAACCACCACTGAGACTGCTGACAATCACCATGGAGCGGTAGGCGGCGCCGCTCCGGAAAGGAGTGAAGTTGACGCTCAAAGAAGCGATACGAGATAACCTCTGCAAGGAATACATGAGGCATGATTGTCTGGGCGTGAAAGAGTTTGCGGAGATGACCGGAACAAACCCTGTGCAGATGGGCAAGTACATGAGCGGATTTGCAGTGCCCACCCTCGCAGTCGCTCTCAGGCTCAGCAAGGCATTGGACATCACCGTGGAACAGCTGACGGAGGGGGCAGAGTTATGAGCAGGTATGTAGTACTTGCCTCACTTGACCCTCGCGGCATCCCGTCCTACTACATCGTGGACACCTCGGACAATTCCAGAGTCAGGCGCTACGATTGCGGAGTATGGGCGGAGCATGAAGCGAGGCGGATGAATGG
>JAFVGK010000184.1 GCA_017475035.1 Blautia sp.
CATTTTGCACAGAAAGATTTGCAAAGTCAAGTATAAATAGTGCAAAATGGCTACTTCCTCGTGTCTGTGGGCGACCCAATCTCATGCAAAAATGAGCGAGCTCATTTTTGCATGACCTTTTGTCGCCTGAATCATATTATAATCAGTGAATGGTTTATTTGCAAGTTTTTTGAAGCCTGCAGGATATGTTGCTGCCTGAACGGCAACGGGTATATGTTGCGGCGGCGCTAATATATAGCTTGACAAATAAATATCTCAGTTCTAAAATGTAGCCTGATAAAAATTACCTGTGACCAGAACAGACAGAAGGAGAGTGCGCTGATGAGAGTCATTATTCAGGAAGATTACAACAAGATGTGCAAATGGGCTGCAAATTATATCGCGTCAAGGATCAACAACCATAAAGAAGACCGTCCTTTTATCCTTGGCCTGCCTACAGGCTCCAGCCCGATCGGAGTCTATCAGGAACTTGTCAGGATGAATAAAGCCGGCGAGGTTTCCTTCGCAAACGTTGTTACCTTTAATATGGATGAATATCTCGGCCTTCCTCATGAGCATGACCAGAGCTACTGGTATTTCATGCATGACAATTTCTTTGATCATCTCGTGGACATGAAGCCGGAAAATATCAATATCCTGAACGGTATGACGGATGATCCTGAAGAAGAGTGCGCCAGATATGAGAAAAAGATCGCCTCTTATGGCGGTATTGACCTGTTTATGGGCGGTATCGGCGTTGACGGACATATTGCCTTTAACGAGCCGTTTACATCCCTTTCCTCCAGGACCGGCGTCCGTAACCTGACCAGTGATACAAGGATTGTCAACAGCCGGTTCTTTGGCAATGATCCGGAAGCCGTTCCGGCGCAGGCTCTTTCCGTCGGCGTGGGCACTGTCACGGATTCTAAGGAAGTGCTTTTGCTGATCAACGGTCACAACAAAGCCCGCGCTTTGGCTGCGACGGTTGAGGGCGGGGTTTCCCACAGATGGACATGTTCCGCTCTGCAGATGCATAACGGCGCGATCATTGCCTGTGATGAGGCTGCCTGCGGCGAACTGACAGTGGATACCTACAAGTATTTCCTTGATATCGAGAAGAAAGAGAGGCTGTAATATGTATACAATAGCCGACCTTTATGACCTCGACCATACCCTTGCGGCTGATTATCTGCGGCAGTTTACTTATCCCTGGGAGGCTCTGAAGGGAATCAAGGATCTGATCCTTAAGCTTGGTCCGACCCTTGGACCCGACTATGAAGAAAGAGAGCCGCAGGTCTGGGTACACAAGACGGCAAAGGTATTTGCGTCAGCCTATCTGGGGGCTCCCTGCATCATCGGACCCAACACGGAAGTTCGGCATTGCGCTTTTATCCGTGGCTCAGCCCTTGTAGGCGCCGATTGTGTAGTGGGAAATTCCGTAGAGCTTAAAAACGTAATCCTGTTCGATCATGTCCAGACCCCGCATTACAATTACGTGGGAGACAGCATCCTGGGTTATTACAGCCATATGGGCGCCGGAAGCATTACTTCTAACGTAAAAAGTGACAAAGCCCTGGTTGTGGTACATAACGGAACAGAACAGATGGAAACGGGCATCAAAAAATTCGGAGCCATGCTCGGTGATTATGTCGAGGTGGGCTGTAACGCGGTCTGCAATCCCGGCACCGTGATCGGGCGGCATTCCAACGTATATCCGACATCCTGTGTCAGAGGTGTTGTTCCGCAAAACAGCATCTGGAAAAACAACGGAGAGATCATCAACAAAAGAGAGATGTAAAACCGTCATGCTTTTTGGCGGTGCATGCGGGTTTTAAGCTTGAGAAAATAAAAGCCGGTTCCAATACCTGTTTTATTATCAAAAACAGGTATTGGAACCGGCTTTTTTCCTGTCTCTTACATTACTCTGAAAACGCCTGACGCGATAGCAGCGTCAAAATCAAAGGGCATTGGGGGTTTCATTATGATAAACAATACCGCCTGTATTGCTCATATGACTCTCCATTACCATACGTACCTCGTCAGACGCTTCCTGAAAGGCATGCACGATCTGCGGGTCAAAATGAGTCCCGCTTCCTTCGAGAATGATCCCCATCGCCTTTTCGAAGGGAAAGCCATCCTTGTAACTGCGCTTTGATACCAGAGCGTCAAATACATCCGCAACCGCCATGATTCTGGCGGAAAGCGGGATTTCTTCTTCTTTCAAGCCTGTAGGATACCCGTAGCCGTTCCATTTTTCATGGTGGTAATGGGCAAGGTTTTTTGCCTCCTCCAGGAAACCGGACTCTCCTTCGGAAACCATGTCGATGGCGCTGGAGATAATCTGGGCTCCGATGGTCGTATGGGTTTTCATGCAGGCAAATTCCTCATCGGTCAGCTTTCCGGGTTTGTTAAGTATGGCATCCGCGACCTGGATTTTTCCTATATCATGCAAAGGAGCGGAATTGACAACATCCTGCATGAACTTATCGGTGAGCTGATCCGTATAGACGCCTTCTTTCTTGAGCTCACGCATGATAATGTCTGTATATGCCGCCGTTTTTCTGACATGGTCACCGGTGCACTGGTCGCGGCTTTCCACGATGTCCGCCAGTACCAGGATCAGACCGTTTTGAAGTTTGCTGATGATTTCACCCTGCTTTTGCATATAAGTGACATTTTCGACCATATCCTGGGTTGTTTTGGTCAATGCATGATACAGGTTTTCAATCTCGTCATTGGTATGGATCTCCAGGTTCTGGATACTCTTTACGGCTTCCTCACGGGCTTCCTCGCTGTTGAAGGCAAAATGTCCCGCTGTGACAGCCATGCTGTTGATGGGCTGAATGATGTTATACTCAGCCATGCAGATCGCGATGGCAAGGATCATAACAAAGAAGCCGAAAAACAGAGAGATCACGCGCGCCAGGAACTGGTAGCCGCCTACGGAAATATGCGTCATGTTGATATCTACGGCTGCGTAACACTGGCAGACACCTTTACTGTCATATACCGGCTCATAAATTGTCAGTAACCAGCCATAGGTCTCATTGGAGATAACCGGTTCGATTTCTTCACCCCGAAGAAGGGCGGGAAGATAATCCTGAAATGCGGTATCAAAGGGAACAATGCTCCCGGGCGGGGCGCCGGGCACTTCATCAGTATCCGGGTCAAAGACAACGTGGCATCCGTCCTCTTCAATCCGGTAAACATAGCAGAATTCCACATTCTCTGAGCTGTCCATAAGATCCTTCATGATACCCTTGGCCCGCAGATATCCGTCGGCTTCTTCCCCTTTCTCTATATACTCATCGACACGATCGGGGTCAAAACAGCCCTTTACCACATTGACGACGCCTTTTGCCAGACTGATCTGCTCATTAATGGAAGCGTTCCGGAAATGTACAAAGCTGATGGCCGTAACGGTGATTGCAGTGATCAGGGTAGCCACGGCTACAAGGAGAATGATTTTGAGCCGTAAGGATCTGTGAGTCGGGACATCGTTATTGGCCGGCCTGTTCTTATTCCAGGAGGGATTTTGCTGCCAGCCGCTGAAATAAAACAGGTTTTTTAAGGCCGGCGGCATGAGCTTTAAAGTCATCGCGACACAGAGAACGGTGATTGTCTTGTCAACTATGTCGATCAGTATATCCGCGCTGAACTGGGACCAGAATAAATCCAGCATCCCGCTGTCATAAATCCGATGGGCCAGGGGGGCGGAGATGCCTGTGCCGAAATCAAAACCGTAAAATGTCCAGGTCAGGACAGATCCTAACGCGCCTCCGATCATAGCGAAAACGAGAATGATAATCGGAAGCTTTCTGGGCTTGTCATAGTAACCCTTGCTGGCAAAAATGGCGGAAAAAACGGCAATAAGCACAGTTAAAGAGCCGTAATATGTGGTGGTATAGTCATTGATGCCATTAACAAGATTTGTGAAAAAGCCTACGATAATGCCGGGGATTAATCCCCCCAGCGCTGCGACGAGCGCGCTTCCGATGTTATCGAGAAACAGAGGGAGGTGAAATCTTAAGGCGACTCGTACTCCCAGGAAATTGATCAGCAGTCCGCAAAAGCATAATAAAACCATATAGGCTCGTTTTGAACGCCTTTCCGCGGCAGTTTGTTTGTCCATATTCATTACCTCACAGTGACTGAATATCTTGAATATCTAAGATTCAGAACCGCGGAGCAGTTTTTATGCCGGGCGGTTCATAAAATCAGGCTTTTATCCATTCAGTCATCCTATTATATCACTGTTCCCTCTGTTCTGTCCACAATGTTAAAGATTGAATCCAAAATATATGTATGCAATTTCGTGTCTTTTGCCTGAGAGTACCGTCCCAGAATCTGCTGCATAGTAAAGAAGTAATTCTTGCGGCAATCATTTTGATTTGGTATGATAAGAAAGAGTTCAGAAGATAAGGAGTGAGGCAGATGAAGGTAGAAAGTATAAAGATCGAAGTGCCGGCAGATGCGCGCTATCTTGTGCAGACCTTAGAGGAAGAGGGCTATGAAAGCTATGTTGTCGGAGGCTGCGTAAGAGACGCTCTGATGGGACGCGTTCCCCATGACTGGGATATCTGCACATCCGCGAGGCCGGAGGAAGTAGAGAGAATCTTTCTTTCCAGGAAAAAAAAGGTTGTGGAAACCGGACTCAAACATGGTACCGTGACCGTGGTCATGCATGGAGAGGGTTATGAGATTACGACATTCCGCTGTGACGGAGATTATACCGACGGGAGGCATCCGGACAGCGTGGAATTTGTAAAAAGCCTGGAGGAGGATCTGAAACGTCGTGATTTTACGATCAATGCCATGGCATACAGTGATCTGAGGGGCTTGATGGATCCTCACGATGGATCGGGAGACCTTCAAAGAAAACGGATTCGATGTGTGGGAAAGCCGGAGGAGCGGTTTTCCGAGGATGTGCTTCGTATTATGCGGGCCATTCGGTTTGCGTCTGTATTTGGCTATACGATTGAAGAAAAAACATCTGCCGCGATCAGGGCAAATATTCCGAGGATTTTTGAAGCATCCATGGAGCGGATTACCGTGGAGTTCCGAAAAATGATTGTAGGAGAAGGATTTCCGTCCCTCGCAGATCAGTTTTCGGATCTGATCACATTCCTGATTCCGGAGTTTCGCCCGTGCATCGGATTTAAGCAAAAGACGCACTGGCATCAGTACGATGTGTGGACACATATTTTGAAATCTGTGGAAAATGTACCCTGTGAGGCCGAAATCGAGCGGCTGGCTATGTTCTTTCATGATATAGAGAAGCCTTCCTGTGTGATTTACAAGGAAGACGGGAGTACGAGTTTCAAAGGTCACGCGCATGTTGGCGCTGTGACGACGGATCAGATACTTCGCCGGATGAAATTCGACAATGCAACGAGGGAACTGGTGACGGAGCTGGTGGACTATCATGACTCATTGTGGAATCCGACAAAAAAAGGGATGAAACGTTTCCTTGGCAAAATCGGTCCGGAGCAGATGGAACGGCTTTTCGTCGTGCGCAGGGCAGACATTCTCGCGCAAAATGAACTGCACATACCCGAACAGATGGAAGAACTGGAAAGAGCTGTAACACTTTATAAACAGATTCTGGCGGAAAATGCCTGCGTATCATTAAAGGATCTTGCCGTAAAGGGGGCAGACCTGATAGAATTGGGGATCGAAAAAGGCCCGCGTATGGGACAGATTCTGAATGAACTGCTGGAAGAAGTGATCAGTGAGAACCTGCCGAACGAAAAAGAGGTTCTCCTGGAGGCAGTGCGGAAACGGGATTATTGTTCGCAGGTGCTGCAAGCGTGATTACGATAAACTGTTGTCTCATGGAACAGAAAATATATGATTTCGATGCAGCACTCGTGATTACGATAAACTTCTCATGGGACGGAAAATATATGATTCGATGGTGCAGCACTCGTGAACGTGATAAACTGTCGTTTCGGATTGAAAGAAAGCGCGTTCATCCGTTATGCGTTGTTGACCGGCAAACATTTACGTTGCCGGGTATAAATCAGGCAGGGAAAAATGAAAAAGAATAGTTATAAAAAAAGGACCGGCATTGTTTATGCCATTTTATTTGTTACTGTAATTACTTGTATATGGAAAACAGAGGCGCAGGCTTCCTTGTGGAATCAGGGCGATCAGGAGACCGGGGCAGAGTCGGATGAGACAGCCCGGAGCGATGAGGAACTATACGGGGAGGGTATGCTGCATGCTCCATCTGCTTCGGAGGAAAGCGTTTTTTCACTTCCGCAGAACCGGGAACCGACAAGGATTGTCTGGGATCCATCATGGCCCTATGCAGATTATTCCGTGATTCACTCCGGGACAGCCACACTTTATCATGCATCAGATCCTGTGGGATATACGGTCTGTGTAAATGCCGGCCATGGTACCTTGGGCGGTGATCAGGCGCAGACTTTATGTCATCCAGACGGAACGCCGAAAGTGACGGGGGGCTCTACTGCGGAAGGCTCTTACTATGCGGCGGCTGTTTCCTATGGCACCACTATGGCAGATGGGAGGCCGGAATCCGCAGTGACGCTGTCTCTGGCTGTTCTGGTAAAAGAGATACTGCTGGAGGAAGGCTTTGATGTGTTGATGATCAGAGAAAGCGATGATGTGCAGCTGGACAACATCGCCAGATCCGTGATAGCCAATCAGTACGCAGACTGCCATCTGGCCCTGCACTATGACTCCTCTGCGGAGGATAAGGGTTTCTTCTATATAAGTGTTCCGGATGCTGCTTCCTATAAAGGCATGGAGCCGGTCGCTTCCCACTGGCAGCAGCATATGATGCTTGGGGAAAGTATCCTTGACGGCATGCGCGCCGTTGGCGCAAAGATTTACGGAAGCGGGAATATGCCTTTAGACCTGACCCAGACCTCATACTCTACGATTCCGTCCGTTGACGTAGAACTGGGCGATCAGGCAAGCGACTGCTCCGTATCCGCACAAAATCTGCTTGCCCGGGGCATCCTGGAGGGGGTGAGACGTTTTTTCGGTATCATCTGAAGATTCCGGGTGGTTTCAGTCTGCTGCACATCAGCAGCACACCGAGGGCATCCTTTAGGAATCAGGCTTTTGTCGATGCAATCATGAATATATGGAGGTAAAAAGAGATGATCAGAAGAGCAGAAAATTGTATGGTTGAGTATCGTGAAAAGATGAGAGACGGAAACGGTACAGTAAAGCTTACCGGTTTTATTGCGGGTCCGGAGGAGCTGAACGGAAAGGGCAGGCTGTTTTCAAAGATTACCCTGGAGCCGGGCTGCAGTATCGGATATCATATCCATGATAAGGACGCGGAGCTGTTTTATATTCTCAGCGGGACAGCGTCCTACAATGATAATGGAGAGATCGTGACGGTAAAAGCAGGAGATGTAACGATCTGTCCGACCGGACAGGGACACGGGATCGCAAATGAAACGGAAGAGGTCGTGGAGTTGATTGCCGTGATTGTTTACGCGTAAGATCCGGTTTTATATCCTCGAACGAAACGGGCTGCCGGCTGTTATTTTAAGCCGCGGTATATACAGCTGTACGAAACTCTTTCCTGCGAAGTCATGAAGTGCAACCGGTCTGTCTGTCGATGCAGTCGTGAAAATTCTTTAAAAAAACCTGCACAGCATTGCTGCCGTGCAGGTTTTTTTTAAAGAATTTTCTCTGCTTGTTCAACAGTCTGCTGAAAGCTGTCACAGGCAGACTGGTATTCCTCATCATTCTCAATATTCTCCAATACCGGATCACCGTTATCATCGAGAGAAAACCGATACAGATATACTTCTCCGTCGACGAGGATCTCATCTCCTTCCATGGGGAGCAATGCGATATACTCATGTTCTCCGGATGGAAAAACAGTAAGAATAAAACAATTCAATTCCGAATCATCTTCTAACGTGAGCGTGATCGTCTGCTTAGCCTGTATGGTTTCTGCGCAGCCGCTGCAGGCGGCGCAGTTTTCCGGCTTACAGGAAACAGAAGCATCAGAATTTTCCGTGCCTGGTTCATTTAAAAAAAACATTTCATCCAAACTATTTACCTCCTGTATAAATGATTCTGGTGCAAAATGACATAATATTGAATGTACAGGCAGACTTGATCAAATGGTTTTACAGCCTGAATGAATATAGCAGATTACGATTGCTTTGACAAGAAAAGAATTACAAAAATATCGCATATTTTGTCTTGACGAATGGGGCGTTAATTGCTAATATGTTAGCCGATAAAAGGTTCCATCCGCAGAAAATCGGATCATCTTTCTGGTCTTTTTATCCGGCTGGTTCCTAATAAGAAAACTGTCATTCAGGAGGATATAAAAATGGCAAAAAAGGGAAACATTATCGTTGGTCAGTCCGGCGGTCCTACCGCAGTTATTAATTCCAGCCTTGCCGGCGTGTATAAGAATGCAATCGAGAGAGGTTTCGGTAAGGTATATGGTATGGTACACGGTATCCAGGGCCTTCTGGATGAGCAGTATATCGATCTTTCCACCCAGATCCATACAGAGCTGGATATCGAGCTGTTAAAGAGAACTCCCTCTGCCTTCCTGGGTTCCTGCCGCTTCAAGCTGCCTGAGATTCATGAAGACAAGGCGATCTATGAAAAGATTTTTGATATTCTGGCAAGCCTTGATATCGAAGCGTTTATCTATATCGGCGGCAATGACTCCATGGATACGATCAAGAAGCTGTCCGATTATGCTATTCTGACCGGTCATACCCAGAAGTTCCTCGGCGTGCCGAAGACGATTGATAACGACCTTGCCCTTACAGACCATACACCTGGCTTCGGCAGCGCGGCGAAGTATATCGGCGCAGCCACCAAGGAAGTGATCCGTGACGCACAGGGTCTTGCTTATAAGAAAAAACAGATCACGATCCTTGAGATCATGGGAAGAAATGCCGGCTGGCTGACAGGCGCTACCGCTCTTGCCAAGACAGAGGATTGCGACGGTCCGGATCTCATTTATCTTCCGGAGGTTCCGTTTGACCTGGCTTCCTTTACAGAAAAGGTAAAGGACCTGCAGGAAAAGAAGGACAGCATTGTAATCGCTGTTTCAGAGGGCATCAAGCTCGATGACGGACGTTATGTATGTGAGCTTGGCAGCAGCAGTGATTCTGTCGATGCTTTTGGCCACAAGCAGATGGGCGGCACTGCCAGCTATCTGGCTAATTATCTTGCGGCCGAGTGTGGATGCAAGACAAGGGCTGTGGAGCTTTCCACCCTGCAGAGAAGCGCTTCTCACCTTGCCTCCCGTGTCGATATCGACGAGGCGTTTATGGTAGGCGGAGCTGCTGTCAAGGCGGCAGACGAAGGCGATACCGGCAAGATGGTCGTTATCGACCGTGTTTCCGATGATCCGTATATGTCCAAGACCGGCATCTATGACGTACATCGCATCGCAAACGAGGAGAAGCTTGTTCCGAGAGAGTGGATGAATAAAGATGCCAACTATGTTACAAAGGATTTCGTTGATTATATCAATCCTCTGATCCAGGGAGATTATCAGCCGATTATGGTTAACGGCCTTCCGCGCCACCTTGTCATGAACCGCGCAGGCGCGGGCGCCGGCCGCAGAGGAGCACGCAAGAAAAACTGATTGTAACCTTATATACAAAGACTGATTCTGCGGATTGTTTTGCAGCGGAGCTGCTTTCGCGTCCGTGGGCAGTCCCGCCTCACGCAAAAATGGGGAGCTCTTTTTTGAATGAGCTTTTATCGACTGAATCGGATCCATTTATTTACGTGGCAATCCTAAGATCAGGCAGAATATAAGCCGGGGGAGTCAGAAGATAGATCTTCTGACTCCCCCGGCTTTTCTTTAAAAATATGTAATTTGAAACCGGAATTGCAATCCGTGAAAAGTTTAACAGTATAAATTGCACAGAATAACACTTGACTATATCTTAATAATTTTATAAAATAACAATGTGCGAGTTGTTACAGGAATGATGCATTCATTTCAGCGGAAAAACGAAAAACAGTTCCCGTGACAGCATGTGAGAGTAGCCGCATATCATTTAAAGCATGCATAAGGCGGCTGAACATAAGAAAAAAGCCTGGCGGTAAATGATAATAAACCGCATGGCAGAGTTGTATTTCCGGGCATTGAATGAACAGCCTGTGTAATACAAAAGTAAAAAAGTACAAGCAAGTACGAAAACTAGGAGGAAAATGCGAAATGGCAAAGTGGGTTTACATGTTCACAGAAGGCAACGCTGATATGAGAAACCTTCTCGGCGGCAAGGGTGCCAACCTTGCAGAAATGACTAACCTTGGCCTTCCGGTACCGCAGGGCTTTACGATTACTACGGAAGCCTGCACACAGTACTATGAGGATGGCAGGCAGATCAATGATGAGATCATGGGACAGGTTCTCGAGGCGATTACCAAGATGGAAAGCATCACCGGCAAGAAGTTCGGCGACAAGGAAAATCCCTTGCTCGTTTCCGTACGTTCCGGTGCCAGAGCTTCCATGCCCGGCATGATGGACACGATTTTGAACCTCGGCCTGAATGAAGACGTTGTGGAAGTCCTTGCGGCTAAGTCCGGAAATCCGCGCTGGGCTTATGACTGCTATCGCAGGTTTATCCAGATGTACTCTGACGTCGTCATGGAAGTAGGCAAAAAGTATTTCGAGGAGCTCATCGACAAGATGAAAGCTGACAGAGGCGTAAAGCTTGATGTCGAGCTGACAGCAGATGATCTCAAGGAACTTGCAAATCAGTTCAAGGCAGAATATAAAGCCAAGATCGGCCAGGATTTCCCGTCAGATCCGAAGGAGCAGCTGGTCGGCGCGATCAAGGCTGTATTCCGTTCCTGGGATAACCCGCGTGCAAACGTTTATCGTCGTGACAACGACATCCCGTATTCCTGGGGTACCGCTGTTAACGTACAGATGATGGCTTTCGGCAACATGGGCGATGACTGTGGTACCGGCGTTGCCTTCACACGTGATCCTGCGACAGGAGCAAAGGGCCTCTTCGGCGAGTTCCTGACCAATGCCCAGGGCGAGGACGTCGTAGCAGGCGTGCGTACCCCGATGCACATTACCGAGATGGAGCAGAAGTTCCCGGCTGCTTTCGAGCAGTTTAAGGAGGTCTGCGCTACACTTGAGTCTCATTACAGAGACATGCAGGATATGGAGTTTACCGTTGAGAATAACAAGCTCTATATGCTTCAGACCAGAAACGGTAAGAGAACAGCCCAGGCTGCTCTGAAGATCGCCTGCGACCTCGTGGACGAGGGCATGCGTACTGAGGAAGAGGCTGTCGCTATGATCGATCCGCGTAACCTTGACACCCTGCTTCATCCGCAGTTCGACCAGGCTGCCCTTAAGGCTGCAAAGCCGATCGGCAAAGGCCTTGGAGCTTCCCCGGGAGCAGCCTGCGGTAAGATTGTCTTCTCCGCAGAGGACGCCGTTGCATGGGCTTCCAGAGGCGAGAAGGTCGTTCTTGTCCGTCTTGAGACCTCCCCTGAGGATATCACCGGCATGAAGAGCGCGGAAGGTATTCTTACCGTTCGCGGCGGCATGACCTCCCATGCGGCAGTTGTTGCCCGTGGCATGGGCGAGTGCTGCGTATCCGGCTGCGGCGATATCGCGATGGATGAAGAAAACAAGAAGTTTACCCTTGCAGGCAAAGAGTTCCATGAGGGCGACTATCTGTCACTTGACGGCACGACCGGCTGCATCTATGACGGCGTGATCCCGACTGTGGACGCTGCCATCGCCGGTGAGCTCGGCAGAGTTATGGCATGGGCGGACAAGTATCGCACCATGAAGGTCCGTACGAACGCAGATACTCCTGAAGACGCCCGCAAGGCCAGAGAGCTTGGCGCTGAAGGCATCGGCCTTTGCCGTACCGAGCATATGTTCTTCTCCGGCAACCGTATTGACGCGTTCCGTGAGATGATCTGCTCTGAGACTGCAGAAGAAAGAGAAAAAGCGCTGGAGAAGATTCTGCCAGAGCAGCAGAGCGACTTCGAAGGACTCTTCGAAGCACTGGAAGGCTGCCCGGTCTGCATCCGTTTCCTGGATCCGCCGCTCCATGAGTTCGTTCCGACCGAGGAAGAGGATATCGAGAAGCTTGCTGCTTCCCAGGGCAAGACTGTTGAGCAGATCAAAGCTATCATCGAAAGCCTCAAGGAGTTCAACCCGATGATGGGTCATCGTGGCTGCCGTCTGGCTGTCACATATCCGGAGATCGCCGTGATGCAGACCAAGGCTGTGATCCGTGCCGCGATCAATGTCCAGAAGGCTCATGCAGACTGGGATGTTCGTCCTGAGATCATGATCCCGCTTGTCGGCGAAGTGAAAGAGCTGAAATATGTCAAGAAGATCGTTGTGGAAACTGCTGATGCAGAGATTGCTGCTGCAGGCGTACCGATTAAGTACCAGGTTGGTACGATGATCGAGATCCCGAGAGCTGCCCTGACGGCTGACGCGATCGCGAAGGAAGCCGATTTCTTCTGCTTCGGTACCAACGACCTGACCCAGATGACCTATGGCTTCTCCCGTGACGACTCCGGCAAGTTCCTTACATCTTATTATGATGCCAAGATTCTTGAGAATGATCCGTTCGCGAAGCTCGATCAGATTGGCGTCGGCAAGCTGATGGAGATGGCAATCAAGCTTGGCAAGCCGGTTAACCCGAATCTGCATATCGGTATCTGCGGCGAGCATGGCGGAGATCCGTCCTCTGTTGAGTTCTGCAACAAGATCGGTCTTGATTATGTATCCTGCTCACCGTTCCGTGTTCCGATCGCAAGACTGGCAGCGGCTCAGGCAGCGATCGCCCAGAACAAATAAAGCTTTGAAATAAGGACCACAGGAAAAGCTGTGCTGCGGCACAGTTCCATAAAGAAAAATGAGCCAGGAGAAATCTTTGGCTCATTTTTCTTAGAATATGGATGATTCAGGCGACAAAAGGTCATGCAAAAATGAGCTCGTTCATTTAAACATGATATTAGGTCGTAGAATCAGGCTTTTGTCGATGTAATCATAAACATACGAAAGGAAAAATGAGATGAAATTTTATAAATGCCAGGGTTGTGGTAAAATCGCCGTTTTATTCCGTACCTCCGCTTGTCCCACAAAATGCTGCGGAGAACCGATGGAAGAGATGATTCCCGGAACGACAGATGGTGCGAAGGAAAAGCATATTCCTGTGATCGAGAAGGAAGGAAATCTTGTCAGGGTAAAGGTTGGTTCGGCCGAACATCCGATGCTGGAAAACCACTATATCGAATGGATTGTCCTTGAAACAAATCAGGGATATCAGAAGAAAGACCTTGCGCCTGGCCGGAAGCCGGAAGTCGTTTTTGCGCTTGCGGAAGGTGAGGAAGTAATCGCCGCATACGAAAGCTGCAATCTGCACGGCTTGTGGGAAGCGAAAGCCTGATCGGAGTGAACCGTGGTATCTTATAAAAATGCCAGGATATTTTTGGAAGACAGAGGGTTTGTTTCCGGTGGTTTTGAGATGGAAAACGGTGTTTTTACGAGGGTGTATACACAGGAAGAACTGCTCGCAGACATCAGAGATCATTCTGAAGCAAAGCCATTCAGTGAAAAAATTGAAGTGGATCTGCAGGGGAAATATGTGATTCCCGGTCTGATAGATATCCATATACATGGGGCTGTCGGGGCGGATTTTTCCGACGGCGATGAAGACGGTCTGCTGCGTATGGGCAGATATCTGGCTGGTCATGGCATTACCGGGTTTGCCCCGACATCAATGACTTTACCCTATGCCGCTCTCGAAAAAGCGTTTGCGGCAGGACTGAAAGTGAAAAAGCAAGAACCCTTTGGGTGTGCCAGGGTGCTGGGGATTCACATGGAAGGTCCTTTTTTCTCCGAAAAGAAAAAGGGAGCGCAGAATGCCGCGTACCTGAGAAAGCCTGATATACAATTCTTTTATGATTTGTACGAGAGATGTGAAGGACTGATCAAAATCGTAGATATCGCTGCAGAACTGGAAGGCGCGGTGCCGTTTACAAAAGCCGCAGGAAGCTGCTGCACGGTTTCGATCGCCCATTCAGACGCCGGCTATGAAGCGGCAAAGGCTGTTTATGAGGCCGGAGCGAGACATCTGACTCATCTCTTTAACGCCATGCCTCCGATTCACCATCGAAATCCGGGAGTGATCGGGGCCGCGTCCGAAAACGAAGCTGTCGTGGCGGAGCTGATCTGTGACGGGATCCATGTGCATCCCTCCGCTGTACGTCTTGCTTTTAAGATGTTTCCCGGGAGACTTTGTCTCATCTCCGATGCCCTGCGCTGTTTGGGGATGCCGGACGGTTCTTATATCCTTGGCGGGCAGAGTGTTAATCTGAAGGATCATATCGCGCGTTTATCAGATGGAACCATAGCCGGAGCTGCCTCGGATCTCTATGATGACATGAGAAATGCTGTGGCTTTCGGGATAGATAAATCGGAGGCGATCCGTGCAGCCACGATTCTCCCCGCAAAGGAAATCGGAGCGGATCAGGAAGCCGGATCGATAACAGCGGGAAAAAGAGCCGATTTTGTCGTGTGCAGAGAGGATCTGACCAGAGAAAGGGTCTTTCTTGGGGGAACAGAAGTGACGGAGTGAGAGATATGCAGGAAAACGTACGTAAGGCATCAGAAGCGAAGCAGCAAATGGAAGCACGGGAAAATATTGCATATGGCAATCAGACCGTTGATACAGCGGGCGCAGTTCCCCATGAACACATTCTGGAAGACGGTACAGTAGTGAGCCACACTCACCCTCATTCCCATACTCATACCCATCAGAATACCAAAGCGGTAATCAACAGGCTTTCCCGTGCGATCGGACATCTGGAAAAGGTGCGCAGCATGGTGGAAAACGGGGAGGACTGCAGTGAAGTGCTCATTCAGCTTTCCGCCGTGAAGGCGGCGATCAACAATACAGGAAAGCTGATCCTGAAGGACCACATAGAGCATTGCATAGTAGACGCCATTGCCTGCGGAGACCTGGAGGCGGTCGAGGATCTGACGAAGGCCATTGATCAATTTGTAAAATGAATTACCATGCCCGCATGCCTGGAATCATCATAAATGAAAGTGAGGGCATGGGTGCATCCCATTATGGCCGATCCCCCGCGGGGCAGGCCGACTTTCAAAGTAAACCCCCATGCCCTTCGAATTTGGCACCACTATGAATGAAAATGAGGGCATGGGTGCATCCCACTATGCCACGCTGCTATCGCAGCGGGCGTTTTCAAAGTAAACACATAGAACACAGAGGACTTTCTCTGTGTCCCATGTGTTTTTTTTATCCCAGAGCAGCCAGAAGGAAGATGTTATCTGACGGTGACGGGCGGCTCAGGAGCGGAAAACAAAAAGATGAACCATTGGTTTAAAGAGGGATCATGAGATTGACAGTTCCCTTGAATTCTTATATAATATAAACTGTAATTTTGTATGCGGACGTAATTCCGAAAATTCTTTGAGTATGAATGAGATAAGCTTGGTTCATCTGTTTCTGATACCATGTTTTGAAAGGGATGGCGATGGAGCGAAAAAAATTTTTTCATGTCTGCTGGTTGGTTGCTGCCTGTATTCTGCTGAATTTTATCGGCAGGCGTATCGCTGATATTCTGCAGCCTCCTTTATGGCTTGACTCTTTTGGTACCGCGATCAGTGCTTATATTTTAGGACCGGTGTGTGGGAGTATCGTCGGTCTGACGAGCAATCTGATCTTTGGCATCCTGGATAATACCGCTTTGGCTTATGGCCTTGCAAATGTCGCGATCGGCATAACCATCGGTATCGCGGGTCAAAGGAAACAGTTCGAGACTGCTTTTGGCGCGATGAGTGCCGGCATCATCACGACCTTTGCCTGTGTAGTCATCTCTGTTCCGCTGAACTTTTATTATTTCGAGGGCTGGAGCGGTAATCTATGGGGAAACGGCGTATCCGGATATCTGCGGGAGCAAGGGTTTTCCCGGTTTATCAGTATGCTTTTAGGAGAATTTTATGTAGATTTTCTTGACAAGCTGGCTCTGACTGTTGTGATTTACATCGTTGTCAAGGTATTACGTCATCGCAGGACCATGACAGAAAAGGCTTCCGCACATATGCTGGTGCTTTTTGTATTGATCCCTGCCCTGATGTTCGGCATTTCACGTCCGGCTGAGGCTGCGGAGAAGAACGGTTCTGTCCCCGGCGCCCCGACTGTCGAAACAGTAAAATCGTCATCCGATGACATTGAATCACCGTACGAAGCTTCGTTATCGGAGGAGGAGATGCCGGATTATGACGATTATGTCCAGACGATCTATTCCGCCAACAATGGGCTTCCCTGCGGGGAAGCCAATGATATTGTTCAGACCAATGACGGAATTTTATGGATCGGCACCTACGCCGGCCTTTACAGGTATAATGGATCCGCTTTTCGATGGCTGGACCAGTTTGAGTCTGTGAGGAATGTAAATGCCCTTTATGTTGATGAAGAGGGCCGTTTATGGATCGGAACAAATGACAATGGCTTGTCCATCATTATCAATGAAAGCATTGTAAATGTCGTTGATATGGAAGGCGGCCTGCCGTCCAATTCCGTACGCTGCATTACCCAGGGCTATGATGGGTATTATTACATCGGCACGACCTCCAGTCTGCAGGTTCTTACGTTAAACAGCGGCCTGCAGAGGGTCAATACGGTAACAGAGATCGAGTATGCCGATTGTATTACCGCGGATCATACGGGATATGTAGCAGCCGTAAACAAAAACCGAGACCTCTTTCTGCTGAAAAACGGAGAACTGAAAAACAGACTTTCCCTTCCTACCGGCGAGGAGGGTTTCGTCAGTTGTACGTTTTCGCCTGAGGATCTGCTTTATGTCGGTACATCAACCAACCATGTATATATTTACTCCATAGAGAATGAGGAATTTGTACAGCAGGAGATCCGGGAGTGCAGGGATGTCTCAAATATCAAGGATATTTATTTTCTTGACAACGGAGAAATTTTTCTTTGCGCGGATAATGGCGTAGGTTATTTTAATGTTTTGGATGAGTTTAAACTGATTAACACGAACCAGTTCAGCAATTCCATCGACAACATGCTTGTGGATTATCAGGGGAACCTGTGGTTTACTTCCTCCAGACTTGGTCTGCTGCGGCTTGCCAGGTCCGCTTTTCGTGATGTTTACAGCACGATCGGCATGGAAAGCAGGGTAGTAAACGCCGTAGAACGCTGGCAGGACACTTATTATATTGGTACGGACAACGGCCTGGATGTCATTGACCGGAGTCTGAGACATCAGTTACATAACAGTCTTGCCGAAGAACTTGAAGGAGTCAGGATTCGATGTCTCCGGGCAGACGCGAAGGGGAATCTGTGGATCTGTACCTATGGGAAGGGCCTGTATGAAGTGCATCCCGACGGAACGGAAAAGGTCTATGATACCTCCAACGGTGGTTTTGCCAGAGCCAGGGTTGTCGAGGAGCTGTCGGACGGCACGATCGCTGCCGGAGGAGATTCCGGGCTGCTTTTTATCAAGGATGATGAAGTGATACGAAAGCTTCAGCGGGAGGACGGTTTATTAAACCCGATGATTCTGACGATTACGGAGATGCCGGATGGCCGTATTCTTGCGGGAATGGACGGAGAAGGCATAGCCGTAGTGAAAGATCTGGAAATCAGCCATCTTATCACCCGCAAGAGCAAGGACTCTGAAACGGATGGTTTATCTTCAGGTGTTATCTTAAGGACGATTTATAATCCTTCAGACGGCGGCGTATTCATCGTCACGAGCAATGGGCTTTGCTACATGGATGCCGATGAGAATGTCCGGAGACTGGATAAGTTTCCGTATTTTAACAACTATGATATCTGGATGGATGATGAGGGCACGATGTTTGTAATGAGCAGTGCCGGCATATTTATCCTGAATGCGGAGGATCTTCTTTACGGAGAAGGCGATTTAAATTATGAATTTCTGGATGCCAGACAGGGATTAAGCAGTTCCCTGACGGCAAATTCCTGGACCTATTGTGATGAGAACGGGGATCTGTTTCTCCCCTGTGATGCCGGTGTTTTTGTAATCAATACGGAAAAACGCACCCTGGCGAAAAGATCCTATCGCATGATGGTATCCTCGGTGAAGCTTGACAATATCAATCACAGAGTAGAAAAAGGGCTTCCGATAAGAATCGGAAGAGGGATCAGCCGTATTGAGATTTTTCCGGAGGTCCTGAATTATTCGATTGAAGATCCCCTGGCAGGATATTATCTGGAAGGCTTTGATCCGGATTGGACGATCCTGCCCCAGAGCGATCTTTACAGTATTGTATATACAAATCTTCCGACGGGAAACTATACCTTTCATCTTGCTGTTTTTGACAGAAAAGGGAATTTTCTGGAAGAGAGAAACTACAGCATTATAAAAGAAAAGGAACTCTTTGATAATCACTGGTTTATTGTCTATATGCTTCTTGTGGCGGGACTTGCGATTGTCTGCTTTACCTGGTATATAGCCAGAACGCAGATTCAGCGCACCTTGAACTTTAAAAATCAGGAGCTGAAGCTGGCAAGGCAGCAGGCGCAGATGGGAAACGAAACAATCATCGCTATTGCGAAAGCGGTGGATGCCAAAGATGAAAGCACAAGTCAGCATTCCTACCGGGTTTCTAAGTATGCTGTGATGATTGCCAGGGAAATGGGTTTTTCCGAAAAGGAATGCAAGAACCTGGAAAGAGCTGCGCGGATGCATGACATAGGGAAGATCGGTATTCCGGACCGGATCCTGAATAAACCGGGCAGACTTACGGATGAAGAGTATGGAATCATGAAATCCCATGTGACGAAAGGGGCGGAAATCCTTAAGGATGTCACTCTGATCGAGCATGTGGTGGAAGGCGCCCGATATCATCACGAGAGATATGACGGCAGGGGATACCCGGAAGGACTGAAGGGCGAGAATATACCGCTCTATGGTCGTATTATCGGTGTGGCGGATGCTTTTGACGCAATGACGGCAAACCGTATTTACAGGCATAAACTGGATTTTGATTATGTGCTGGGAGAGCTGCACCGCGGTCGGGGTACCCAGTTTGATCCGGAGATAGTAGATATCTTCTTAAGGATTATCGAAGACGGGACATTGGATATTGATTCCCTTTACGCGGATCAGAGGGAAGCCGCCGCCGCGAGGGAAGCGGTAGAAAGAGACAAGGCACTGGCAGGGCTTTCCAGTGAAGAGATCGCAAGAGCCAGGGCGGAAGCTCAGGCAAAAGAAAAAGCAGAGACGGAAGTGAAGAAAGCCGAAGCAGAGGCGGAAGCGAAAAAGGCAGAAACACAGACGGAAGAAACAGCTGAAACGGAAACAAAAAGAGCCGAAGCAAAAGCCGGGGAAGCATCAGAAACGGAAACAAAAACGACCGAAGCAAAAGCTGGGGAAACAGCAGAAACCGGAACCCCAAAAGCGGAAGATAAGGGGAAGGCAGACGCATCGGAGGATACGGAGGGGACAGATCATGAAGAGTAAATACTTTGCTACGATTTTGACATCCCTTTTGATGCTTTTCCTGTTCTGGGAAGGGCTGTATCTTGTCCGGGAAAAAGGTGAAGACAGACCGATCAAGGTCGGGTTTATTTACGAAAATGATGAGAGTACGCCCTACACCCACAACTTTATCCAGGCCCAGATTGCGATGAAGGAAAAATATGGGGATGAGGTTATTGTAGAAGCAAGGAGCAATGTCCAGGAGAGTGAGACGGAAGCGCCATTGAAGGAACTGATCAAGGATGGGTGTGCGATCATTTTTACGAACAGTTATAGCGAAAACTTCTTAAAATATGCGCGGGAATATCCAAATGTCCAGATCTGCCAGGTTTCAAGCGAGGAGCTGGATCCCTCCGTATATCCTTCCAACTATCATACCTTCAAGGGCGAAATCTATCAGGGCAGGTATTTAAGCGGAATTGTAGCGGGCATGAAGCTGAAGGAAATGATTGATGACGGTCTGATCCGACCGGAACAGGCGGTTGTCGGTTATGTGGCGGCATTCCCCAACCCGGAAGTCATTTCGGGTTTTACGGCGTTTTTCCTTGGCATACGGAGCATTGTGCCGGAAGCAACGATGAAAGTGAAATATACCTATATCTGGAGCAGCTTCTCACTGGAACGGACTGTTGCGAACGAACTGATCGATGAAGGCTGCCTGGTGATTTCCCAGCACTGTGATACGATCGCGCCGGCACTTGCCTGTGAGGAAGCGGATAAAACTCCGAAGGTATATCATGTGGGATACAATCAGAGTATGCTTGATGTTGCCCCCACAACCTCTCTTGTGTGCAGCAGGATAAACTGGGAGCCTTATGTCGTCGGTGCGGTAGGCGCTGTTTTGAAAAAACAAAGGATAGAAAAGCGTGTCGGCGGCAACGTTCATGGAAATGATATCAGCGGCGGTTATTTCAGAGACTGGGTACAGCTTCTGGACCTGAATAACGCGATTGCGGCCGAAGGGACGCAGGCAAAGCTGAAGGAAGCTCTGAATGCGCTGCACAGAGGCAGCCTGCATGTGTTTTATGGAGACTACTTTGGCGTCAGTCCCTATGATCCTAATGATACCTATGATCTGCGGAAGGAATTTATTGAGAACAAGAAATCCTCCGCGCCTGCGTTCCACTATATTTTGCAGGATGTGATTACAATCGAAGAATGAACGGCTGCAGTCTGTAAGCCGATGAAAATGAAAATAACATGGAACAGTCCTGGATTACAGATATTTTAATGCGTTTAGCAGATACTTATCAGACGCCCGTCGAAAAGATCCGTTCCGAAATGGAAGAGTATCTTGAAGAGTATTTTTCCTCTGATCAGGAAGAAGCCAGGCGGCTTCGAGTCATTTTTGGCGGAAAAGTTCCGGGAGTGGAGGAATACATCCGGTATCTGACAGACAAAGCTGTCCTGGAAAATGATAAAAGGATGGCTTGTGATCAATCGTAGAGGTTGAAGCTGTCACCATTTTTGACTGGTTTTTTATGTGTTCGTCGCTGGATCTGTCAGAGACGGACACATGAAAAAGTATCTGGATATTATTTATGATTTTCCGGTGTAAGGATCCGGCCGAAAATGATTCTCAGGGATGCTTTTTCATGGAATGCTTTTATTTCCGGACTGATCCGGAAAACAGCAGTGCCTTACAGCAGGAATCAATATATGATTCACAGATACGAATTTGTACCAATACGACACGTCGCGAGTGTATTTCGGTTTTCTATAGGATGTTGCGTGAGTATACGAAATTCATTTGTGACCGTACTTTCTTTATGAGGATGGAGGAAGCAGTCATGAAGAAAAAAATCATTTTTGCTGCTCTGGCGTTGAGCCTTGCCTGTTCCGGTATGCTGGTGCAGGCAGCCCAGTTGCCGGAGCCCGGAGAGAACGGCATTATCACCGCGGAATCCTGGAGAGAGATGTACCCTGAGATCGTCGCCTCCTTTGACGCGAATAACGACAACAATTATCGCATCAGCTATATTGAAGAAGATCCGTATATCACGAATCTTTATGAGGGCTATGGCTTTGCGATCGATTACACCAGTGCGGTAGGCCATACCTATTGCCTGGAGGATGTTTACAACACAGAGCGTCCCCATGCGCTGGCTAACTGCCTGACCTGCAAGACGCCCGACTTTACGAAGATGGTCAATGACATCGGCGAAGAAGTCTACTCTTATGATTTCCAGGAAACCTATGGATCTATGGTAGAGAGCGTCGGATGCTACAGCTGTCATGAAAACAAGGTGCCGGAAGAAAACAATCTTTCTGTGACCCATTCCTATATCACCATGGCTCTGGGAGAAGAGTATGACGGCATCGCGCCGGAAATTCTTGCCTGCGGTCAGTGCCATATCGAGTATTACTTTGATCCGGAAACAAAGGCAACGAGAATGCCGCACAGCGACATTGCCACGATGGGACCGGAAGCTACTCTGGCATACTTTGATGAGATGGATTTCGCGGACTGGACACAGGAGAGTACAGGTACCAGGATGCTCAAAGCACAGCATCCGGAGATGGAAACCTATCTTTCCGGCAGCTTCCATGCCAAGATGGGTCTGACCTGTGCGGATTGTCACATGGGCGAAAGCACTTCAGAGGCAGGCGTGACATATGTGAACCATTACTGGAGAAGCCCGCTGGAAAATGCGGATCTGCTGGAGACCTGCGCACAATGTCATAAAGACACGGACATGAAAGAAAAAGTGCAGGCTATCCAGGACGAGATTACCGCAAGGGAGTCTGAAGTCGGACATGCGCTTTCTGATCTCAAAGATGGCCTGGCAGAAGCGGTCGCAGCCGGTTCCTATACCGACGACCAGCTTGATGAGATCCGCAAGATCTACCGCAGCGCCCAGTGGTATTGGGATTACTGCTATGTAGAGAACAGCGAAGGCGCCCATAACTCCGCCTTTGCCCGCGAATGCCTGGATAAATCCGAAGAGCTGATCGGAGAAGGCGTTGCGAAGCTGGAAGCTTTGGAAGCATAATATGATTCAGGCGACAAAAGGTCATGCAAAAATGAGCTCGCTCATTTTTGCATGAGATTGGGTCGCCCACAGACACGAGGAAGTGGCCATTTTGCACTATTTATACTTGACTTTGCAAAACTTTCTGTGCAAAATGAGCGGATTCCGAGTGGCTGTAGGTTGCTGCATGCCAGTGGCATGCGTTTAGCAACGACCGAGCCGGGAGGCGAGACGCGAGAGCAGCTCCGCTGCGAAGCGATCCGTAGAATCAGGCTTTTGTC
>JAFVGK010000185.1 GCA_017475035.1 Blautia sp.
ACAGGTTCCCTGACTCATGAATTGAGTCAAGGAACCTGTCCCCCTGACTCCAGAAATGGAGATTGAGATGATTAAGAGATACGGAAAGCAGGATGCTTTGGTTGTCCTGATCCAGATGGTTGATGACTATGATCTTGAGGGGCTGGCAACGGAGATGGCCGAGATTCAGAGACTGACGGATACGGAATTTTGCCTTCTGGCAATTCCTGTTGATAACTGGAATAAGGATTTATCACCCTGGACCGCGCCGGCTGTGTTCGGCAAGGAGGATTTTGGCGACGGGGCGAAGGAAACATTGACAGAAATATTAAAGCTTACCAATGATAATACGAAATCATACATCATTGGCGGGTATTCATTGGCGGGACTTTTTGCTTTGTGGGCTGTTTATCAGACAGATGTTTTTAAAGGGGCGGCGGCAGCCTCCCCGTCCGTATGGTTTCCGGGGTTTACGGATTATATGAGGGAGCGAAGGCCACATACCGATTCGGTTTATCTCAGCCTTGGGGATAAGGAGGAGAAGACCAGGAATCCTGTGATGGCTGCGGTAGGCGACAGAATCCGGGAAGCCAGTGAGATACTGAAGAGTCAGGGCGTCACTACGACTCTGGAGTGGAATTCCGGGAACCATTTCAAAGACGCCGCTTTAAGAACCGCCAGGGCCTTTGCATGGGTGATCGGACTATGACGCGCAAACATATCATCTTCTACGGCACGGTTCAGGGAGTCGGTTTCCGCTGGAGAGCCCGCCATGCCGCTGAGTATAACGGCTGTACCGGCTGGTGCCGGAATGAGTGGGACGGCTCGGTCGTAATGGAAATCCAGGGAGAGGAAGAGGCGATTGACGCAGTTATACTGGCAATCGAAGCGGGCCGTTACATACGGATTGAGAATATGAAGGTAAAGACTCTTCCGGTAAAGGAGTATGAGAGCGGATTCAGGACGGAGTAGAGCACGAACACTTGTGAAACTGATCTACAGCTTGGAGAAATCAACGAAAAGGGGCTGTGAAAAAAGTCTGTTCCTGACAGCGGACTTTTTTCGCAGCCCCTTTTGTTTTCAGGGTAGAGGTTGGACAGGCCGCCCTCTGTCCTGTTGAAGGGCAGACCAAAGGAAATGGTCACCTGCCTCTTGTTCGATATTATGGCTCTGCCACCTCCACTTCACTGTAGCGCAGCACCTTCCCCCTGTATTCGTATCCGGTGCGGAAGGGACGGATGATTGTGCCGGGAGGAACTTCTTTGCTTTTCGCTGTGGAGACAGCCTTATGGTAACGATAGTCAAAGGGACGACCTGTGTCCGGAATGGGCTGAAGTCCTTCTGCCGCCAGCGCTTTGAGCATATTCTGGCGGAGGTTCAGGAAAAACAGAACGTATGGCTCGCCGTACATGTCCGGCGTGAGGGTGTCCATACTGGCGTCCAGCGCATCCAGAACCGGCAGGATGGATTCGAAAAGCTCGGTTACGGTTGTGCCGGGACGGAGATGCAGACTGTTTTGAAGGAGCCGGACCTGCTGACGGTCTGCTTTTTGTGCCTGCTGCGGATCCTCTTTCTGCGTCTGCTGCCGGGACGGCTGTACCCTCCGCAGCGGATAATTCTGAAGGACGGAAGACCACAGGTTTTTATCCCGCTCCGACATGCCGGCCTGTCCTACAAAAAATACCTTTAAATATTGATCTGTATTTGCGTTTCTGGCGGAGACATTCAAATGCTCATTGGCATCGAAAGCGATCGTAATTTCGATCCGCGGAACGCCTTTCTTCAGAAAAGGAGGCAGCTTGACCTGATAATACCCGTTTCCGATCGGAATATTGTCACCGGCCCTGGGTTTGTCCCCGCTGAGAAGATGGATGTCAAGAGCGGTCTGATTATCTGCGGCGGTGGAAAAAATCTGGGATTTTTTTATCGGAACGGCACTATATATGCTGATAAGCGGCTCGGCGCCGCCTCCTGCCGTTTCAAGCGAAACAGCTTCGCTCAGGCAGGAGATACACAGGAGATCCCGGGTGGAGATCCCTCCGGAGAGTTTGTCGGCGCAGAGGGCAGCTCCTTTTACATAGGCGTCCTCGATACTGTCGGTTAGAACAGGATTCCTGCCTGTCTGCGTTCTCACATAATGGATCAGTTCGTTATCCTGTTTCTCTCTTTGAAATAGCATGACCCGGCCGGCTTTCAGGTCGGACCTGCTCCGGAAGGTCTGTTGGATTTCTTTAAAGATATTATTCATCTGTGCCTTTGCGGGCAGCCAGTACGGTTCTGATGAGTTGTCCGGAATAGAATACTGTTCCGGGAACGGGCCGCCTGCTGCAGCCAGTTCTTCCGCCAGGCCGTCTCCTTCCTCGCACAGACTGATATCCCAGCCATGGGGATCAATATGGACGGAAGCAACCAATTCTGCTTTTCGGGGATCTGTACTGTAAATATCCCAGATGGCGAATGCGGAAGACCGTTTCAGGATCCGCACGATTTCAAGACCGGCAAGAGAACCGCTTTTTTCGATTTCACGTTTCATATTGTAATGAAACCAGTTTGGGACGGCAACGACAGCTTTCTGAACGGTTTCTCCCAGATAATCCTCAGCCATTCTTTTCAGTTCAAGAAGAACGGCGGACAGCAGTACGATGGGAGGGCAGGCGCTTTTGCCAAAGCGTATGGTCTGCGTGGCGCCGAGCTTGTATAACACAGTGGATATGTCGATGGCACTGTCAGCCTCCGGCTGCAGCCCCGCATACCATTGGTTATCCTTTACCGAAAGCTCTTTCGGCAGCTTCCCGATTATTATCACATTGGCTGCTTCCAGAACCGCCGTGCTGCAGCCTGCCGGATTCAGGTCAATTCCGATGATTTTGCTCATAGCTTGTCCCCTCCTCCCATAACGAAGCTTTCACTGTCTGCCGAACAGCTTTTCAGTGAAGCGGCAAGCTTTTGATGAACGATGGCCATTCCCCTGGCAAAAGGCTCCTGTCTTTTCTGTGGACTAAGCTGCTGAAGAGTAAGAGTCATATTGTCTGCAATCTGAAGTAATTCACGGAACAGACTTTCGGGATTTTCCGCGTCCGTGCTTTGGGGTGATTCTTCTTCGCTATTTTCGCAAGGAAGGCTTAAAGCAAGCGCTTCCCATAATCCCCTGTGAACGACCAGCTTCCAGTCGTCATTTAACAGAAATTCTGTTCCTTCCAGATGATTCCACCGGTACAGGCCTGCGGCCGGCTGGAATAAGCCGAACACTCCCGCACGGTAAAGATTCCGGGCTGTTTCAAAACAGCTTGTATCTGTCGGCGGCGTTCCGCCGTACTTCTTAAGCCTTACTGAGAATTCGTCAAGAGAAAAATCCGTTTTCCATCCACGAAGGGCATCCAGAATCCGGCTGATTTCCCTGGCGGAATAGACAGCCTCCAATTCTCCGGTCAGTTCCCTGCAGCTTTGTGCCGAATACTGTTTTTGTATGGCTGTGAAAACCGAAGCGGTAAAAGCAGACCGGTTCTGGCAGATATTCTTCGCACAGTCGAGAATACGGACAATGTCCCTGGGCTTTGACCACGTGATGGTTTTGATGTAATCGGAAGGCTCCAGATGATCGATGGATTCCGGAAACCATCGCTGATAACGTTCCTTCTCACTACCATAAGCCTCTCCGTTTACCGACTCCGCCATCTCTATTCTTTTCAGAAGAAGCTGCATCACAGGACGCTCGAAGGTTTTTGCCCCGGGAACATCCCATGAGAGAGGACAGTCAAAGCCGCTCAGCTGCTTTAAAACGGTGCCTGCGGAAAGAGTGCGGTCTATTGCGTGAAGGACTTCCGGACGTACGGTACAGAAAAACTTTGTCTGGTGCCAGCCGTTTTGCTGGAAAATGGAATTAAAATAACGGGTCTGACAGATCAGATCACGGATCAGCCTCAGATCTCGTTGATAGACAGGTTTATCATTGTAACAGACATCCAGTTCATCGATAAAGAGGTAATAAGGACAGCTCCTGCGATCCAGCTCCAGAAAGCATTCAGTCGCAGCTTTTATGGCTTCGGAAAATGATAATTTCTTTTTGCCGAATTCCCATTCAGGAAGGTCCAGAGTGATGCTGGCGGTAAAAATATTGAACAGGGGAAGCTCCATATTGATGTTTCCAGATACTTTGGCTTTGTATTCCGGGGAGAGAATTCCGTTTATGATATGGCAGAATTTTCTCCATGTCTCATCATGCACAAAAATCCGGTCTTTCTTCTCAACCTCGTTGTCCCGCATGATAATCTGAAAAAGGTGCCAGCGCCAAAGGTCGGAAAATTCCTCGACATCGGTTTCGGAAGCGGAATCGACGGCCATATGGATGATCATCTGTCTTTCCATGCTGCTTTTCTGCTGTTCTGAATAGTCCTGGCTGAACAACAGGAACGAGGAACGGGCGTTGCCGTAATTGTTTTTCAGACGATAGGCCAGATAACGGAGGGCGGCGGTCTTTCCGCTGCCCTTATTGCCGGTGATAAAGCATTTATTGCCATTGATCAGCCCCTGCAGATTAAAATCCGGAGGGATCACATACGCGTCAAGGAACTGTTCCATTCCTTCGTACAATATGGCGTCTTTTGCGTCAGGAAGTCCGGCGTAGATCTCTGCAATTGTGGTTTTTCTGGTATTCATACGGGAATTCTCCTTTCCGTATTTATTATATCTATGGGGAGGGGGATCGTCAATAAAATCGATCTTTTGTAAAGCGCAGTTCCGCTGCGAGGCGGTTCATAGGATCAGGCTTTTTTGCTGCAATCCTTTTATCGGGAATAGCCGGAACCACGCGGCAATACTTTCTGACGAATCACTAAATTGACATCATTTCCATTGTATGATATTTTATGATTCGGGCGGCAAAGCTACGGAAGAAAGTGTCCGAATGACGCAAAGAACTGTCATGGCAAAGAAAAATGAAAAGTGGTAGCGAAGAAATGAGAAAAGAAAACCCAATGGCACTTTTGCCTATTATGATATTTTTGATTCTGTATCTCGGAAATGGCATCTATTTTGAGTACATCTCTCCCACCGAGGGGCAGATGGGATTTTATGTGGTATCCGTGGTGCTGGCTTTTTCGATTGCGCTGATCGTGGCTTTTTTGCAGAACCGCGGTATGAGCTTCGAGGAAAAGCTTCACATCTGTGCCGGGGGCATCGGCGATGATAATATCGTGACGATGCTGTTTATTTTTCTGATAGCCGGTGCTTTCAGCGGAATCGCGAAGGAGGCAGGCGGAGCTTCCAGTACGGCGAATCTGCTGCTGAGCCTGATACCGGGCAGATTTGCGATCCCGGGGCTGTTTTTGATCGCCTGCCTGATTTCCATGGCGATGGGAACCAGTGTGGGAACCATTTCGGTGCTGACGCCGATCGCCTGCGCGGTGTCGGAGGACGGCGGGATCCCGCTGGCATTTTGCGTGGGTGTTGTGGTAGGCGGCGCCATGTTTGGAGATAACCTTTCGTTCATTTCGGATACCACGATAGCCGCGACAAAAACCCAGGGCGTGGAGATGAAGGATAAGTTCCGGACGAATATCCGTGCCGCGCTGCCTGCTGCCATGGTGACCGCAGTGATTCTGATTATTTACGCGGCCACGGGAAAAGGCGCCGAGATCGGACACTTTGACTTTAACATCTGGCAGGCGCTTCCCTATTTTATTGTGTTGGGCATGTCTTTGCTGGGAGTTCATGTTTTTGCGGTATTACTGGCCGGATGTATCCTTTTTGGCATCGTCGGAGCCTGTACCGGAAGCCTGACCTATGCCGGAGCTTTATCATCCATGGGGAACGGGATCTCCGGAATGTTTGAAACGATGATCGTAACGATCCTGGTCGCTTCGATTGCATCGCTGATGCGCGAAAACGGAGGCTTTGCGGCGATCCTCTCCCTGATTCGGAAAAAAGCCGGGACGAAGAGGGGCGGGATGCTCGGTATTGCCGCACTGACGGTGTTTATGGATGTCGCGACGGCGAATAATACGGTGGCAATCGTGATCGCGGCGCCGATCGCCAGGGATATCAGCCGGGAGTATGGAGTGGAGCCGAAAAAAACAGCTTCCCTGCTGGATACCTGCTCCTGCATCGCCCAGGGGATCATTCCCTATGGCGCACAGCTTCTGGTTGCGGCGAATATCGCAAATGTGGCCAGTGTTTCGCTGATTCCTTTCCTGATTTATCCTTTCATTTTGATGGTATTTGTAGCTGTTTCGATCATAAAAGGGTAAGAAGCTGTAAAGGAATTTTGGCAGAAGAGGAAAGATGATCCGTTTGTTTCTTGGATGGATTCCGGAAACAGCGGCAGACAAAAGGGACGGTTCTTTGTGGAAACACAGGGAATCGTCCCTTTCTTTTTATATCCCGGAGCCGCCCTGAGGAAGCCGGAAGCTGATGCCTGCCGGATTGCCAAATTATTTGACGGTAGCAGCCTTTACATGGTACAGTATAATTGGTGCAGTCTGAGAACAGGATCACTGGAGATAGGGGCATATTAAGGAAAAACCTGGCTGTATCAAAAAATCTGATTCCACGGATTAATTCGTGCGGATATCCATTTTGGTTCTGATCCTGAGGGGAATGGAGATGAAACGAATAAAAAGAAAAAAATCAATCACGAAAACCACCCAGCGACTGTTATTGATTGTGGTCCTGGTTGTCTTTGCGGTTTCCACTTACGTGAACTGGAGATTTGAGAAATCGAGCGCAGGGCTGCATTTTGGCAATCAGGCATATAATGCTGCAGTGGCAACCATGAATGATGTGACCGCCATGGGGGGGGGTTAAAGAGTATGCGCAGGGCGTGATGGATACCTATCGGCAGACTCCGGAGGATATACGGCTTGACGCAGGCGAAGAGTATTATTCCCGGTTTGCGCAGTTTGAAAACTCGGAGTTTTACCGGGATGCGTATTCAAAACTGCGGGAGAAGCAGAAGCTCTTTTTGTTTGAAGATACATATATTGCGATGCTGGATCCGGAAACAGAAAGGTTTGTTATTCTGATTGATCCTGAAAACGAGGTGAATCTGGTGACAGGCCGCGTCGGTATGTGGTATGATGCCACGCAGGAAGAGCTGGACACATTCATTAATCAGGATACAGAGGCGGAGGAGACCATGCCGGTTCCTCTCTATGTAATAGATAATGATAATAAAAAAAGATCTGAAGATACTTTGACGGCAGGGATTCAGATCCGGGACGAAAAAGGGGAGATTTATGCCGTCGCTTTTGCCGATATCATGCTGATCAGCGTAAACGTGTATGCGGCTATATACACGGCTCTGTATCTGGTTGTGATGATTTTTGTGATCGTGATCGTGATGATTGCGGCGCGGATCTTTATGTGGCGGAGAATTGTGGGACCGATAAAAAAGGTTGCCGATGCCGCAAACCGATTTCTGAAGAATCAGAGCGAGGGGAAGAAAGAACAACGATGTTTTGAAGGCCTGGATATCCATACAAGAGATGAGATGGAGGATCTGGGTGAGGCTTTGAAGAATATGGAGGCCAGCATAGCGTTGTATGAAGAGGACCTGATCAAGGTGACTGCTGAGCGGGAAAGGATGCATACCGAGCTTTCTGTCGCCGCCAAGATTCAGAACGCTCTTCTTCCCGACCGGTTTCCCGCATACCCGGACAGAAAGGATGTGGATATTTACGCAGTCATGGATCCGGCAAAGGAAGTAGGAGGGGATTTCTATGATTTCTTCCTGCTGGATCAGGATCATCTGTGCATGGTCATCGCGGATGTCTCCGGAAAGGGAATACCGGCTGCTTTGTTCATGATGGCGTCGATGATTATCATCGGGAGCCTTGCTGCCGAAGGTTATTCTCCCGGGGAAGTACTGGCAAAATCCAATGACCGTATCAGCGCGAAAAACCGGAACGATATGTTCGTTACGGCATGGTTCGGCATCCTTGACCTGACAAGCGGCGTACTGACAGCCGCGAACGCCGGGCATGAATATCCGGTCGTACAACAGGCTGGTGGGGAGTATGTCCTGTATAAGGATAAGCACAGTCCTGCCCTTGGCTGTATGGAGGGGATCCGGTATAAGGAGTATTCTCTGGTGCTGGAACCGGGTTCCACATTATTTGTATACACGGATGGCGTACCGGAGGCAACGGATCCGGATGAGCATATGTACGGAACAGACAGGCTGCTCAGGCTGCTGAACCGGTCAAAGGAAAAGGATCTGAAAGAATTGCTGAAAGCCGTGCGGGAGGATGTCAGATATTTTGTCAGGGAGGCTCCGCAGTTTGATGATTTAACGATGCTGTGTGTACGGTACAATGGACCTGAAATGTGAAATTCTGGTGAAAAGAAATGTTTATACAAATATGATGGACATGTGTTGGACATGCCGCGCTATGATTATTCGTAAGTGGATGTACAGATTACACAAATCCAAATCCACTTGACACTGGCGGCAGGATTGTCCTTTTATTCTGTATGCATAAGCAGGCGTGAATTTTACGTTTCCTGCATGCATAAGCAGACGCGGATTTTACGTTTCCTGTACGTATCAATTTCCGGCCGGGAATGCGGGATGAGAATTCTGACAGTGGGAACAAGATTGTCTGTTTTAAAAGAAAAAGGAGACGACACAAATGAAGAACAGAAAAATGTTGGCAGTGATAATGGCTCTCAGCCTTGGGGCAACGTTAGTCGCGCCGGCTGTAGTCAGCGCTGAGGAAGCGGCCGCCGTAGAAGAGGCAGCTGAGGCTGTGGAAGAGACAGCGGAAGAAGCCGTCGAGGAAGGCGCTGAAGCGGTGGAAGAGGCAGCTGAGGCAGTGGAAGAGGCTGTCGAGGAAGGCGCTGAGGCAGTGGAAGAGGCCGTCGAAGAAGGCGCTGAAGCAGTGGAAGAGGCCGTCGAAGAAGGCGGAGAAGCTGCAGAGGATGCTGCCGAGGGAACAGAATCTACTCTGAATAACATTATCACCGGCATTGGCGCTCTTTTCGGAGAAGGCGGTGAGCTGAACGGTCTGATCAGTGAAGACGGCATTGTCAGCGAGCTTCTGGGAGAAGGCGGTCCTTTGAGCGGGCTGGTACCGGAAGGCATAGATGTCGATGGTATCCTTGGCACTCTCAGCGAACAGCTGGGCGATGCGAACAGCCAGATTTATGAGACCGTAGAGGGTATCGTTGATATGGTGACGACAGAAGACGGGTCTCTCGATTTTGATACGATCGGTACTTTGGTAGGCTCCTTCCTGGGCGGCGGAGAAGGCTCTGAGGAAGATGAGTCTGAATATGAGAGAATCAAGAAAGAGATCGAAGAAGACGAGGCGCAGAAAGAAGCGATTGCCGCTTATACCAAGGAACAGAATGCAGAAACTCTCGAAGCAGGAGACATCACGGTGAGCGCGGTCAGTCTTCATGATACGAAAAAGGCTCTGGATGATGGTTCCGTGAAGGTGCTCGGCTGTGTCCGTCAGGGCAATTATGCCGCAGAAGGAGAAGAACTGCATCTGGCAGGCAGCGCTGAGGAGCTTTCCGTCTGGACATTGGCTCAGGGTGAGGACTCTGTGTGGACGGTAACGGAAGAAAAGAAGGCGGAGAATCCGGATGACGCGGAAGAGCTTGATGCTCTGTGCCAGGAGGTTGACCTTACCGCAGAGGACGCAAAAAGAGTAATTGATAATTTCGAGATCTCTTATCTGAGTGAAATTGCAAACCTCTTTGAGGAACATCCGGAGTATACTTCCATTGAGTATAACGGAGAGATGGTGACAAAGGAAAACATTGACAAACTGATTGAAGAATGTCTGACCAAGTTGTTTGAAGAGCTGTTCGCTTCCATGGATGAGGAAGACTCGGAAGAAGCCGAGGCTGTGGAAGAAGAGGCTGAAGCAGAAGCCGCAGAAGCTGCTGCAGAGGTTGAAGAAGCTGCAGAGGCTGTAGAGGAAGAGGCAGCAGAGGCTGCAGAAGCCGTAGAAGAGGCCGCCGCAGAGGTGGAAGAGGCAGCTGAAGAGACTGCAGAAGAGACAGAAGAGGCTGCAGAAGAGACAGAAGAGGCTGTAGAAGAGGCAGAAGAAGCTGTAGAAGAGGTAGCTGAAGAGACTGAAGAAGCTGTTGAGGAAGCAGAGGAAGAGCTGGAAGATGCAGCTGAGGAGGCCGCTGAGGAGATCGAGGGTCTGTTGGCAGACGGGGCTGAAGAAGGTGCAGAGGATGCGGCTGATGATGCAGCAGAGGAAGAACCGGCTGCATAAAGATATATAGAATCAATATTATGATGTTTGCAGAGAGGCTGAGTTCAGGATCCTTCGGACCATGGCTTTTCGCGGAGCTGCATACAAAAAGACCGTCGTGTATTCACGACGGTCTTTTTGGCTGAAAAAGGAGCTGCTGCTTCACGACACGGTAAGCTACGAATGTAAAGCACGAATTCGTCGGAGCATCCGCAGCATCGCCTTCATAATAGTGCTTCTTCGAGATCTTCGTCCTCGCGCGGGTTGGTAAAAAGCCCATATATGGTGACGCCGATGCCGGCAAGAAGGAGGATAATCCCGACTACCAGCATAATTTTAGCCAGGCGCAGGTTATTCAGCCAGATCGGGATGCTGGGAGCGTTGCTGTCGCCAAAGAGCGGGTTATCCCACCGCAGGTCTTTGATGATCTGGGTGGCGAGCCGATAGCCCTTGAACTCTACGATCGTGAGTGTAAGCCCTACCGCAGCGACTGTGCCGCCGCCAATCACCATATTGATTCTCATAACTGTGCCTCCCGGGTAATATTGTCTCGTCTGCTGGACGGATCATTTCATCATAATGAAGTTTTGTCGTAAGAATAGCATATTGAAGCAAAACTGTCAACGAGACCTGGATTTTTTGGAAACTATGAGCAATCCTATTGTATAAAATGCCGGATCGTGTTATTGTGTACTTATGCAGATGCACCTGTTATGAACAGGAGACGGATTGCGTGTTGGCAGTCCTGCCGCGAAGCGATTCGCAGAATCAGGTTTGTCGATGCAATCATTATCATTATGGAATAGGAGGAATGAAGTATGGGAAGCATTCAGTCACAGGATCAGTGGAATGAGATCGTAGATAAAATCAAGATGACAGTTGCGGATCTTTCGGAAACAGTTCAGATTGCGGGAATGGTGGCAAAGGACGAGCTTGAAAAAAGACTGGCAGATGCAAAGAGTGATCTCGTTGCCGCGCAGGAAAATATCCGGATTATGTCGGAACGGAAAGAAGGAAAATGGAACAGCATGCTGATTAAGATGCAGATGCTGGTTGAGGAAGCGAAAAAAGAACTGGAAGCAAAGAAAGCAGAGGCAGAAGCCAAGGACAAAGCGACAGCTGTGGAATATCTGAAACGCTATGCTGAGGAGTGCAACGCCATGGCCATTCTCCTTGTTGAGGAAGCAAACGAAGCGCTGCTGGAAGCAAAATCAATGGAAGAATAACAGAAAACAGGCAGGATTATAAACAAAAACAGGGGGGTAAATCCTTGGGCTGACCGGCAGGGAGCGCAAGAATTTGCCCCCTGTTTTTGCGCTGTATTCATACCTTAATTTTGCCGGTAGTTTCCGACACGTTTTGCTAAAATAGTGTCAAATCGCTGAAAATCACATTGATTTTGCGAAAAGACTTGTGCTTTTGAATCTTATCTTGTATATTAAAAAAACGGTTGAGAAAGACTCAATCATTGAGATCCTGAGAGCTCCGGAGCGCCGGGAGCTCATGTGGATTCTGAGGGCTGATACGGTTCTGCGCGGAACGGATTTCGTTCCCGGAATCAGGGGTTTCTCAACGGTTTATCGATCCTTTATTTAATCATGAATAAAAATATGAGAAAAGGGAGAGTTTCTAATGCAGCAGCTGCGGGAAGCAATTTTAACGCAAGGCCAGGGACTGGGAACGGATATCGTAAAGGTTGACATGTTCCTGAATCATCGTATTGATACGGCACTCTTGTTTCAGATGGGAGAAGAGTTTGCCGCACGGTTTCGCTCGGATCAACCGACGATTATTCTGACGATCGAAGCCAGCGGGATTGCGATAGCCACTGCCACAGCGCATGCAATGGGAGATCTCCCTGTTGTTTTTGCAAAAAAAGGCGCTACGGTGGTTCAGTCCGAGAACCTGGCGCAGGCCAGGGTTTATTCCTTTACCCATAAAAAGGAAAATGTGATTCACGTTGAGAAAAAATACCTTCCGGCAGGCAGCAGGGTTCTGATCATTGATGATTTCCTGGCGGACGGCCAGGCCTGCAATGGCATGATCGAGCTGTGCAGGCAGCTGGCCTGCGAAGTGGTGGGGATCGGGATTGTGGTTGAAAAAGGCTTTATGCCGGGCGGAAAGATGCTCAGGGAGAAAGGAATTCATCTGGAGTCGCTTTCCGTGGTTAAGGCTATTCACGAAGGAACCATTCTGCTGGAAGAGGAAGACTGACAGGCCAGGTAACACTTCGTCCCGGCAGCGCCGGGGCGATTGATAATATTTTCATTCTTTTTTATTTCCATTCCAAAGGAGGAAAAATCAACATGAAGAAATTTCTCACCTTTATGATGGCTCTTGTACTTTGTCTGAGCGCTGTTTTTGCAGTGGTAAAGACGGATAAGGCTGTTGCGGAGGAAAACGTTAAGGTCGGTTTTATTTTCCTGCATGATGAAAATTCTACCTATGATAAGAATTTCCTTGATGCTGCAGTAGAAGCCTGCACAAAGCTTGGGATCGAGTATGAGCTTCGCACAAACATTCCGGAAGGCCAGGAGTGCTATGATGAGGCCGCCAACCTGGTTGATGAGGGCTGCAACATTATCTTTGCCGACAGCTTCGGACATGAGTCTTTCATGATTCAGGCTGCAAGGGAGTTCCCGGAAGTCGAGTTCTGCCATGCGACCGGTACACAGGCGCATACCGTAGGTCTTGCCAATTATCACAATTCTTTTGCTTCAATCTATGAGGGGCGTTATCTTGCAGGCGTAGCCGCAGGCATGAAGCTGAACGAGATGATCGCGAACGGTGAGTTTACGGAGGATGAGGCTAAGATCGGTTATGTCGGCGCGTTCCCGTATGCAGAGGTGAAGTCCGGTTATACCAGCTTTTTCCTTGGCGCACGTTCTGTCTGCCCGACAGCCACCATGGAGGTTACCTTTACAAATTCCTGGTATGATGAAGCCCTTGAGAAGGAAGGCGCACAGATGCTGATCAGCCGCGGCTGCAAGCTGATGAGCCAGCATGCTGATTCCTGGGGCGCTCCGACTGCCTGCGAAACCGCCGGCGTACCGGATGTTTCCTATAACGGAAGCACAATTTCCGCATGCCCGAATACTTTCATCGTTTCCTCCCGTATCAACTGGGAACCGTATTTTGAGTATATGATCGGCTGCGTGGCTAACGGCGAAGAGATCGCGGCGGACTGGACAGGCACGATCGAGACCGGTTCTGTTGAGCTTACCGAGATCAATGAGGCAGTAGCCGCAGAAGGCACAACCGAGAAGATCGAGGAAGTGAAGGCCGGACTGGCTGACGGCAGCATCCATGTTTTTGATACATCTGCTTTCACAGTCGGAGGTGAGGAGCTTACCTCTTATCAGGCAGACGTAGATGACATGGGCGACTTCGTAGGCGAAACAGAGGTTATCAAGGACGGTTATTTCGCAGAGTCCGAGTACCGTTCTGCTCCGTACTTCGATCTGGACATTGATGGTATTGAGATTTTAGGCGCATAAAGAGCTCCTTGTAAAACTGCGGGCTGTCACGGTTCTTTGGTAGAGCGGGACAGCCCGTTCGTTGTTTCAGAAGAAAGCGGGAGGAGGAAATCTTTTGGATGGCAGGATAGCTGCGGTCAGCATGAAACATATTTCGAAACGTTTCGGTAAAGTCGTCGCCAATGACAAAGTGGATCTTGACATTTATCGTGGAGAAATCCTGGCGCTGCTGGGGGAAAACGGCAGCGGGAAGACGACCCTGATGAACATGCTTTCCGGGATATATTATCCTGATGAAGGCGAGATCGCCATTGACGGGAAACCGGTAACGATCAGTTCCCCGAAGGAAGCCTTTGATCTTGGGATCGGCATGATTCATCAGCATTTTAAGCTAGTGGATGTATTGACGGCGACGGAAAATATCGTCCTGGGTCTGGATGGGCAGCTGGATCTGAAGGGGGCCCGGACAAAAATCAGCCAAATCTGTGATGCCTATGGATTTGAGGTGGATTTAAACCAGAAAATATATGACATGTCCGTCAGCCAGAAGCAGACCGTAGAAATTATCAAGGTTCTTTATCGCGGGGCGGATATCCTGATTCTGGACGAACCGACAGCCGTGCTTACGCCCCAGGAAACGGACAAGCTGTTTGCGGTACTGAAGAGCATGCGCGACGATGGCAAGGCGATCGTGATCATTACCCACAAGATGCATGAGGTGAAGGAGCTCTCAGATCGTGTAGCCGTTTTGCGTCATGGAGAGTATGTCGGCGATGTGCTGACGAAGGATACGGACGCCCAGGAAATGACCAACATGATGGTAGGGCATGCCGTTTCGCTGAATATCAAGAGGCCGGAACCGGTGAATCCGATGCCCCGGCTGGAGGTGAAGCATCTGACCGTGCGGAATGAAGAGGGCATGGTTAAGGTGGATGATGTTTCCTTTACCGCATATTCCGGTGAAATCCTCGGTATTGCCGGGATTGCGGGTTCCGGGCAGAAGGAGCTTCTGGAGGCGATTATCGGACTGCAGCCGTTGGAGAGCGGAGAGATTATCTTTACCAACCCGAAAAAGGATAAGCCGGTGACCTTTTTTCATAAGAGCATGAAGCGGGTGAAGGAGCTGGGAGCCGAAGGCGCTTTTCATGATGAGAACATGCGGCCGGTTTCCTTTGACGGGATGTCCACGAAAGAAATTAAGAAATGGGTGGATTCCGGGAATGTCCTCTTCTGGGAGGATGAGATCGTGGATCTCAGGCATAAAAATCCGCAGGAAATCAGGGAGCTTGGCATTCGTCTTTCCTTCGTGCCGGAGGACCGTCTGGGAATGGGCCTGGTCGGCAGCATGGGGATTACGGACAATATGATGCTCCGCAGCTATCGGAAGGGACATCTGGGATTTGTTGACCGTAAAGCGCCGAAGGAACAGGCCGAGCAGATCATCAGGGAGCTGGAGATCGTTACCCCCGGCGTGAATACACCGGTAAGACGGCTTTCGGGCGGAAATGTGCAGAAGGTTCTGGTCGGCCGTGAGATTGCTTTTACGCCGAAGGTATTGATGGCGGCTTATCCCGTACGTGGGCTGGACATCAATTCTTCTTATACGATTTATGATCTTTTGAACCGGCAGAAGGCCAACGGCGTCGCCGTGATTTATGTAGGCGAGGATCTGGATGTGCTGCTGGAGCTGGCGGACCGGATCCTTGTGCTTTGCGGCGGGAAGGTGAGCGGGATTATCCCGGGACGCGGCGCGGATAAGAGAAAAGTCGGCATGATGATGACGCATGTGGGAGGTGAGAAGAACAATGGATAAATCGAAAAAGAAGGAGCCGTTGTTCCATATTTCAAGAAGAGCAGCCCTTCCCTGGTATGCCGTCTGGGGTATCCGGCTCGCTGCAGTGATCCTGGCGCTTGCCGTCTGCGCGCTGATCAGCGTCGTTATGACGGGGCAGAATCCTTTGCAGATTTATGCTGTCACATTTAACGGTTCTTTTGGTTCTCCCCGCAAAATCTGGGTGACGCTGCAAAACGTTGCCATGCTCTTGTGCGTTTCCCTGGCGGTGACGCCGGCTTTCCGCATGCGTTTTTGGAATATAGGCGGTGAGGGGCAGGCGTTGGTCGGCTGCCTTGCTTCTGCGGCTTGCATGATCATGCTGAGAAATATCCTGCCGAATTGGGCGGTAATCCTGTGCATGGTTGCAGCCAGCGTTGCGGCAGGTGCCATATGGGGATTGATTCCGGCTTATTTTAAGGCGAAATTCGGCACGAATGAAACGCTGTTTACATTGATGATGAATTATGTAGCTACCCAGCTGGTTGCTTATTTCTGCGTTGTATGGGAATCGCCCAAGGGATCCGGACAGATCGGCATCATTAACCCGAATGACAACATCGGCTGGCTGCCGGATCTGTTTGGTCAGAAGTATCTTTTGAATATCGTCATTGTCCTTATTCTTTGCATCGGTATGTATTTCTATCTGAATTTTTCCAAGCATGGGTATGAGATCGCTGTGGTAGGGGAAAGTGAGAATACCGCCCGGTATGTCGGCATAAAGGTGGACCGGATTATTATCCGTACCATGCTCCTGTCCGGCGCATTGTGCGGTATAGCCGGACTTTTGCTGACAGGCGGGACAAATCATACGCTTACGACAACGCTGGTAGGTGGACGTGGTTTTACTGCGGTTATGGTCAGCTGGCTGGCAAAGTTTAATCCGATCTGGATGGTCCTGACCTCGTTTTTGCTGGTTTTTCTGGAAAGAGGCGCGGGTGAAGTGGCCTCCAAGATGGGGCTGAACGCATCTTTTTCTGATATCCTGACGGGCGTCATTTTGTTCTTTATTATCGGAAGTGAATTCTTTATTGCGTATCAGATCCGGATGCGTAAAAAAACAGCCAGGGAGGTGGCGTGAGGATGTTTGATCTGGTTTCTTTTATTCCCCGGGCCGTGGTGCAGGGGATTCCTCTTCTCTTTGGCAGCACGGGAGAGACGCTGACGGAAAAGAGCGGAAACCTGAACCTGGGGATTCCGGGCGTCATGTATGTCGGCGGCATCAGCGGCGTAATCGGGGCGTTTTTATATGAGCAGTCTCTGGCCTCGAAGGAAGATATCAACGGGATTCTGGCGATTCTGATCCCGCTGGTCTGCTGCCTGGTCGGTTCTCTTATCATGGGCCTGATTTATTGTTTTCTGACGGTTTCGCTTCGGGCGAACCAGAATGTTACGGGACTGGCGTTGACTACGTTTGGCGTGGGAGTGGGGAATTTCTTCGGAGGCTCTTTGATCAAGCTGAGCGGCAGCTCGGTGCCTTCGATTGCCCTGTCTTCTACCAGCGCGTTTTTTCATGCTTCTTTGCCGGCGGCTGAGAGGCTCGGGTGGTTTGGCAAGGTTTTTCTTTCCTATGGATTTCTGGCTTATGTGGCGGTTATTGTTTCACTGGTGGCGGCTTATATCCTGAATCATACAAGGGTTGGCCTGCATCTGCGGGCGGTGGGAGAGAGCCCGATGACTGCGGATGCCGCCGGCATCGATGTGGGAAAGTATAAGTATATGGCGACCTGTATCGGCAGTATGATTGCCGGGCTGGGCGGACTGTATTATGTTATGGACTATGCCAGCGGGGTCTGGAGCAACAATGCGTTTGGCGACAGGGGATGGCTGGCTATCGCGCTGGTTATTTTTACGATCTGGAGGCCGAACCTGGGGGTGGTGTCTTCGTTCTTGTTCGGGGGGCTGTATATTCTGCATATGTATATTCCGTCCGGCCTGAATCTGGCGGTGAAGGAGTTGTATAAGATGCTTCCTTACGTTGTGACGATTATCGTGCTGGTGATTTCCAGTGTTCGGAATAACAGGGAGAAGCAGCCGCCGCATAGTCTGGGGCTTGCGTATTTCCGGGAGGAGCGGTGAGACTGTGATGATTCCCGGAGCCTAAGTAAAGACAGCGTGACGCTCGGCTTCGAGGTTCGCGAGGGCTCCCGGATCGATGTCACATTCGCTCAGCCGGAAAATAACAGTCGAGCCATCTCCCGTGGGAGACTAAAGGTCTGAGGTGTCTCCGGAAGAGCCGGAGCCACCTCAGTCCTTAAGTCTCCCATCGGTTTCAGTCTCGTCAATTATTTTTCGAATGCATCGCTCATTGTGACATCGATCCGTCCGCCATTTATTAATAAGCCGAGCTGTTAACGGAAAGGTGAAAAGGGACGTTTCTTTTTAAGGTCTGAATAGTGTTTCACAGCTCTGAGTTTAACTGCTCAGGGGAAGGACTATAACCTGACGCTCGGCTTCGAGGTTTACGCGGGCTCCCGGATCGATGTCACATTCGCTCAGCCGAAAAATAACAGCCGGGCTGTTGGCGGAGGCTGATATGTGCTTCGGTACTTTGAATTGAGATTCAGGTACTTTCAGGGGTGTTTTTATAAATCTCCTTGCGTTTTTGTCTGAAAAATGTCATAATAGGGGCAGTCAAATTCTTTTAGATGAGTTTTGCTGTTTGCAGTGCTTTGCTGCGGTGTTATATCATCAGGAGCCGTTCATAAATAAAATAGAATAAATAGTTCTGCGATTGATTTTTTTATTTATGATAGTGCCTAAGTATATGAAAAAGGGGATAGAAGCCGATTATGGCAAATGAACATGTTAATTCCGCTGGAGCGGAGGGGAAGGGAGATTCTGGCTTGCCGGAGAATCCTTCTGATGTGCCTGAGATGTCGGAAAGTGAATCCGGCAAGACTTCTGAGGTGGAGAAACCCGAATCAAAGAGCGAGCTGCCAGAGAACAAGGATTCTGAATCGAAGAGTGAGCCATCGGAGGGCAAGGATTCTGAAGTGAAGAGCGAGTCGTCGGAGGGCAAGGGCTCTGAAGGGAAGAGCGGGTCGTCGGAGGGCAAGGACTCTGAAGTGAAGAGGGAGTCATCGGAGGGCAAGGACTCTGAAGTGAAGAGTGAGCCATCGGAGGGCAAGGACTCTGAAGGGAAGAGCGAGTCATCGGAGGGTAAGGATTCCGATTCGAAGGGTGAAGCGTCGGAGAGCAAGGATGCCGGGGCGAAGAGTGAGCCTGCGCAGGGCGGAGCCGGGGAGGCGGCAGAAAGTGCAGCTGCCGGCGGATCGGAGACGAAGGTAAGCGCTGGTTCAGGGGATTCCCCGGGTGATGGGCCGGCTGATAATGAATCTCCGAAAGATGAGTATGCGGGAGAAGCAATGCCGGCCGTGGAGGCTCCAAAGAACTGGTTTCAGCAGAATTGGAGTACTTTGGTGCTGCTGCTGATCGGCATGATCGGAGCCGGATTGATTGCATATCCTACGTTTTCCGACTGGTGGAATTCTTTCCATCAGTCCCGGGCGGTGGCTTCCTATCTGGATGCCGTTACCGACATGAAGACGGAGGACTATCAGGAGATCATCGATGCCGCAGCCAGGTACAACAGACGTCTGGCAAGGAGCGGCGCACGCTGGTCTATGACGGAAGAAGAGATCGAGGAGTACAACAGCCTGCTGGATGTGGATGGCTCCGGAATTATGGGGTATATTGATATTCCTAAGATTAATATCAAGCTGCCGGTCTATCATGGTACGTCGGACAGTGTTCTGCAGGTCGCGATCGGTCATCTGGAGGCGACTTCCCTGCCGGTTGGCGGTTTGGGAACGCATTGTGTCGTCAGCGGTCACCGCGGCCTTCCTTCGGCAAGACTGTTTACGGATCTGGATAAACTGATCGAGACAGATCTTTTTACGTTCACGGTATTGAATTATACAATGACTTATGAGGTTGATCAGATCCGTATTGTGGAGCCGACAAATCTGTCTGATCTGCAGATCAAAAGGAATAAAGATTATTTTACCCTTGTGACCTGTACGCCGTATGGTATTAATACACATCGTCTGCTGGTCCGCGCCCATCGTGTTGAAAATGTTCACGGTCCGGCGCTCGTTACAGCTGACGCGCTTATCATTGAGCCGATCTATATTGCGCCGATGATCGCGGCTCCTATGATTTTGGTTCTGCTGATCATTATGTTTATTACAACGGGACGTAAGAAGCGTCTGAAAAAGCTGAGACAGTTAAAGCAGAGTCTGAACCGTCCGGATGATTTCTTCGATTGGGAGGATGACGAGTAACAGGTTTTTGGCATGCCTCAATACAAAACGGCAGTCAGGAGCTGTGAAAAATAAGGATAGCAGCGAAAATAAATGGAACAAGTCTCACAGGATAAATCACTGCAGGCGAGGCGGAGGAGGAAGTCGATGCGGGCATCAACGACCGACGACAACGAAGCATACAGTGATTTAGACGTGAGAATTGATCCATTTATTTACGTGGCAATCCGAACCTATACAGATGTGCAGGAAGATTCCTCCGGGCAAGGCGGCAGAAGGAGCAGCAGCGGGCTGCAGCGACTGACTGCAACGCGGCCCGGGCGGATTCAGACGCGCCGGATGTAAAGGTTATTTATGCACAGATCCTTATTTGCGTTCATGAGTATAACCACGTGTAGACGATCGTGAAAAGAAGGCCATACAGAAGGGATGGGAAAGGAGAAGAAAATGGATTTTTTGGACATGTTGATGGGATCGATGGCATCACCGGAGTCTCTGAGCGCGCTGGAAAAGCAGACGGGAGCATCACAGGAGCAGGCACAGAAGCTTCTGGCTTCTTCGCTGCCGCTTCTGGTGGGAAGCATGACGAAAAATGCCCAGTCTAAGGAAGGGGCAAGGAACCTGAAGGAAGCGTTGAACGCGCATACAAACCGCAGTACGACTGCCCGTCAGATCGGTGAGGCAGATGTAGAGGATGGAGAGAAAATCGTACGCCACATTTTTGGAAATGATACGCAGAAGGTAGTCCAGACGCTTTCATCACAGACCAATATGGATGAGAAACAGGTCACAAGAGGACTGGCAAGTATTGCTCCGGCGCTTCTTTCCATGCTTTACGCGGCATCGAAGGTTGATTTTAGTGATGGGCTGGATTTCTCAGAGCTGATGACGATCTTTGGAGGGACACAGCAGAGCGCGGTAAATGGCATTGGCTTACTTGGAAGTCTTTTGGGGCTTGGCGGTTCCCAGTCCAATGCGGGCGGAGGTCTTTTAGGAGGACTTCTGGGGGCACCGCAGCAGCAACAAAGCGGCGGTCTTCTGGGAAGCCTTCTGGGGGTACCGCAGCAACAGCAGCAAAGCGGCGGCCTTCTGGGAAGCCTTCTGGGGGTGCCGCAGCAACAACAGCAAAGCGGCGGCCTTCTGGGAAGTCTGTTGGGCGGAACACAGCAGCAAAATACAGGCAATCTTCTGGGAAGCCTTCTCGGGGGCGGCCAGCAGCAAAACAACAGCCTTGGAGGACTCCTTGGCTCGATGTTTGGCGGAACAGGAAATTCCCAGCCATCGGTCAGTACATTCAATGGCGGCGATTTGCTGAATATTCTGGCGGCATTGATGAAGTGATTCATCGATCAGAAAGTTCATGAAATGCTCAGGCTTTTGCCGATTCAATCATGAATGAAAACATGACAGAAACAGCTGTGACACAGCGTAAATTGCGGGGCGTCATAGCGGATCAGTGCGAAGGTGAGTCAGGAGGCAGATTTCCTGGCTCACCTTTTCTGTTGTCATGTGTATTTTATCTTGTGAACGCAGCGGACTTCCGCTCCAGGATTGCGGTTTTTGCTGCCTGATCCGGGAGATAACTGAGCGATCGGTTACTGCTTGAAACCCTGACTCATCTGTAAGTCTTGACAATCCTTTCCTTGAAATGATATGGTAAAGGCAATGAAAAGTTTACAGCAGGAGGTTTATCGATGAATTTAGAGACAAAGTGTATCCAGGCTGGTTATACGCCTGGAAATGGCGAATCACGTATGATCCCGATCATACAGAGCACGACATTTAAGTATGATACGGGTACGGCGATGGCGAAGCTGTTTGATCTGGAGGCTCCGGGGTATTTTTATACCCGTCTGCAGAATCCGACGAATGACATGGTAGCTGCAAAGATTGCAGCGCTGGAGGGCGGCACCGCAGGGATGCTGACTTCTTCGGGACAGGCGGCGACCTTTTTCTCGATTTTTAATATCGCGGGGCAGGGAGATCACGTGATTTCTTCTTCGGCTATTTACGGGGGGAGCTATAACCTGTTTCATGTTACGATGCGGAGGATGGGGATTGATTTTACGTTCCTGGATCCGGATTGCTCTGACGAGGAGCTTGAGGCGGCGTTCCGCCCCAATACAAAGGCTGTTTTCGGTGAAACCATCGCGAATCCCGCGTTGATTGTCTTTGATATCGAACGGTGGGCAAAGGCTGCCCATGCGCACGGAGTGCCGCTGATCGTGGACAATACCTTTGCGACGCCGGTCAATTGCAGGCCGATCGAATGGGGCGCGGATATTGTCACTCATTCCACCACGAAGTATATGGACGGCCATGACGCCACTGTAGGCGGCGCGATTGTCGATTCCGGAAAGTTTGACTGGATGGCGCATGCAGACAAGTTCCCCGGACTGACTACGCCGGATGAATCCTATCATGGTATTACCTATGCGGAGAAATTCGGCCTGGAGGGCGCTTTTATCACCAAGGCTACCGCACAGCTGATGCGTGACCTGGGCAGCATACAGTCTCCGATGAATGCTTATTTCCTGAATCTGGGACTGGAGTCTCTGGCAGTTCGGATGCCGCGTCATTGCAGCAATGCCCAGAAGGTCGCGGAATACCTGGAAAAGCATGAAAAGGTTACCTGGGTCAATTATCCCGGGCTTCCCGGAAACAGGTATTATGAACGGGCGAAGAAGTATATGCCGAACGGCAGCTGCGGCGTGATCTCCTTTGGCGTCAGGGGAGGCCGGGATGCTGCAGAGGCTTTTATGGGCAATCTTAAAGTGGCTATGATTGCCACCCATGTGGCAGACGCCCACACCTGCGTGCTGCATCCGGCATCTACGACTCACCGCCAGATGTCCGATGAAGAACTTCTTGCCGCCGGCGTCGCGCCGGATCTGGTCAGGTTCTCCGTCGGTATCGAGAATGTCGATGATATCCTGGCTGACCTGGAGCAGGCTCTGGCAGCATTGGCGTAAGAAAATAATAAACCTGATATTAAGGATCTCTTTGCGGCGGAGCTGATGCCGTGATCCTTAATATCAGGTTTTTTCGTATGTTTGGCTATAAAAGTCATGCAGAAATGAGAAGATTCTGAGCGGCTGCGGAATCCCGAGAGCAGATCCGCTGTGAAACGATCCGCAGAATCAGGGTCTTGCCGATGCAATCCAAAATGTTTTATACGGTCAGTTCCCAGAAAACCACAGCGCTGGCGGCGGCGACATTAAGAGAATCGACATGATGCTTCATGGGAATCATGACGACTGTGTCGCAGGCCTGAATGGTCTGGGGAGAAAGACCGTAGCCTTCATTTCCGAGAAAGACTGCCAGTTTTTCATCCGGCTCAACTGAAAGATCCTGCAGACGCACCGCGTTTTCTGTCAGTGCCATGGCGATGGTCTGGTAGCCGTGGTATTTAAGAAGGGGAAATAACTGTTCCGAATCCGTTTCGGATAGTACTGTCCAGGGGATCTGAAAAACATTGCCCATGCTGACGCGGATTGCGCGGCGATAGAGTGGGTCGGAACATCCCTTTTGCAGCAATACGGCATCCATGCCGAGGGCTGCTGCTGAGCGGAAAATGGCTCCTACGTTCGTAGGATTGGTGACGGCTTCCATCACAGCGATACGCCGGGATGCGGTACAAAGAGCGGCAGCGGAAGGAAGCTCCTTTCGGTACATCGCGCTGAGGATTCCGCCGGTCAGATGATAACCGATGATCTCCCGGAGGAGAGCAGGCTTTGCGGCATAAACAGGAGTTCCTTCACATCGTTCAAGGAGCCGGCGGGTAAAAGGATCCTTCAGTTTTTCAGTTTCCACTAAAAAGGAGAGCGGCTGACAGCCTGCATCCAAAGCCCGCTCGATCACATGACAGCTTTCAGCCAGGAACAGGCCGGGAGCCGGTTCGAAATAATGGGCGAGCTGAGACTCCCGGCTCTGGGCGTAAAGGGATACCTCCGGGGTATCCAGGGTGCTGATTGGGATGAGATTCATATCTGTGGTCCTTTAAATGCTGCAGATTCTCTTAGCTTAAACATCCGGTCGGGGTAGTCTCCGATAATAGAATTGACGCCTGTGAGAAGACACATGCGGATATCTTCCTCGGAATTGGTGGTCCATACATTCAGCTGAATGCCCATAGCGCGGGCTTTGCCGATCAGGGCGGGGAGCTCGGAAATGTGAGGATGGATGGCATCGATGCCTTTTTTTCTCGCGAATTCCAGGATATCGCACCTGCCGACTGTGCGTACCTCATCCACGACAGAGTCGGGAACCTCACCGAAGAGACCGAGAATATCCGAGAGATTGCCGGGAATGGCGCAGGAGATACACTCGGTGAGGTCAGCGGGAATGACCTTTGAGATTCGCTCTGTAATGTCGGAGGGAACAGCATCAGAAATACGTCCGGTGAGATCGGAGGCGGCGCCTGAAATTCCGTCGGTGAAACCGGAGGCGGCATTTGAAATATGTCCTGTAAGGTCAGGCGCGGCATTTGAAATACGTCCGGTGAGATCGGAGGCGGCGCCCGAAATACCGTCGGCGAAACCAGAGGCGGCATTAGAAATACGTCCGGTGAGATCGGAGGCGGCGCCTGAAATACCGTCGGCGAAACCGGAAGCGGCATTAGAAATACGCGTGGTGAGATGGGAGGCAGCGCCTGAAAGCCCGTCGGCGAAACCGGAGGCGGCACTTGAGATACGTTCGGAAAGATCAGACGCGGCGCCTGAAATCCGGTCGGAAAGCTCTGCCGGAATCGCGTCCGAAACTCCTTTTGTGATATTGCCTGCTATTTTTGTCGGGATCCGTGAAACCACCGTCATGGGAAGCTTGAGAATACCGACCTGGATGGACGGATCAAGCTGCTTGATGCGCGCCAGGCTTTTATAATTGAAGCTGGAATACATGACACGGTCAGTCATTCCGGTCTCATAAGCGATTTTAACGCATTTTTCTTCAAAATCATCATAAATCGGGCGAAGGTTTTTCAGCTCTGTATTTACCCGAAGGCCAGTGGGCTTCAGCAATTCGTAAACTTCCCGAAGGGTTGGGATCGTAGCCCTGGCGTATTCGGGATGCGTTTTGTTGAAATAAAGCTTTTTCAGCTGGGCAAGCGTCATGTCATGGATCAGACCAAAACCGTTGGAAACGCGGGAGAGCCCTTCATCATGAGCGACGACGATTTCCCCGTCCTTTGTCATCTGTACGTCCAGCTCCACGCCGTCGGCGCCCATTTTTGCTGCCAGTTCAAAAGCCTCCAGCGTATTTTCCGGAGCATAGCCGGATGCGCCGCGATGAGCATAAATCAGGGACATTGTTATACACCTCTTTTAATTTTATCGACAGACCTGTGCGGTGACCGCTGCGAGGTACCACACAGGCCGAATTATATTAGGAGCACGGTTCTGTGATCTCCTGATCGTCAGGCTGTATTCGTTTCACAGGAACCGTCAGGAGCTTTTTCCTGCCTGTACCATCTTATCACATTTTATTGTGCAGCCTCAATTATTTTTTTCGAATGAGGTAAGGATTGCCACGTAAATAAATGGATCAATTCTCGCGTCTAAATCACTGTATGCTTCGCTGTCGTCGGTCGTCGATGCCCGCATCGACTTCCTCCTTCGCCTCGCCTGCAGTGATTTATCCTGTGAGGCTTGTTCCATTTATTTTCGCGGCTATCCTAACAAAAGGTCATGTAAAATGAGCGGATTCCAGTGTTAAATTTCCTGAAAAGTGTCATCGGCCTGGCTGAGATTCATACAAAGAACCGTCCGCTTATCGGTGTGAAAAAAATATCGGCAGCCTTGACAAAAAATAGGCAGATTCTTATAATGGAACAATATGAATCAGAGATTATTTCCGTTCGGGACTGAGAATGATTCAGGCGGTAAAAAGGCCGCGCAATAATGAACAGATCCCGATCAAGAGTATGGAGGTGGAATGTGAAAAAGACAGACGAAAGGCTGTATGAGCTGAGTGAAAAACTGGCAGAACTCAGCGCCAAGGCAGCGGATGCTTCCGCGGAAGCAAAGGAAGCGCGTGAACTGAGACAGGAAAAAGTCCAGGAGAAGATGAACAAAGCAAAGGGCGATGTCGCTGCCATGCAGGAGAGACTCCGCATTGCCGGCGAGGAGAGCAAGAGCAGGCTCAGCAGCCAGCTTCTTAAGGTGCAGATGACCATTGAGGCGAGAATTCAGGACAGAAAAGAAGCCATCGACAAAAAGAAGCTTGAAAGATACATGGATCGGAAAATGGCACAGATTCAGGACGAGTTTGCCTCGATTGATTATCTGATCAGTGATGCAAAGCTTGCTGTACTGGAGCTTTTCTCCGCAGCCGATGAATATGATCTGAAGTACGGTACGGGCGGGGAGCCGATACAGGAAAGCGAAGCTGAGGCCGCAGAGGAAACGGATAAGACGGAGCAGGACGCATAAGACCTGCGCCTGATACAGGAGACTGATTCTGCTGTTTTCGGGAGCCAGACTGCCGAAGCGGCAAAACGTCATCCGAGGACATTTGGGATAGCCGCGATAATAAATGGAACAAGTCTCACAGGATAAATTTACGTGGCAATCCTAAGTCAACGAACAAAACTTCGTTATGAGAGGAGAAGGTTGAAATATGCTCTTTCAGGAATTAAGTAAATTGAGGACCAGGACGATCATGAATATGATCATCCTGATGGCAGCGGGCATCCTGCTTGTCATATGGCCTGAGGAATATACTACATATCTGATTGACAGTTTAGGCGCGGTTTTGCTGATTATTGCCGTTATACTGACATTGGATTTTGTCAGCAGCAAAAGGACGGTGGCGAATTTCGCCTTTTTTACTATTGCATTGATTCTTGCCATCACCGGTATGCTGGTACTGGTGAACGATACCGATACCCTGTATGTGCTGGGCTATGTGTTCGGCGCTTTCCTGATCGTGGATGGTCTCCATGGCATCCTGCATGCGCTGGTTTTTGCGCGCCGTTCCCAGCGCAAGGGATGGTGGGTTATGCTGCCGTTGAGTATTTGCCTGATTGTGTTCGGGTGGCTGGTTTTCTTCCATCCATACTGGAGTACACCTACTGAGCTTATGAAGGTGATCGGATGGGTGCTGTTGTTTTCAGCTGTGCTTTATGGATTGCGTTTGATCTGGGTCTGGCCAATCAAGAGCGAATAAGAGGTGAATGAAATGGCAAAGAGAAGAAATAGAAGAGAAAACACAGAATTTACGCAAGAGAAGCAGATGATCCAGAAGGAACTGGAGCTGAGAGAGCAGAAGAGAAAAGAGCTGGAAGATGAAATATCGAAGGCCGAGGCAGAAAGAGCCAGGATGGAAAAGGCGCTGAAGGACAAGCAGGCGTCTGCCCAGAGGGAGCTTGAAAAAACCAAACAGGAAAAGAAGGAGCTGGAGAAGGAATTAAAGACAAAACAGCACCGTCATGACAGGGAGGAACTGAACGACGATTTAAGGAGACTCTTAAGCGGCGATATTACCGCGATGAGGAAGCGGGAAAAGACCCGCGGCGGAGAGATCCTTTCCATTTTCGCAAAGCATAATTTCTACGCGGGGGGCTTTACTCCGGTTGAACTGCGTACAACACTGGAGGATCTCGGACCGACCTATGTAAAGATCGGACAGATCATGTCCAGCCGCGTGGATCTGCTTCCGGAAAGCTACTGTAAGGAGCTGGAAACGCTTCGGCAGAATGTAAAGCCTTTGGATCCGGCTGTCGCCCGCGCGGTGATTGAGCAGGAAACAGGCAGGAAGATTGATGAGATCTTCAGTGAATTCAGGGATGAGCCCCTTGGCTCCGCCTCGATCGGCCAGGCACATTACGGGGTTTTGAAGGACGGAACCCGCGTAGTGACAAAGGTGCAGCGGCCGCTTATCGCAAAGATGATGCGTGAGGATTTTGTCCTTCTGAGAAAGCTTGCGGGGCTCGTAGGCGGCGTTTCCGGTGAAGAGGATGACGGAAGCCAGCTGGATCTGATTTCGGTTCTCGCCGAGCTGGAGCAGGTTACCGAGGAGGAGCTCGATTTCCGCGTGGAGGCGGAGCATACCCGTTTCTTCAGGGATAACTGTATTGAGGATGCTGAAAAGGTCACCTGCCCGCGGATTATTGACGAGCTTTCGACTGAGCGGATCATGACCATGACCTTTGTCGACGGGTACTCTGTTTCCAAGAGGGATCGTCTGATTGAGGACGGGTATGACTGCGATGAGCTTGGCACCGTGCTGATTGACAACTATATCTATCAGATTCTGGATGTCGGCACCTTCCATGGAGATCCGCATCAAGGCAATATCATGGTAACGGACGGAAAGATCTGCTGGATCGATTTTGGTATGATGGGCCATATTTCGGAGGCAAATATCAACCTGATCCAGTCTCTGATCATTGCCCTGATTGAAAGCGACCTGGAAACTCTCGTGAACTCAATTATGTCCATGGGAGCCGCTTCCTCAAAGACGAATCGTCAGAAGCTGACGGATGACGTGGATGCTTTCCTGCAGAAATATATGTCTGTGGCAAATCTGGATCAGCTTGACATGGCGGTTCTGCTGGATGATATCATGAATCTGGCTTCCGCAAATTACATCTCGCTGCCCAGTGAGTATACGATGCTTGTCCGTTCCCTGGCTACCTTCGAAGGCGTTCTGGAACAGCTTTGCCCGACCCTGAATCTTTTTGAGATGATTTCAGGCAAGCTGATGGAACGTATGCAGCAGAACTTTGACTTGCAGCAGTCTCTGATCACGGTCAGTAAAGAGGCCCTTTCTCTTGGAAAGAAGGCGGCCAGGATACCGGTCCTTACCGCGGATGTCCTGAAAAACCTTGTGAAGGGCAGGACGAAGATTAATCTGGAGCTGACCGGATATGAGGAGCTGATGAACACCTTTACCGGTACGGTCAAAAGCATGATTCTGGCTTTGTTCTCATGCGTACTGTTTTTCGGTTCCAGCATTCTGTGCCTGACGGATATTGAACCGAAGACAACTTTCGGCATGCCGATTGTCGCGTTTGCCGGTTTTATCCTTTCGATTGGGCTGGCTATTTTCACAGTCAAGAAGATGTCAGATAAATAAAAAAAGGGGTCAGCCCCCATGAGCAAAGTGCGGACGGAAAAGATCACACTTTATTCATGGGGTCTGACCCTTTTTTCTGCAGCATGGTCTGTTTGGCGCTTTGAAAGAGTTTTCCGATGGAAGAGAAGAATTCATGCTGTTTGTTTTCCGGCATTTCATTCATGGTGCGGAACATTTCCGCCAGAACATTGATTTTGTCTTTGCCCATTTCATTGAGGGTGCGGGCGCCGGAGGCTTCCAGCAGCTGAAACAGGGAGTTGACAAAGGACTCCCGCTGGGAGTCGCCGATGCTGTCGAGCCAGCCGCGTAAGGTTTCTTCTATAAATTCACTGGTGTCCGTAATCCTGGTTTCGTGGATAAAGCGCCTGCCCATGACTTCCCAGTTGAAGGCGTCGTGCTGCATGATGCCGATGCCTTTGCTGCGGATGATCGTAGGGCGGGTCCGGTGGGTGAGCAAAAGGCCGATTACGGAATCCTGTGGGATGAACCCTTTTATTTTCGGTATAATCCTCTGATACCCTTCTTGCCGGGTGATTTCCTCACGAAATCCCGGAGCATCGTTGGAATAGATTTCCAGAATCCGATCCTGGATCTGTTCGGAGGAAAAAGCCGCGGCATAGACAGCGAAATTTCCACCCTTGGAATGCCCTCCGACCCTGAGAGGACTTTGATCCCTGGCGGCAATCCGGGCAAGGTAGGCTATTGCCTGCCGCTGACCTTCCGTCTGATTCTGAAAGCTGAGATTAAAATCTTCTTTCCAGCCGACTATGGTATCGTCGGTGCCCCGGAAAGCGACATATTTTGTCCCGTCACTTAATTCATAAGTGACAGCTGCCATCTGTGACTCTGTTGCCTGGCTGATATGGTTCACATAATCGGAAAAGCGCAGATCTGCGAAACGGGCGCTTTGTATGAGACGATCCATAAGGAACGGAGCTAATCTGGTAAAATTGGTTCTTGCCAGAATTTCAGCGCGGGCGTGAAGCTGAAAGTACCTTTGATAGACGTCCCGCAAAGGGACACTGTCAGCGCCGGGTTCCGGAACCGCGCCGTCGAAATCCGTATAGGTAAGCTGCGCGAGAATGAGATTGTCTACTTCGTTAAAGGGATCCTGGGCAAAGGTCAGATCTCCTCTCCAGTCGAGATAATCTTCTATATTTGCCATCTATTTCCCTCCTTTCAAAATGAAGTTTTGCAGGTTGACTCAATGGTCACGGATGACTATTTTGCGGCCACGTCTGCAAAAAAAAGCAGCCGTGGGCAAAATATGTCTCCTTTCGGACAAAATTGATTTTAGTTAATAAGATATCATGCAATTTTCTGTTTGACAAGAAAAAAAGATTCACTCGCATTGCAAACAAAGATGTGTTATGATTCAGGCGGAAAAAGGCCAGGTATATATAAAACGTCGTTATGTATGGAGGTTACAGGGAAATGAATAAAAAAGTATATATTTTTCTTGCGGATGGATTTGAAGACATCGAAGGTCTCATGGTGGTGGATCTGCTTCGCCGTGCAAAAATGGATGTACAGACGGTTTCCATCACGGATCAGAGAGAGATTACGACGAGCCATGGCGTTACGATGCTGACGGATACTGTTTTTGGCGAGGTGGATTTTTCGGACGCGGAGCTTTTGGTTCTGCCGGGCGGCCAGCCGGGGACCACGCATTTAAAAGCCTTTGCGCCATTGGGAGAGCTTTTGGTAAAGACAAATGAAGAAGGCGGCCGCATCGCCGCGATCTGTGCCGCGCCGACGGTATTGTCAGGCCTTGGACTGTTAAAAGAACGCAAAGCAACCTCTTATCCGAGCTGCGAGCCGGATATGAAAGTGGCGGAATATCTGACAGATAAAGTTGTGGTTGACGGCAATATCACCACCAGCCGGGGGCTGGGCACAGCCATTGATTTTGCATTGTCTCTGATCGGGCAGCTTGCGGGAGAAGAAGAGGCGGAGAAAATCGCCAAAGGAGTCGTATATCAATAAGATTTTCTATAATTCTTCTGGTATTTTGTGTTAGGCTGTGCTATACTTGCAAAATGACTGTGTGAAAGTACCGGAGAGAGCTTTCAGCAAGAGGCATCGGGAGGGAGACTGATTTTGTCTTCGGCAGCCTGACTGACGAAGCGGCAAGTCGTCATCCGAAGATATTGAGTCAACGTACAAAACTTCGTTTTGGGAGGAGGCGGGAGCAGCTTTCCCGCGAAGCGATCCGTAGAATCAGGCTTTGGCCGATGCTGTTTTATATAAGAATTATATAGGAAATAAAGTATTATTAAAAAAGGAGCGAGCAAGAATGAGTTTACAGATCGAAACACTGGAGAAAAACATGGCAAAGCTGACGATTGAGGTTGCGGTTGAGGATCTCGAGAAGGCGATGCAGAACGTTTATATGAAGATGAAGAGCAGAATTAATGTTCCCGGATTTCGTAAAGGCAAGGCGCCGCGCAAGATGATCGAGCGGGTATACGGCGCGGAGATTTTCCTGGAAGACGCTGTGAACCAGGTGATTAATGAGAAGTATTATGAGGAACTTAAGGACAGCGATTTGGAAGTTGTTTCTTCTCCGAAGATCGACGTCGTGCAGGCTGAAGTTGGCAAGCCTGTTATTTTTACCGCAGAGGTGGCGACAAAGCCGGAGATTACTTTGGGTCAGTATCGCGGCATTGAGGTTCCGAGACAGGATCTGACTGTTACGGACGCCGAGATAGATGCAAGGATCCGGTCCGAGCAGGAGAAGAATTCCCGTATGGTAACCGTTACCGAGCGTTCCGCCATCGACGGTGATACTCTTACCCTGGATTATAAAGGAACGATTGACGGTGTCGCTTTTGACGGCGGCACAGCGGAGAACGCTACCCTGGTGCTTGGCTCCAACAGCTTCATTCCGGGCTTTGAACAGCAGCTGATCGGCACGAGCGCGGGCTCTTCCGTGGAAGTGAAGGTTACCTTCCCGGAGAACTATCACGCAAAAGAGCTGGCCGGCAAGGACGCCGTATTTGCCTGCGATGTTAAGAAGATCGAGGTCAAGGAGCTTCCGGAGCTGGACGATGAGTTTGCGCAGGATGTTTCCGATTTCAATACTTTCGAGGAGTATCGCCAGAGCGTAAGAGAAGAACTGGAGAAGCAGAAAGCGGACCGCGCGAAGGAAAACCGCCGTGAGGCAGCTCTGGGCAAGGCGATCGAAAACGCGCAGATGGATATTCCGGAGGCGATGATCCAGACACAGGTTCAGAGCCAGTATGATGATTTTGCGCAGAGCGCAAGGCGTCAGGGAATCCAGCCGGAGGAGTATCTCTCCTACATGGGCCAGACACCGAGGAGCTATATGGAACAGATGCGCCCGAGGGTTACGAACGGCATCCAGGCCCGTCTCGTACTCGAGAAGATCGCCGAGACAGAGCAGATCGAGCCTACTGAAGAAGAGCTGAAGGCAGAGATCGAAAAGGCTGCTGCCAGCTCCGGGTTGAAGGTCGAAGACCTTGAAAAGATGGAAGGTATTGTAGACCAGATTAAGGAAGACTTCAGGATCAATAAGGCTCTGGAGATCCTTGGGGAGACCTCTGTTGAGGTGGATGTCCAGCCGGAAGCTGCCGCGGAATAAAGTAAGATATAATAGGAGGGGTTTATATGAGTTTGGTTCCCTATGTATTGGAGCAGACAAGCAGAGGCGAACGTACCTATGACATTTACTCCCGGCTGTTGAAGGACAGGATTATCTTTCTCGGAGAGGAAGTCAATGAAGTTACAGCCAGCCTGACAGTGGCGCAGCTCCTTTTTCTGGAGGCCGAGGATCCGGCGAAGGATATCCAGCTGTATATCAACAGCCCCGGAGGCAGCGTCAGCGCGGGCATGGCGATCTATGATACGATGCAGTATATCAAATGCGACGTCTCTACGATCTGTCTTGGCCTTGCGGCTTCGATGGGCGCGTTCCTGCTTGCGGGCGGCGCGAAGGGCAAGCGTTATGCGCTGCCGAATGCGACGATCATGATTCATCAGCCCTCCGGCGGAGCGCAGGGACAGGCTACGGAGATTCAGATCGCGGCAGAGCATATTCTGAAGACGAAGAAATCTTTGAATGAGATATTGGCTCAAAATACAGGCCAGCCCTATGAAGTGATCGCGAGAGACACGGAAAGGGACAATTATATGACCGCGGATGAAGCGAAGGAATACGGCATCATCGATGGTGTGGTTGTACATAAATAAAAAGGGAAAAAACGAATGGCGGAAAAAGGGATAAAAGGCAGGGAAAGAATACGGGATACCAGGCTTCGCTGCTCTTTTTGCGGACGTGCGGAGGAGCAGGTATCAAAGCTGATCTCCGGTCCGGACGGTGTCTATATTTGTGATATCTGCATCGGGCTGTGCAATGATATACTGGAAGAAGATGAGCTCGAGCTTTCCAGACTGGATCTGGGGACGGGCATCAATCTTATGCGGCCGGAGGATATTCATGGGATCCTGGATGATTATGTCATCGGCCAGGATCAGGCGAAGAAAGCCTTGGCGGTAGCCGTCTACAATCATTATAAGCGTGTCCTTGCCTCTAAAAACCTGGATGTGGAGCTGCAGAAAAGCAATATACTGATGCTTGGTCCTACAGGCTGCGGCAAGACGCTCCTGGCGCAGACACTTGCACGGCTTTTAAATGTGCCTTTCGCGATTGCGGATGCCACGACACTGACGGAAGCCGGTTATGTCGGCGAGGATGTGGAAAATATACTTTTAAAGATTATCCAGGCTGCGGATTATGACATTGAGAAAGCCCAGTATGGCATTATCTATATTGATGAGATCGATAAGATCACGCGGAAATCAGAAAACGTCTCTATTACCAGAGACGTATCCGGCGAGGGCGTCCAGCAGGCCTTGCTGAAGATTCTCGAGGGAACCGTGGCGAGCGTTCCGCCTCAGGGAGGCAGGAAGCACCCGCATCAGGAGTTTCTGACGATTGACACGACGAATATCCTGTTTATCTGCGGCGGTGCTTTTGACGGTCTGGAAAAAATCATCGAGTCCCGTCAGGACACCAAGGCGATCGGCTTCGGTGCCGAGGTGATTGCAAAAGAAGAGAGAAACGTGGGCGAGATCTTTAAGGATGTCATGCCTGAGGATCTGATTAAATTCGGTCTGATTCCGGAGTTTGTCGGCAGAGTGCCCGTTGTGGTGACTTTGGACGGCCTGGATGAAGATGCTCTGGTCCGGATCCTGAAGGAGCCGAAAAATGCTTTGACCAAGCAGTTTAAGAAGCTTTTTGAGCTGGACGGCGTGAAGCTGGAATTCGAAGACGAAGCCCTGACGGTTATGGCAAAGCAGGCCTTAAAGAGAAAAACCGGAGCCAGAGGACTGCGTGCCATTATGGAAAGCCTGCTGATGGATCTGATGTACAGCGTGCCTTCCGATACGACGATCCGTGAGGTCCTGATTACCCAGGAGAATGCGGAGGGAAACGGAGATCCCAGAGTGATTCACGGGGATCCGCCGGCGGCACTGGCGAAACGGGCCGGAAGGATGCGCCGCAGCAGCGGACGCTTTGTGAGCGCGTGAGTGAAAGAAAACTGAAGATGAAAGATATTATGGAAGAAGACATCATCGTATTATCGGCGGTGCCCCTTCAAGGGACAACCATCCTCCCGGGGATGGTTGTCCATTTTGATATTCAAGGGAGAGCGGCAAAGCTCGGCATTGCCGCAGCTATGCGGCATCAGGCGGAGCTGTTTTTTGTCGTAAAAAAGGACGGAAAAGAAGAAAAAGAAAACACGCTGAAGAACGAGGATCTGCGTGAGATCGGTACGATTGCGAAAATCCGCCAGGTCAGGCAGGTATCGCCGGATGCCGTTCGCGTTGTTGCCGAGGGTTCTTCCCGGGCAAAGCTTTGCCGGATTACACAGACGGATCCCTATATGGAATGTGAGGTGGCTCTGATTCCGGAGGATGACACGGTTCTGGATCCTGAGATAGAGGAGGCCATGGTGCGCACTCTTCAGGGGTTGTTTGCCGAGTACATGGCGAATCAGACCAAGGTTACGCAGGAGACCGCGGCCAGAATCAAAAAAGAAGAAAACCTGTCAGAGCTGTGCCGCATGCTGAGTGTGGAGCTCCCCATTACCTGGAAGCAGAGGCAGAGAATGCTGGAAGCATTGACTAAGGAAGCCAGGTATGAGGTGGTCTGCGGCATCCTGATGCACGAGATCGGTATCCTGAAGATTCAGCAGGAGATCCAGGGCAAGGTCAAGGAACGTGTAGATAAGAATCAGCGGGAGTATATTCTGCGGGAACAGATCAAGGTGATCCGGGAGGAACTCGGAGACGAAGGCGTGGACACGGAAGCGGATGAGTTTGAAAAGAAGCTGGATGCGCTGGATGTCAGTGAAGAAGTAATGGAAAAGCTGCACAGAGAAATTGACCGTTTCCGACGAATGAACCCCATGTTTGCGGAAATGAATGTGCAGAGGACTTACCTCGAGACGGTTTTTGAACTTCCCTGGGGAAAGAAAACCGAAGATTCCGACGACCTTGCGAGGGCAGAGGAAATTCTGGAGGAGGATCATTATGGACTGAAGGACGTGAAGGAACGCATTTTAGAATTCCTTTCGGTCCGGATTCTGACAAATAAGGGAAAAAGCCCCATCCTCTGCCTTGTGGGACCTCCCGGTACAGGCAAGACTTCGATTGCGAAGTCTGTGGCCAGGGCGCTGAACAAGAAATATGTCCGGATCTGCCTGGGCGGCGTGTATGATGAAGCACAGATCAGAGGGCACCGGCGCACATATGTCGGCGCGCTGCCCGGAGACCTGACAGGCGCGCTGCGTACCGCGAAAGTATCCAATCCGCTGGTGCTTCTGGATGAAATAGACAAGACCGGAAAGGATATCAAAGGGGACGTTTCTTCGGCTTTGCTGGAGGTGCTGGACCCGGAACAGAACAGTCGTTTTGTGGACCATTATGTGGAGGTGCCCCAGGATCTGTCGGAAGTCCTCTTTATTGCGACGGCCAATGACATCAATGGTATTCCGCGTCCCTTGAGAGACCGCATGGAGATCGTGGAAATTCCGGGATACTCGGAAAACGAAAAGCTGCATATAGCAAAAGAACACCTGATCCCAAAGCAAAAGCAGGAGAACGGGATTGACAAGGGCTGTCTTGTAATCCAGGATTCCGCTTTGCGGCGCATGATCAATAATTATACCAAGGAGTCCGGCGTCCGCAGCCTCGAGCGGCTGATTGGCAGGATTTGCCGTAAGACAGCCAGAAGGATTCTTTCGGACGGTGAGGATAAGGTTAAGGTCACGGGGAAAAACCTTGATGAATTTCTGGGAAAATCCCGTTATACCTATCTGATGGCAAATAAAAAGAATCAGGTCGGGATTGTCAGGGGGCTCGCCTGGACCCAGTTCGGCGGTGATACGATGGAGATCGAGGTGAATATCATGCCCGGGAAGGGCGAGGTTGCCATGACCGGCCAGCTGGGAGATATCATGAAGGAATCGGCGAAGGCCGGCGTCAGCTATATCCGTTCCGTAGCGAAGGACTACCATATTGATCCGGAGTTTTTCGGCAGGAATGACCTGCATATTCATATTCCCGAGGGAGCTGTACCGAAGGACGGGCCTTCGGCCGGCATTACGATGGCGACGGCCATGCTTTCCGCGATTACCGGCCGTCCGGTACATGCGGATGTGGCAATGACCGGTGAGATTACGTTGCGCGGAAGAGTGCTGGCGATCGGCGGCCTGAGGGAGAAGCTTCTGGCGGCAAAGTATGCCCATCTGAAGAAGATTCTGGTACCGAAAGACAACAGGCCGGATATAGAAGAAATGGATAAAGAGATTACGGAAGGCCTGGAGATTGTATTTGTATCGGAGATGGAAGAAGTGCTGGCTCATGCGCTGTGCGCGAAAAAACATTAAATATATGCCGCGCAAGCGGCATCCTTCTGCAGTAAATTCGTGGGCATACTATAAGTATAAGGACAGTAAAGCATGGTAATAAAAGAAGCAGTACTGGATATTGTCTGCGGAGTGACGAGCAAGGTTCCTGACACCCAAAAACCGGAGATCGCGTTTGCCGGAAAATCAAATGTGGGGAAATCATCGCTGATCAATGCGCTGATGAACAGGAAATCACTGGCGAGAACGAGTGCGCAGCCGGGCAAGACACAGACGATCAATTACTATCTGATAAACCGGGACATGTATCTGGTGGATCTGCCGGGATACGGTTATGCGAAAGCTTCCGTGGAGGTAAAGGCAAAATGGGGCAAGATGATCGAGCGATATCTGCATACCTCGAAAAACCTGAAAGCGGTTTTTCTGCTGGTTGACATTCGCCATAAGCCGGGAGAGAATGATCGCCAGATGCATGACTGGATCAAGGCAAACGGTTATCGCCCGGTGGTGATTGCCACAAAACTGGATAAATTAAAGAGAAGCCAGGTGGCCGGCTGCATCAAAGAGGTACGGCAGGGTCTTTCCATGGAGAAAGACCAGCTCCTGATCCCGTTTTCCGCACAGACCAGGCAGGGCAGAGAAGAAATCTGGGCTTTGATCGAGGAAATATGTAATCCGGGAGAAGAAAACGCGGAGAATGCTTCTTTGTCATCGGGCATGTGAAGGAAAACGGAACAGTGTCATCAGGTGCATGAATGAAAGCAGAGCAGTTTTAAAGCATAGCTGTCATAACGCAGTGAGGAACATCGACGCAAAGCAATGTGTCCGTATCTATAAAGGGGGAAAGCGCAATGGGGATGATCAAAGCTGTCGGGCTTGGCTTTGACTATCAGAATTACGATGAAGATGGTCAGGCAGAGGGCGTGAGCCGTGCCATAGAGGATGTGAGTCTGGATGTCCGGGAAGGCGAATTTATCGCGGTGCTCGGACATAACGGCTCCGGAAAATCAACCCTGGCCAAGCAGATCAATGCTTTGCTGCTGCCTACACAAGGAACCTTGTACCTTGACGGCACGGATACTGCGAAGGCGCCGGAGCTGTGGAAAATCCGTCAGAAAGCAGGGATGGTTTTTCAGAATCCGGATAATCAGATCATCGGTTCTGTTGTTGAAGAGGATGTGGGATTCGGGCCGGAAAACATGGGGATACCCACGGAGAAGATCTGGAAAAGAGTGGAAGAGAGCCTTGCGGCAACGGGCATGACGGCGTACCGCCTGCATTCGCCGAACCGTCTTTCGGGAGGTCAGAAGCAGCGTGTGGCGATCGCGGGCGTCATGGCGATGCGTCCGAGGTGCATTGTCCTGGATGAGCCCACCGCCATGCTGGATCCGAATGGGAGAAAAGAAGTCATTCAGGCGGTGCGGGAGCTGAATCAGGCGGAAAAAGTTACCGTTGTTCTGATTACGCACTATATGGAAGAGGTCGTCCATGCAGACCGCGTTTTTGTGATGGATGAGGGCAAAATCGTGATGGAGGGAACCCCGAGGGAGGTGTTCTCCCATGTGGAGGAGCTGAAGCGTCTGCGCCTTGATGTGCCGCAGGTGACCTTGCTTGCCCATGAACTGAAAAAGGCGGGGGTGGATATCCCGGCGGGGATCCTGACCATCCAGGAGTTGGAGGAAGCGTTATGCCGATAGTATGCAAGGATGTCTCATATACGTATAGCCCGGGAACGGCTTATGAAGTATCGGCCGTCAGGAAGATTAATCTCCGGATTGAGGATAATCAGTTCATTGGGATGATCGGACATACAGGGAGCGGCAAATCCACTCTGATCCAGCTGTTCAATGCTCTGCTGAAACCGACGTCCGGCACGATCACTTATAATGAGCGGGATATCTGGGCGGAGGATTATGACAGGCGGGCTTTGCGCAGTGAAGTAGGTCTGGTGTTCCAGTATCCGGAGCATCAGCTTTTTGAGAATGACGTATTGTCAGACGTATGTTTTGGCCCGATGAACCAGGGACTTTCCAGGGCGGAGGCTGAGGTGGAAGCTAAAAAGGCTCTTTTGTCTGTGGGATTTAAGGAAAAAAACTTCGGAAAATCTCCCTTTGAACTGTCCGGGGGACAGAAAAAGCGGGTGGCGATAGCCGGGGTTCTGGCGATGAATCCGAAGATCCTGATTCTGGATGAGCCTACGGCAGGTCTGGATCCGAAGGGAAGGGACAACATTCTGGATCAGATTATGGCACTGCATCGGGAACGGGGAATTACGATTGTTCTGGTATCTCACAGTATGGAGGACATCGCGCGTTATGCGGAGCGCCTGATTGTGATGAATCATGGCGAGGTGGCTTTTGACGATGTGCCGAGAAATGTATTTGCCCATACCGAAGAGCTGGAAAAGATGGGCCTCGCAGCTCCGCAGATCACTTATATCATGAGGGATCTGTACCGGAAAGGGCTGGATGTGGATGTGACGGCGGATACGGTGGAGGAAGCCAGGGATTCGATTCTTGCCGCCCTCCAAAGGGACGGAAGGTTTCCCACGGCAGGAAACGAGCATGCCGGAGAAACAGAATCGTCATCCGAAGACATGAAGTCAGCGTGCAAGACTGCGTCAGGGGAGGAGGAAGGGAATGTTTAAGGATATTACCCTGGGACAATATTATCCTGCGGATTCCGTTCTTCACCGCCTGGATCCCAGGACAAAGTTCATCGGAACCTTTGTCTTTATTATTTCCGTATTTTTGTTCCGTTCGTTTCCCGGCTACGGGGTGGCTACCTGTTTTCTTGTATCTGCGATTCTGCTGTCAAAGATCCCGCCGAAATATATCTTCAAAGGGCTGAAGGCCATCCTGATGCTGCTGATGATCACCATGATCTTCAATCTGTTTCTGACTCCCGGGGAAGTGATCTGGTCTCTTGGAGTACTGAAAATTACGAAGGAAGGTGTGTCTCTTTCGCTCAGAATGGGAATCCGTCTGATTTATCTGGTTGTGGGGTCTTCTATTATGACCCTGAGTACCACCCCGAATCAGCTGACGAACGCGATGGAAGCTCTGCTGCGGCCTCTGAATAAGATACATGTGCCGGTGCATGAGATCTCCATGATGATGTCAATTGCCCTTCGTTTCATCCCGATCCTTATGGAAGAAACGGATAAGATCATGAAGGCACAGATAGCGCGGGGAGCGGATTTTGAGAGCGGGGGCGTGGTTCAGAGAGTCAAAAGCATGATTCCGCTTCTGGTGCCGCTGTTTATCTCGGCTTTTCGGCGGGCGAATGATCTGGCGATGGCAATGGAGGCCCGCTGCTATCATGGCGGGGAACACCGCACGCAGATGAAGCCGCTGAAATACGCCAGGAGAGACAGTATCGCTTTTGGGATTCTTGCCTTGTATTTTGCGTCGTCGATTCTGTTCAGAGTGATGGGATGGTAATGAGGCATAATGGGATCACCCATGCCCTCATTTTCATTCATGGGGGCGCCGGGTTTGCGGGGCATGGAGGGATACTGCGAAACAGACAGATCGGAAGAGGGGAAGGGCAATGAAAAGAATCGGGATCGTCGTGGCATATGACGGGACAAATTACAGCGGCTGGCAGATCCAGCCAAATGCCGTTACCATCCAGGGCGTGCTGAATGAGACCCTGACGTCTCTTCTGGGTGAACAGATCGAGGTCATGGGCGCGAGCCGTACCGACGCCGGAGTCCATGCCCTGGGAAATGTTGCGGTTTTTGATACGAATACCCGGATTCCGGGGGAAAAGATTTCCTATGCGCTGAACCAGTTCCTTCCGCCGGATATCCGGATCCAGCTGTCTGAAGAGGTGGAGAGTGATTTTCATCCCCGGTATTGCGACAGTGAGAAAACCTATCAGTATCGTATCCTGAACAGACGGTTTCCCGTACCGACGGAGAGGCTTTATTCTTACTTTTATCATTATAAACTGGATGTGGATAAGATGAGGGAGGCAACCTCCTTCCTGATCGGACGGCATGATTTCGCCAGCTTTTGCGGGTCGGGGGCTCAGGTGCGTTCTACGATACGGACGATAACGGGGATGGATGTCAGCCGGGACGGGGACATGATTACACTGACGGTTACGGGGACAGGGTTTCTCTATAATATGGTGCGCATCATAGCCGGTACCCTGATTGAGATCGGGAACGGGCAGTATGAGCCGGAACGGATGAAGGAAATACTGGAAGCAAAGAACAGAGAAGCGGCTGGACCGACGGCTCCGGCTCATGGGCTGACCCTGGTTGAGATTTCTTACCTATAGGCGTCTGAATGCTGAATGAAAGAAACCGAAATAAAGAATTTTCAGTTTACAAAATGCGTATTATCTTGTATTATAATATATACAGGGATAGTGGCGGTAATCATAACCCTTTGACTTGATAACTTATACTCGATAACGGAATTATCTGGCGAAAAACCACGCATAACGATTGAATGCGTTCACGTTCCGGTCTGAAACGGCATTTAATTGCGTTTACGAGTATTACTGACGCCCGGATTTAAGGAACGGTTACAAAAGATGAGTCCAGACTCATTTTGGCGCTTCCCCCCACTTGTGAATAAGGAGAGGATGTGCTATACTCTCTTCATTCGAAGATCCGTGCGCTATAGACGGGTTCCATACAGGCGGATATGAAATGCAGAGTTTTTCCGGTCTTCCTGTACGGACCGCATCAGCGTGCAGAATCAGGTAAATTATGAAAGATGCTGCCTTTCATGATTTATCTGCGTACATTACTGTTTTTTCCTGCCTTTGGCTGAAGGCGGAGATTATGTAAAGGAGGTATTTCAGATGAGAACGTTACATCAGGTAAAGCTTATGGCTGCTTCGGCAGTGCTTGTTCTCAGTCTTGGAACGGGATTGTGGGCATCTCATCCGGCTTATGCTGATTCTGCTGAGCCGAGAGTGACTGCAAAAAAGGACATCGAAACGAAGTCCGATGAAACGGCAAATGCCAAAAGCACTGTCTCTGTTCAGACTGTGAAGCTGAAATCCGTATCAAACACGGCTTCAGGAGTTAAGCTTAAATGGCCGAAATCATCCGGAGCGAATGGATACATCGTTCTCCGGGCTTATCCGGAGGATGACTATTACACAAGGATCAAGTATATTTACAGCGGCTCTACCTTATCCTATACGGATACAAGCGCTTCTTCCGGCACCAGGTATTGCTATTCTGTCCGCGCTTTCCGGCAGATCGGGGACACGATGTATCTGGCCGGCTATGACAGCTATGGCACGTATATTTACCGTCTGGCAAGGCCGAAGGTTACAAAAGTGAGCAACACCTCGACCGGAGTCAAGGTTCAGTGGAGCCAGGCCAGCGGCGCCGCAGGCTATTATGTTTTGCGCAAGAATGGGAGCGGCAGCTACAAGAGGATCAAAACGATCAAGAGCGGCAGCACGACGTCCTGTGTGGACAAGACCGCTGTAAACGGTGTCACCTATACGTATACGGTAAGGGCATATAAGGGTAACTCCAAGAGCGCTTATGTTGCCGCGGGCAAGTCCATCCGCCGCAGTTCTTCATCCTCAGGCAACACAAATACAAATACAGGAAATACTGTAAAATACCGTGCCCTTCTTATTGGTATGAGCGCTTATAATCCCTATACCTTCAATCTGAGCAATCCCAGCTCGGATAGAAACAGCAATAATCTTTATGGAACGTATTATGATGTCCGGGCTATGAAGACAATGCTGAGCGGGATGACGTATTCCAAGATCACGATGAAGGAAAATCTTTCCGCAAGCCAGGCTATCAGCGCGATTTCGTCTGCTTTTGCGGGAGCGGATTCCAACGACGTATCCCTGTTCTACTATACGGGTCACGGCTTTACGGATACGGGTACTTATTCCGGCGCTCTGGCTATGCGTACTTCGTCTTATAATATTGAGGCGCTTTTGCTTTCAAGACTTGCCACGGCATTGAAAAAGGTTCCCGGAAAGGTTGTGGTCCTGTTCGACAGCTGCGGAAGCGGCGCGGCGATTGCCTCGAAGGGTGCAGGTACTTTTGATGCAGCAACCTTTAATGATGAAGTAATGGATGCTTTCTTTGGCATGAACGGTCCGGTTACCGCGAAGTATAATGAACTGAGATCAGGCAAATTCTATGTGATCGCTTCCTCTAAGCCGCATGAATCGTCCTATGATCTGGGCTTTGGCAGCGCGTTTACTGCAGGCATCGTACAGGGCGCGGGCTATAGACATCAGAGCAGCGCGTATGCGGGATATTTGCCGGCGGACAGCAATTCCAACAAGGTAATTACGTTGGAGGAGGCATATTCATACGCATACAGGTATCTGAATAACAACGGATATGGAAGCAAGCAGCATGTGCTTCGTTATCCGACAGGCAGCGGTCAGGCGATTTACAAAAAGAAGTAAAGAGGCAGCCCTTTGAAGAAAATCTTTGTTGATCTCGAGATGAATCCAATTCCCTCTAAAGCAAAGATTCCAAGAGAGCTTTGCCGCCAGGAGACCATTGAGGTCGGGGCGGTAAAGCTCGATGAGCATAATGTGGAAATTGATTCATTTTGTGCATATGTGAGACCTCAGTATTCGGGTAAGATTTACGCGAATATAGTGAAGCTCACAGGAATTACCTGGGAGATGGTGGAAAACGCATCTTCCTTTGACATGGTTTTGCAGGAGTTTCTCTCCTGGTGTGGAGAAGACTATCAGGTTTTTGCCTGGAGTGAGAGTGACAGAGCACAGTTTCGTCACGAAATGAATTTAAAGAAGATCCCGGTGGAAGGCAGCCTGGTTTATCTGATGGAGCATTGGATTGATTTTCAGAAGGAGTATAAGAGCCTGTTTCCGATTGAGAAGATTATGTCTCTGGATAAGGCTCTGGAGCTGGTCGGAATTGATTTTGAGGGGCGTGCCCATGATGCTCTGAATGATGCCAGGATGACGGCGAATCTGTATCGCTATGTAAATGATGATGATCAGTTTGCAGAGCTGCAGAGGAGAGTGCGGGAGCTGTTCACACCGTCTGAGTTTACGCTTGCTGATTTTATTGATCTGTCCGGATTACAGCTGGACGGGGATTAAAAGGAATGAGGAGGTCGCTGTCCTGCGCTTTTGGTGCGCGGGATGGCGGCTTTTTTATGTCAGAGCCTGAACCGGAAGCGCGGCTTTGAGGTTGTGCGGGCTCCCGGATCAATGTCACATTCGCTCAGCTGTTATTTTCCAAATGCGTCGCTCATTGTGACATTGATCCGTCCGCCTTTTTGGGTTATGAGCCGAGCTGTTGGTGAAAGTTAATAATTTTTGCTGAAACTATGATTAGAACCAGATGAAAATATAGGCAAAAAAAGTAGATATTTTATTGATTATTTGGTACAATAGGGGAGAAGTAATGAAACCGGCTCATATCATCGGGGTGTGAGTTTCAAAACCGGAAATATATGGAAAGGAGTGCAACACATGAAGAAAAAGATTTTTTCGATGCTGCTGGGGTTGGCTCTTGTTGTCGGAAGTGTATGCGGCGGGGTTTTTGCTGAGGAGGCGGATCCGGCTGAAGGCGGACTGACTAAGGATGTGGTGGTTCTTTTTACCAGCGACGTACATTGCGGGATCGACCAGGGCTTTGGTTATGTCGGTTTGAAGGCTGTGCGTGACAAGCTTGAGGCGGACGGCAATTATACCCTGCTTGTCGATGACGGCGACTCTATTCAGGGCGAGCCTCTGGGTACTATGACTACCGGTGAGTCTATCGTTGATCTGATGAATGCCGAAGGTTATGATGTGGCAATACCCGGCAACCATGAATTTGATTACGGAATGGACAGATTCCTGGAGCTGACAGAAAAGGCTGAGTATCCTTATATCAGCTGCAACTTTAATAAAGAAGGCGAGCTGGTTTTTGATCCTTATGTGATTAAGGAGTTTGACGGAGTGAAATTCGCGTTTGTCGGTATTACGACACCGAAGACGATCACGAGCTCCACGCCGATATATTTCCAGGATGAGGATGGAAATTATATCTATGGTTTCTTCCAGGATGAGACGGGAGAAACTCTTTATAACGCAGTGCAGAAGGCTGTGGATGACGCAAGGGCAGAAGGCGCGGATTATGTGATTGTGATGGCGCATCTGGGCAATGAAGCGACTTGCGAGCCTTATACATATGCAGATGTCATTTCACATACCAATGGGATTGATGCATTCCTGGACGGTCATAGCCATGACACAGACAAGGTGGTCATGAATAATAAGGATGGCAAGGAGGTGATCCGCGCTGCCTGCGGTACCAAGATGGCAAATATCGGCTGGCTGCGTATTTCCGCGGAAGACGGCAGCGTGGATTCAGGATTGTATACCTGGCAGAATTCGGTATCCGCTCCGGAGCTTTTGGGTATTACAAATGAGATGACCGCAGCGCTGGAGGAGGAGACGGCTGACCTCAATGAGAAGCTGAATGAGGTTGTGGCTAAGACAGCGGTAGACCTGACGATCAATGATCCGACGGCTGTGGATGAGAACAATAATCCGATCCGTATCATTCGCCGGGCAGAGACAAACCTTGGTGATCTTTGCGCGGATGCGTATCTGGATCAGTCGGGAGCCGATGTCTCCTTTGTCAATGGCGGCGGCATACGTGTCAGTATCCCGGCAGGTGACATTACCCTGAATGATATTCTGAAGGTTCATCCCTTCGGAAATATGATGTGTGTGATCGAGGTTACCGGTCAGCAGATCCTGGATGCCCTGGAGTGGGGTTCCAGGAATGTTCCCGGAGAGAGCGGCGGATTTTTGCAGGTCGGCGGACTGACTTATGAAATTCATACATATATTGACAGCTCCTGCACAGAGGATACAAACGGCTTATTTACCGGTGTTGCCGGGGAATACAGAGTAAAGAACGTTATGGTCGGCGGCGAGCCTCTTGATCTGGAAAAGACTTATACACTGGCTTCCCATGATTATATGCTGTTGAATGGCGGCGATGGTTATGCGATGTTTGGAGGAGCAAATATCCTTCAGGACAGAGTGAAACTGGACAATCAGGTTCTGATTGACTACGTTACCGGTACGCTTGGGGGTGTGATCGGCGAAGAATATGCGGAACCGTACGGTGAGGGCAGGATTATTGCTGTCGAAGAGGCTCCTGCGGAATAATAAGAGGTACATATACTTTTATGGTAAACGAACAGAATGTCTGCATTTTGATTCGTTTACGGCGCCGGATTTAAGCCATGTCAGCGGCATCTTTCTGCAGTAAATTCGTGCGCATATTATAAAGTGCAGTATAGCGGACGGTTTTCCGGTTTTGGATGACGGGAGAACCGTCCCTTTGTTAGAATCGAGGTGGTGACGTAAGATGGGTTCTGATCTGGAACGTCAGGAAGCTGAGCAGCAGAAAAGGAGAAATCAGGAAGCTTTGGAAGCGAAGGCTGACCTGTACAGCCGGGAACGTTTTTTGCAGGATCACCGGCTGCATATATTGAGGATTACTGCGAAGGTGTTGAACGCCCCTGTCAGCTATAGCGATGAGGAATGGTCAATTGCCTTTCAGGCAGTAAATGAAGCGCTGGACAGCTACAATGAGAGTAAAGGGAATTTCTGGACCTATGCGGTTCTGGTTATCAGGTACAGGCTGTCGAATGAAGCGGGCAAAAATCCGAAGCGTTCTACGGCAATGCAGGTTCAGCCGGGGTTATCAGATAGACACATGAATGAGGGTGATCCCGTTTATGGCATGCAAAAGCAGGTTCGGGATAGGACAGGGCTTACGCGGGAAAATCATTTGCGGGGAGAGATCGAAGCGCTGCAAAAGGAACTGGCAGCCTTTGATATTTCTTTTTCTGATCTGGCGGATTGCTCCCCGTATTCTCCAAAGGCCAGGCAGTCGTGCGCGAAGCTGATTAAGGCTCTGTTTACTCAGCCGCCACTGATGCCAAAATTAAGGAGCAGTTTTGTCCTGCCTTCAAAGGATCTGCTGCAAAGAACGGGAGAGAAAAAGAAAACGGTAGAACGTTACCGCAAATATCTGATTTGTTCAGGCCTGATCCTGGACGGAGATTATCCCGGACTGGAAGAGTATCTGCAATTCATAAATAAAGAGGCGCAGACAGAAGGGGGGGATGATGAATGAAAGCGGTTGTCATGGAGATAAAAGATCGTAAAGCTTTCATTTTGGGTCATGACGGTGTGTTTTCGATCATCCCTGATCAGGGTTATACGGTGGGACAGGTTCTTGATATCAAACCAGAGGATCTCTCTTTGTATACAAATCAGACGAAAGCAGCCAATCCTCCGAGAGGCGGAGCTTTACGAAAAGGGATTGCGGCAGCCGCCTGCCTGGTTTTGATTGGCGGAGCGGGTATCTTTGGTGCAACAAGTCTTCCGATGGCTACGGTAACATTGGACTCGGCTGTTTCTCTGAATTATTCTTTGAATCTACTGAATCGTGTGCTGCGATTGAAAGGCTACAACGCCGCCGGTGAGAGTGCTGCTGATGCCTTAAAGAATGAGGTTTCAGGCAGGAACATCGATGAAGCTCTGGCGGTTTCGATGGATTACCTTGCGGATCAGGGGGAGGTCTCTGACGGAATTGTCGTTACGGTGAACAGGCGCCTGGGAAATACAGAAAAGCTTCAGGACAAGGTTCAGAAAAGTCTCGATGACTGGGCTGACAGGCAGGAAGGAGCCATATTCATACAGAAGGACAGAATCCTTGTCGCCGTACCGGATCAGGAATTGATCCATGCCGCGGATGAGCAGGGGATCAGTCCGGGAGAACTGCTGTGGATGCAGGATGAACCGTGGCAGGGATCCGGAACCGGTGATGAAGAAATGATGGCGATATTGGACGAGGAGACAGAACCGGCAGGTGATATGACTGGGAAACCGGATCAGATGACGCAGCCGGCAGACGGAACGGAGTCGGTGTCCGAGGAGAATGGAGAGGCAGAAACCACAGCCAATACCAAAAAGAAGAAAAAGAAAAAGAAGGCTAACGCAGAAAACACGGTTGATCCTGCACAGGATCAGGCAGGTGAGCCAGAAGAGGGCACAGCTGATTCGTCAGAGGAGTCAGATATTTTCAGTCAGCCATTCGGAGAAGGGGAGGATATCTTCAATCAGCCATTCGGAGAAGCAGATGATATCTTTAACCAGCCTTTTGGGGATCCGGAAGATCTCTTTGGGGATACGCCGGAAAGCTGAGGCGGTTTAACCGGGACTTCGGACTTGGAAAAAGAGTTTTCAATAAAAGCACAGGTGACGATACCTTTTTATCCTGAACGGGAGAATAAAAGGTGTTGTCTCCTGTGTTTTTTTAGAGTAAAGATAACAATTGAGAACGCTGGGGCGATGTGCTATAATACTAATAAATGCGGAATACGAGGATAGATCGGATTAATTCACTGATAAAAGATAAAACTGACAAGAACTGACAGGATTTTCTAATGACGAGAGTTCCTGAACCTGTTATCCTATTATATAAAGATAAAAGATAACAAGGGAGGGATTGCATGAGTGTGAAGGAAGAAAAGATTCCGGGAAACATAGAGAATTCTGTTGTTAAGGATGCCGTCGAGACAAGGAAAAATGATGAGCTTTCGAAGGTATATGATTCTATCTTCTGGACGAGTGTTTTCCGATTGAAAAGACATCTGTATGCCTTGATCAACGAAGTATATCAGGAGAGTTTTACACAGAACGCAAAGGTAATAGTGAGAGCCGGCAAGCATGTGATAGAAACACTGGATGACGGGATGACGCAGAGAGACGCGGATCTGATTGTTGAGATGAGCGATCTGCCTACGGGGATTGGACCCAGAATGTATCATTTTGAATGTCAGGTTTCGGGAACAGACAGATCCATAACCTTACGGATCTCGGAATATGCGGTAAGCTATGCTTTTCAGAATGTGAGGCTGAAATCGGATGATATCGATTTCGGAGATCATCATGTGATCGGAGATTGTCATGTAAATACAAGTAAGCCGGAAGAGGGATATATCCAGCTGCCTGCCTCAGCAGTCATTCTTTTACGATCCGCCGGTGGCAATGCGGATCATCTGACGATACATGTATCATATCCGGGGCATGAGGGATCGTATCAGGTTCCTGTGATCAAGATCAATAAGTATTCGTTGGAAGAAATGATAGAGAAGAAACTGTATCTTTTGATCCCGTTCCTTTGCTTCACAATCAGCAACCGGAAACTGAAACAAATGAACCAGACCGAAGAAGGCCTGGTGAAACTGGATGAGTTTCTGGACCGTATCAGCCTGGGATTGCTGGAGCTGGAGGAAGAAAAAAAGATAAACCCTGAGGAACGGCGGCTTTTGGTGGAATATACCCGTAATGTTTGCCTGATGTTTATGAAAAATTACAGGAATGCGGCAGAGGAGGTAAAGAAGAAGATGGGAGTTACTTTTATCAGAACGGAAACGGACGATTACTATGACAAGCTGAGAGCGGATTTGAGGGAAAAATTAAGAGACGAAGTAAAGGACGAAGTAAGAGATGAAGTAAGAGACGAAGTAAGAGATGAAGTAAGAGACGAAGTAAGAGATGAAGTAAGAGATGAAGTAAAGGAAGAAGTAAGCCAAAGTACTTTGTTTGGCTTGGTTTACAGGAAATATCGGAGACATATGTCGCCTCAAAGAATCGCCAGTGAGATCGAGAGAGACGAAGCCTGGGTTCTGCCGATTGTAAGAATCATAGGGAGTTTTCCGTCCGATTATACGGAAGAAGAAGCATACCGAAAATACAAAGAAAGAGTGGCAAATAGCTGACACAAGCGAGACCAGGCGCTCAGATTGGCTTGGGAGTAAGACGGAGGAAAAAATATGCCTGAAGAAACCTTACATTTTTTATCACCTGATGAGATCAATCTCATCAAGCTCAAGTTTTCCAAAAACCACAGATCCCAGAAAGATTACATGAAGATAGAATCCCTGCTCATGGAAAAAGATCTCTATGTGATTGAATGCCTTACAAGCCATCCTGAGATAAAAAGCTGCGCATGCCTGATGTGTGTTGGCGGTATGCTGCTGGCTTTTACAAATAAAGAAGATTGTATCCGCCAGATGGATACCTTTGCCAACAACCTGGGAATGGACATCGAGTATAATATGAAAGCCATGGCCTTTTTGGGAACATGCTCTCTTGCCGACCAGAATGGGGTGAAGCTGGCGGTTGATCTGGATTCCAGCGGGAGGAATCCGTTTTTACTATATGGAAACGGCCACTATAACGTGGCATGGATGGGGAAAGCTTAAGGTCTCATCGCCGTCCGGATCGGCTGATTTGACAATATCCATGAACGCGATTGGCTGCCGTTTGATTTTGAACATACCAAACGGGCTAAATGATAGAATTATTGTATCGGCAGACAATTACGTTGTTGAGTATAAATTATCTGAATCCACCGCTGCGGTTGCTGCGCATGTGTGAGCAGATGCCTTTTTACCCATAATTTTGGGATGCTCTCCCGTCAGGCAGCGCTCAGAAATGGAGGAAAATCCATGAAAAAACTATTCAAGGTTGCTAATCGCTACATAGAAACGAGTGACTGGAAAATAATAGCTGTTCTGAAGTTTTGCCTGATATCACTTGGCATGATGATCGGTATGGGGGTGAAACCCGAGCATAAAAAGAAAATCATCCCGAAAGCTGCATGTGTTTTTATCCTGACATACATCCCTTTGATGTTTAAGTTCTATAAAGTCTTTAAGGAAGAGAATGATCTGCCATGAAGAAATATGATCCGTTGTGTTCCTATCTTTCAAAATTAACGGAATCGGATATCACACTTTCTTTCACGAAGGTAGAGGATATCCTCAGGGATACCCTGCCGAACAGTGCCCGAAACCATAGAGCCTGGTGGGGAAATGGCAGCCACATTCAGGCATATGCCTGGATGGATGCCGGATTCAGGGTGAGCGAAGTGGATTTTGTCTCGGAGTGCGTTTCTTTCCGGAAAATCAATTCCTTGTCTGACGGAAAAGCTGCTTGCGGGGAGGACAATCATCAGGCGAATCGCTTCATTGTATTTGATGTGGAAACTCCAAATCGTTATAATGACCGCATGAGCGCGATTGGTGTGACCGTCATTGAAGACGGGATCATCAAAGACTCCTTCTTTTCTTATGTCAACCCGGAAACCTTCTTCGATTTCTTCAACACTCAGATTACCGGGATTGATGAGGATACAGTTGCCGGCGCGCCTGCCTTCCCCGAGCTGTGGAAGACGATCGCCCCCATCATGGGCAGCGGAATCCTTGTCGCCCACAATGCTGTTTTTGACCTTGCGGTTTTGAAGAAATGCCTGCTTGGCTACGGTATTGACTGGAAGGATCGGATTCCATACTGTTGTACTGTCCGGATGGGACGTGCCATTCTCCCGCAGATCAAACACAGTCTGGATGTTGTCTGCCGTTACTATGGCATTCCCCTTTCCCATCACCAGGCTGACAGTGACAGCAAGGCTTGTGCGGAGATTCTTTTAAGATACATGAAGGGCGGAGCCGATCCCGGGAAATACGTGAAAGAATACAGACTGTGAGAGAGGATGATTTTGCTGCTTCGGCAGTTCAACTGTCGAAGCAGCAAAATCATCAGCCGAAGACATTGAATCAGCGTACAAAACTTCGTTATAGCAGGGGCAGGACAATGGTCTGGCGAAAATAAAGCGTTTGTTCGGAAGTGTTTGTTCGGAAGCGTTTTTACAGAAGAGTTCAGAAAAGTTTCGTTAGAATAGTTTCATTAGATGAAATAAATATTTTGATAAGAATAAATAGCCGTGCGAAAACCCGCAACGGCTATTTTCTTTGCTCTTTTACTCATGAATGCAAGGGTGGTGTTTCCGGAAATGGTAGAAAGAACATTATTTTAAATAATTGTTAATAATAATACGAATTTATTACAGGAAAATTACGCAAACAAAGTCATTCGGGATGTAAAACGACAAATCAGGACAAAAATAACAAGAAAAGGCAAAAAACGACAAGAGAATACAACCTGAAACGTATTCGAAATGTAATACTATACCTGAAATACAAGCATTATAAGAAACTACCGGTAGAATTATCACACAAAAAGCCTTGTGTTTTTTTTGACAATATGGTATTTTATACTAGAATGGCTTTACGAGTCGCACGGAAAAAACAGGTGTTTTGCCCTTACATTTTTTACAATTCCGTAACCTTTGTGAGCTTCCGCAAGGGAGCTGTAAGGAAGCGGCATGAATTCGTTGCCGGACGGACCGGATTTTTCAGTAGAATTTGCGATATTTGTAAAATCCGTCCTATGGTCATGTGCCTTCCTTACAGCCCCCGATAACCAATCTATATTTCATTCTACTTATGGAGGAGAAAAAACCATGGGTAAAAGAAGTAAGTTTCACCAGTTTATTTCTTTTATGCTGCTGATCACTATGGTTCTGCAGCAGACGAACACCGTCACCCTTGTCAGCGGCGCTGATTTGTTCACCAGCGAATTCGCCGAGACAGCGGGTGATGATCTGTTTGGCAGCGAGGTGCAGAATACGGCACCTGCCGCAATACCTGAGCAGCCGGTTTACCCGGTGGCGCAGTCGGGGGATGAAGCCGACCTGTTTACCAGTACAGGGTCGAATGTGAATGCGAATTTTAATACCCCGGCTGAGATTCCGGAACAGCCGCAGTTTCAGGTAGGACCGCAGGGAGCAGGGGCAGACCTGTTCACCAGCGTTTTTGACGCCGCTGCGGTGACTGTTACTATCACAACGACGACTACTACCACGGAGACGACGACAGAAATGACCACAGAGTCTCCCGTCGACCTGGCGAGGATTCAGCAGGCGGCCCATGCCTCTGATGAAGAACTTTTAGCCCAGGGAGACGAGAATGGCAGCGGGGACATTTCTGAGGAGGGTCTTTTCTCATCTGAAATCACAGGGGAGGAGTCTGCCCATGAGGAGGAGTCCAGAGAGGAACTCTTTGGTTCGGAACTCGCAGCGGAAGCCCCTGTATTGGTTCTTGACGAAGAGCGAGGGGATAACTCTGTCCAATTGACGGGTGAGGATGCTGATCTTTTCACCAGTTCAGAAGATGCGGACGGGTTTGTGGCTTCTGTAGAGGAGATGGGACCGGAACAGTCGACCGAGGCGGCAGTGGAAGCAACGACCGAAACCGCAATAGAAGTTATGACAGAAGCAGTGGAAGAAGAGACGGAAGCGGAAGACGAGCAGATCACTGAAATTTTTGCGGAAGTTACCACTGAGCCGGCGACTGAGATTACGACCGAGGCTGTTATTGAGATCACGACGGAAGCAATGACCGAGATCACAACCGAGGCTGTTACGGAAATCACGACGGAAGCTGAGACCGAGATCACAACCGAGAGCGCAGAGGATCTTTTTGGCTCTGAGGTTGGTGATGAGGACGAGGAAAATCTCTTTGGTTCCGAACCGGAAGACGAGATCGATCAGATTGCTTCCGGTGATGACACCATCTTTGTCCATGTTGTAGACGCTGAAGGCGAATCCTTTGGTGAAGACTATGAAGGCCTGAGCCTTCCCGCGTTTGAAGGCCTGCTGGATCTGACAAAGGCCCCTCTGGATCTGGACGTGACGAGAGTTGCAGAGGTAGAGGGAACCAATCGTCTGTATGTGGAAAACTACAGCTTTGACCATGCGGCTGTAAATGGTGAGACTATCCTTGCTGTCTACAAGCTGCCGGAGGTTTTTGAAGAAGCCGATGCACAGGAAGACGAGGAAGCGGTTTTCTCTGACGGCACAGGAAAGTCAGGGGCGAAGTATGCCTATACGGTTGATGGATTTAACTTCATCGATCTTGCTGACGGACAGGAAATCGACCTGGTCTATACCGTCACTGCGCAGAAGTATAAATATACCTATTCGGACGTAAACGTAAGGGTTGTTGCGACAGTCGAAGACCCGGCTGCGATCCCGGACAATGCGAAGTTTAAGGTAACGCAGATTACCCCGGAGAGAAACGGGGCTGCTTTTGATGCCTATATCGAGGCTCTGAATAACCAGGCTGAGGATATTGCGGTGCAGAAGGGAGAGGAGTCTGTCTCTTCGTATGATGAAAGCAATACTCTGTTATATGATATCGCGTTCCTGGTGCCGAAGGCAGACGAGGAAGGAAATATCATTGAGGGAGAGTATGTTGAGGTGAAACCGCAGGGAGATGCGGTGAAAGTGAGCATACGGTTTAGGAAAGAGCAGTTAACAGAAGAAATTGGCGCAGAAAGTCCACTGAATGTATCAGTTATTCATTTGCCTATTAATGATAATATCACAAAGAAGTGTGATACAACACAAGCAGCTTTATGGCAAATTCAGTCTTATGATATTGAAGCAGAAGCACTAATGGGAGAAATCACACTGGATGGAAAATCAGAGTCTGTAGAATTTGAATTAGATAATTTTTCAAGTATTGCAATAACAGTTGACAATCCTGTCATAGGAGATGCAGCTGTATATAATTATGCGACGATATTAGGAAATGCAATGGAATATGGTATTGTTGCAGGAGAGTATAAACAGACTAATCACACCCAAACTAATTTTGCGGTTAAGTCGTATAAGAATAACAACTTGGTTGAGCCAGATATTTCAGGTGCCTCTACTGTTCCTTTTATTATTGGAGAAATAGTAAGTGGTTCTAGTGAAGGACAAAATTGGAGTCAATTAAGATTTGGTAATAGTACAGCAGATGCTTCAAATAGGATCAAATATGATGTTTATTTAAATTCAGAATATGACGGAATGAGTTGGCCTGAAAGAGACCATGGATATATCACGGTTGATGGAGCAGATAATAATGGATTGATTAGTAGTAAAGTTGAGGCAAATGTGATATACACTGATCAATCCGTACTTAATAATCGTGTTGATACCATGCTGAATAATATCGTACAAAACTCTAATATACTGAAGAGTAACGCTACTTTAGTAGTCGATGATTCGTGTATAACTGATACTAACCATTATGTAATCGATACTACTGGGTATGCTGATAATACTGTAATTTACATTACACTTCCTGAGAATTCGAGAATTCGGGAAGTGCTAACCAAAAATGAGGGTCTTATAATTAATAAACATGCAAACCAGAATATTGTCTTTAATTTACCGGGAGTAAGTGACGTATCTCTTTTCAAAATTCAAGTTGTGATAGATGGTGTTACAAATGGGGATTTTAGCGGGGTTTCAGGAGGAACAAGTAGTACTAATTCAGAAAGCCCGCAGCATGGGGATAAAAATACCCTTATTGAGGATCTAATAGTAAAACATATCATTTGGAATATGCCAGATGCAACTAAAGTTGAGTTGAATACTGCTGGTGGATTATTTATTGCGCCAAAAGCAGATGTGCATGTTAAAGCAACTAGTTGTGGATGGGTTGCGACAAACAAACAGGTTTGGACAGATGGTTGTGAATGGCATTTTACTTTTACCGGGCGTAATTATACTGGGGAAGTAGAAACTTCAGCAGAAGCAAATTTTAATTTTAGTTTAATGAAGAAAGTAGTTAACGAGAACTTGCTAAATGCAGAAAATGGGTTTATAACGGAAACAAATTCTGCTGAAAATAACGAAGGACTCCTTGGCAAGATTTATTACTTTGACTTGTATGAGTCTGATGAGAATTATAGTGTATTAGACGGTGCTGCTCCTATTTCTACAGCTAATACTATAGACGTTAATGGAAATCCAAGTATCAATGCTGTGTTTGGACAAATTAAAGTTACAGAGGATGAACTGGATCAGACTACAAAAGAAAAACACCTTTATTATGTGCTTAAAGAACGTAATGCAGGGCAGAAACATGAAGGTGTTACGAACTGGAATGGTGATTTGAACATACACATCCTTGCAAAGAAAGAAGGAGATGTAATAAAGTTATATTTCCAGGGATGGAAATACGATAGTCCGGAAAAGACAGCTGTGAGATATTATGGGTTAACAAACAATGATGGGATACAGGTACCGAGAGAAGCAGTAGGTACTGATATTTCGTTTGGTAACGTGTTGAATGCAATTGCTCCAGTAGAAGATGAGATCGAAGTAACAAAAGAACTTGAATCATGGGAGAATGACGAGGTCTTTACGTTTATTTTAACTCCAGGGAATAGCTATGATTCGAATGGCAATTTTATTGGCTCATCACCTTTACCAGTAGGAACATCTAGCCAAACAGTAGAGAAGGAAGCTACAAAAACATCACCAGTTGTGAAATTCGGCAGTATTCAATATTTGAGAACTGGTAAGTACTTATATACAATAACTGAGAAATATGAGAATGCGGATGGTGTTACCTATGATAAAACAGTACATAATGTTGCTGTTATTGTTGGAGTGGATAATCCATCAACACAGAATTTAGTAACTAATATTAAGTATAACGTTAATGTTGACGGTGGTAATATTTCGGGTGGGGAAGATTCTTTAATAATAACTAACACATTTACTCCGACGACAGCGATAATTAATGTTTCTAAGGATTTTAATGAATGGTCAAAAGTTGATAGTTTCAAATTTGAATTAACACCTGGCACTTGCGTTATTGAAAGTAATACAGAAGGCACAAGTGAAGGAAATAGTGGCGAAACAGAAACCAAGACATCTACATCTCCTTTGCCGGATAATAAAAACAAGCTGGAGGTAACTGTAAGTGCTCCACAGAGTGGAACAACTAATACAGCGTCGTTTGAAGAGTTGGAGTTTTCTAAAGCTGGTACATATACATATTATATCAAAGAAGTAAATGAAGGTGCGGATGGTGTCCTGTATGATGATACATCTTATAAAGTAATTGTAACTGTTACAAAAACTTCGGATGAAAATACAGGAACTAATGTTCTTTCAGCAGACGTAAAGTATATGACATTGGATGAAGATGGCATAGAGGTCGAAAACGATGCGATAACGATCAATAATACCTTTACTCCTGCGAAAACACATCTCGAAGTAACGAAAGATTTCGATAAGTGGGAAAAAGCCGAAAATGGTTTTACTTTTATTTTGGCTCCGGGGTATAAATATGATGCAGAGGGGAATGAGCCAACAGGCGAATCGCCTATTCCGAAACCAAGAATAGACGGAACTGATGTGCATTATGCAACTGCTGTTGACGAAGAAAATTCTATAGCTGTATTTGATGAAATTGAATATGACAAAGCTGGTTATTATTTATATACGATAACCGAACGGAATGATGGTATCGATGGAATCGAGTACGACGAAAATGCTCATAATGCCATAGTGGTGGTTTCGAAGAATCAAGACACTAATGAATTGACATCTGTAGTGAAATATGATGTTAGTCTTGCAGATCTTCTCACTGGAAGTATTGCGGATGGTGAAAATGAAATTCTTACTATTACGAATGAGTACAGTGACAGCATTAATGAGGAACTGAAAGGCATTAAACATTATGTTGACAGATATGGAAATGATATTGACATCACAAACGGTCAATTTGCATTTACAGTTGAACCTCAAGGAACATATAGTCAAGAGGCAGTTGACACTTCTGAATTTAAACTGAATGTTAGAAATAGTGCAGGCGGAGAGCTTGATTTCGGAACACTTAAATTTAAAAAGAGTGGCACATATAGTTATACTGTTTATGAATCAAGTATATCAGGTAATGGGATAGAAATAGATCATTCAGAATATGATATTACTTATCGTATCACTAAAGATTCTAAAGGTAAATTGATTCTTAGTTCTAAACAAGTTATAAAGACGGATAAAGAGGGTAATCATCAAGAAATTACCTTAGATGAAGAGGGACTTGAATTTACCAATGCATATATCACGGAAGATGTTACCTTTGCGCCTCAGGTTACGAAGGCCTTCACTAACGGAACATCCAGGTGGCCTGAAGAAGGATTCAAGTTTGTACTTACTGTTCCGGAAAATTCAGGAAATCCTGAAAATGGTGCTGAATTTAATGCTTCTGATATGGAAGTAGTTGCAACTGAGGAAGAGAATACGCAAACTTTTGGCGATATTACTTTCCACAAAGCAGGAAATTACAAATTCCAGATAACTGAAGATGTTACAGGCATCACAGAGGAAAATGGATTATATAAGAAAAATGGTATCATATATGATGCGAATCCGAAAGAACTTTTGATCAAAGTTATTGATAATAAAAAAGGTTCTCTTGAGATTAGCACCGTTAAATATGAAGGAAAAGATAGCTTAACGATTACAAATAAGTACGATGCTGAAGGAACCGTAGAAATTATCGGAAACAAATTGTACACGGGAAGTGTATTGACAGATGGTGCTTTTACATTCACGGTCTATGATGAAAGTCTTGTGGATGTTGCGACGGGATCTGTAAAGGAAGACGGAAGCATTTCCTTTACGCCGATTGAATATAAACTGGATTCTCTTGAGGGCAATCTCAAGAAAACGTTTTCTTATACAATTCGGGAGAACATGCCATCTGGAGCGAATGCAGATAATAATTATACTATTGGTGGTATCCAATATGATAATAGTGTAAAACAGATTTATGTTGTCGTAGAAGATCAGAAAAATGGTAATTTAAAAGCTACGGTGACAGCAGGCAGCGATCAGATAACATTTACAAATAAGTATAATGCTGACGGAAGCATCACTTTAGAGGGAACAAAGGAATTTTCAATTTGTTTTACTGATGAGAGTGGAATTCAACAAAGTCTGGATCGTACGATTACTGATGGAGACTTTACCTTTAGCATTTGGAAAAAAGCAATAAATGGATCTAAAGGTGAAAAGGTAGCATCAGGACGAGTAGCTGCAGATGGGTCAATCAAGTTTACTGAAATAGGTTACACACTAGAAGATTTGAAAAATGGTGATGGGTCATATTCAGAAAGTAAACAGTTTGAGTATTTAGTAACCGAAGATATTCCAGAGGATGCGGTACTTAAGGATGGAGTTTATGTTTACAAAGGTATTGTCTATGACCAGACGGAAAAAGAGATTATTATTACTGTTAAGGATAATCATGATGGTGAGCTTGATGTTGAAAGCAATATCAGCGAAGGTAATCTCATAAGCTTTTCAAATACCTATGCAGCTGAAGGAATGGCAGAATTGAAGGCTACGAAAAATCTGACAGGATTAGATCTGGAAGATGGTAGGTTTACCTTTAGTCTGTATGATACAGAAGGTAATATTATACAGCAGTCTGTTGAGAATCAAGGAGAACAAATAGTCTTTGCTCCCATAGAGTTTACTCTTGAAGATTTAATTGCAGAGACAAATGGTTCATATTGTATTAATGATTCAAAACAGTTTATTTATATAATTAAAGAGAATGTACCTTTTGTAAATGATGAAGGTGTTGAAATAATAGATGGCAAGATTGTGAAAGATGGTATCACATATGATGATACTGAAAAAATTATAACGGTAAACGTATCTGATAATGGAGACGGTACTCTTGCCATATTATATGATGGACTGGATGGACTTAATCCACCAACTTTCACAAATACGTATGAAGCAAAAGCAACAAATGCTGAAATTACTGCAAAAAAAACAATAAATGGAAGAGAATTGAAGAAGGAGGAATTTTCTTTCAGTATAACAGGAACATCAGATAATACAGATAAGACGACAAAAATAGTTAAAAATGGGGAAATGGAAAATGAAGAGACAGGACATATTACGTTCCCCGAAATTAATTATAATGTTGTTGGGGATTATGTATACACAATTGCAGAAGTACCGAATAACAGTTTAGGTGGAGTGACTTATGACTTGACGACTTATTCAGTGACTGTCAAAGTAATAGACGATGGAAAGGGACAGTTAGTTGCAAGAGTAGTTTATCCTGAAGGAACAGAACCAACATTTGAAAATGATTATTCTGCAAAAGCTGTTGAAGCCCAGATTACTGCTATCAAGACATTGACTGGTCGTCCCAAGCTCATCGCAGATGATGAGTTTACGTTCTCATTAATACCTCAAGGTGCAACAGAACTAAACGATCCGGAAGCATCAATCCAGGACGACAACGTAGAACAAAGTGTTACAAACAAGGGTAATAATGTAACCTTCAAGAAACTGAAGTACGACAAGGTCGGTAATTACAGCTATAAGCTCGTGGAAACCACCGAGCAGACAGACAATGGCATTACGATCGACAAGTCAGAGTATGTGGTTCATGTTGTTGTTACAGATGATGGGAATGGACAGCTCGAAGCAGACGTAACCTATGAAAAGGTGAAGAATGCGGCAGGCGAAGAGCTGAATCCGACTATTTCCGGCGATAAACCGGCAGCCTTCGAGAATACCTATTCTGCAGCTGAATGCAGTGCTGATATTACAGCAACGAAGAAACTGACAGGAAAGAAACTGGAAGCAGGCGATTACACCTTTACTCTTACCGGAAAATCTCTGAACACGGGAGAAACCGTAGACACAGAATCAAATGCTGCGGATGGAAGCATTCTTTTCCGAAAGGAATATGATGAAGCCGGTGTTTATGAATATGAGTTGGCTGAAGCATATACTGGCAATGGAGGAGTGACTATTGATGAGACGAAGTGGGATGTTATTGTTACTGTTAAGGATAATAATCAAGGAAGCTTAGAGATTGAATCGATTACCTATAATGGTTCCTTAATTCACACTCCTGTTTTCAACAATGTCTATAAGGCGGAAGGCGGCTTCAACCTTCAAGCAATGAAGGTGCTTAAACCTGATTCTGCACGTGAACTTCAGGCAGGGGAATTCACTTTCGAACTTTATGAGGGTGATAAGCTTCTTCAGACGAAGACAAATGATGCAGATGGTCTTATTACGTTTGATAAGATTCTTTACACCTTAGATGATCTTGATGCGGATCCGAATGCTGATCCTGGAAAAGATTGGAAGAAGATTGGCGAAGAGGCAGGCTCAAAGACATACACTATTAAAGAACTCGAGATACCTGATACTAGCATTACCCGTCTGGAGCCGTGGGAACGAACAGTCACAGTTACTTTAGCTCATGACGGAAATGGAAACATTACTGCATCAACTGATGTACCCCCGGAAGAACTGAAATTCTCTAATAAATATGCAGCTAGTGGAAAAGTAACGATCAGCGGCATTAAGGAACTGAAGAATGGCGCATTGAATGCCGGTGATTTCACCTTTGCTTTGTACGAAGGCGAAAATGATGAGCCTATTAGAACTGCTAAAAATGAGATTGTGGATGGAATATCTGTCTTTGCTTTCGATGAGATTTCCTATGACCTGAGTGATCTTTCGGGAGATACAACTGCAACGAAGACATATACAGTTAAAGAAGTTATAGGTCCAGATCCAGATCCCAACATCGTCTATGATACTCACGAGGCAACCGTCACGGTTACTCTGACGGATCTGGGCAATGGTAAGATCGAAGCGGTTGCCACACCTCCCGAAACCGGCTTGAGATTTGAAAACAAGGCTATCACCTTATCTGTCAGTAAGAAGGCAGCAGGAGCCGGAGAAGAGCTTCCGGGTGCGCAGATTCATGTGATCAGGCTGACAGACGATGGAGAAGAAGAGGAGGAGATTGACTCCTGGACTTCCGGGGATGAGCCGCACATCGTCACTGATCTTGAAAAAGGCAAGACGTATAAACTTCATGAGGAGACAGCACCGGACGGATACAAAGTAGCAGCAGATACGATATTTACAGTAAATGATGACGGCTCGATTACGGCCGGCACAACCTCCGCAACGGATGCAGAGGGGAATAATGTCATTGTCATCAATGATGAACTGAACAAAGTAACAATCAGCAAGACCGACATTACCGGACAGGAAGAACTGACAGGGGCAACGATCCAGCTGATCCATCAGAGCACAGGGCATGTGGTGGATGAATGGGTTTCTTCCGGAAATCCATATGAAATCACAGGCCTGACGGTAGATGATACCTATATCCTGAAAGAAACCGTGGCACCGCTCGGTTATACGATTGCTTCCGATACGACGTTTACTGTCGATAAAGAAGGCAAGGTGCACGTTGGAGAGACGGTAATTGAGGATGGCCATATCCTGATCAACGATGCCAAGACAGTAGTTAAGATCGCAAAGACCGATATTACCGGTGAGGAGGAACTTGCGGGAGCGCATATTCAGCTCTTTGATGCTGACGGTATCCTTGTAGAAGAGTGGGATTCCACTGCGGAAGCAAAAGAGATCAGCGGCTTGAGGACCGGAGAGATCTATAAGCTTGTTGAAACGGTTGCTCCGCAAGGCCATACCCTTTCTTCCGAAACGACCTTTACGATCGATGAAAAGGGCAAAGTGTCTTCCAGCGGAACGGTTACCGCAGAGGATGTAATCCTGATTAAGGATGAGAAGACAGTCATCTATGTCAGTAAGACTGATATTACCGGTGAGGAAGAACTTGAAGGTGCCACGATCCAGATTCTGGATGCAGACGGTAATATAGTCACTGCGTGGGTTTCCAAAAACAGCGCACAAAAGATCGAAGGCCTCGAGACGGGCGTTATCTATACTCTGCGTGAGACAATCGCACCGGATGGATATACCATTGCTTCTGATACACAGTTTACAATTGATGAGACCGGTAAGGTCAATACCATCAATGGGACGATCACCCAAGATCTGTTGAATAATGACGTACTTCTGGTCAAGGATGCAAAGACCTCTGTCAAAATCAGCAAAGCTGATATCACAGACGGAGAGGAATTGGAAGGCGCTCATATCCAGATTATCGATGCTGACGGAGAAATCTTCACGGAATGGGATTCTACAAAGGAAGCCCGGACAATTGAAGGCCTGAAGACAGGCGTGACGTATACGCTGCGTGAAACTGTCGCACCGGATGGATATATCATAGCCGCCGATACAGAGTTTCAGTTGAATGCGGACGGAACCGTGAATACAGCAGAAACTACGACTAAAGTGGAGAATGGTGTACTCCTCGTTGAGGATACCATGACAACTGTATCCATCAGCAAAGTTGATGCTGTAGGTGGCGAAGAAAAAGCAGGTGCCCATATTCAGATTATAGAGCTTGTGGAAGACAGCCATACCCATGAGAAGAGCGAAGAAGTTGTCACGGAATGGAATTCTACGAGGACGGCAAAGGTTGTTGCCGGGCTGAAGACCAATGTGGAGTATATCCTGCGAGAGACAGTTGCGCCAGGCGGATATGCTCTTGCAACAGACACACACTTTACGATCGATACTGACGGAAAAGTAACCAGTCGGGATACTAGAATCCGTGAGGAGGATGGCGTTCTTCTGGTAGAAGACAGCATGACTTCTGTCTTGATCAGCAAGACTGCCGCAGGCGCCGGAGAAGAACTGCCGGGCGCAGCCATCAGGCTTCTGGATCAGAACGGCGGGGTTGTCGAAGAATGGATTTCCGGCGATGCGCCTCACGTAGTTGAAGGAAAGATCAGAGTTGGAGAGACGTATACCATCGAGGAAACGGTAGCTCCAAATGGTTATGCTGTTACGACCAGCACGACTGTAACCCTGAAAGATGACGGAAGCATTGACGAGTCTAAGACTACGACAAAGGTCTCAGACGAAGGCGTGCTCTTTATCGAAGATCAGCCGACTTCTGTGAAGATCAGCAAGGTTGATATCGTTAATAGTGAAGAAGTGGAAGGAGCCCATATTCAGATCCTTTATAACGGCAAGAATGAAGAGACCGGAGAGGATGAAGAAAAAGTCCTTACAGAATGGGATTCCACGACACAGCCAGTGGAAATCACAGGCCTAAATACAGGCGTAGAGTATACCCTGCGCGAGACTGTTGCTCCGAATGGATATGCGCTGACGACTGATACGACTTTCATCCTGAAGGCTGATGGAAGCATTGATACAGATAAGACTACAACGAAGATCCGCAATGATGGCGTGCTTCTGGTGGAGGATGCCAAGAATGTCCTCACAATCAGCAAGGTGGCAGCAGGTTCCGGAGAAGAGCTTTATGGCGCGAAGATCACCGTCACAGACAGTGAAGGAAACGTCATTGATTCCTGGACATCCGGCGATGATGGCTATGAAACAGACGCTGACGGCAACATTACCAGCGTGACGCCTCACATCGTAAAGGGTGAGATCAGGTCCGGCGTGGAATACACGATCAGCGAGACGGTTGCTCCGGCCGGATACGAGATTACAACGGATACCAAGGTCGTCCTGAAGGAAGACGGCACGGTAGACACTGATAAAACCACGGTAACCGTTTCCGATGAAGGCGTTGTCCTGATTGAGGACGCCTTGACGGAGGTTACCATAAGCAAAGCGGCGGCAGGTGCCGGAGAAGAACTGGAAGGCGCAAAGATCCAGCTGTTTGACTCGGATGGAAAACTTGTTGAAGAATGGATCTCTGGATCTGACGGCAAGGACGAGGAAAATAAACTGAAGCCGCACGTTGTCAAGGGTATCACAACAGAGAAAATTTACACTTTGCGTGAGACCGTTGCTCCGGCCGGCTACGAAGTGACGACGGATACCCGCTTTATCCTTAAACCAGATGGAAGCCTTGATACAGAGAAGATGGCTGGCTGGGAAGATGCGACCACAGTTACGGACGGCATTCTTCTGATTGAAGACAGCATGACATCTTTCTTTGTCAGCAAAGTTGATATCACCGAGGATGATAATAATAAAGAAGAGATCGGCGGAGCCACCATTCAGATCCTGCATACAGATGAAAATGGTATGGAGATTGTGGATGAGGAATGGGAATCCGAAGACGGAAAGAGCCACGAAGTCAAGGGGCTTACCACTGGCGTGCTCTATACGTTGCGTGAAACGACCGCACCGGACGGGTATACACTTACTACTGACACTCGGTTCAGCCTGGACGCAGCAGGGAATGTAACGTCTACCGGTGCTGCTACGACGGATCAGAATGGAAACACCGTTCTCCTGGTACAGGATAAAAAGACCGTTGTCCGCATCAGCAAAGCGGATGTGGTCAGTGAAGAGGAACTGGAAGGCGCTCATATTGAGATCCGATATGGTGACGGAGAACATAAGGATGATGTCGTAGTATTGGATGGACAGCGGGTAGAGTGGATTTCTGATAAAGGAGTGCATGAAGTCGTCGGCTTATCCGTAGATACATTGTACAGCCTGGTAGAGACCACAGCACCGGATGGTTACACCCTTACGACAAAAACAGATTTCATCATCAAACCGGACGGAACCATTTCTACCAAGGGAAGTATCACGACAGACGCAAATGGTAATGTGGTGATCCTGATCAATGACAAGAAGACTGTTGTCAGAATCAGCAAGAGGGATATCACTTCCGGTGAAGAGATTGCCAACGCCCAGATGCAGATCCTTTATACCGATAAAGACGGTAATGAGAAGGAATTTACGCATTGGACAAGCGTGGCACGCGAGACGCACCTGGTGACAGGCCTTGTGACAGGCGTGGATTATACCTTGCGTGAGATCACAGCTCCTCAAGGCTATGCGATTACTTCTGATACAGTATTCACGATTGATACTGCAGGAAATATCTTTGTCACAAAGGGAACAACAGATACTGATAATGAAGGTAATACCATCGTTGTCGTAAATGACGCTAAAACTCTGGTGCGAGTCAGCAAGGTTGACATTGCAAACGACAAGGAAGTTCCGGGCGCTCATATCGCAATCTATGACAGTAACCGCAGGATTGTGGACGAGTGGGATTCTACTCTTGACGTTCATGAGACGGAAGGCCTGCTTACAGGCAAGTCTTATTCACTGGAAGAAACAAGCGCTCCGGCTGGATATACGCTGGCATCAAAGGTAGAGTTTACCATCGACGAGTACGGCAAAGTAACGACCAAGGATGGAAGCCATTTCAAAACAGATGCAGACGGAAATGTGATTCTTCTTGTCGAGGATGCAAAGACGAAGGTCGGCATCAGCAAGAAGGATATTGCGAATGGAGAGGAACTTGAAGGCGCCGAGCTTGTTATTACCGACAGCGAAGGCAGGGTGATAGACAGCTGGACAAGCAGTTCCGCAGAGACTCGTTATATAGAAGGCCTGCTGACCGGGAGAGACCACGTTTATACCTTAAGTGAGACGACAGCTCCGCTCGGTTATGCCATTACCACAGAGATTACCTTCTATCTTGACGAGAACGGCAAGGTACAGACGACTGCTGAGACCAGAAATCAGGATGGAACGGATGTGATTCTCGTCGATGACGCGAAGACGACTGTTTCCATCAGCAAGGTTGACATCGCCAACGGCGAGGAACTGGAAGGCGCTCACATCGTTTTGAAGGATGCTGATGGCAATACCGTCATCATTGACGACGAACCGGTCGAGTGGATTTCTTCAAAAGAACCTCATGTGATCGAAGGCCTGGAGACCGGCAAGACCTACACCCTGAGCGAGACAGTGGCTCCGGAGGGCTATGCGATTACAACCGACACCACCTTCACCCTGAAGGCAGACGGAACCATCGACAGCAGCAAGACAACGACGGAGGTTTCTGATGATGGCGTTCTGCTTATAGAGGATGCGATTACAGAGATTACCATCAGCAAGAAAGCCACCGGTGCCGGCGAGGAACTGGAAGGCGCAACGATCCAGCTGCTGGATCAGGACGGCAACGTATTTGATGAATGGGTATCCGGTGAGGATAAGGATGACGCCGGAAATATGATTCCTCATATTGTGAAGGGAATCAAGACCGGCGAGACCTATACCTTGAAGGAGACAGTATCGCCGGATGGCTATGCCATCACGACGGAAACCACAGTCACCCTGGATGAAAACGGGGAGATTGACAAGACAAAGACAACGACAAAGACGGACAAAAACGGTGTATTGCTGATCAACGATGATCTGACCAGGATCACCATCAGCAAGACAGACGCCTCCGGAGAAGAGGAGCTGGCAGAAGCCCATCTGCAGATCCTTGACAGCGAAGGCAATGTCATCGAGGAGTGGATCTCCGGCGACGACGGAACGACGCTCTTCGGCAAGGTGAAGCCGCATATTGTCGAAGGAAAACTGAATGTAAATGAAACCTATACGATCCGTGAGACCGTAGCTCCGGATGGTTATGCCATCACAACGGACACGACTGTAACCCTGGATGCGTATGGAAAGATTGATGACGATCTGACGACTACGGATGTCAGCGATTCCGGTGTGCTTCTTGTCAAGGATGACATCACAAAAGTCACGATCAGCAAGATAGCCGCCGGCGCAGGCGAAGAACTGGAAGGCGCGCACATTGTCCTGAAGGACAGCACCGGCAAGGTCATCGATGAATGGATCTCCGGTGAAGATGGAGTGGATCGGGATGATAACGGCGATGTCATCCATGTGCATCCGCATATTGTCGAGGGAATCAAGGCAGGCGAAACCTATACTCTGGAAGAGACAGTGGCTCCGGACGGTTATGCAGTTACGACCAGCACGACGGTCACTTTGAAGGCTGACGGTTCCATCGACGAAGACAGGACCACCACAAAGTTTTCTGAAGAAGGTGTCCTCCTGATCGAGGATGATATGACCAGGATCACCATCAGCAAGGCAGCTGCAGGTGCCGGCGAAGAACTCGCAGGTGCCACCATCCAGCTGATAGATGAGAATGGAGAAGTAGTTGATGAGTGGGTTTCCGGTACGAAGCCGCATGTTGTAGAAGGCATTACGGCGGGAAAGACCTATACCTTGAAGGAAACCGTGGCGCCGGATGGTTATGCGATCACAACCGAGACGACGGTCACCCTGAAGGCTGACGGTACCATCGATAAGGAAAAGACAACCACGACGGTTTCTGACACCGGCGTACTGCTTATCGAGGATGATATGACCAGTATCACCATCAGTAAGGTCGCCGCAGGCGCAGGCGAGGAACTGGCAGGCGCGACAATCCAGGTTGTCGATCAGGACGGCACAGTCATTGATGAGTGGATCTCCGGTGAGGACGGCACGGATGAGAACGGCAAGGTGAAGCCGCATATCGTGACAGGCATCACCGCAGGCGAAACCTATACGCTGAAAGAAACCGTCGCGCCGGCAGGCTATGCGGTTACAACCGATACGACCGTTACCCTGAAGGCTGACGGCAGCATCGATACCGAAAAGACAACGACGCAGGTTTCCAAAGAAGGTGTTCTTCTCATAGAGGATCAGCTTACCAGCATTTCCATCAGTAAGGTGGATATTGCCGGCGGAGAGGAACTCGAAGAAGCAGAGATTGAACTTCTTGATGAGAAGGGCAATGTCTTTGCAAGCTGGACATCCGGTCAGGACGGCAAGGATGAAAACGATAAGATCAGGCCGCATGTGGTGGAGGGCATCACGGCAGGCAAGACCTATACCTTAAAGGAAACGGTAGCCCCGGACGGCTATGCGGTAACGACATCGACGACCGTTACGTTGAATGCTGACGGTACCATTGACAAATCAAAGACGACAACGAAGGTCAGCGAAGAAGGCATTCTTCTGATCGAGGATGCGCTCACGGAGATCCGTGTCAGCAAGACCGATATCACAGACAAGGACAACAATGAGATTGCAGGCGCTCATATCCGGATTCTGGATCAGGACGGCAACGATGTCTTTGTCAATGGAGAAAAGGTTGAATGGGACAGCGAAGAAGGTGTATCTCATGTTATTACCGGCCTTAAGGCAGGAGAGACCTATATCCTTCGAGAAACACAGGCACCGGATGGCTATACTCTTGCATCGGATACTATCTTCACATTGAAGGAGGACGGAACGGTCGAAAGTCACGGAACCATAGACCGGGATGAGAATGGCAATGTCATCCTTCTTGTACAGGATGCAAAGACTGTTCTGCGCATCGGCAAAGCAGATGCGGCGGGCGGACCGGAGCTGGCAGGCGCCCATATCCAGATCCTTGATGAGGATGGGAATCCTGTAGAGCTGGAAGGACAGATCACAGACTGGATCTCTGAGGCGGGCAAGGTTCATGTGGTTGAAGGTCTGAAGACCGACACCATCTATATCCTCAGAGAAGATGTGGCACCGGACGGCTATACCGTAAGGACTGACACGAAATTTGTCATCAAACCGGATGGCAAGGTCTCTACACAGGGAACCATTACCTATGATGAAAATGGTAATGAGATCGTCCTGATCGAAGATACCAGGACGGTAGTAAAGATTAAGAAGACAGACATTGCGGACAACAGCAAGGAGCTTGATGGCGCGAGACTCTCTGTTATGGATGCGGAAGGACGGGAAGTCATCAGCATCAACAATGAAAAACTTACCTGGGTCAGCAAAGCCGGCGAAGATCATGAGATTCAGGGGCTGAAGACCGGCACGACCTATCTCCTTCGTGAGGAGACGGCTCCGGCCGGATACAAGAAGCTGACAACGGATATTGCCTTTATGATTCTTCCGGATGGAAGCATCATGTCAGAGGCTCCGATGACAACCGACAGCGAAGGCAATACAAATGTCATCGTTGTCGAAAATGAAAAGACGGTTGTGGGCATCAGCAAGGTCGATATCACGAGTGAAGAGGAACTGGAAGGTGCCGTAATCTATCTGTATGACGAGCATAGTGAGGAAGTGGAACACTGGATCTCGACGGTGGCTGTGCATACAATCCGCGGTCTTGAGACCGGTAAGACCTATACGCTGAAAGAGCAGACCGCTCCGGATGGCTATATCCTTTCTTCAAGTATTTCCTTCTCTATTGATGAAGAGGGAAATGTCACAGCAGACGGTACGACAGTGACGACCATGGATGACTTTGGCAATCCGGTTATTCTCGTAAAGGATGCAAAGACCGAAGTCCGCATCAGCAAGACCGACATCACCGACGGCTCAGAAGAAGTCGAAGGCGCAACACTCCAGATTCTGGATCAGAATGGCAATATCGTCAGCACCTGGATATCCGAGAAAGGTGAGGACGGTAAGCTGAATCCGCATGTGGAGACCGGCCTGAGCACAGGAGTGACCTACACACTGCGTGAAACGGTGGCTCCCGATGGATATAACAAGATCACGACAGATATCCGGTTTGAGATCGGAACGGATAACAGGATTACGACAGACGGCAGCGCCACGACAGATGAAGATGGGAATACCATCATTCTTGTGGAGGATACCAGGAATGTCGTCCGGATCCGCAAGACGGATATCGCGGATGAGAGCAATAAAGAAATCGCAGGAGCGGAAATTGTCATTAAGGACAGCAAGGGCAATGTCTTTGATTCCTGGACTTCCGAAGAAGGCAGGGATCATGAGGTTTATGGCCTTACCGCGGGTGAGATCTATACATTAGAAGAAACGACTGCCCCGGATGGATATACCGTAACCGAAGCCACAAGATTTACGGTAGACGAGAACGGTACTGTCCGTGCGGAAGCTCCGACAGCAACAGATCTGAACGGAAATGTCGTTCTCCTGGTGCAGGATGCGAAGACGAAGATCAGCGTATCCAAGACTGACATCGCGGACGGCGAGGAAGTCGAAGGCGCTCATATCCAGATCATTGACAGCGAAGGCAATGTTGTCGAAGAGTGGATCAGCACTACGGAAGCTCATGAAATCGAAGGCCTGAAGACGGGCGTGGAATACACGCTCCGTGAGACCGTTGCGCCGGATGGCTATACCATTGCGACCGACACGACCTTCACGATCGACAAAGACGGTAACGTGACATCCACCGGTACCGTCACAGAGGGCGGCGTCCTTCTGGTGGAGGATGCCAAGACGGCTGTCAGGATCGCAAAGACAGATATTGCCAGCGGTGAAGAACTTGCAGGCGCCGCCATCCAGATCATCAGGAAGGGTAAAGACAAGGATGGCAACCCGACGGAAGAGATCGTCGAGGAGTGGACATCCACGACACTTCCGCATCTGGTTGAGGGTCTTGTGACAGGCGCAGAGTATATCCTGCGTGAGAAGGTGGCTCCGGATGGGTACACGATTGCAAGTGATACTGCCTTCACGATTGATGAAAATGGCAGCGTCACTGCCGACGCAACGATCACGGAAGAAGGCGTAATCCTGGTAGAGGATGCCAGGACGAAGGTGACCGTGTCCAAGCTGGATGTGACGACAGAGGAAGAGCTTCCCGGCGCAACGATCCAGATCCTGGATGCAGACGGCACAGTCGTTGAGGAATGGGTCAGCGCGGATGAGCCGCATCTGGTGGAAGGCCTGAAGACTGGCGTTACATATACCTTAAAGGAAACCATGGCGCCGGATGGCTATACCATCGAAGCAGAGACCGTCTTCTCTATCAATGAGAAGGGTGAGGTGACTGCAGACGGAACCGTCGTGGCGGATGGCAAGATCCTGATTAAGGACGGCGAGACGGAAGTCAAGGTGTCCAAGGTGGATATCGCCGACGGCGAGGAAGTGGCAGGAGCGACAATCCAGATTCTTGATAAAGACGGCGAAGTAAAAGAAGAGTGGATCTCCGGATTTGAGAATGTGGACGGTGAGCTGGTCGAAACAGAAGGACCGCACATCATCACAGGCCTGAAGGCAGGAGAAGAATACACATTACGCGAAACCGTGGCGCCGGATGGCTACACGATCGCGACAGATACGACCTTTGCCATCGATGCGTATGGCAACGTGACAACAACCGGAACGATGACCGAGGACGGCGTCATTCTCATTGAGGATACCAGGACCAAGGTGACGATTTCCAAGGTTGATGTTGCAGATGGCGAGGAGGTCGCGGGAGCTCATATCCAGATCATCGACAGCGAAGGCAATGCCTATGTGTTTGGCCAGGACGATGAAGGCACCGATATCACAGAGTGGATCTCCGATGGTGAGAACCCGCTGGTGATCGAAGGCCTGAAGACCGGCGAGGAGTATACGCTGCGCGAGTCCATCGCTCCGGACGGATATACGGTAGCGACAGACACAACCTTCAAGATTGACGAAAGCGGCAGGGTGACTTCAACCGGCAGCACGACGACCGACGGAGAGGGCAATACCGTCCTGCTGGTAGAGGATGCGAAGACCCATATCAGCGTATCCAAGGTGGACATCGCAAATGGCGAGGAACTGGAAAGCGCGACAATTCAGATCATCGACAGCGAAGGCAACGTTGCAGAAGAGTGGACAAGCACAACCGAAGTACATGAAATCGAAGGTCTGAAGACCGGAAAGGAATACACACTTCGCGAAACGGTTGCACCGGAAGGCTATGCGGTAGCGACCGACACGACCTTTACGATTGATGAAGAAGGAAATGTCACAAGCACCGGAAGCACGGCTACAGACGAAGAGGGAAATACTGTTCTGCTGGTAGAGGATGCGAAGACCCATATCAGCGTATCCAAGGTTGATATTGCAGACGGTGAAGAAGTAGGCGGAGCCACGATCCAGATCATCGAGAATGTGAAGGATGATCAGGGCAACGTCACCGAGAAGGTTGTCGAGGAGTGGGTATCCGGCGAGGAAGCCCATGAAATCGAAGGCCTGAAGACGGGCGTGGAATACACGCTGCGTGAGACTGTGGCGCCGGAAGGTTACACGGTTGCAACCGACACAACCTTTACGATTAATGAGAAGGGAAAAGTGACCTCGACAGGCAGTACCACGACAGACGGGGAAGGAAATACGGTTCTGTTGGTGGAAGACGCAAAGACGAAGGTAACGATTTCCAAAGTAGATATTGCAGGTGGAGAGGAGATCGAAGGCGCGCACATCGAAATCCTTGACAGTGAAGGCAACCAGGTCATACTTGGCAAGGATAATGAAGGAAACGACATCACCGAATGGATCTCGGACGGAGAAAACGAACTGGTTATCGAAGGCCTGAAGACCGGCGAGGAGTATACGCTGTGTGAGACCATCGCACCGGAAGGCTACACGGCAGCAACCGATACGACCTTTACGATTGACGAGAAGGGAAAAGTGACCACGACAGGCAGCACCACGACAGACGGGGAAGGAAATACGGTTCTGCTGGTGGAAGATGCTAAGACGAAGGTAACGATTTCCAAGGTAGATATCGCCGATGGAGAGGAGATCGAAGGAGCGCATATTGAAATCCTTGACAGCAAAGGCAACCAGGTTGTCCTTGGCAAGGATGATGAAGGAAACGACATCACTGAGTGGATTTCCGACGGAGAAAGCCAGCTGATCATCGAAGGCCTGAAGACCGGAGAAGAATATACGCTCCGCGAGACCGTGGAGCCGGAAGGCTATGCGATAGCAACTGATACAACCTTTACGATTGACGAAGAAGGAAATGTCACGAGCACCGGTAGCACAACTACTGATCAAGATGGCAGCACAGTTCTGCTGGTTGAGGACGCGAAGACGAAGGTTACCGTTTCCAAGACGGATATCGCCAACGGCGAAGAGATCGCAGGCGCGAAGCTCCAGGTGATCGAAATGACCGTCGACGGGGAGACCGGGGACGAGACGGAAACAGTTGTTGCGGAATGGAAGTCCGGACAGGACGGAACAGATGAGAGCGGCAGCCTGAAGCCTCATGTGATCGAAGGCCTGAAGACGGGAGTGGAATACATTCTCCGTGAGGACGTAGCCCCGGACGGCTATACGATTACGACGGATATAAGCTTTACGATCGATGAAAAGGGCAAGGTAACCGCAGACAGCCACATCACCTATGATGCGGACGGCAATGAGGTGATCCTTGTTGAAGATGCCAGAACTCTGGTTAAGATCGCAAAGACTGACATCACTGACGAGGACAATCATGAGATCGGCGGTGCCCATATCCAGATCCTTACAAAGGACAAGAACGGGGATGTGGAAGTCGTGGAAGAATGGGATTCCGTGGAGGGCTATGCCCGTACCGTGGAAGGCCTGAAGACGGGCGTGACGTATATCCTGCGTGAGACCACTGCGCCGGATGGTTATACCGTGACGGCAGACACGACCTTCTCGATCGATGAGACCGGCAGGGTTACGGCAGAAGCCACGACCACAACGGATGATGAAGGCAATACCGTGATTCTCGTCCAGGATACGAAGACCGAGATCTCTGTATCTAAGGTAGACGCAGCAGGCGGAGAAGAAGTTTCCGGCGCACACATTGAAATCCTGGATCAGGACGGAAATGTAGTGGAGGAATGGATTTCCGGCTTTGAGAAGGACGAGGAAGGCAATCTCACAGAAGCGGAAGGCCCGCATATCATCACCGGACTGAAGACCGGAGAAGAATACACTCTGCGCGAGACCGTGGCGCCGGATGGCTACACGATCGCGACAGATACGAAGTTTACGATTGACGAAACCGGAAAGGTCAGCAGCACAGGCTCCGTCACAGAAGGCGGCGTCCTCCTGGTGGAAGATGACATGACCGTCCTGCGGATCGGTAAAGCGGATATCGCGGACGGCGCAGAACTGGAAGGGGCAGAGCTCCGCATTCTGGAAGCGGACAAAAAGACACCTGCCACAGCGCTGAAGGGTGAAACACAGTGGACGTCCAAGGCTGGTGAGGTTCACGAGGTCTATGGACTGAAGACCGGCATCACCTACTTCCTGGAAGAGACCGTGGCTCCTGATGGCTACAAGCTGACTGCGATGACGGAGTTTATGATCAACACGGACGGCACTGTCAGGGCAATCGGCAGCCGTGTCGTAGACCGGTTCGGCAACGAAGTGATCCTTGTTGAGGATGCGAAGACAACTGTACGCATCAGCAAGAGGGATGTCGCTAAAGGCGATGAGATCGCCAACGCCCTGATCCAGATCAAGACAGAGAACGGCGAGATCGTGGAGCAGTGGGTCAGCGTCGCCGGGGAAACCCATATCATCAACGGCCTGAAGACAGGCGTCACCTACATCCTTCATGAGGAGACGGCGCCGGAAGGCTACACGGTAGCAACAGACACCACCTTTACGATTGACGCACTTGGCAATGTCCTGGCCGAAGGTTCTTACACTACTGACAACGATGGCAACGTCATCCTTCTGATCGAGGATGACCTGACGAAGGTATCCATCCGCAAGGTGGATGTCGCAAACGGCAAAGAAGTGCCAGGCGCGCGGATCCAGATCCTCGACAGCGATGACGGGGTTGTGGAAGAGTGGACATCTACAGTGGAAACCCATGTGGTCAGAGGCCTGAAGGTCGGCGAGACCTACACTCTGGTGGAGAAGACCGCGCCGGAAGGCTATACCGTAACGTCCAGGACGACCTTCAGTGTCGATAAGGAAGGAAAGATCACTGCGACAGCGAATACGACCACGGATGATGACGGAAATACCATCATCCTGGTAGAGGATGCCAGGACGAAGATTTCCGTCAGTAAGGTTGACATCGCGGACGGCGAGGAAGTGGAAGGCGCCCATATCCAGGTCATCGAGATGGTGACAATGCCTGACGGCACAGTCGTCGGGCAGGTCGCGGATGAGTGGGATTCCACCACGACAGCCCATGAGATTGAAGGCCTGAAGACGGATGTCGAGTACATCCTGCGTGAGACCGTGGCGCCGGAAGGCTACACGATCGCGACGGATACGAAGTTTGTGATCGATAAAGAGGGCAAAGTTACCAGTACAGGATCTGTGACGAAAGACGGCGTACTTCTTGTGGAGGATGCGAAGACGAAGATCAGCGTATCCAAGACAGACATCGCCGACGGAGAAGAGGTAGAAGGAGCAACCATCCAGATCATCGGGAAGGTGGAGGATGAAGAAGGAAACGTCACCGAAGAGGTCATCGAAGAGTGGGTATCCGGCAAGGAAGCCCATGAGATCGAAGGCCTGAAGACGGGCGTGGAATACATTCTTCGCGAGACCGTGGCGCCGGATGGCTATACGATCGCGACAGATACGAAGTTTACGATCGATGAAGAGGGCCATGTGACCAGCACAGGCTCCGTGACGGAGGACGGTATCCTCCTTGTCGAGGATGCGAAGACCCATATCAGCGTATCCAAGACAGACATTGCGGACGGAGAAGAACTGGAAGGAGCCGAAATCCAGATCATTGACAGCGAAGGAAACGTTGTCGAAGAATGGGTAAGCACCAAAGAAGCCCATGATATCGAAGGCCTGAAGACCAATGAAGAATACACGCTGCGTGAAACCGTGGCGCCGGAAGGCTACACGATCGCGACCGATACGACGTTTACGATCGATGAAGAAGGCAAGGTAACCAGCAGCGGATCCGTAACGGAAGACGGCATCCTCCTTGTCGAGGACGCAAAGACTTCCTTTAAGGTATCCAAGGTCGAGATCGCCGGCAGCGAGGAGATCGAGGGAGCAGAGCTTGAGATCGTAAAGGCGGCTCTGGACAGCAACGGAGCGGTATTAAGAGACCGCAACGGAAATGCTGCAGGAACCGTTGTGGATTCCTGGACATCCGGAACAGAACTGGATATTCAGCTGAACCCGGTTCCGCATATCGTTGCCGGACTGACTGTCAGCACAGATGAGAACAAGGTTGTCTATGTGCTGCGCGAGACCGTGGCGCCGGAAGGCTATGCGATCGCGACGGAGATCGAGTTTACCATCGGTACAGACGGAACGATCATGACCGGAGACGCGGAGGTCATAACTGAAGGCGGAAGCCAGGTCCTTCTGGTAGAAGACAGGCAGCTCCGCTTTAACGTCAACAAGGCGACAGCCGGCGGAGAAGAGGTGGAAGGCGCGGTCATCACGGTCTACGACGAGGATGGAAATGTAATAGACAGCTGGACATCCGCAGCAGGCGAAAGCCATGACTTTGGTGAGAAGCTTAAAGCAGGCAGGACCTATACCCTCGTGGAGGACGGGGCGCCTGCAGGCTACGGCTACGTCAACGAGATCGAATTTACGATCGAGAAGGACGGAAGCGTCAGCGTCAGCAGCGATGACCTGGTCTATGACGAGGCAAGCGATACCTATACACTCATTGACGAGGAGATCGTCTTCAACGTCAACAAGGCGACAGCCGGCGGAGAAGAGGTGGAAGGCGCGGTCATCACGGTCTA
>JAFVGK010000186.1 GCA_017475035.1 Blautia sp.
GAGAGGATAGAAGCGATTAATGGAGCGGCCCCGCATGCAAGGCCGGAAGGCTGCAAAACAGCGGAAGATTTTCTACGGATCACCAGACCGGATTACATGCCCGGCAAGTTGATGGCTTTTTCGGATGATGCCATCAGATTCATAGAGAAGATCATGGTTTATGAAAAGACGGTCACAGTGGCCTTTAAGGCCGGCATCGAGAACACCGTGAGGCGATAAAACGTAAAGCGGCGGTCACCTTTCCCGCTGCACAGGTTTACAGGTTGTAAAGTTATTTCATACAGCTTGTAAAGGTGCGCGGCGAGATCTTTTTTGTTTCCGGGTATGTCATCAACTCCCATTAAAACGGCTCTGGTTTTTGCTATAAATATGGGCAGGATTCCCCTTTCCGCTGCCTTGAAATAAAAGGGACTCTATCACCCCGTAGTTGACGTGTTACTTTGAGACGGTGAACGACATAGCCGCTGACGGCTATACTGTCAGCAACACTAATACGAGCAAAATCGTTACCGTTGTCAAGAGGGGGAGTGTAGACGCCGTGCTGTCAACGACGACGTTTACTAGGAACCCTAGGGTAAGGATATATGGGCGCTGGAATAATGGAAACAGCACAAAGCTATACTCTACCAACTACTACGATAAAGGGAGTTCGCTGACTCTTCATATAGAAAACGGTGCTGGCACGGGTTCGCAATGGAATTATGGCAATAGTTTTTATGTTTTCCAAGGAAACAATCAACAATCTTCTTGGACATTTAATTCGAATAATCAGACTCGGTTAATAACAAGTAATCTGCAGGGCGATCTCGATCTTTATGTTCAGTGTGAATGGTCCGGTTGGGTCGGTACTGATAACTGGCCGAAGACGCCATATATTACAGTAAATAGTTGTGGCGTTATGAAATCCATGGGTACGCGTGATGCAGCAGGAGCTTCCGAACCGACCCGGCAAACGTATTCTTATACGCAGTCGGGAGAAGGACCTGTCACTTTAAATGATCTGCCGGAAGCGCCGACGGACATGATGTACGTATTAGACACCATGTATGCCGAAAACCCGGACACCGTCACCCTCACCGGTGATGTATGGGAGTATACATTCGAAGACATTCCCGGCTATACCAATGACGGCGGTCCATATGTGTACTATATTGCCAGAGTTGACGAGGCCGGACTGCCCGAGGGCACGACGATGACCATCGACAATGAGGTCACCATGGACGCTGCTTTGCAGGTGTTGACCGTGCGTAACGATGTGCCGCTGGGCGAGCTGACTGTCACCAAAACCATTCAGACCAACGGTGAGACGGATCAGAATCTGACCGGCACCTTCTACTTTGCGGTATACAGCGAGCCCTATGAGCCCGAAGCCGACCCGGTGCAGACACCGGTTACGCGCGGGCACGTGACTGTCAGTGAAAACGGCATCGGTACTGCGACAGTGCGCAATCTGATCTATGGCGACTATTATGTGTACGAACTGGATAAGCAGGGCGGTAAACCTCTTATTAGCGGAACCGATGGCGTCATACGTGGTTTTGGCAATATCGTTTACAAGGTAACGAACTCCGGAACCACGAGTACACATGTCAACGCGACCACGCCAAACTACGATCTGATCAACAACCACATCACCACCGACGTTCCTGTCAAGAAGGTGTGGAAAGATAACGACTACAGTCAGCGGCCGACGACAGTCGATATGGCGCTGGTGCGCTATCGCATACCGGCGCCAGAGTCCACGGATGATCCGCTCCCCATCGGCGAAACGGGTTATCTCGCGGTCAGGCATACGATCACCCCGAGCAATCTGCTGGTGGATACTGATTATACGTTTACGATCACTCAGACAGACGCGACAGCTGATCCTTACGTACTGACGAACAAGCCTGCTGGTACGTATGTAGTGCCCGTGGGTAACTATACCGTGACGGTGAACCGCCCGTCCGATCCTGAGGGCTATACCCTGAATACCACTAATTCCATATCGAATGATTCGGCTGTAGTAACCACGGACAACACTGCGGCGGCTCCCGTCCGGGTAAATCTGACGAGTGTATATGATCTGGTCGAACCTGCCGTCATCACCATAAAGCACACCGCTGCAGGATCGCTGAGTGCCCTGCCAGAAGCCTTCGAGGCAACGTACACTATAAGCGGTCCGACCACCATTACGAATGCGCAGTTGGGTGAGACATATGAAGTTGAGCCAGGCAGCTACACAGTCACTGCAAATGTCCGTAACGGCGGTGTTCCCGGAGAAGGAGGGAAGGGCGGCAACACGTACAGTGCTGCTACGTTCTATAATCCGGTTAACTCGACCGAGACGGTTACCATGCAGGTGGAGAGCGGTGACGAAAAGCAGGCGGAACTGGTGAGCACGTATGAGAGCAACAACAATAACGTCACGGCTAAGGTTAGGTTCAATAGAGGTGCAGATGCAAGCGCAAATGTTAGGGTACAGCAAGGTGATGTATATTATTCCAACCAGGAAGATGTGAGAGTACCCAGCGCTGGGAAGTTGTTCGTAACCGTGCAGGTGCCAAAGAACCAAAATGTGGAGGGCATAGTCGCCAGATATGCCAGCTCTTTTAGCAATAATGAGTTTATTAACGGTACCGCTCAGATAATTGCCTTGACAGAGCACTATGATGACCAGAATGCTGATTATTATGTCTATGAGATCAGCGGAGAGACTCTGAAGAATAATTACTATTATGGCTTTTTGCTCTATGGCAATGCCGGTGTCAGCTACACTTACACTTATGATGCAAGGGTTGCCGGCAGCCGGTCCGCCGTAGTGCCTGCAATCAAGACCGCCAGCCGCCAGTCCGTTGCGGCGCCTGTGATCCGGGCTGCCGGTGACCAGTCCGGTGCCCTTTACGCGGCGAAGTCGGGGTCGGTCTCGGCGGTTCAGGATTTTATGCCCAGCGTGGGTAACGTGCCCGAGGCTTTTGCACCGTATGTTCCCACGGATTACGTGCTCGATACAACCTTCGGCAAAACATTTATACTGTCCAGCCCATGGTCTGGCAGCCTTGATGACCTCGATGTTTACGACGAGTGCGGTAACGAGTATTATTATGCGCTGATTGAGACGAGCGTGCCTGCACATTACGATTTGAGTTATCCTGGTGGCAGCCCCCTTATTGCGGCGACTGACCTGCTTGAAGGCGGCGAAGGCGTCGAACTCAAGGCGGACAATACTTTGAAGGACGGCAATCTGATCATTCAGAAGGCCGTCAAGCCTGGCAGCAACGGCAACGGTCAGTCATTTACGATACAGGTGGTGCTGACGATGCCGGACGGTGCGAGCTTTGACAACATGAAGCTGGACGGCAACGTTATCCCCGAGAGCGCCATTAATGACGGCACCGTCACGCTTACGCTCACGTTTACTGGCACCGACGGTCCCTCTGTTGCAGGTCAGGACAACATTGCGGGCACTCCTGCCGAAATCACCGGCATCCCCGCCGGTACGACCTACACGGTCATCGAGACCAACAAGCCTAACGGTTGGGCACAGGTGAACGGCACGTTGATTACCGGTGGCGACCACAATGGCGTCATTGCTCCCGAAGAAACCGAAATCGCTACCATCACCAATGAGGAGGTACAGGACGTACCGGCTACCAAGACATGGGACGCAGCGCGTCCGGCGGCTGCCGATTATCCTGTTATATACTTCAAACTGTTCCGCAGGGTGACCCATGCGAACGATACTATTGAAGACGTGCCTGTGGATGTGGAAATCAAGAAGGTTTCTGCAGCTGCCAACGCATCCGGCAATGTTGATACCGTTACGTGGATCGGCCTGCCTAAGTATGATGAGAACGGTGCCCCGATTGAGTATACAGTCAAGGAGTACATTCCAGCACCTGCAGGTATCGTCGGTGAGATAGCAGAAGACAACACGGCGGTAGTGCCCGGCGTGCCTCAGGGTTACATAAAGTTTGAAGAAAACCTGAACGTTACAAACCAGGAGTCCGGGAGATATACACCGACAACGGAATATTCGGGTCTGAAGATTTGGAAAGGCGACGATGCCAGCACCCGTCCCGACATTAGCATCACCCTAATGGCGGATGGGAATCCTGCTACCTACGTGGATACAAACGGTCAACAGAAGCCATACACGGCGACTTGGAATAAGGTCGGAGACGAGTGGACATACACCTTCTACAATCTGCCTGTGTTCCGTGTCTCCAATAATTCTTATACAGACGAAAATGGCACATACCATGAGATTATCAGTTCTGAACGAATTGAGTACAGTGTCGTCGAGACAGGCACAGGGAGCGGTTATACTTCCATATCAGGTGATCCTAATCCGGATGTTTATAATTGTCTTGAACAGTCGTATCAGGAAATATCGAAGGAGGATATGGCAGCCGGGAATGGTTATGGTACGGTATATTTGCCGAATAGCGCTACGAAAGACGGTGATATAAGCTTAATTAACCCGACCGACCTGGCTTTTGTTGCGGCAAGGAAGACGGGCAATCCCAGATATGATTCGAATTATCACTACCATATTTGGACGCAGCGTGAGGTGACGGAAGTCGAAAAAGAAGCATTGATTGCGAATCTGAATGAAAGTCTCAACAGCCATCCTGAAATTTATCAAAATACTTCGCATAATTGGTATACGGAAGATCCTGCCACTATCAACAATACCCGTTTTGTTGCAGGTCTGCCGGCTGGATCGTATGATGGATCAGAGTCAGCGTATAATGTTGAACTGTTGTGGGCTCCAAAGAATGCCGGCGCATATAAGGTGAATGTTTTCATCCAGAATCATAAGATTAAAGTACATGGGGATGGCCACGCTGCTTACGAGTACTTCTGCTATGGTACATTGGGTTACGAATATACCCACGGCTCGACCGACATCACCAACACCCGCAAAAATACAGAATATGATGTAAAGAAAACATGGGGTGACGGACAGGAACCGCCGGAAGGCGCGGAGATCACCTTCACGCTGACGGCGACGGCCGAGGATGCGAACAGCAACGTACGTCCGATCACAGATATGTTCGAGATCGGCCTGGCTGACAGGCGGGTCATCAAGCTGAACGGCGGCCTGAAGGAAGGCGGTGCCGACACGGAGGTCAATCCATGGGTTTACAAGTGGACCGACCTTCCGATGTACACCCGTGATGACGAGAAGATCACATACACTGCTGTCGAGACGCTCTACACGATCGATGGTTACAATAGTCCTATTTTCTCGTATGATCCTGACGTGACCGATGACCCCATGCAGCCGGTAACCGCGGCGGGCACGGGCTCCGACGAGGATATAGAGTTGATCGCCACCAATAAAATTCCTACCACCGGTATTGGCGCGCTGAAGACGTGGGTCAACGAACCCTTGGCTGGTTTCTATGTGAAGCTCCGGCTGGATGCAAAGGTGAAGAATGCCGAAACGCAGGAATATGAGGCTGCCGATTATGTTCTGCCCACCAGCCTGAATGCAGAGGTGACCCTGACCGGCGGCGATGAATCAATCCCGCACGTCGATACCACGGATGCGCCTTGGGCGTACACATGGCCTGACTTGCCGAGTTTTGACAAGAGCGGAAGGAGGATCGAGTATACAGTGGAGGAGTACGAGTACGGCATCAGCGCGGATGAGAACACAGGCCGCGAGGCTTTGATCTTTGAGGACGACAACCTGGATACATCTCCAACTACTGCCGTAGTGAGCGGTATCACTCGATTCACCTTCCGAAACGAGCTTCCGATGACCGATATTTCTGGCGACAAGAAGTGGGAGATCATTGGCAGCGTAACGGCTAACCCGACGCTGAGGCTGACCCGCAGAATCGCCGGGACAAAGTCGGAGTACGAGACCGTGCCTGACCCGAACGGCGAATACCCGATCATTCAACCGAGCTGGTCGAACGAGGACGATCCAAAACAGAGGACTTACACCTACACCGACCTGCCAGTATTCACCGACCAGGGTCTCCGCTACGAATACGTCGTGATCGAGGAGAGTTTCACGATTGCAGTGGATGACGCCGAATACAGTTATACAGTCAGGTGGGACGATGAAAATCAGGAATGGGTCGTCACTGCCAGCGATCCTGACGCGCCGACGTTCGTACACACCACGAATGGCCGTGATCTCATCAACAGCGAGAAGAAGGACATACAAGCGGAAAAGAAGTGGGCGATCGGGAGCATGGAGGACAACCTTAGCGTCACTTACAAGCTGACTCGTGAGATCAGGAAGAGCGACGAAACGCTTGTCCTGGATACAAGCTTTTCCGACATAAAAACGGTAACGGGTGATAATACCCATTGCAACTACCACTGGACCAATCTCGACGCTGTCGGCAGCGGGATGGATAGCCAGGGGGATACAGTTTCCGGCGAGTTCATTTACCACGTGGAAGAGATTGGTTTCAGCTACCAGGGAACACAATACGAGATCAGGATAAATGACAACCAGAACATTGTATACAACGTGGAAACTGGCGAGCCCGACACGGATTGGGAGCCGATGCAGGATGTCCAGGTCGGCAACACCTTCACCTTCAGGAACGCCAGGTACACGGAGATTCATGTCACTAAGAACTGGATCACCAAGCCAGGCATGACTACCCTGGAGGATGGCCAAACGATAAAGTTCAAGCTGATGCGCAAGAAGGTGGGCAACGAGACGGAAAACAAGGAAGTCTTTGAGAATCAAATCTATGACATCACCTACAACACCGCGACGGGCACTTGGACGACTAAAGACTTTACAGGTCTGCCGAGGGACGTGTTCGGATACGACGAACATACCGAAAAGTACGAAAGCTACATGGCTCTGTACTATCCGGAAGAGACAGATCCGACGCCACTAGGTACGTTGTCTGTCCGGTATCGGCTGAATGACAATGAGCAATCGTTTACCGACCCCACGACCGCGGCAGGAAATGAAGGCATAATCACCATCATCAACGAGGACGTGACTACGCATATCGACGTCAGCAAGAAGTGGCTACAGGATGGCAGCACGGTCAGCGAGGAAGATTTGGCGCAGTATGTCGAATCGTATTCTATCACCTACAGGGTGGAATACAAGGAAGGCGATGAATGGAAGCAATACCAGAGTTCCATCACAGATTCCAATGATCCGAATTTCGATGGCCATGATGAAAACTTCAACTACACTATGACCTGGGTGGCGCATGGAAATCAGAATGACTTGGCCGGTGATCCCGTATCCGGAGGCGTCAGATACATCGACAACATGCCAGGCGGTCGGGACTACCGCGCAGTTGAGACCCTGGCGACGATCAAACTCATCGGTTACGATGAGATCCAGATACCGCTGGACAAATCCGCCGGTTCATATGACAACCTGGCTCAGTGGACAGCGGAGTTCAACAACGACTTCCCCCTCACCAACATCACCGTGACGAAGACGTGGGGCGACGGTAACTGGCCGGATGAACACATTCAGGTCGAGATACACCTGAGAGCCAACGGTCAGCCCATCACGATATGGCCGATTGAGGAGGCAAATCCGCAGAGCGAGGAGCACCTGCTGACCAGCGAAGAGACGCAAGGTTATACCAGGAACCGCCTTCCGATATATGACAGCCAGGGCAACAGCATCGCCTACACGGTAGAAGAAACTGAAATGTGGTATGTCGATGACAATAATCGCTATCAGATCGCAGACTTCGATGATGCCTTCGATATCAACACCCAGGTCATTACGGCGCAGAATGGAGACAATGTTTACAACATCAACAATGCGCCAAAGCTGACCGAGATCCAAATCACCAAGCAGTGGGAGAAGAACGGCGAGCCTGTTACGGACAAGCAGTCTATAGATTTTGTGGTCTATCGTGTAGGTGTGGGCGATGATATGCCTGTGACACTAAACGAAAATAATATGGCGGTGGATAGGGGAACGTTGGAACTTGGCAAAATCTTATATGTTAATGTAGATGAGCAGATCGAAGAGGATGAGCAGACTGAAGAGGATGAACAGACTGAAGAAGATGAGCAGACTTCTCCCGGTTGGCAGAAGATTACGGTGAGCGGACTGTCGATGTATGAGCTGCAATATACACCCGCTACAGAAGCGACAGATACGGCCCCTGCTTCACCTGCCACAGTAGTATATGTACCTGTCGGCTATTATGTACAGGAGACAATTGGGATAGATGAAACAACGGTGGTTACTTACAGAGTTGACAACTTACCGGAGTCTGAGACACCTTCAGGAGCAACGACAATCGATGGCCTTATCACCATCTTTAATCGTGATGCTGAGGTTACAATTAAGGTTTTAAAGATTGACGAGACAACACGAGAAGAAGATGAACCGACTGTTCTTTCCGGTGTAGAATTCCAGCTTTGGAAATATGACCCAAACAAGGCCGGAACCTCTGACGATCCTTATGATAAAGCCGGTGAATTACAGCTTACTGATGATAAAGGTGAGTTATCCTTTACTCAAATTACTGCCGGTAAATATAAGCTGGTGGAAGGTTCGTCTCTTCCAGGATATGTAAAGACAGGTGACGAGGTTGTTTATTTCACCGTTAACAGTGATGGAACGGTGACATGGACAGACAAAGATGATAATGAAATCCAGGAACAGCCACAGATCAGCTACGACGACGAGGAATTCATTGTTGGAAATGTCCCTGGCGCCGCTCTCCCGAACACCGGCGGCTCCGGAACCACTCTGTTCTATCTCATCGGCTGTATTCTGACGATGTTTGCAGGCGTGGGGGTGGTTATGAAGATAAAACAGAGAGAAGCAGTGTAAAAGCGAACGATAATAATATGGCTCTGTGGATGCAATACTCCATGGAGCCATATTTTTAGTAGATTTGGGGAAGTATCATTGCCTTGCAGCAGGTATCTGATATGTAAGCGAAAAGCCTGGACCCCGTTAAACCAGGATCCAGGCTTACAAAAATCTAAAAAATGCATGTTTTTTCCCAAGGCAAGAGAATCAGCCGGCGGATCCTTACTCCCCCAACTTAGATGCCCTGTTTCCTGTTATTTTACGCAGGCTTTTTGCATTCTTTCTTACCATGGGGCATACTCTGCGCATTTATCCGGATCATCCAGATACTCCTGGCGGCATTCCAGAAGCTCGCTCAGGTGCAGCTCCGGATTAAGGCCGTTTGCCTTGGCTGTCCTGATCAAAGTCATGAGGATGGCAGCTGACCTGGCTCCCTCTGCAGATTCATGGAACAGGAAATTCTTTCGCCCCGTCGCATAGGCTCTTGCGAGCAGTTCTGCCCGTTATGCGAATATTCGCATAACGGGCATTATCCGACGAAATTACTTATCCGCATCTTTTCCCAGAATACTGCATCTCACGCGAGTTTTCTGGAAAAAGATGCGCATAAAACCTCTTACTTTATGCCGCACAGTCTCGCCAATTCGGAATCGTTTTTCCATAGTGGGGTTTCTTCGGAAAAGTCTGGTTCTGCGTCTGTTCCTGAATCCATCTGTTTTCGGAGCATCTCCACAGAAGGACTTGCATAAGACTTACGTGTAGTTTTTGCGTCTGAATGTCCCAGTATTACAGCAATCGTTTCTATAGGTACACCGTCCCGATACCAGCCGCTGGCTTTTGTGCGACGCAACATATGTGGATAGACACTATCAGGAATATCAGGGTTCTCTTTCCTGACGATATCCGCATATTTTTTTACGATACGTTCAACATTTCTTTCAGACATCCGGCTTATATTTCCCTTAAGAATTGTATAGATGAACGGCTTTGATCGGTTTCTTAAGTCTTTATGGAAAAGGGCTCTTCTGCTTCATGGGTGGATGAAAATATTAGGAAGTCTCATTTTATGAGCCTGGTCTACACATGGAATATGTATGGGTTGACATGGAGTCTCTGGCTGATGTGATGTGCCAGCCATACGTCCAGCCCATGCCGGTAAACGGCTTGGCTGGACGCATGACAGGCTATCACATCGCCTTTTCCATGTAAACCCGTACATATTCCAAGTACTTCACCCACCCATGAAGCAGAAGACCAGCATGGAAGCGCAATTCACTGCTGAGTATACTTGCCGGGACCTTGACCTATATGCTGACCGTCCAGTTTATCTTTTAAGAATGAGTCAGGAGAGGTCTCTCCTGACCATTCTCGGTTCAGCATGTCGAGGCAGCTGATCTAAGAATCATTTGCGACAACAGATTCGAGCCTTGATAGAAAGATTCTTTTTCTTGGTAGTTTCACGAATCCTGGTTTCTGCAATTTGAATGATATTGATGATTTATAAATTCACCCCACAATCGAAAGCTTCATTTCTTTAGCTATTTCACGAATCCGGCTTCCTGCAACCTGGCTGATACTTATGATATCTTCCAGGGAATAGGCTTTCTTCAGCATAATCCGGACGATTTCTTCATTTCTTTTCTGAAGCTTCTGATTTGCCTCATCGACCTCCTGCTGTCTGGATGCTGCTCCGTCTTTAAAAGCTCTGTCCGTAGCATAAGTAAAGCAATTATCGCGGTCCATGGTTATATCCCCCTTTTCATGATTATCATCTATGGTTTCTTTTCCCCAGGCGAGCACATATTCATCCCCGGACAAAGCATAAAGAAATTCTGCGAATTCCTCCAGATGCAAAATATTCTTTCTGGGAATGTCAAAAGGCTCTTTTCGGTCTGGATTATCTTTCCTGTTGTGGAACATATACTTTGCGATGTAACGAAAATCACTTTTCATCTTATCAGTTACTTCCGGAGGGAGATAACCGACTTCAAAAAGATTGATGGTATAATCAGATACCAAATCATCCAAGCCGGCAGGAATATTCAGACAATCCTTTAAGGATGTCGTGATTCTGCTATGAGAATTATGAAAATTCAGGACGAGGGTGACAACGGGATACAAGGGCGGAATCGGAATAATGCCGCCGGCATCTGTAAAAGGCTTGTTGTCAGAAAGAAGCTTCTCGAAGATTTCCTTTTCACTGTCAGTAAAATCCTCCGTATCAGCGATATCTGCGATTTCGGCCAGGATTTCCTGTGTATGCTTTTGTTTCCGCCTGGTATCCGCATTTTTCCGTTTGATATATTTGCGCATTCGAAGCTGATCCCGATACTCGGCTGCATCGGCGGCGATGACGCGAAGCGGCATATTCTCATCGCCGACACCGGATTCGTTTTCAATGCCGATACACGCAAGACGTAAATCCCCGTTTTTCCAATGCATTTTGATGTCTCGGATCTGTGACGCGATGCTATGATTTACCAGAAACGCTGAATCCACATGAGATGGCGTTAATTCTTCGGGTTTGATAACGGTTTTTCCTGCAAACAGGAGGGCATTTGCAATGTCTGCGAATACATCCGGTTCCCCGATCAGCGTTTTTCCAGTCTGGTCCTTTAATGCCATGGCTGAATACTCCTTTCGAATTTAATTATGTTTTACATAGGTATCAGGACAGGAGAATAAAAAGAATGACTCAGAACGAGCCTTTGATTAGAGAATGTTAGGAATATACAATGGGTCATTGCCATGGCATCTGTAATCTTAACAGCAATGAGGGCTCAAGTCAATAGAAGCGCAACAAAATTTATAAATATTAAATATTTGTCGAAAAATAGGGAAACTGTATTCCTGAAATTCGGAGAAAGCCCTGAACATTCGGCGATGGAAAAGTCATACCAGATGGAAGCAATAAACCACTTCTCCACTTTTATTGCCTGGATCTTTTTGTTGAAAATCAGCCTGGTAAGAGATATATTTTGCCCAATAATCTCCTGTTCCATTTGAAATACTTTTCCTGCAGCGGAACAATAACCTCTGGAGGATGATATTTTTTTATCATGAACGATCTTTCCGTATCGGCAATGAAAATCAATGCAATTCTTATCATACTTCTGTATCCGGAATCTTGAATTCTCCGTAACCAGAAGTTATAATTGCGCGTAGGTTCAAAACCGTGCCGGATACATGGAGTTATGGTTTATTTTCGACAGAGGAAGTATTGCTGCATGAAGCTTAAGATTATAAAACTTGCGCTGATAAAAACGATACCTGTAATGGCGGGATATCTCGTTCTCGGGACAGGTTTCGGAATCCTGATGTACAATGCGGGCTATGGCGTCCTGTGGACATTTTCCATGAGCACGCTGATCTATGCCGGATCGATGCAGTATATCGGTGTTGGCCTGCTGACAGGCGGCGCTTCTGTGATAACAACTGCGATTACGACTGTTATGGTCAATGCCCGCCACCTGTTTTACAGCATCTCAATGATTGACCGGTATAAAGACGCCGGACATTATAAGCCTTACATGATTTTTGCCCTGACGGATGAAACATATTCTCTGCTCTGTGACGGCAATGTGCCGGAAGAGGAAGATACCGATTTATACCGGTTTTTCGTCTCCTTGTTTAATCAAAGCTACTGGGTGACCGGAAGTGTCATTGGCTGTCTTTTGGGCTCCGCCCTTCCTTTTTCATCAAAAGGAATTGAATTCAGCATGACAGCGCTTTTTGTCGCTTCGTTTGTGGAACAGTGGATTACGATGAAAAACCATATCCCTGCATGCACCGGCTTGTTAAGTACATTGTTGTGTCTTTTGATTTTCGGTTCGGAACGGTTTCTGATCCCTTCAATGCTGCTGATCACGTTGATTCTGACCATTTTCAGAGGACGTCTGGAGGATAAAGAATGAGCAATACGGGATATGCGGCTGTTATTGTCGCTGTGATGGCGGCATGCACAATGCTGCTTCGGTTTCTTCCGTTTATGATATTCAGGAAAAGGGTGCCGCGGTATATCAGATATTTAGGAGACGTGCTGCCTCCTGCAATCATCGGGATGCTCGTTGTCTATTGTTTAAGAAATACAAAGATCCTGGACAGCCCATTTGGTGCGCCGGAGTTTATTTCTGTGATAATCATTGTATTTTTGCAGGCATGGAAGCGTAATTCACTGCTGAGCATCCTTGCCGGGACCTTGACCTATATGCTGGACGTTCAGTTTATCTTCTAAAAATGAGTCAGGAGAGACCTCTCCTGACTCATTTTCGATTCAGCATGTCGAGGCAGCTGATATAAGAAAACCGATAAACAATTGGAGCCTCGATAGAAAGATTCATTTCTTTAGCTATTTCACGAATCCGGCTTCCTGCAACCTGATTGATATTGATGATCTCTTCGAAAAAAACTTTTTTCAGCATGCTCCGGACGATTTCTTCATTTCTTTTCTGAAGCTTCTGATTAGCTACATCAGCTTTTTGGTTGGCTTCATCAGCTTTTTTTAGCTTCATCAGTTTTCCGATTAGCTTCATCGACCTCCTGCTGTCTGGATGCAGCTCCCTCTTTGAATATTCTGAATCAGACTATAAATCTGCCTGCTAAACAGATGAGCTTGCCAAAATGAAGCCTGATCTCATTGGTCAAATTACCAATTTGAATGACAATGGACAAAACCTCGTTTATCAAACAAGATATTGAAATAAAACAAAATGAATTCAATTGTTTTGCAACAATGTTTATAAATTTATATATTCACAAAATTGCACCGCAAAATTGGTTAAAAATCCGAAAGCAAGACATAAAATAAGCAAGACATTTAGCTGCTAAAGTTGTATAATATATTGGAGTGGCTGTACACCCATGAACGCACTAAGAATGATAGTGTTTAAAAGCGCTTTGTAAATGGACCACACGTATGAAGCAGAAAGAGGAGATCAGGGTGTTCAGCGAAAAAGGAGGAAGGAACCAAGGGAGGCGCATTTATGAGCAGGCAGCAGAAAAAAGGCGGCATAGTGCAGGAGATCATGTCAAAAGTCTACCGCAAAAAGCCGTGGAATCGGGGAGTTACGAGTATTGCGGCGGTTATCGTTTTTATCACGACGTACCTTCTGATTCTTCCCGCAATCACTATGACAAAAGATATCGTATGTGGGAAAAAAGAACATCTGCATTCGGACAGCTGTTATCAAACCACATACAAAAAAGTACTAGACTGTCCCTTTGCGGCAACGGAAGGTATGGTTGTATTGCACAGGCATGATGAGACTTGCTATGCGCCGGACGGGACATTGGTCTGCACTTTGCCTGAAGTGGAAGGTCATGTGCATTCTGCAGAGTGCTATGGTGCAGAAAAGGATTATTTTGGCTCGGAATTTGTGGAGAATGGCTTTGGAGCTGGAGGATTTGGAGAAGGATCTGCGGATGCGTTTACCTCGGAAGAGGGTGTGGATTTATTTTCCTCCACAACTGCGGCTCCGCTGTGTGGTAAGGCCGAACTGACAGAACATTTTCACGGGCAGGAATGCTATGATGCATCTGGCAATCTGATATGCGGCAGGTCTGAAGCAATTTCCCATCAGCATGATGAAGACTGCTTTCGATTTGTTCCGGATCAACGGGTATTAATCTGTGGGATGGAAGAGCATGTACATGATGATTCCTGCTATGAAGGCAACGAAGATGATGCTTTAGACACAGTCGGAGACCTGGCGGATCTGTTTACCGGTGAGGCGTCTGAGGATTCGGATGTAGCAGATATGCCTGGAAATGAGGCGACAGACAGGCTGGATCCGGCAGATTTGTTTACCGGCGAGACAGCTGATGAAACACAACGGACGAACATGCAGGATACAGAAGAAACAGATCCGGCACAGGTACAGCAGGCTTTGTCGTCAGAGAATTCCGCAGCGGATTTATTTGGCTCCGAGCCGGTGGCAGTCGTATTTGATGAGGATGCTGCTGATGGTTTAAACACGGAAGTTATCACGCCATCAGAGACTGAAGCCCAGACAGGATCGGCTGTCTCCTTCTTCATCAGCGGAAATGGTGAACCGACGATTGCTCCTTCAGACATTGCGGAACTTTTCGGGTCGGAATCCGGGGAAGTTCTTTCCTTTGAAGCAGTTGGCGAGGAAAATATAACGGTTGAAGAAACAACAGAGGCAGCGACGGAGTATGTGGTCTCAGACGCAGATGCAGAGGTGGCTGCAGTGGAAGCCGGAACGGAAGCAACGACAGAATGGCCTGTTGCTGAGGGCGTTACGGAAGCAACGACAGAATGGACAGCTGCTGAAAATGGAACGGAAGCTGTGACAGAGCGGGAAACGGCTGAGAACAAAACGGAAGCTGTGACAGAATGGGAAGCTGCTGAGAATAAAACGGAGACGATAACAGAACGGGAAACAGCTGAGAATGTGACAGAGGTCGTGACGGAGTGGACGTTTGCTGAGACGGAAACCGAAGAGACGACTTTTCAGGTGAATGCAGATGCCGGTGCGGAGATAACGACCGAATGGATCAGTGCAGAGCCGAGTACGGAAATCACAACTGCGTGGATCAGTGCAGAACCCGGTACGGAAGTCACAACTGAATGGATCAGTGCAGAACCCGGCACAGAAACCACAACCGAATGGATCAGTGCAGAGTCGGGCACAGAAGCTACAACCGAATGGATCAGCGCAGAGTCCGGTACGGAAATCACAACCGAATGGATAACATCAGAAACCGAAACCGAGGCTGTGACGGTATGGACGACGGTTGAAGCCAGTACGGAAATGACTACCGCATGGGTGGAAACAACAGAATCTACGGAATCTACGACGGAGGTTCTGGAATATACTGGCAGCAATTACAAAGTAAGACTGACCTATATTGCTGCTTCAGGTATCCCGAAAGGTGCAAAGCTCCTTGCAGAGGAAATCGATCACGAATCCGACAAATATAAGGAATATCTTGCCCAGGCGAAGAAAACACTGGGAATAGACGAATACACGGACTTACCGAAGGAATACGCGAGATTCTTCGACATTCAGATCCTGGTTCAGGATGAAACCGGAGAATGGCAGGATATGGAGCCTGCCGGTCCTGTGCGTGTAGAGATTATCTATGATGAAGCGGTTAATGTCGAAGGGGTGACTCCTTCATCTGTGAATGTGGTGCATTTTGATGAACAGGAGGATGAAACTAAAGTTGAAGTCCTGGCCACGACTGACGTAGAATCTGAGGGAGAGCCGAACCAACAAGAGACAAATCATGTTGTGGATACAGGAGAGGATGTGAATGCTCCCACTCAGTATCAGGTTCAGTTTGACGGGGAGGATGATATCAGTCCGGAAGGCTATCCCGATAATATAGATGGTTCTGAAGACAGGGAAAGTGACTATCCATCACCGGAAGAAGAGAAATCGACAGACCAGACAGGCTTGGCGGTAACATTTGACGCAGAGAGCTTTTCTGTTTACGGAATTATCTATACTGTGGACTTCTACTAGGGAGTAGACGGTGAAGAAGGGCTTGAATACAGCCTTTTAGGCGGGGATAGTGTCAGTTTCCGCAAGCTGGTAGAAGTGCTGGGTATAATTGATAAGGATGAAAATGGTCAAAATGTACATGAAAATGACGAAGCCGAAGATGAATTAGTAGACGATGTTTTTGAAGCGGCGGAGGAGGAGAGTGATCTCTCTTCAGAAGAAGAGTTTGATGAAGAGACACCATCCTCAGACAAAGTGGCTGATGAAGAAAAGCTTGATAGGTTCATCGCGGATGTAGAGAGTGTAGCGTTCTCCGATGAGAGCCTTGTTAAGGCTGTCCCCGTGACGATGGGTATGACCGCCGGAGCCCTCAAGCAGAGGTATGACCTGGTATGTGAGTATAGTGGAGAACTGACTGAAAGCCAGATCGAAACCATGAATGCGAAGGTATACTACCCAAGTGACGGATGGGTACTGATCAGCTTAAAGGCATTCAACACACCAGAGATGCTCACGGTCACGATGAAGACTGGAGAAAGCTTCCAGATTCAGGTGACAGATGCGCAGATCCAAAAGGAGGTCATTTCTGCATCAGGAGATAAATATGTTATCACCGTGACCTATGATAATTTTGCTGAAATCCCTGATGGAGCAAAACTGGATGTAAGGGAAATTCTTCCCGAGGATGAGGAATATGTCAGGTATCTGAATGGCGCAGCTGCAGAGATTGCACAACCCAGTGGAATACCCACAGAATCCACCCCGGTAATAGACTATGCCCGTTTCTTTGACATTACCATCAGAGAAAGCGAAGCAGATGATGCTCCCATCGTTGAACCTCAGGTGCCGGTTACCGTTAAGATTGAACTGGCTGATGCTCCGGAGGGGAAAGAACTGAAAGTTGTCCATTTCGAGAAGACCAGGGGTAGTGAAATTCCGGTTGTAATGGATGCTGAGGTTGGGGAAGATATCCGTTTTGTGACAGAATCTTTCTCGACTTATGGGGTTTTATCTTCAAACCCTCAGGATAATAATTCCTATGCACTGATTGTAGAATACAATAATAAGTATTATGTTATAAAACAGGATGGGACGCTTGAAGAAACTGTTTATAACAGTTCTACTAGTACTGTATCAATGGAGACCCCATTGCTTTGGACATATAATGATAATTGGGGTAAATATATATCGCACAGATCTGATGCTATTGTATATAACGATTTAATGCTGGCAGAAGGGTATCTTTACGATTACATCAACCCGAAAGAGACAAGTGGAGTTTCACATGATAAAAAACTTGATTCGCAAGGAAACCAGGTAGATGCGAATTATACAGGCCCATATACTACTACAGATACAAAATGTTCAATTCAATACAGTCAATACCATATTTCTTGTAATGATAACGGAACCACTAAGTATATTGGAATTGATGCATCTGATCCAACTGCTTTAAGAATCAAAGGGAATTGCGATTACGGAAGCAGTGCAAAAATATATTTTGCTAAAACTAACAGTGGTTTATCGCCAGAAGTGGACAAACATATTGTTAATCATATTGATATTGGTATGGTAGGTACTGGGATTCTGGATTTGCCGCTGGCTTATGGGCCGTATTATGATAAAGATGGTCATCAAATTCTGGAAGTAACACGGGAGAATCCGGTAACGCTTCATTTGGAACAATTTGTGAATATTACCAAAGATGATATCAAGCGTTCGCAGATTGAAGCATATGACAAGAACGGCAATGCTGTTCCTGATGCATTTATTATCACTGGATATACTGCAAACCAGGCGACCGAAAACAGTAACGTACAAGTTCGTATGGAAGGCGCATTTAAGGTTGCCTATGAAGCAGGTGGTCAATATAGCAATTATTGCAGTAATAGCAATGATAATACTGAATGTAAGAAGTGGCGTTTGAACAATCGTGTGTATTATCGCGTAACCACTAACAAAGATGTTGACTTTAACGCAATTTATAATGGACAGCAATTGTATACACAAGATGGGGAATTGGTGGTCAAAGCCAATGTATCTCTGTCAGCGGCATTCGATTACTGGGATGAAGATAATGAATGTCCTCCTGTACGCCCCAATTGGGAAGATGACTGGGGAGTGGCAATGAATCTTCCTCAATGGCAAAGAAATCAACCAGGATATAATTACAGGCTCTGGAAATCTGGAGGAATTCCAGCTGATTACAGTGGAATGGACTTTGTTCTGGGCGGAAAGAACGATGGTGGAGATATCCTGGCAATAGAGATTGTCAAACAAGTAGTCAACGAGAATGGAGATCCAATTCATCCTGTTGAGAAGCTAAGCAATAGTTATAAAATCTACAACTATAAACCTGCAACTGCTGGCGCAACGGCTATGGATGTGCGTGATGTATCTGTCGGAGCTACACTTGACGAAGCAATTACAACTCAGGAATTGTCTGATCAGGGATACTATTCAGGATATGTGGAGAAACGACCGGCCGAGGTCAAAGTCAGCCCGAATGGCGTAGGTGTCTTTTATGATTATGATGTAGAACCTGGTATGTGGTATATTGCTGAGGATCCGAATTCTATTACGCAAACAATTCATAGTACAATTGGAACTGGGAGTAATGCTTCGCAACTCACATGGACATATGATCACACCTATGTTGAAACAGAATATGTATGGCGTGATAATCAATATAGTACTGGAAATCGTCATGTTGCGAGTGGGACTTCTGCTGTACCAGAAATATTAGGACAGTATACTTCTGATTCTGGTAAAGAGTGCAATAATGGATTTTTGGAATTTTACGTATACAACGTCTATAAGGCGAATCCGATTGATATTGAGGTAGAGAAGTCGTGGACAGGTGATACCAGCGCTATTCCGAATGATGCTAAGGTGGATGTTACTATAAACGCTAATTTCCAAAATAATTACAGTAATTGTTTAATTAATTTTAGAGCAAGTCCAAAGCGTTGTTCCAAAACCATAGAATTTGAATCAATCGCTCTGGACTTTCAATCCTTATATCTCGGAACGATGAGAGCCTGGTTTA
>JAFVGK010000187.1 GCA_017475035.1 Blautia sp.
GAAGATCAGCCATTTTCAGTGTGCGTTGACGCCTGACTTTTCACTGTACATGGACATGCCAATGGCAATGAAAGTATGGAATGTCTACCGCGCCAGGCTGATGGGACAGATGATGCAGGACGCAGGGATAGAGACTATCCCATGCCTGCAGTGGGCGGAACCGGAGACGTTTTCGTTCTGCTTTGATGGTCTTCCGCAAGGCGGCACTGTGGCAATCAGCACGCTTGGAGTGCTTCGGAGTGATGAGGCACAGAAAGTGTGGAGGGCCGGAGCTGATGAAGCCATGCGGAGGCTGAAACCCGACACGGTGCTGTTGTATGGTTCTGCGATTGGTTATGACTTCGGGGCGGCGAAGGTGAAGCAGATCAAGGACAACAGGATGGAGAGGTGATGGGGAGTCGCGGGGCAAGTAGTGGAGTATCGATTCGCGGTAATAAATATGGCACACAGTATAAGAGCATTTTACAATTCGAAAATATTAAATTTGTTAAAAAGACAAGTAGGCAGTCCGAAGACCTGATGGAAACCATGACGCCAGGCAGGATATATGCCACGGTTGGAGGCAAAGATGTTATCAGGATCACTTTCTTCGATGAAATAAATAAAAGAAACAAGGTGATCGAAATAGACAAGAAAACCCAAAAATGGCATGTTCACCACGGATATGAGCATACGGAGTATAGTGAGGAGCATCATGAATCTTTATCTGATTCAGATCAAATATTTCTTGACAAGGTATTAGAGGTTTGGCATAATAAGAAATAGGATAAACGGGCGAACCGGAATCTTACAATCATAGTGTTAAGCCTGGGAGCACGCGCGAAAGCGAAGTCCGGGTCCAAATCCCGGTGAGAGGCAAGAATAAGTCGCAGTAATGCGGCTTTTTTTGCGTCTATTGGAGGAAAATAAAATGGGCAGCCGTGGAGGGAAAAGCTATAGTGGGAAAGCCCGCAGCGCCGCGGGGGGGGTAAACCGGGAGAAAGAGCAGAAGGCGCGAGAGGACGAAGAATACAGACAGAGATCGGAAGATTTTCATAAAGCGTACTTCGCCAGTGAAGCGAGAAAAGAAGCTGAGTCGAAAGAAAAAGTAAAATCCCTTGGTTCCATGAAGTTCAAGAACGAATCAGAAAAAACTATCTGGATCATCAACAATCTTCACCCCAAAGACTCAATCGATCTTTTGGGCGTTACCAAGCGGTTGTATAAGCACCGGGACGAAGCAAAAGCGTGGCACAAAAAGATGACAAAGCTGGTACACCCAGATAACAACAGGGGAGTGCCAGGAGCCCAAAATGCTCTCATCTTCGTGCAACGGTTGTACGAGGACATGATAAATTAACACAACAAGAGGGGACGCAATAGCGTCCTTTTTTTATTCAAAATCAATAGCGAGGTAAATCATTATGGGAAGCAGGGGGGGGCAAAGCAATTACCACAAGAGCGGTGGTTCCCGATCTAGGAACAGCAAGAGGCTTTATCCTTCGGTAATTTACAGGCCTAAGCCAAAACAAAAGGAAATGAGCGAAAAAGAGAAACGGGCTCAGGCGAAGGCAGAGAGGGCAAAAGCCAAGGCAGAGCGTGCGGCGAAGAGGGATCAGAAGCTGAGGGAACAAGCCGCAAGAATGAGGGTTGGCATGTCAGGCATTGATGATTACGCTAAGCGACATGGTTTCTCGTCGAGAAAAGAGGCCGCGGTACACGCAGCCGCTACGTTGGACAATCCGGAAAGAGCTGAAATATTCGGGATCTTAAGTGCACATTACGGAAACCCATACCTTGCGAAGAAATGGTATAAGGAGATGTCAAAACTTGTGCATCCGGACAACAACAGGGGAAACAGCAAGGCGCGCGATGCCATGAGTTATATAAGTGAAACTTATGAAGGAATGATTGAAAGATACCGATAAGACCAACAGGTCTGGGAGGAGAAGCGCGCACAAGCGCTTTTTTATTTGTGAAAGGTGGTGCTTGCGGGAAGAGAGGTGAACCGGATGGGTGGTGAGCAGAACTTGAAGCATTTCACCTCGAAGACGGCAAGTGAAGCCGGGAAAAAATCCGGTGTGTCCCGCAGGAGAAAAGCGGACCTGCGAAAGGCGATGAATGATATCCTTACGGGGAAAACCGTGAAGGTGAATGGAGTTGCGATCACTTATGAAGAGGCGCTGTGCATAAGGATGGTACAGGAAGCACTGGAAAACGGCAACGTCGGAGCTTACCGGGCGATCATGGACACGATCGGGCAGACCGCGAAGTCAGATGCCGATATCAGGGAGCAGAAGGCAAGGATCAGGAAGCTGGAAGCTGAGGCAGAGGCTGCAAAGAAAATATCCGAAGCCGGCGTGGAAACAGAAGATGATGGTTTCCTCGATGCCTTGAAGGGTACTGCCGCTCAGGACTGGGGTGAAAATGATGAAACGTAAGGCCCTCTTCCGCTTCCAACCGTTTTCGAGAAAACAGAGGCAGGTTCTTAACTGGTGGACGGACGAAAGCCCCGTAAAGGATATGGACGGGATCATCGCTGATGGTGCGATCCGGTCAGGAAAAACCATTTCCATGTCGCTGTCCTTTGTTATCTGGGCGATGACCTGCTTTAACGGACAGGATTTCATCATGTGCGGCAAGACGATCGGAAGCTTCCGGCGGAATGTCCTGCGGTGGCTGAAGGTGATCCTTCCGGGCAGGGGCTATCAGGTAGAAGACAGGCGGTCTGACAACCTGGTTATTGTTACCCGCGGCGATGTCTCAAACAGCTTTTACATATTCGGCGGCAGGGATGAGAGCTCGCAGGATCTTGTACAGGGCTTAACTGCAGCCGGTGCCTTCTTCGACGAAGTGGTATTGATGCCGGAAAGCTTTGTCAACCAGGCAACGGGGCGCTGCTCCGTGGATGGATCCAAATTGTGGTTCAACTGCAACCCTGAAGGGCCGCATCACTGGTTTAAAGAAGAGTGGATAAACTACTCGGCCGGATACATGGGCAAAGCCGCAGCCGATGCAGAGAAAGAAGCTGCAGAAAAGGCTGGTGAAGATACAAAGGTTAAGAATCTGGCTTACCTTCATTTCACAATGGAGGATAACCTTTCCCTTGCGGAAAAGATCAAGGCAAGGTACCGCTCGCAGTACAGCGGCGTTTTCTTCAAGCGTTATATTCTGGGGCTCTGGTGCATGGCTGAAGGCCTGATTTATGATATGTTCGATGAGGATGTCCATACAGCGGATATCCTGGATATTGCCGACAAACTGATTGACAGGGAAAGATATGTCAGCGTTGACTATGGTACACAAAATGCCATGGCGATGCTGCTTTGGAATAAAGGGGTGGACGGCAGGTGGTACTGCATCCGGGAATACTATTATTCCGGCCGCGATAACCTGAAGCAGAAAACAGATTCACAGTACGCAGATGATTTCGTGAACTGGCTGGACGGAACGAAGATCAAAGCGGTGGTCTGTGACCCGTCTGCGGCAAGCTTCATTGCGGAGCTCAGAAACCGTGGTTACTCAGTTATAAAGGCTGACAACGATGTCCTTGACGGGATCCGGAAGACAGGGACAATGTTCAACCTCAGGAAAATCATAATCTGCACATCCTGTGTGAACCTGATCAAGGAGCTGGGTTCTTATGTGTGGGACAAGAAGGCGGCGGAGCATGGAATAGAGCAGCCGGTCAAGGTATTCGATCACGCGGTCGACAGCCTTCGCTATCATGTGTATACGATCATGTGCGGCAAGATTGCGAAGATAAAAGATAAGGCGAAGAAGGGATTGAGATAAATGTATGTATTTACAATGCCTGCCGAAAGGTGGGATGAAACAAACCCGGACAGGCAGGCAGTATTACAGCTCGTCCTGAAACACCGGGCAGTGGCAGCACATCTGCATAAGCTGAAGGAATACTATCTTGGGCATCATGATATACTTGGGGACAAAGACCGGGATCTGAAGCTTGTGTGCAACCACGCAAAAGATATATCTGATACAGCGACAGCTTACTTTATCGGTAACCCGATATCATACAAAAGCGCCGACAGCGACCTGAAGACGCTGACGGATGAACTTGACAATGCCGGAGCTGATGAAGCTGACGGTGACAATGGCCTTGACCTGTCTGTTTATGGAAGGGCGTATGAGTACATTTACACGCAGGAAGATGATACAGCTTTGGAGATCAAAAACCTCTGCGCGGAGAATACCTTTATGGTTTATGACGACACGATCCAGCAAAGGGAGCTTTTCGGCGTGTACTATTACGTCAGAAAAGACGATACGGATATGTCAGGGAAAATCCATTACATCGCAACGGTAATGACCGCAAATTATGTGTGGGTATTCGAGCTCAGTGAGATACCGTCTGAAAACAGCGTGCTTGACGGCCCCGCTGCCCATTTTAAAGGCGAGGTACCGCTGATCGAGTACTTGAACAATAAAGACGGTATCGGTGACTTCGAGCTGCAGACAGGCCTGATTGATGCGTACAATGCCCTGATGTCTGACCGTGTGGTTGACAAGGAACAGTTTATAGACGCCATCCTTGTGATTTATGGCACGCTGCTGTCAGATGAAGATGATGAAGAAGGTGATGGGAAAGGTTCAGACCGCGCCATGCGGCGGCTGAAGATGAAGAAGCTGCTGGAAATGCCTGACGCATCAAAGGCAGAATACCTGACCAGGACGTTTGACGAAAGTGGTGTGGAGATCCTGAAGAAAGCAATCGAACAGGATATCCACAAGTTCTCGCACATCCCGTGCATGACGGACGAAGCGTTTGGCGGGAATGTATCAGGCGTGGCTATGGAATTCAAGCTCCTGGGCATGGAGAACATCACCAAGATAAAGACGAGATATTACAGGAAGGGGCTTCGAAAGAGGCTCCGTATTTTTTGCAACTGGTTGGGAACGAGCTCGAAAGGGAAAGTTGACCCGGCTTCTGTGACGGCTGTTTTTACGCGGGCGATGCCGAAGAACCTTCTGGAGATCAGCCAGTACGTGGCGAACCTCAAGGGGACGGTAAGCCTCAAGACACTGCTTTCCGAGATCCCGTTTGTTGACGATCCTGACGAAGAAATTAAAGCTGTCGAGGAAGAAAACCAGAAGGCGGCAGAGCTCCAGCAAAAGATATTTGGCGGCCCCGGGATAGACAACACGCCTCCGGAAGGGAATGAACCCGACGCCAATGATATAGATGACGGCGATGAGGACGGCAGGGAAAAGCCGCCTGCTCGGGGGAGGGGCATCCCTGACGAATGACAAGCAGGGAATACTGGGAAGCAAGGGCTGCCTGGCAGATGCATGCAGCCATGGAAGACGCTGAAAAGGTGGCTGACCTGATACATAAGGCATACACCAGGTCATCAGACAGGCTCGGGCGAGAGGCACTCCGGATCTTCGAGAAGTTCAGAAACAAGTACGGCCTGAGTGAAGCAGAAGCGCGGCGGCTGATTAACCAGGTGAAAAGCAAGGATGACATTGCGGAAATCCTGCGGAAGCTGAAAGCATCGGGTTTAAAAATTCCGGAGCTGATTGCAGAGCTGGAATCCCCTGCCTACGCTTCCAGGCTCGCAAGGCTCGCGAGGCTGCAGCGAGACATTGACGCCGCCATGCTCGAGATGTATAACCTCGAGAACGAGAAAGACTATGACTTTTTTGTTGACCTTGCCAACGACGCTTATAACCGCTCGATGTACCTGATCCAGCAGCAGGCAAACGCCGGTTTCTCTTTCTCCCACGTAAACAGGAAGCACATAGAGAAGATGCTTGCCGCTCCGTGGTCAGGGGAACATTTCTCGAAGAGGATCTGGAAGAACACGAAGCGCCTCGCCGAAGAGCTGAAGGACGAGATGCTTGTAACGCTCCTTACAGGGAGGACAGACAGGGAAGCGGCTCACTCCATAGCCGGGAAGTTTGACTCAGGCTACATGCAGGCACGAAGGCTCGTAAGGACGGAGGCCTGCCGGATCTCCAACGAGATGTCAATGGACGCCTACGTGGAAGCCGGGATAGAGAAATACAGATACCTGGCAACACTTGACCTTCGAACCTCACAGATCTGCCGATCTCTTGACGGAAAAGAGTTCCTTGTGTCCGAGAGAAAACCCGGCACCAGCTGCCCGCCGATGCATCCCTGGTGCAGATCCACCACGATCGCCGCTCCTACAGCCGAAGAGCTCAAAAGGATGAGGCGCCGCGCCCGGGATCCGGTTACGGGGAAGACTTATCTTGTGCCTGCGTCCATGACTTACGAAGAGTGGTATGAGGCGTTTGTGGAAGGACGAACAGAAACTGAAGAAAGTGCCGGAAAGAATAATGGATCACTTGAAAACATTTCCAGATCTGTTAAAATAGATGGCAGGAACAGGTTTGCCCGCCTGCGTGGGGCTTTGCCAAAGGAATACAAGGAAATCCTCAGAGACAGGTATAACCAAGGCACTGATATCGCCAAGAAGATTTATGACAAATATGTTCCGCCCGGCGGCGTTGTAGCAAACAGTGAATATGACGGCACGGCTCATTACAGGCCTTTCATGCGTGACATAGAAATGAATTTCAAAGAGGATCAGGTATATAAAGCAGGCCCTGGAACCACGTGGTATCACGAACATGGACACTACATAGATTATAAGGCGGGTCTGGTTAGCCAGGATCAGGATTATCTGGATGCGCTTATAGACGACGTAAAGGGAATGGACATTGTCGTAGAACAGAAGTTTGGTTTAACTGGCAGGATTGCCAATTATAAAATCAAACATACGCTGGAAGCAATTGGTGACATAAGCAATGGCGTGCAGGATATTTATCGTGCTGTTCATAATATAACCGGAGATCAATATTACTTGACGGAGTGGGGGCATGATTCAGGTCTGATGAATGAACGATCCTGCCTGAAGGAGTCTTTTGCCGATATGTTTGAAGCATCTTTTGATCCGAAAAAAGTAGAGCTTATGAAAACATGGCTGCCCAATTCGTGGCGAGTGTTTGAATTTATGCTGGAGGTGTTGTTATGATTTATTCGTCAACGGAATGCATAGAAGCATATCAAAGGGTTTTCCCGGATGATATATGTTTCCGCCTGATGCCGGACGGCCAGTTTCTCGTGGGGAAAATCAATGATAGAAGATATATACAGCCTTTACATGAAACAGACGAAACCTTCATGGACAGGGTCAGAAGAAGCGAAGCCGAAGGAAGAAACCTTTTCTACGAAGAATGGAAAGAGTATAAGCCAAATCCGAATTACATATACTAACCATACCGCCAGAAATGGCGGTTTTTTATAGATTTTTATAGATAAATCAGCGCCCCTCGAGGGTGCTTTTTTATACCCAATTCGCAACAGCCTGGACGGTGAGACATCCGGACAGGCCGGGGTGATGAAGATGACCGCAATGGCTCGGGCAGTGGAACACCTGCACAGGCTGGGGCATAGAGCAAAGGAGACTAACATGAAATCAAAAGAAATCAGAGAGATGCTTAAAGAATTACGGATCCCGATGAACATTCAGCTTTTTGCAGGAGAAGACGGCGGGAATGATGGCGACGGCGCAGGCGATGATGCCGGAAACGATGACGGCGAAGGTGATAATAATGGCGATGATGGCACCGATGATAAGCCAAAGGATATGTCGTTTGATGACTTCCTCGCCACCGGCCAGAATCAGGCGGAGTTTGACCGACGCATGAAGAAGGCTCTCGACAAGGCTGTGAGCAAAGCCAGAAAAGCGTGGGAAGCGCAGGCGGACGAGTCGACCTCTGAGGCGGAGCGCCTGGCAAAGATGAACGAGGCAGAGAAAGCCCAGTACAAGGCGACAAAGAAAGAGAAGGAGCTTGCTGACAGGGAAGCAAAGCTTCTGCACCGTGAGCTTATTGCTGAGGCAAAGAGCATGCTATCCGACAAAGGTCTTGATCCTTCCCTTGCCGAGACCATCGTTCACGCCGGCATGGATGCTGAAGCTGTCGAAGGTGTCGTCAAGACACTGGAAGAGTCCTTCCGGCAGAGCAACGAAGCTGCCGTGAAGAACGCCTTAAAAGGTGGGAAACCGCCGAAAAAAGCGGAGGCAGGGAATCCTGCGGATGATGAAGCAAAGAAGATCAGGGATGCCGTATTCAAAGGCTTTTTCTGATACGAAAGGAGATAAGTTATGCCTATTAACAATTTTACACATGCACAGATTCTTCAGACCACGCTCGACGAAGCAGCTGTCCGGGATATGGTTACCGGCTGGATGGACGCAAACGCAGGGCAGGTAAAATACAGCGGCGGCGCAGAGGTCAAAATCCCCAAAATGACCACGCAGGGACTTGGAGATTATGACCGTGACACCGGTTATCCGGCTGGGTCCATCACTCTCACATGGCAGACGAGAGAAATGACACAGGATCGTGGCAAGCAGTTCCAGATTGACGCCATGGACCTTGACGAGAATGCCTTCATCACAACCGCCGCCGCCGTTATGGGTGACTTCCAGAGACGCTGGGTTGTCCCGGAGATCGATGCTTACCGTATCTCCAAGATTGCGAACTATGCCATCACCAAAAATGCCGCCGGTATGGTCAATTATGGCCAGACGATCAATGGCAGCTCTGATGTGCTCCGCCAGATCAAGACCGGCGTTGCTGCCATCAGGGAGCTTGGCTACAACGGCGATCTTGTCATCCATGCAACCGACAGCGTCATCATGGAGGTAGAGCTTGCACTCTCCAACAAACTCCAGAACACAACCTGGAGCCAGGGCGGCATCAACACGACCGTCCCGGCAATTGACGGTGTACCGCTGATTGCAACGCCTCAGGTCCGTATGTACACCGCCATTACCCTGAAAGACGGCCGCACGAGCGGTCAGGAGATCGGCGGCTACGAGAAGGCTTCTTCCGGGAAGGACATCAACTTCATCATCATGCCGAGAATCACCCCGATTGCCGTAACCAAGCAGGATAAGATGAGGATCTTCGACCCGGATACCTTCCAGAAGGCGAACGCATGGAGCATCGACTACAGGCGTTACCACGACCTCTGGATCCTGGACAACAAGATGGATTCCATCTATGTGAGCATCAAGGAGGCTGCATGATCATCTTAAAAAAGGATAATGTGGAAAGAATCGTTCCCGACATGCCTGCCGCTGAGAAGCTTGTCGAGGAAGGATATATTGTCCTTAACGCGCCTGACGTACAGAAGAAGAGCACGGCAGGCGCGGAATTAAACCTCGATGAGATGACCACAGATCAGCTCCGCCAGACAGCGAAGGACAAAGGAATCAAGGGCGTATCATCCCTGAAAAAGGACGAGCTTCTGGCGGCGATCAGAAAGGCGGATTGACATGGCGAGAGAGGCGGATATTGATACCCTGGTTACCCTGACAGTGGAAAAGGATCAGCTGTTGCTGGAAACCCTCCTGGATGATGCGGAAGAATTCGTCCTCTCTTACACGAACAGGACGAAGATGCCGGCACAGCTGTGGAAAGCAGTAAGGGATCTGGCAATCATAGCCCTGAACCGCAGGGGCACGGAAGGCGAAACGTCACGGAGTGAGGGCGGCGAGTCGTACAGCTTCGACGCCGCCCCGAAATCCATCTATTCTTTGATGGACAGGTACCGGCTCGCCCGGGTGGGAGGTGTTGCGCATGAGGCTAAGACCGTCTAGGCTTCAGACGTTTTACGTCTGGAAGCGCCTGTCAATGAAAGACAGGGAAGGAAGCTCCTACGAAGACTGGGGAGACCCCGTTGCCGTTACGGGCGAAGCGTGGCCTGCGTCAGGCGAGGTGCAGGCCAAGACCTACGGGGAGCGGCTGGCATACATCTACAATGTGCGCCTTGATGGGGCATACACGGTGGAGCCTGATGGATCAGGCCGCCTGCATTATGTACTTGCAGACGGCACCAGGATTCAGGAGGGCGACGGCATAACCATCTTCAAGAGCGCATCCGGAGAGCTGACGAAACCGGAGTATAAAATCGTATCCGTCCGCCCCTACCGTTTCCTGAAAATGGAGGTGGAGCGGTTATGATTGACGGGGCTGACGAACTTAAAAGAAAGCTCAACGAACTTGCCGCAGTAAACGCGGCCGGAGCTGTGGCAAAGGGAATTGAGAAGGTGAAGGCAGGTGCAAAGCTCCGTTGCCCTGTAAATGATGGCGAGCTCAGGCAGAGCATCATGTCGGATGTTTATCTTGAGCGCGACAGGGCTATAGGGGAGTGCTACACCAACAAAAGCTATGCCGGATATGTAGAGTTTGGCACAGGCCCGAGAGGGCAGGAAAGCCATGAAGGCATTGCGCCGGATGTGGCGGTGTCTTACACACAGTCCCCCTGGTGGATCCACGAAGGCCCGGGCGAGAACGAGGTAGACCGTGAGACAGGGGAGCAATATGGGTGGTTTTACATAGAGACGGACGAAGGCAGGTTTTATCAGTGCACTGGCCAGCCCGCGCAGCCGTTTATGTATCCCGCCTTGGCAGACTCCCAAAAAGAGGTACTGAAGGGAATGAAGACGGCGTTTGCCGCAGAGGTAAAGAAGAAATCATGAAGAATGTGAAAGACGAAGTATACGCGGCGCTGTGCACGGTCACGGAAAATGTATCTGACGTGTACCCGAAAGAGTGGGCTGACGATATGAACATCCAGCTCACAGAGGAAGACAACCGCGTAAGTGAGAGAACGGATAACCAGGAACAGATGGCATATCTCCGGTACAGGATCGATATATGGCACAGGCGGTCAACATCTGCGGCGGCGTGCGCTGTGGATTCCGCGGTGTCAGCCCTTGGCCTGGTAAGAACCGGATGCAGCGACGTACCGGATCCTTCAGGGATGAAACACAAACAAATGCGGTACGAGGGCATTATCGACATGAACTCGGACATCGTATACTGGGAATAAACACCCAGACAGAAAGGAGTGTCATTATGCTTGCAAATGGAGCAAAACTCGGATACAAGGAACATGGCGGCAGCGGGAGCACCTATACAGACCTTCCTGGCCTGAAGGAGATCCCGGACATGGGCGAAGAGCCCGAGAAGGTTGAGAATACATGCCTTACGGATAAGCATAACCAGTACGAGAAGGGTATCGGTGACGCGCCGGATCTTGAATACACCTTCAAGTATGACAACAAGCAGGCAGACAGCCCGTACAGGGTGCTCCGCAATTACGCGGACAGCAACACGATGCTGGATTTTGAGGAAACACTCGCTGACGGCACAAAAACGACGTTTTCCGGCACGCCCTCCCTCAGAAGGACAGGCGGCGGCGTGAACGGCGTGCTTGACTTCGTGCTTACGATCATGCTGAGCGGCGATCTGACCGTCACTGACCCGGCAGGGAATTAAGGGCAATATCAGGCACAGTAAAAGAGAGGTGGGCTTACAGCCTGCCTCTTTGTTTGCATAAGGAGGTTCTATGGCAGTAACAGTTCTTAATGGACTTGAGGAAGATATCGTGGAACAGGCGGGCGTCAGCGACATGCTCCCGCCGGAAGAAGGGGATACGGCGAAGCCAAAAAGGAAGCCCTTCCATGTCTGGACGGTCGGAGGGAAAGATTACCGGCTGAAACTGAAGTCTGACATGATCATCAAACTGGAAACACAGTACAAAGCCCCGATCTTTGACATCATCAGCGACATGCCACCGCTTTCCACACAGCTCACGATCATCCAGGCAGCCCTGAAAAAGTATGAGCATGGCCTTGGTTTTGAGAGCGTGAAGCAGCTCTATGATAAATGGGTGGACGAGGAATACAAATCCCCCATCGACCTGTACAAGGAAGTCGTCCTGCCGACGCTGGTGGTGTCCGGTTTTTTCCCTCGCGAGAACGAGGAGGACATCATGATGAGCCTTACCGGAAAATAACCGTCACGGAACTGCTGGCGGAATGCTATGAGCCCGCGCTTGACGCCGGTGTATCCCCGGAACGTTTCTGGTCGCTGTCGTATGGGGAGATCGTGGATATCCTTGACAGTGCAAAGCGTCAGGCGATCCTTGAGCGGAAGAGGACTATATCCAACAACCTGATGCTTGCCGGAGTCGTGAGCGCATACTTCGGCCTGAAGAAGGGAGAAAAACCGCCCATGCCGTGGGATTACGAACCGGATCTGTTTAAAGAGGAGCGGGAGCGGTACGAGAAGCGCGAGCATGACAAGGCAGTGGAAGACACAAAGAACAGCCGCAAGGCTTTCGCTGCTCGACGCAAAGAAAGATTAAAGCAGGAAGGAGGTGAATAGCGTGGCAGACGATACGATTGCAAAACTGAAAGTATCCATAGAAGCAGATACAGCCAAATATAAGGCGGCGCTTGAAAAAGCTTCAGGAACAGCAAAACAGGTGACCAAGGCGATTGATTCAGAAATCAGGAAGATGCAGGCGCCTTTTGAAAAGGTCCGCGCAGCCATTGACAGGGTGCAGGTAGCCATGGGCAGGAAAGTTGAAACAAAAGCCTACGCAGAGGTTACCAGGCAGCTCTCCGATGCGCAGGGGGAGCTGTCAAAGCTCCTGGTCAAAATGGAAGAGCTGAAAAAGAGCGGAGGCGCGACAGAGCAGACCGACAGGTATAAAAAGCTTGCCGACCAGATGAGGGAAGCAAAGGAAAACCTCGCGGCGATAGAAGCACAGCAGAAAGAACTGAAAGCGTCCGGACGGGATATGGGAGGACAGGCCCCGTTTTTCCTTGAGAAAGAAAAGCTGCTCAACAGCAGCATCGACATTTACACCAAAAAGCTGCTCAGGGCAAGGCAGGCACTTGCGTCAGCACAGGCAAAAGGGGAAGACACATCCGGGCTGGAAAAAGAGATCAGTTCTTATCTTGCAAAGATCAGCCAGGCACAGCGCGGCTTAAGCGAACTGAAAGAGAGCTTCCGGAAAGCTGTTGCAGCCGGAAACGTCAGACCATCTCGAGAAATGGAAGAGCTTTCCGCGAAAGCGGACGAAGCGAAGGCAAGGGTAGAAAGCCTGAGAGAATCCATGGACAGGCTTTCCCAGACAGGCGGGAATACGCAGGAGAGCGCTGCGTGGGCTTCCCTGCGCGAAGAAGCCGGCAATCTTGGCGAGAGGATCGGCGAGCTGACGGAGCGCAAATACCAGCTCTCTTCTTCCGGTCAGGCTGTGGAGTCATCGTCAAACAGGGAAAATCAAGCATTCCGGGCAATGAAGATCCTTCTGTCGGGATTGTCTGTAACCCTTTCTGGATTGTCCCGCGGGTTTTCCGCGATCCTGAGCGGGATCCGTAAGACATCTGGCGCTTTTGCCGCCATGATACAGAAGTTTGCCACCGGCATTCCCCATCTGAAACTTTTCAATAACGAGATGAGGAAAACAAACAACCTGACGGATAGTGCAAAGGGTATTGTAAAGAACCTGCTCCGGTACGGGCTCGGAATCCGTGGACTGTTCGCATTGTTTAATAAGATCCGGAACGCAATCAAGGAAGGTATGGACAACCTTGCCCAGTACGACAAGACAGGGCAGCTGAACCAGTCGCTTACCACACTACATAGCTCCTTGATCCAGTTGAAGAATTCCCTTGCCGCGGCGTTTGCACCTATCCTGGTAGCCATAACGCCGGCGCTGAACCAGCTTATACAGCTTGTGATAAAAGCGGCGGATGCGGTAGGACAGCTTATGTCTGCTTTAACCGGCGTGCCTTATATCAAAGCAGCGGCCGTGACCGAAGACTATGCGACAAGCATAGAGAATGCAGGAAAGAAAGCAAAGAAGGCCAAGAAGGAAACCAAAGAGCTTGAAAATGAGTTGATGGGATTCGACAGGATCAACAAGCTCTCTGATGATAAAAAAACTGATAACGATGATGACGATGACGAGGACGATGGAAAGCTGAAACCGTCCCAGATGTTCGAGCCCGGCACAGTGGCTTCCAAGTGGCAGGAACTTGCCGACAAGATCAAGGAGATCATTAAGGGCCTGATGGACGTGGTCAAGAAGGCGTGGGCGCAGGAAGGGCAGAAGGTTATTGATTCCTTCAGGCGGGCCCTGCAGAGGGTTAAGAAGCTGATCGCTGACATCGCGAAGACTTTCTATAAGGTGTTTACGGACGGGTACGGTTTTGACTGGCTGGTCAGCCTGTTTGACCTGGTAAGCAAGATACTGGATGTCATCGGTGCGATTGCCTACGCTTTTGACGAAGCGTGGAATGACAACGATGCCGGGTATAAATACGTGGCATCGATCTTTGAAATGTTCACCGCGATAAATAAGATGCTGTCCGATATTGCCAGGGATTTCGCAAAAGCATGGGAATCTGAGGCAGGAATCCGGATGGCTTCCGCAATTCTCAGGCTCCTGACTACAATCAACCAGACGGTCAAGAAGATTGCTGACGCATTCCGCACTGCATGGAACATAGACGACAGGGGCTATAAGCTGATCAAGACGATCATGAACACGCTTTCCAGTATCCTTGACCTGATTTCGGATATCACACGTGATTTCGGTCTTGCGTTCGAATCCACGTCAGGGATCAATATGCTGGGCACAATCATTGACATGTTCCGCTACATCGTAAGGTCGATCGGGTATGCGGCTGAAGCGTTCCGGTCTGTATGGAACGACAACGGTTACGGCCTGTCCATCCTGCAGACGATTATGGGTATGTGGTCTGTGATCTTCGGCATACTGGGCGATGTTGCCAGGGACTTCGGCAAGGTCTTCAAGGATGGATCCGGAAAAGAAATGATCAGGTCGATCCTTGGGCTGTTCGAGGAGATCCATATAATTATAGGCTCCGTCGCGATGGCTTTCCGGAACGCGTGGAATGACCAGAACAGAGGATATCTGTACATCAATTCCATAGCAAAGCTCATTTCTTCCATTGCCGGCCTGCTGCATTCGATAGGTGAGGCCTTCGTCGCAGCATGGGAGGAAGGCGGACTTGGCGAGGAGATCATGGGCACGATCCTTGAGATTGTGACAGGGATCCATGACACAATCAGCGGGTTCGCGGAAGCCATCGAGAGGGGATGGGAAGCCGGAGAAAACGGTAAGAGGATCTGGAGGGCAATCTTTAAGATTGTGGACACAATCCTTGGTAAATTCAATGATATTGTCCAGGCTACAAAGGATTGGGCTCAGGATCTTGATTTCGGCCCTGTCTTTGAGGCATTCGGAACACTGCTTGAAAAGATTGAGCCGATAGCGGAAACCATTACCGGAGCTCTTGCGGAAGGTTGGAAAAACGTGCTGCTGCCACTAGGGAAGTGGACGATAGAGAAGGCGCTTCCGGGCGTGCTTGAGGCGCTTGGCTCAGCGCTTAAAGTGATTGACTCCGTGCTGTCCACGCTGGAGCCGGCATTTACTCCGCTGTGGGAGAATGTCATTAAACCGCTGGCCGAAAAGACCGGGGCCGCAATTATCATTGTACTGCGCTGGATCACCGACAGGCTGACAGACCTGAGCAATTGGATCAGCCAGCACTCGGAAGGCTTCAGCAAATTCGTTGAAGTCGTTGGTACATTTGTCGGCACATGGCTCGTAGGGAACGGCATAGCCGGGATTATCGGCGGTATTACAAAAGCCCTTGGCGGCATCATTACGGCACTCACAGGTGCTGGCGGCGTTATTCCGGCAATCAATCTTCTGGTCGGCGGGTTTAATCCTATCCTGCTGGGTATCGCCGCTGTGGCTACAGGGGTCGTGCTTCTTATTACCCATTGGGATGATGTGAAGCAGGCCGCTATCAATGCGATTAACGCAATGACGGTTCCTAAAGAGTTTACGGAAGAGAGCCTTCCGGAACTCGACCAGCTCCTGTCAGACCTCGAACAAACCACAAATGCCCTTGGGGAAACAGCGAGCGGCGTATCTCAGGAAGGGCTGGCAGAACTGTACCAGTCCATCTACAACATGAGGATGGAGGCGGTCAATTCGCCTTACGCCCTTGATGATTTCATGCGCGCCTGCCAGAGAGCGGGAGTGGGGCCAGATGAACTGAAAGAAGCGTGTGGCCGCGCAGGTGTTAACCTTGACATCTTGATTGAGGCCATGGGCGGAACCGGCAGCGCTGCAACAGAGATGGCAGAAGAAACAACAGCTGCCAGCGACAGCATGAGCGAAGGCTGGAAGAATCATCAGGATGCCGCAACGGAAAGCCTTGAAGGCGTCAATACCTCGATTAAAGAGGTGGAATCTGCTGTGTCTGGCGCCAGGGATACCACCATGACAGAAACTGAAGCAATGAACAGTGCGTGGAGCGATTGGAAGAAATCAATCGAAGAATTCCATACCGCTGCAAACGGCACGATAGGAGAATCACAGAAATCCATAACCGACCTCAGCGACGTTACGGATACAGGATGCCATGACATGTCCATGGATTGGGCTGGTTACAATGCAGAAGTGGAGAGGTGCCAGGATGCGATCAATCAGGCGGTCAGCGAAGGAAATGATTACATCAAGGATATTGCATCCGTAACCAAGGATACCAGCGAGAAGTCCAGAAAATCCTGGGAGGATATTGAGTCTGATACCACAAAGAGCATCACAAATGCATCCGATACGGTAAACAGTAAATCAGGCGCGATGAAGGACGATGTCACCGACGCCAACACCAAGATCAATAAGGACACTGCCGCGCAATGGGATGACATCCGGTTGTCTGTCGATACGGCATTTGCTTCTATCTACAGCGGATCCATGGAGTGGGTAAAGAAGCTCCGTGAAGATCTTTATGATAAATTCGAGACGATTGCCAAGGTGCTCCCGAAGAAGTTCAACGGCATTGATGATGACATTGGCGAGAAGTTCATGGATGTCGGTGAGAAGGTTAAGGGCAAGGTTGATGAGGACAAAATCCCTGAATACTTCGAGGATATGGCCGGAGACATCGTTTCAAGGTTCACATCAACTGCTCCGGACATCGCAGGGAAATTCAATGAAACCGGAAGGCTGGTTGAAAACGCTGTAAACGCACCAGCGATACTGGATTTCTTCCGGGACATTTCGGACAATGCGGTCAGTAAGTTCAGCAATACGGCGTCAGACATTGCTTCAAAGTTCAGCGGGATTGCCAGCGCGATCCATAACGCAATTGACCCGCAGGCAATCGGAAGGACAGCGGACACGGCCGCGCAATACCTTGTTGCACCGTTCCAGTCTGCGAGACAGCAGATTGACAGTATGTTCACCAACTTCACGCCGTTTGACCTCTTTGCCATGTACAATATGGGGCAGAGGGCAGGCCAGTCGCTGGCGGACGGTTTCAAGAACACATACATACCCACCCCGCACATGTATATCAGCCGGTGGGATCCCCACGACAATGGGAATGGCGGCAGGATATACACGCCTGGTTTCTCTGTCCAGTGGTACGCAAAAGGCGGCTTCCCGTCCAAAGGCGAAATGTTTGTCGCAAATGAAAACGGCATAGAAGCCATGGGCAAGATGGGAAACAGGAACGTCGTGGCAAATAACCAGCAGATTGTGGATGGTATCCGCCAAGGTGTACTTGATGCAATGCTCACAGCAGGTGAGCACCAGGGCTCCGGAAACAATCAGCCGGTTTACATTACTCTCACAATTGATGGAAAAGAAGTCAGCCGGAAAGTGATTAAAGATATCAGGCAGATGAGCAAGGCAAACGGCTCGCCGGTCCTGCCATCGTAAGGAGGTGGTGACATGGCGAGCTTATACATTGGAGGGCAGGCAATGCCTGAACCCAAAAAGAATGGGCTGGACATAAAGCACGAAAAGATATGGTCGAAGAAAACGGGGCGCGGAAGTGACGGGACCATGCTGGGGGATATCATCGCGTACAAAACCACGCTGACGATCACCTGGCCGCCACTGTCACAGAGCGAGGCGGCGCTTATAGATGCTGCCGTCGCCCCCTCTTTTTTCAATGTCACATATAGAGAAGTGGGCGGCGCGGCGGTGACGAAAACCTTTTACTCCGATACCCCTTCTTACCCCGTATACAGCTATGTACAGGGTGTGTCCACCTACCAGGGCGTGCAGGTCCAGCTGATCGAACAATAAGGAGATTATATGAAAATCACAGTAAGACAGGCAATTGTTGCGGCAGATGCAATCGCGTCAATCAGGAACAAGTCTCTTCCGGTACGAGTGAGTTATGCACTCAACAAATCTTTCGCAGCGCTTTCCAGGGAACGGAATGCGGCGGACGAAGAGAGGATTAAGCTCTGCAAGAAGTACGCCGACAAGGACGAAGCCGGGGAACCGATTGTTACAGAGAATGCCTTCAAGATGACGGAAGAAAATGAAAAGGCATGCAACGCGGAATTTCGGGAGCTTCTGGAAACAGAAACGGAAGTGGATTTGTTTAAATTCCCGCTCTCTTATCTGGAGGCGGTGGAAACAGACAGCCGGTATGACGCCTTAACCGTAAGCGAACTGGATGCATTGTCGATGCTGATCGAAGAGTAAAGGAGGCCGGGCCATGTACCAGGTGTCAGAAGCCTTCCAGGCGGCGGTTGCCAAAAACGGCAGGACATTCGAGGTAGAACTCCGCAAAGATGGTAATGTCATTGATGCCGCGGTGATGGCCATGCAATACAAGGGCGGAACCTTCGGGGAGTCCCGCTTTACGATTGGCGGCGCAGTGGCAAGTTATATAGAGTTGACACTGCGGCTGCCAGCTCCTGTATTGGCAAAGGCAGAAATTTCTGTTTACATTCGTCCCAAAGCCACACCGGCGGTAGAGTGGCTGCCGATGGGGCTATTTACATGCGACCGCCCTGAAGTGGACGGGGAGGATGTATCAATTACCGCTTATGATCGGATGATCAAACTGGAACGAAGTTACTTCTCAGCGCTGACTTATCCAACATCTTCTAACAACCTGTTGACGGAAATAAGCACACTTACAGGAGTACCGGTGAACTTACCAGGCAAGGAAGTGACATTCGGCTCCGCCCCCGTTGGTTATACCTGCAGGGAGGTTGTCTCCTATATCGCGCAACGTCTTGGAAAATTCGCCACAATAGACCGCACGGGGAATCTTTGTTTCAAAGGTTATGTCAGTTATGGAGCAAGTGTCCCATTTGGGAGATACTGGGATCCTTTTACCAGGTCGGAATACGACTATGAGCTTAGCGGCATTAAGTGCATAGTTGGCACGCAAGACAGCCAAGATGGCGGACAAGAACCCGTATATCTTCTGTCAGGGAACGAGACAAAACAGGTTATCACCATCGAAAATCCTTTTATGACACAGGATGATCTTGATCTTGTGTTCCGCTCGTTCGGTTCATCCTTTAAATTTCGCCCGGGGAACCTTTGGGCGATGGGGGACCCAACGGTAGAACCCGGAGACATCCTGACAATATATGAAGGCGAGACAGGGTATAGGGTTCCGGTCACATCTCTTGTGTTTGATTTTGACGGCGGCCTCGCCATGGAGATTGAAGGGACAGGCGCACCGGAATCAGATCAGGACGTCGACATCAAGGGCCCCACAATCAGAGCGGTAGACAGACTGACCGCACAGCTGATTGCTGCTGAAAAGATTCTTGCCCGAAAGATTGATGCGGACGAAGTCTCCGCGAATTATGTGACAGCGGCGGTATTCAATGGGCAGGTGGCGAACTTCAATACACTGAATGCTGATTACGCTGCGTTTAAAAGCGCCGCTACGGGGCGATTGACGGCCATAGAGGGAGATTTTGAGGAGCTGCAGACAGGAACCCTCACAGCACTGGAAGCCAGGATAGGCACGCTCGAAACAGGTGTCTTTTCTGCCGCGACAGCTTCTATTGGAAGCCTCTCCACAGATATAGCAAATATCAGGTCTTTGTTGTCCGGAACGGCGGCAGCAACAAGCGCAGACGTCATTCGTCTGACCGCCAACAACGCTACTATCGACTCTGCTATGTTACGATCCGCCCTGATAAACGTGCTTTCTGTAAGTGATCTGATTGCCGGAAATATCAGTACAGACAGATTTACCGTCGGGTCAGATGATGGCTCTTTCCTGATTAACGGAAGTCTGTTACAGATCAAAGACGATGACGGCGTTGTCAGGATCCAGATCGGCAAAGACACAACCGGAGATTTCACCTTTACGCTTTACGATGAAACTGGCAACGGACAGTTGATAAATGCAAACGGCATTCAACCCTCGGCGGTTTCCGACGGCCTGATAGTCGACAGAATGGTAAAAAGCATCGGGAGTGGATACAACGGTATTTCTGCAAACAAGCTGAATATATCTTCTGTGATCGGATCCATAAACAGTATTGGCGGTCTGAAAAGCTCCTCGGTTTACTTCGATGAGGAAGGCCAGACCCTTACGCAGGTTTATGCCCAGGTAAAATCCACCGCGGAACAGTCTGCGACATCCGCGGCACAATCTGCACAGGCAGCACAGGCGGCTTTGACGGCGATAGAGGGGATTTCCACACTGGATGCATTCGGCGTTTTCCTTTCCAATGATGCCCACGTGGTACACACATACAGCGACGGCGCTGGCGGAGATTGGTCAGACTGCGTCACTACTGTAACAGCGGTTATGGGCGACACGGATGTATCTGGCAGGGCGGCATTCACGCCCATTCCCTCCGAAGGAGTTTCCGGCACATGGGATCAGGCAACCAGAACATATCGAGTAACCGGCATGTCCACAAATGATGGGTATGTTGATTTTGATGTGGGTTACGGAACGAGGCGCAGATACCTCCTTTTACCAACCGGGGCAAGGCTGCTCATGCCATCCGGAGGGGCGGTTACAATAGCGGTCGGCGCAGCACATGTGACAAAGCGTTTCTCCATCAGCAAAGCGCCTGACGGGCGCGTTGGACTGTTCTACTCCCTTAGCGCTTCGGCGCTTGTCGTAAAACGGAAAGCAGACGGAGCCCTCCTGCCTGAAAGAATCGAATTCTCCGCAATCCAGATCAACGACGGAACAGCTTCTGCGTATCAAGGCGTTTTTGTTATTTATGAGACCGTAAATAACGAGGATTATGTAGAGAAATATCGATCATCTTCAGGGGAAACACATGTTGAATACACTATATCCGCTCCAACAGTAGAAGGGCTCCGGTGCGTGCTTCTCGATTCAACCGGGAACACATTAGATACACAGAGTGTTGTAGTTGTCGCTGATGCCGGGGAGATAGCAGCTGACGTTGCGGCTCTGTCAGATGGAATCACGGAAATCCAGGAAAGTGTCGAACAAACAGAACAGCGCCTTACGGATATAGAAACCGGCGTTGATGGGCTGCGGCTTTCTATCTCGGAAACCAAAAAGGAGATACATACAGTAACCGATGGGATTCTGCAATGGGAGCCTTACGATTCTGTCAATGAAGAAGCTGGTACAGCTCTGATTACCGCGAGAGTCCTGAAGTCTGGTGAAGATGTTACCAAAAGTTACCCTCCGGAATGGTACACCTACTGGAAAAAGAACGAAGAAGGCGTGGAATATCTGGGAAATGGATACACCCTTACGGTTCAGTTGGACAGCATGGACTTCTCTGGCGAGGTGCAAATGGTATTCACAACTTATAGCGACGCTCATCTGCTGGACGCAAGAAACAGACGCTTGTTGACTCCAGATAGAAAACGGTATGTAGTTTATAAATCTTAAAGCAGGAGGACTATATGGCAGATATCTCAGATGTATATGTTAAAGATCTAACCGCTGAAACTCTGGATTCTCTTAATGGTTCCGAGGGTGTGGTTGGTTTTGACACTGTAGAGGGTAAGCAAATCCCCGTAAATGTGCTGTCGAGGTATGCGGTAGAAAAACAGGCGATCACCGTCAACGGCTCAAACAAGACCGTACAGGCGGGTCTTAATGATCTGTACGGGATTACCGATGACCTGGCAGCTTCTATCGCGGCGGCCAGGGAAGATATCAGCTGGTTGGAAATCGCCAACGATATGCGTACAGGGAAGACGGGAAAGTACAATATTGGTGATACGATCACGGAGCCGTGGACAGATACGACGTTGGACAGAGCCTACGATAATCCTTGGCGGGTAAACCACTTTGGATCCGTAGAAACACAAGGCGGGGTCACATTGCCGGGCATGTGGTTGCAGAATGTGTATGCGCATCCCTTCGGAGTGCAGTTCAGCCATCAGAGGGCGTTTTACAAATGCCCATCCGGATTAGCTGCTGGAACATACTATGTGACCCTTGGCGCATCCTGGGGAAGCAAAGATGCTGTCGCAGACACATCGTGGAATTTTACTCTGACAAAAGCAGTCCCCGCGGGCGGCAGGCTTGCCGGCTTCTACCAAATGCCAGATGCGCTTTCGTCCACCTGGCAGGTACACGTTTTTGCAGCTGATGGTATCACGGAACTTGAGGTCGCCAATATATCGAGCGGAGCTTCTGGAACCAACCTGGGGACACTTGCCTTAAACACAAGAAACGGAAATCTTAACAGCATGCAGGAGACCGGATACGGATGGAATAACTGGGCACATTCTGCGCTGAGGCAGTATCTGAATTCGGACAAAGGAATCGGAGAATGGTGGGAACCGCAGGATGAATGGGATATCCGGCCGGATCAGCTTGCGACAAAACCGGGATACTTGACCGGCTTGCCAGATGGTATGAAGGCAATGCTTGTACCAACGAAGACCGTTACATATTCAAACACAGTGCAAGATGGCGGGGGTGCGGAAATAACTTACGACAAAGTATCCTTGATATCTTTGCAACAGGCATATATTGTTCCGCAGATCCAGGGCGAAGGCGAAGCCCATGACTATTGGAAACAGGCACTGGGCACAGAAACCCCGTTTGACACCGGAAGCAATCATGTCAGCGACGCGTTAAAACACTATGCGGTAGAAAACCACGCATCAGCTCAGACCGTCCGTTTACGTTCCGCGAACCGTGGCACCGCGACCAACGCCTGGTACATGAACTCGGGCGGGTATGTCAACTACTACTACTTCGCGAGCTATGCGTATAGGTTCGCCCCGCTTGTGTTCATCGGTTAATCCTATCATCCCCCGGCGCACACCTGCGCCGGGGCTGTGGAAGGAGGAAACATGTCTGTTAATGTAGGACAACGTAATGTACCTGATACACCGTCAAACAAGATGCTTTATGCGGTTGATCGTGCGGCTAAGCTTGCTGCGCATACAATCACGATTTGCGCAAATCCGAAAATATTTTTACCGGAGTATCAACATATCACACAGGAGATCGTAAATACCTCGGTTGAGATTTACAAAGATGCCTGGACCGCCAACAATATCGTGGTAAAAATCCCTGATGACTGGATTACCAGGCGGCGCATGCAACTACTTGCCATTTCAAAATGCAACGCGCTTCTCGCGCTGATAGGTCTGGCCAAGATGCTTTACCATTTGCGCAGTAAGAAAGTGAAATGCTGGGCGACGATGACAATTGAAACCCGGGGCCTTCTGCGAAAGTGGCACGAGGCAGACCGGAAAAGGTATGGGGATCTTTTGAAGCAATAAAAACTTGGGACACAGGCTACAGCTCAGAACGTCCGTTTACGTTCCGCGAACCGTGGCAACGCGAACAACGCCTGGTACATGAACTCGGGCGGGTATGTCAACAACAACAACGCGAGCAATGCGAATAGGTTCGCCCCGATTGTGCAAGAAGGCCGGCAATAAAATCATCACATAGTGACGACTGACTGGCAAAACGAACACAAGGAGCCGAAATCCCTGCTGAAAAGCTAAACAACGACGGCACGACACGCGGTATCAAAGGTATACTGCGTTATCAGCGTGTTTTTAAATATATGAGAAAAGAAGAAATCACAGACGCAGATGAATTGTTTGATTCCATGAAAAAATGCAGGAAAAGCGTAGGTTGGAAACCATCGGTCATAAGCTTCTGTCTGAATGGCGTCGAAAAGACGATGAAAATGGAAATGGATATAAAAAATGGGAAGTGGAAGAACGGAAAGCCAAGGCCAATCACCATTACCTATCCCAAAAGAAGAGAAGGGTTAAGCATACAATTCACGGACAGAGTGTACCAGAGAAGCCTGAACGACAATAGTGTCTATCCAGAAACCACAAGATCTTTTATATATGATAATTGCGCCTGTCAGAGAGGAAAAGGCACGAGCTTCGCCAGAAAACGGATAAAACAGTTCATCAAACACTTTGCTGCAAAAGGTGGTTATGTGCTTCATATAGATATAAAGGGTTACTATCCGAATATGAGGCATGACAAGGTAAAAGAAATGTTTGCAAAACGCCTGAAACCAGATATTTACAAAATGGTTGCAGACGTTCTTGACACACAGTATTCCGGAAGTGTGGGATACAATCCCGGAAGCCAGATGGTGCAGATTGCCGGTATCGCGTTGCTAGACAGACTGGACCATTTTATAAAAGAAAAATGCCGTGCAAGATATTATATTCGATACATGGACGATATTTATGTCTTACACGAGGATGAAAAAGTTTTAAACCACATATTATCGGAGGCCGAGGTCCTGTTGGCAGACCTTGGTTTTGAGACAAACAAAAAGAAAACAATGATCTCGAAGCTGTCAGACGGTTTCATGTTTCTCGGATTCAACTATCGCGTTACTGCCACCGGGAAAATAGTCACGACGCTTGATCCGAAGAATATTAAGCATGAGAGGCAAAAGCTTGCCCGAATGGTACAGAAAGCAAAGCAAGGATTTATTAGCAGGGCTAAAGTTGATGAATGCTATCACTCGTGGAAGAACCACGCCTCTTACGGGAACTCATACAATCTGTTGAAAAGAATGGATGAGTACTATAAAAATCTTTGGAGGGATTCAGAAAATGGCGAAACTGAACAAAAGAACAATGGCAATCAGCGATGAGGTAGAATTAAAGACTTTAAAGGCGAAGGTCGCCGAGCAGAGCGCCCTGATCGATTACCTGGCGGCGATGACAGATGTGGAAATCCCGTTTGATGAGGGGGGAGAAGATGAGCAGGAGTTATAACAAGGTAAAATATTACTATGTTTATGGTATGTGGACAAAGGGCATGGTTCGCAACGTTGTTGGCAGGTTGATTACAAAAGATGAATACGCTCTGATCACGGGGGAAGATTATGAATGATCCCGTTCACATCATACAAAAACTATGGTCCGCCATTTATGATTTGCTTCTATATGCAAAGGGCACTCCAGTAAAGGGACTGGAAGAAATTGAAACAGAACTGGATGTACTGGAATATTTATGCAGGCCCTTTGCCCTTGATGCGTATATCCCGGCAGGACCGATGTAAGAAAGAAGGTGGTGACTTCGCGATACGTAAGAGAGACAAACCTTTTTTCTAAGAGTGCTTTGCGCAGACATTTTGAGGCTTATGATACCAAGCTGTCTGTGCTGCAGGGGGAAATCAACGCTATTATCAGCGCAAGCGAAATTGATGAGTATTGGGACGGCACCAAAACCATGTACAGCCAGTTGGCTGCGGCTCAACTAAGGATCGATGCGCTTGTGCTCGATTTCTCATCACAAAAAGAGCTGTACGATGGATTATCTAGTGATGTCACATCCATGGAGGCCAGTCTTGCTTCGTACAAAGCGGGCCTGGATGGACTCGAAGCTGATCTGTCGAGGGTAGAGCAAACACTTTCCAGCGACTACTCCACGACCGCAGCCACCAGGACGATGATCAGCGCGAGTGTATCTGAGGTATCCAGCGAGATATCAAATCTCAGGACGACGCTTACCAGCGATTATTCAACTACCGAGCAGACCAGATCACTGATCAAACAGTCTTCCGACAGCATCACCAGTACAATAACCGCATTTAAAAAGGACGTACAGGATAATTACGCTACTACATCGTCCGTGACATCCGCAATCACGCAGTCAGCCAATGATATACGCTTGTCAGTGTCCTCCACTTACGCGACAAAAGAAGAAATGCAGAATGTGGACAGCAGTACTATCAAAGGTGTGAAAGTGGAGTATGCCCTATCTGACAGCCCCACAACAGAACCACAGACGGGGTGGAGTGAAACTGCACCGGCATGGCAGAACGGGAAGTACATGTGGCAGCGAAACGCTACCATGGCCGGCGGTACCTGGCGTTATTCTGACGCCACCTGCATCAGTGGTGCTACTGGCCAGCAGGGGATCCAGGGAGAGAAAGGAGACCAGTGCATCCCGGGCAAGCAGGGAGAAAAAGGAGAACAGGGCGTACAGGGCAATCCCGGGCAGAATGGTTTAACTTCATACTTCCACATCAAGTATTCCCAAGTAGAGAACCCAACGGCGGCGCAGATGACGGAAACTCCATCGGCGTATATCGGGACATATACAGACTTTGTGGAGACCGACAGCACAGATCCAACCAAATACACCTGGCATAGGTTTGAGGGTCTTCAGGGGGAAGACGGAAAAGACGGAATTCCCGGCACTAATGGCGCTGACGGCGTAACATATTATCTCCATATCAAATATTCTGATGATGGAGGGGAAACATTTACCGGCAACGACGGCGAAGATGTCGGAAAGTATATCGGGACACTGGTAGACACAAACCCGGAAGACCCCATTGCAGAAGACGGATATCTTGTCGCCGGAAACAAAAGACTTCTTACTCCTGATGGAAAACGATACGTGGTCTCAACACAGCTCACGGAGCTTTACACGTGGGCGCAAATCCGCGGAGAGGATGGCAAGGATGGTCAGCCAGGCCTGCAGGGAATTCAGGGCGAAAAAGGCGATCAAGGTGTCCCCGGCATAAACGGCGTAAATGGTCTGACATCATATTTCCACATTAAATACTCCCCTGTGGAAAACCCGACAGCATCACAGATGACAGAAGTTCCGTCCGTCTACATCGGAACTTACGTTGACTTTACCGAGGAGGACAGCGCAAACCCCGCTGACTACTCATGGCATCGCTTCGAGGGACTACAGGGAGAGCAAGGCCTTCAGGGTATCCCTGGTACAAATGGTATAGACGGAACAACACATTATCTACATATAAAGTATTCCAACGACGGTGGCACGACCTTTACAGGAGCTTCAGGAGAAACCCCGGGCGACTATATTGGTACACTGGTAGATGAAAACGAAATAGACAGCTCCAGACCAGCTGACTATACGTGGGCAAAGGTAAAAGGCACAGGGATTACGTCCGTCACGCCACAATACTACCTTTCAACCTCCGACAGTGCTCAGACCGGTGGATCATGGGTGGAAACACCACCAGAATATATAGAGGGACGATACTACTGGACTCGCTCAAAAATTGAATATGATGATGGCTCGGATCCGATGTATACAGACCCCTGTCTGGACACTGGGTTCAATCAGCTCAATACGGAAATCAGCAGCCTGAAAACAAGAGTCAGCCGAACGGAGATTTATGCATCTGACGAGAAAATAGAATCCGTCGCATGGGCTTGCACGACAGCGCAAGATGTAATTGCAAGGCCATACATTAAGGCACAAACTACTGCCCCGGCGTCCCCAAGGGAGGGCGATGTCTGGATTGACACGGGTAATGACAACGCTATGATGCGGTATAACGGTTCTCGGTGGGTAGAAATCCAGGATGGCGATATCGCAAGGATTTCTGGGGATTTAAGTGATCTGGCAACAACAGTTGACGATAACACCGGTTCCATTACCTCTCTCCAGGGCACAGTATCCAGCCACAACGGAGCTATTATAGCTTTAAATATGGATGTGGCTGACCTGAAACAGTCGAGAGACGAATTTACACAGTGGAAGACAACGGCGAGCCAGAAGATAACCGACTCTGCAATTATCAGTACCGTAACAGGATCAGCGACCTACATCAATGATATGACCGGGAAAGTTTCCGTGAACGACTTTTCTACCATGGTGGGGCAGTGGTGGGACACTGTTGAGGTTTCTGCGGAAAAGGTAGATATCGATGCTTCCAGCGTGGTGTTTGGAAAGAACCTTGTTACAGTAACCGAACACAATGAAAAATCACTGGATACAACAGGCCCGTTCAACGGAAAATTCGTCATAGAAGGAACTTACCTGAAGGCTGTGCAATCAGGAAGTACCGGGTACAATCTATGCAGCTACAAAAGGAATCCGTTTGCAACAGGTGATAAGGTTTACTATTCGCTGAAAGGTTATGCGCAGGCGAGTACACGTGTATACGTAAGGTTACGGTTTTACAACGAATCAAAACAGCAAACCAATCAGGCCCAGGCAGAAATAACGCTTACAACGGAGGCAAAGGAATATAACGGAACGATTACGCTGACGAATTCTGCCGTTAATGATGCGGCTTATGTTTGCGCCTATTTGTATGTGAGCGGCAGCACAACAGCCTACTTCCGGCAGGTCTGCATGTACAGACAGGATGCCTCCGTGATGATCGCAAACGGCTCCCTGACAGCAAACCATCTGGCGGCGGATTCTGTTACAGCTGACAAAATCGCGGCAAACGCAGTGACAGCCGATAAAATTTCCGCTAACGCAGTGACGGCTGATAAAATATCGGCCAATGCGGTCACAGCCGGTAAGCTCGCCGCCGGGGCAGTCACAGCCGGCACGATAGCAGCAGGGGCTGTTACGGCATCAGTTATTGATGTCTCGAACCTGTCGGCGATTTCGGCTTATCTGGGGAGCTGGCATATACATAATGGATATCTGTACTCCGAAAGCGATATCATCCAGTTCAACAGCACTTCTTTCAGGTATCGCACATATCTTTTGAATTATGCCGGGGGAGCTGATTACGCCATCGGAGTAGTGGAGAAGACGGAAGATTTTGATCTTGTCGATCCGCAACACGAAGACTTCATCTGGGGTATAAAAAACGATGGGTCTATGGTAGCAATGCGTGGCCTGAGCCTTCAGGGCGGCATGAGCATACAGGGCGGTTTATCTGTCGATTCACTGACGCTTGCTTCTGGAGCGACAGTATCAGGATCCGCCACGTTTCTTAACGCGCTTACGTACAACGGAACATCCACCTTTAATAACGACGCCACTTTTACACGCGACGTATACCTCAACACAAATGCGATTCTCGGCAGCGGCGTCAAGCTGAAACAGATGGTTGACGGAACCGCGCGTGAATTGTTCGGGTACGGCAGCCAGCTGGAGCTGACACTTGGGCAGGACGGTATAACGAAAAATATCATAGCCTGCATTGGGAACAGCGGGAACGGCGGAAGTTTCCGGCCTGTTTCCAACGGTCAGACATCGCTCGGGACATCATCATACAGATGGTCGGCTGTGTATGCGGCAAACGGCGTGATCCAGACATCCGATGAGCAGGAAAAGGACGCATTCGAAAACCTGAGCGAGGGAAAATACAAGGAGCTCTTTATGGCTATATCACCCATCGCTTTCCGCTGGAAAGACGGACGGGATGGATTCACGCACTTTGGCATCGGTGCCCAGACATTTGAACGAGACGTGGAAAGGCTTGGCTTGATGGATATAGCGGCTGTAAGGTGGGATGACGGAGCGTATGGCGTCAGTTATACAGAGCTGTAGATGCTTACAGTGCCGGTCGTGCAGGCACATGAACAGGAAATCGAACAGCTGAAGGAAAGAGTAGCGCAGCTGGAAAGGAGGCAGGGCTGAGTGGTTGAGATAAAAAATAACGTGATCAGGGCTACGCAGGGCGATACCGTCAGAACACAGTTTGTGTTCGAGATTGAGGAAGGCGTCCCCTACGAGCCATCCGAAGGCGACAGGATCAGGCTTGCCGTAAAAGCGAGCAAGGATCCGCAAGACAATAATATCCTTGTCGATGTCGAAATCCCTATCACTACAATGGAACTTGTCGTGCCTTCCTCAGAGACGAAGAAGCTGCCGTACCGCAGGAAACCTTGTTTTTATGACATTGAGGTCACATTTGCTGGCGGAGATGTCCTTACTGTGATATCAGAAGGCGAATGGTATTCCATGCCGGAGGTGATGTGATGGGTGATCTGACAAACATTGAGCCAATCAAGGGGACGCTTAAAACCGTGGAACCTATCAAGGGGACATTTGCCGGCGAAACTTTACGAGGATATGACGCTTACACAATCGCTGTGCAGAACGGGTTTGAAGGGACCGTAGAAGAGTGGCTGCTGTCCCTGAAGGGTGAAAGAGGTGAGCAGGGGCCTCAGGGCGACAGGGGAGATAAAGGAGACTCGGGCCCGCCGGGCGAGCAAGGCGCTCAGGGCGAGCGCGGAGAAAAGGGCGACAAAGGTGATCAAGGGGAGCGTGGTCCCAGAGGACTCACAGGAGAAACTGGAGCTACTGGACCGAAGGGAGATAAGGGAGATACCGGCAACACCCCAATCGTTACAGCCACAAAAAGCAACGGTGTAACAACTATCTCAGCTGACGGCGTCCCTATAGCCACTATCAATGACGGATCTGAGGGAGCAAAAGGAGAAACTGGATCCACTGGACCGCAGGGGCCGAAAGGCGATAAAGGAGAACAGGGTATTCAAGGAGAACAAGGCCTGAAGGGTGACAAAGGAGATAAAGGCGATACTGGCGAGCAAGGCCCGCAGGGTATCCAAGGCCCGAAGGGTGACACCGGCTTGACAGGCCCTCAAGGCCCACAAGGAGAACAAGGTATCCAAGGCCCTAAAGGTGATGCTCCAGAAATTACAGCTACAAAGTCAGGATCAGTTACCACAATTTTCGCTGACGGCACGTCTATCGCCACGATAAATGACGGAGCTGATGGGCAGGATTATGTACTTACTGATTCTGATAAATCAGAGATTGCAGGATTAGTCTCTGAAGAAATTGATTTGTCAGATTATGTTAAAAATACGGACTATGCAACTGCTAATGACGCCGGCCTGGTAAAAGCTGATGCCGCTAATGGCATTGGCGTTGAGTCTCAACATAAAATGTATATAAATTATGCATCAAGTGATCTTATTAAATCCGGTGTTGGTAATTATCGACCAATTACTCCTCCAAGACAACACGAATCAGTATTTTATGGTTTAGCAAAGGCAGCAGGAGACACAACTCAGTCACAGTCCACAAATACTGTAGGAACATATACCGATGAAGCCATTATTGCAATCAAGAAAATGCTTGGCATTTATGAATCTCCGTGGGAATTGATTAACGAGGCAACTTTCACAAACACTGAGTCCGGAAATTATGTGATTACAAGTGATATAAATGGTCAACCCTTTCAGCTTACAGATATTATCATGATATTCGGGACACCAAAGCAAGAAATAGATGCTGCAAAAGGCGCTTATGGGCAAATTTGGTATTACTATAACAATATAAATTCGCGATTGACCCCCGAAGCTGGTGCATGGACTCAGGCCGCCAATAGTGCATCCCATGGTTTTTTCAATTTTGTTAGGACTGAGGGTGATCTTGTCATTTACAACGATTCCGCTCAGACAACATCTAGTAACAGTGGTTCAATGAGGTATAGATATTCTCAAGACTTTGGTGGCGCAGCATCTGCGGTTAAAATAATACCAGGCTTTTTTATTCACAAAATTGAAATACCACAAGTTCTTGGCACAGCTCATTATAGGCTCTTTGGAAAACGAAAATGGAAATGATAAGCTATTAAAAGGAGGCTAACATATGACGCAGTATTACATTATTGAAATTCAGCAGAATGCAGCTGGCGAATTTGGGCATCTTGTTCATTGGGCTTATGATGTCGATCCTACAAAGGCAAGGCTTAAAGCGGAATCTAAGTACCATGAAGTCTTGGCCGCCGCTGCGATCTCAGAACTTCCGCAGCACTCGGCGACGTTACTTGCATCAGACGGCCGGTGCATTATGTTCCAGTGCTACAGACACAATGTCACGCCTGCAGAACCAGACGCGGAACCCGAGACCGATCCTGAAACGGAATAACGGAGAATGCTATGGAGATACTGCAAACTATTTTCGGCGGGCTGCTTGGCGGCGGTCTGATCGGCCTGATTGAATTCCTGATCAGACGGAAAGATGAGAAGGAAGACAAGAACTCAGAGATCTTGAAGGCAATCGAGTCATTGGAGAGGAAAGTAGACTGCGTAGAATATAAGATTGACGAAAACGATACCGTAAGCAAGCGGGTGAGAATCCTGCGGTTCGAAGACGAGCTGCAGGAAGGCCGCCGCCACTCGAAGGATGCATGGGATCAGGTCATGTCGGACATCACGGGATACTGCAATTTCTGTTCTAGAAATCCCGGGTTCAAGAATGACCAGACAGAAGCCACTATTTCACATATCCGTCACGGATATGAGGCGCGATTGGAGAAGCACGACTTCTTATGAGAGGGAAAGATACTATGAAAATTGATTGGAAACGTAAGCTCACATCCCGGAAATTCTGGTCGGCAATAATTGGATTTGTTTCGCAGATCATGCTTGCATCCGGAGCGACAGAAGGCACAATTACGCAGACAGCAGCGGTGATCATGGCTGGAGCAACCCTCATAGCCTATATGCTGGCAGAAGGATTTGCTGACGGTGCAAATGCTGCCACTGATCAGGTATTGCCTGGCGAGATTGGTTTTGAGCTGAAACATAATGAAGATGACAGTAGAATAACAGAAGGAATATTATTATGACATTTGGAGAAGCGATTGAAAAAGCGAAAGCAGGGAAAAAGGTTCAGAGATCAGGATGGAACGGAAAAGAGCAATATATAGAGCTTGCAACGGCGATCAGCTACGTAAATCCACGCGGAGAAATTATCAATGCAGAGCATGACGTAATCGGTAATAATGCACTCGCTTTTGTCGGGACTTCCGGAGTGCAGCTCGGGTGGCTTGCAAGTCAGGCTGATATGCTGGCGAATGATTGGAAGGAGGCGTGAGACATACTTCTTTTTCGACTTGTGCATATTGACGAAAATACAGAAACGCTCTTGAAATTATCTTTGCATAAATATATACTTTCCACATAAAGAAAAGGAGAGAAGGTGCAAAGAGTGAAATTACGTATTAGTAGGGGGTTCGTTTCTGGATATACGAGGGCACTCAACCTGTTCCCTACGAGAAAGCACGTTTGTGCCTCCCGTGGACCTATTCAGGATTTTAAATCATTAGAAGGAGATTGGGAAAAGGTTGGGCAAGCAATCAACAGAGCGACGAGCAATTATAAAACAAACGTCATCCGAAAGCAGTGACCAGGAAGAACATTCAATTGTTACCATGCAGGAAATTAGCGGATTTAGCGGCCCGCTTCCTCATCCCGAAATATTAAGCGGATATGAAAAAGTATTGCCAGGCAGCGCGGACAGGATACTTTGTATGGCAGAGGATGAAGCTCGTCACCGGAGGGCTTTAGAAACAAAAGCTTCTGATGCCGATTCAAGAGACAGTTTACTTGGCATTATATCGGCGACTATTATTTCTGTATCTGCCCTTATTGTTGGATGCATTATTGTTGTAGTTTCACATACTACGGCGGGGGCTGTTGCTGGTTCTTTCTTTGGAGTATCCGGCATATCGGGCATAGTTATTGCTATGATCAATGGAACTAGGAAAAAATAATAATTTGTACAAAAAATAAGAGACCTTCGGGTCTCTTATTTTTTGTACTGAAAATCTAAATAGGGATTAACTCAAGTAGAGAGGGATATCCACGGTGCACTATGCCTAAAAAGGAGGTGTGAAATGAAAACGGAATTGAACGACATGGTTTACGAAACGTTGATAGGGGTGCTCCTGGAATCGGTACGATCCTTGGAGTGTCCAGCATGCAGTACAAAAAGGAGGGATGATGCATGGAGCTGAGAGGCATTGACGTATCATCCTACCAGGGCAATATTGACTGGGCAAAAGTGGCGGCGTCCGGAGTACAGTTTGCGATCCTGAGATGCCATCAGAAGACCGGCATTGACTCGACATTCAAGATAAACTACAAGGGAGCCACGGCAAACAGGATCCCAATTGGTGTATACAAATACTGCTATGCGCTGACTGCGGCAGAAGCCAGGAAAGAAGCGCGGAATGTCCTGAAGGCGATCAAAGAGAAGACAATCACATATCCTGTGTTTTACGATCTGGAAGACCAGACACTTGTTTCCCTTTCTCAGACTAAACTGGAAAAGATCGTGATGGCCTTCATCCATGCCATCGAGGCGGCAGGGTATACAGCCGGCATTTACTGCGGTAAATGGTGGTATGAGAACATCCTGACGGATAAACTCCGGAAATATCCCTGCTGGATCGCGAGCTATCCTGTGGCTGACACAGGAGAGATCGTCGAGCGCCTGAAACCTCCGCTTGGAATGGGATGGCAGTACTCGCAGTGCGGCAGGGTTCCCGGTATCTCCGGAGATGTGGACATGGATATTTTCTACCAGGATACGGACCCGGGATTTACCAGCGGGGGAGTTACGGCGGCAGACATCCTCCGGATCGCTCGACAGTGGATCGGATACAATGATGCTGACGGATCCCACCGGGAGATCGTTGATGTGTATAATCTGCATCAGCCACGCGCGAGAGGATACAGGGTACAGTATACTGACAGCTGGTGTGATACTTTTGTGTCCGCCTGCTTCATCAAGGCCGGAGACGTCTCCCTGATCGGGGGGACAGAGTGCGGAGTGGATTGCCACATCCAGCTTTTCAAACAGGCCGGTATCTGGATCGAGGACGGAACTATCGTTCCGCAGATCGGAGACATCATCTGCTACAACTGGGACATCAAGGCACAGCCGAATGACGGATTTGCTGACCACATCGGCATTGTGGCTGCCGTCATCGATGACAATGAGATCAGCGTGATCGAGGGTAACTATGGCGGCACGGTAGGCCTAAGGACGATCCCTGTAGGCTGGGGCTTTATCCGTGGTTACGCAAGACCGAAATACGCTGACCAGGTAGTGGAAGAGATACAGGCACCAAAGATGCTCGACGCTGTGGCAAGAGAGGTCATAGCCGGCAAGTGGGGCAATGGTGGCGAGCGCAGGACAAGACTCACCGCCGCAGGATATGACTATGATGCTGTACAAGCAAGAGTAAATTAACTTTTATGAAACAGACTTTGTGAAGACCACACCGGGAGGCGTTAAATCCTTAGATGAGGATTGGATGTCGCTGTTTAATTGACTTTTTGAGAGCCTCGCTGTCTAAAAACGTGGATTGTGATGAAATTCTCTGTTGATCTCTCTGCACCTCCGTGGTATGATGAACCAGAAAGGAGGGGGCGAAATGTTTCTGACAAAGAACAAAATTCGAGACCTGGATGGAGTGATTGGCTATTTTGATAGTGAGAAGGTACAGAATATCTGTTATGATTTGCGGACAGAGTGCTTTATTTCTGGAAATGAAATGAAAAGCATTAGCCTTCAACCTATGTCATCCGTCATGGTAAAGACGAAAGAAACCTTACAGCTCCCGGCAAACCTGTTGGCTGTGATAAGCTTGCGTAATAGCCGGATCAGGCAGGGATTGACTCTTGATGCGCCTATCTATCAGCCCGGGCACCATACAGCGATTTATTTTCGTATCACAAATCTTTCAGACAAGGTAATTGATCTTACGACAGAGGACGAAGTAGCGAGTGCCCTGTTTTATCGTTTAGATGAAGAAACATATACTTACGATGGAACGTTCCAGGATGAAGAAGAGTATAAAGGATTTGCTTCTTATGATCTGTCGCTGTCAAGAGAACTTAGTGAAGTGAAGCAAACAGCAGATTCCGTTAAGACAATGGAAAAAGACATTTACGGTAATGTTCTTCAGATAATGGCTATTTTTGTTGGGATTTTTAGCCTGATCAATGTAAACCTATCTGCAGCTCTTGCACATACAGACACGAAAACCATATTGGTTTTGAATCTCGCCACTATCGGTTCGGTAGCTGTGCTTATATCTCTTGCAGGGAAGCAGAGAAGGCTTATTGGTTGGATAATAGGTGCTTTAGCGTTTGCTGTAGCTATCTTTGTACAGCTTGTAATGTGATTAAGGAGAGGTTGGACTTTTAACACCAACCTCTCCTTTTTTTGCCAGAATATCAAGATAGAATTGCTACAAAATCAGGCTTATGCGAGCACGATCCTCATCATGTAGGCCATGATCGCCGCCGCTGTGACCACCGCTCTGTAAGCTCTGGTCAGATTGTTTACTGCATCGTGGTAATCCTTGACAGCTTTGCTCGCCGCCACTTTGTATACCTTGGCGCTCTCCCTTGCCACTGCCTTGTAGGCCTTGGTCGCCGCGGGCGCCGCTGTGTGTCTCGCCCACTCTGGCAGGATGTCTGTCGCAAATCCCCATGCACACCCTGCGATTGCGACTGCCACATCGCAGATGATCGGGATCAGGATCGCCAGCAGATCCATCAGCAGCATCGCCGTGGCGGCTCCCGCAAGCTTTGCCTTCGGTGCCACAGCTGCTGTCAGCTTCTTTCCTGCTTCGCACAGCCGCCCGACTGCTTGCTTAGTGGTTTCCATCACCTCTTTCCAGTCGACCGCTCTGCGGGGTTCAGCAGCTTGCTCAACTGCTTGCTCAACTACTTGCTCAACTGCTTGCTCAGGTTCCTTGATCACCTCCTTCGCGGCTTCGACCTCTGCCTTCGCGGCCTTCCGCGCCATCTCATCGATCAGTGTCGGCTTCTTGACTCTGACCTCCGGCTCGGAACTCCGTGTGGCGGGAAGCTGTTCCGTTGCCTGTTCTTCAACAGTTCTCTCAGATTGCTCAACTACTTGCTCAATTTCCTCAACTGCTTCCTGCTCACACTCTGCTGTGATCTCGCTGAGGATGGCCTCCAGTGATCCAGGTGCCTTCTCGTACTGGTATCTTAAACCGTCTGCGAGCTTGGCCTGCGTCAGCTCATCGCCAATTCCGCCGATGTTATCGTAATAGCTGCACACGGCGATGGCGCGGGGATCCTTGTCGAGGATTGCTTCGAGCTCCCCGACCATCAGGGGGTTGACCTTGTAAATCCCTGCTGTGTTTTCGTAGCTGATATCATAAGTAGTAATCCCGTTCCAGCTCCGCCCCTCTTTCCATAAGACGATAAAGCCGATGCCTTCACGTGCTACGTCGATGAATTCCTTGGATAATAAATTAATGCTTGCCATGGTAGTTCTCCTTTCGTATTTACGTTTTGTATGTACGTCCTTGCCTGATTGCTTATGCGGTCATGCCTTCATAAATCCGGTTGACTTCTGCGGCTGCCTGTCCTGCCAGCGGATGACGGTTTACATCTGGGTGTATGATCTTCATGATGTTGTCACGCCACCTTTTAGCTGCTGTCTTACTGCCGTAATGGATCTTGTTGATGTTCAGGTAGTTCATTCTCATTTCGCCATCTGCTACCAGCAGATAGAAGATTAGCTCAGAAGCCTTATCTTTGAAGTAAGGGCTTTCATATTCTGCAGCCGGTTCCGGCTTCTTGTGAGCCAGTATGTAGGCCGCGATCGTCTTGGTCATCTTGGAGTATGTCCTCTTAGCCCCGCTCTCGTATGTGACCAGGTACTTGCCGCCTCCGAGTTCCTTCACGGAGACGATATTTGCTTTCTTTTTCATCTTTCTTATCTCCTTTCTCTTTCTTTGTGGTTTTCTTTCCCTCCTTACCTTCGGGATCTGGTGTATGGACTCTCTGTCCGCCTATACCATACCAGGCGCTCGATCTTAGGTTTCCGGGTTGCTTGGTTATCACTTCCTTTCTGGTGCTGGTCTTCGTTGTTAGCCAGGGCTTTTCATTTCATCCTCCGTTTTCCCTGTTCTGTTCCTTTGGCGCTCCTGCTTCGTCAGGATACTCGGCTTTCCGATACTGGACTGTCTCTCTACGGCTGCGGTTTGTTTTCTTTGCCTCGCTTCAGTCCGCCCTCCGTAAGCTTGAGGGCTTCCGCTTTCTGCTTTATTCAGTTTTCAAGGTTAGGTTCCGGTTTTACGGTTCTCGGTTTGTAGTTCCTTACACCTCCTTTCCTTTGATCTGACTATAGTATAACACGTATACGTGTACATTACAACACGTTTACGTGTTTTTGTATGTGTTCTCCGTTTTGCATAAAAACACGTATGCGCATTTGTGCATTTTTGCACGTTTACGTGTTCTTTAAGATTATGCTATAATCGGTAAAAAGATAGAGGAGGATATCTGAAATGCCGATACAGGAATATAAAAGAAAAGCAAACGACAAATACAACGCGAAATGCGACTTTATAGCTATCAAACCCATGAAAGAAAAAGGAGCTGAAATAAGAGAAGCTGCGAAACGCTCCGGCATGAGTCTCCAAGGCTATATCCTTCAGGCGATCGCGGAGAAGATGGAACGTGATGGTGTTATAAGCAATAATGGATCATAAAGAAAGAACCAGAGCAGAAGTGAAGATTTGAAGCAGTAGAAGAAAGCGAATAACAGCTTTATTTACCGTGGGCATTGCCCACATTTTGCCCACGGTTTTTTGCAAAAGGGAACCCTTTGAATGTGGGCGCCCTTTATGCTCGAAAGCTTTGGAACCCTGATAATCAGCGGGTTTGCGAGTGCCTAAGGACATTTGCCAAATGACACGTTTTTGTGTGTTTCGGTACACGGTCCATGTAGAATCAGTTGTGAAACTCACCCGAGCCGGGTTGTGACTATAAAAATGCTGTCATTGAATTGACAAATCGAAGGTTGTCGAGATAATCGAAGTTTATTCTTGTGTTGGCTTTAGTGCGGAGGAAAGAAAAAATGAAATACCAATACAAAGAAATGCCTGAATCTATGATGGGGACATACGGAGAATTTGCAAAAAACTTTGGGTTTGACTGGAAAGAATTCATTATGGGAATACCGACACCGATGTTTCTTGTCACAACATATAAATCTAACGGACAGCCAAATGCTGCGATGCAGTCATGGGCAGGTTTTACGAGCGCGAATCATGGAGGCGGGTATTACGTGATTCTATGCAGCGTGAATAAGTGTGGGCATCTTTACCAAAGCCTAATCGAAAAGAAGGCAGCAGTGCTGAATTTCATGTCTTCTGATTTGTACAAAGCCTGCATGAAGACGATACAGAACAATCAGTTCGAGACGGATGAGATCACTTCATCAGGGCTTACTGCGGAAAAAGCTTCATGGATAGAAGCGCCGATGGTCGCTGAATGTTTCATGAACCTTGAGTGCCAATATTTGTGGGAGAAAGAAATTGTACCGGGTGATGATCATGTTATGATTTGTCTTGAAGTTGTAGGCGGGCATATGGAAAAGGATTATATGGAGGATATATTCGGAGGTAAAGGGGTTCTTTACAATGTCCATTATCCGATAAATCCGGAAGATGTGAAAGAAAAAGGTTGCGATTATGTAGCTGCACTTAGGAAAGTAAATCAATCCTACGAATATTGATCATTTACAAGGCAGCGAAATGCTAAAAGCAGTGACAGATTCCAGTTTGTCGACATGTTTCCGTTTACGGACGAGTGCCTGAAATCGGTTGACATGTTCCTGACGAACAGGGAAACCGTTGATATGTTCCTGATCGCATTTTTACGAACAGGCAGGGTTTAGTGGACATGTTTCCCCGTACCAACGAGGGGTACGAGTTAGTCGTTTCGTTGACTCGTGCCACGTTGAGACGGTTTGCCTCTTGGGCAAACAGGATCGGAAGCCTGATTCTTATATAGATTTCAGCTTAGACATGGAAGACTATTACAGAATTAAGGGAAAACGGGGCGACAGGTAAAGATGTAAGGGCTCTCAAGGAGAGGTGGTATCAGATGGGAGCAACACACAAGAGGGGCGAAACTAATTATGCCAGCATCTTCGATTTTGACCCAATTTAATCGCTGTATTCGTACATTCTATTCTTCTCTAAAAGCGTTATTTTAGAGTTTCTTGGAAACCTAACTATTAAAGTACAAAAAACCGGACTATAATAACCACTGTTTGAGCAATTTATGCACACTCACCCGGGCGTGTCGTTCACCTTAGAAACCCAGTGTTTATGGGCTTTCTCACTCTAGGAAGCGTGATTTTAAAAAAATGGGTACAAACATAATGGTTCTTATAACAAAGCTGCGCAGGATGAAGCAGTGACAGAGCTTCAAGAGCGGTTTGACCTCTCTGAAGGCGAAGCAAAGGAGACAGCCAGAAAGATATACCGTGTATTTGAAATGGGCTTGGAAGAGGATGAGGACGAAAATCTGTTTTTCTGGGATGATGATTACAGCTTCTTCTGGTCAAAAGGTTTTGTGGAAGGAATTCGTCTTATCAAAGGCGCACCAGGTGAGCAGTTAGGGTATGGATACCAGCATGCCTGTGAGATTTTTTCAGATATCAGAATCAAGCCGCCGCTCCGGCTCCTGGGATCCGAGGATGCGAATCGCCTCATCAATGAAATGGCCCTGGAAGAGTTTAGGGATGCGATGAAAAAGTCATTTTCATCTCTGGAAGACAAATCGACTGTAGAGCGTGTGGCAGATCAGAATGGTGTTTCTGAAGAGGAGATAAGAGAATCAATTGAAGACGTGATCAATCAACTCTGGATGCAGCCGGTCAACGATACTGAGGCGCAGGAGAATTTGAAGAAAGCGTTTCCAGATAGAAAGCCAAGCGTGGAAGAGTTTATCGATTATATCGCTTCGATAGTTAAGAAGAATGCTGAGGATGGCGGAGATTTGCCGTTCAGCTGATGGGATCGAGATGTACCGGTTATTAGCAGGACAGTGTGCATTGATCTTTGTTGTGTTTTTTATCTGATCTGGTGGTACAGAGGATTTCGCCCGGATGTTGCGGTAATCCGGATCGGCGGCGTAAATGGAATCCTATTGGCAACTACAGATGTCCTGGGCCTGATAGGAATTGCTTTTAGCTTTTATCCTATCATTGACACGGAGGGAAAGCTGCCACTTTCTCCAACTTTTATTATCCTATGTGGTGTCATGACTTATCTTCTGCTGTTGTTGGTTACCAAATATGCATTTCACCGGATTGTGACCTCAGAGCTGCTGCTCATTGTTGTATGGACAATGCTGGAAGTAGCTGTTGGGAATTGGCTGAATGTCGAAGGTTACCTGACGGGATTTCGTCTGGCTGTCATGGTGCTCGTTTTAATCCTGGCGTTTGTCATCAGCATCATCTTATATGTAGTGTATTATAGAGTGGAAGAGATGAAGGCCTTTTACGCTGCAATGGTTCCACTGGTGACGGAGGCTATGGGGATGATCGTGCTGGTTGGACTTCTGGTGACAAAATTCATTAGGAACTAGTTTTCTCATTCTTTGAGGACATGGGCTACCGTCCACAGACGATCATGAAAGAACCTCTGTGTTCTATAGAAAATAGCACAGTTTTAGTTTCTTTCATACTTTGTTACCATGGGATGCCGCCTACAAACGATAATGAAAGAGACAAATCTGTGCTGCACAAAATAGCACAGATTTGTCTCTTTCATACTTATGCATAGAAACGTGAATGATTGTGATTAGTGAATTATAATGAACGTAGAAAGGATGATAAAATATAAATATGAAAGCATTAGAGATTTATAAAAAGAATAAACTTTTTGATATTTTGAGAGAAGGATGCAAGATTTCTAATAAAGATAAATTACCTCCACTATTTCATGGTACAGACGAATCAATAATGGGCATTCCTGAAGTTTATAGGATGGAAATTAAAAAGGCTTATGAAACAATTATTGAATCAATTACCCCTTTCTATACTGACGATGTTGTTACAATGGCAGAATCAGTTTTAAGTGACTCGGATTATAGAAAATTACTGCCTTCATTATCTTCTGCAAAGTTGAAGACTAGATAAGAAGCATCAGTACGATTATGAAAGGTTTTACGTAACAAATCCGGTAACTGCAATTGAGCATGCGGAATATGCAGATATATTTGGAGAAACCGGTACAACTGCTACTGATTTATTAAATTGCGCAATTAAATTAAATATCGAATATAATAAAAGTGAGACTTTTGAAAAATCATTGGAATTAATAAATAGACTAAAACGATTGGGGAGGAAGCCGGCTGTTTTGATCATAACAAATGTAAAAGTCTCTGATTTGTTTGAAATAAGCGGTAGAAAATTGGATGATGATATAATCAAACAATTACAAACAGATATTAAGGGAGCTCTTTCTTTATATACTTTAGATATTCAAAGCGCAGAACATTACGCTGATATATATTATGTGAAAAGAGAAAATTTTCAGATGCTAAAGGATGTGTGGGAACTAGTGTGATTTACGGATGATAACATTAAAAAGTTTATTTAAAGTATATATTGTTTTTGATATTGTTTCTGAAATGGTGTTTAGTGTCCTGTATCATCCTGGATACAGTGCCTAAGAAACACTTCAATGAATTCATTAAGGCAAAGTATGGCGAAAAAAATCTAAGCGGAGAAACCCGAAAGCATAAAGAAGCGAAAAAAAGATTCAGAGGACCCACCTGATAATATTTGAAAAAGCATCTGGTGTTTGTGAGATGAAAACCGGCTGCATGAAGCCGAACGTGATCAGTAAGGGGGGCTGTGAAAAAACTTTTTCTCTCTGCCTGCCGAATTAGAATAAAACCATCCCCAGAAGGTCGGGCTGACCTGGATCCTGACGGTAGCAATGCAGGTGCCGGAGCTCTGCCTGATCACCTTTGTGTCTTCTCCGAATTTGTCATAGATGACCCCAATCAGGGAATTATCAAAGTTGTGTCCCTCTGTGCCTGTAGAGCCGCAGGTTTCAGAATATCATAAGGCGATTTTCTGAAACCTGGGGAGCTTTTTATCACTCTTTTGCCGTTGTTGTCTTCCTGGTCACTGAAGAATCCAGAAAGGGCCACTTCATTGGCTTAAATGAACTGGGGAGGAAATGCTCCACCAGTTCATGATTTAAATGCTTTTGAACGACATAATCCTTTGTTCCTGGTCCTGAACCGCCCTCCTTCGAATCTGTTCCGGCGCATGTATAGCTTTTCTGTACATACCATACAAGATCATATCGTCCATTACAATTCCTTTTTGGCAAAGTGGTGCGGGATCTTCTGCTGTCATTATGTAAAACTCTTCAGGATCTGTGGTCCCATAGTACATTGGATCAATATATTCTTCAAGAAGTTTTTGAAGCTGTTCCCTCATGCTATCCTTTTTATGTGTTTTTACGATCCATTGTGCTGCAGCATCTCCGTCAAATCCATTCTCAAAAATGAACTGGACGTAAGAATTTAACAGACTCCATTGTTTTTCATTTGAAAATACACCATTTATACAAAACTGTGCCATCATGAACCCTAATGCTTTATTAATATCCCAGTCGAGATTTGGATCGAGAAGATGTTCCATGATCAGGTCAAAATCAGCAGGACAAATATTATAAAAAATACTATGCAGATGCTGGCAGACAAACTCGTAAATTGGGATAAATTCGACATCTCCGTCATGATAGTGGAGGGAACTGATGATTTTCAGAACAGGTTCAAAAAAATCCACATCGTGTGTTTCAGCCGCAAAATAGCATATACTCTCAAAGGTAGTCAGCGTTTCATCACTGAGTGTACTATATTCGTCAAACACAGTCTGATCGCACAAATTTTCAAGTATGGAAAGCCAGTACAGGAAGAATTCCCTCGCTTCTTTGCGAAATCTCCGGATTGTCTTTCTTATGTATCCGACACGGACGTCAATACAGCCTGTTTTCGCAAAATAATCTGTTAATTCCTGAAATGAACGAAACTTCCTGGAAGACTCGTCATACCAGCTTTTTTCTTCCTCCTTGGAGACATTAAACATATCATGCAAGCCCAGCTTTTTAAAGGGCTTTTCCTCCTTTGACCATTTAATCAGTTCGTCCCCAAGCGCGTTCCCTTTCAGTCCCTGGCTTTGCAACTCTTCAAGTTTTTGATAGAATATCGAGAATTTATCCATAATGATTTGACCTGGCCTTTCAACATACTGAATCGTATAGAATTTATCTTTCTTTTACCGGCAGAATACTATCTTCCTATTGGTCTGCCCGGACTTCGCCTGGTTACCAGATTTGAGATTTGTTCTCTGCATTGCCAAAGCTGTCGTATCCGTTTCATGAAAACCGGCTCCTTATTTTCGCACAAAAAAGTCGCCAGATAAGTACTCATGAAAAGCCTTTAACCGGCGGCAGAAATCACCTGTAAAGCATAGAAAAGAACGCAGTCATCCTCTACTGTGCTGTGAAGAGCTAAGGTCTGTTCCGCATGGTTGTCAAGTCTTCTATTATGAAAAAACCAAGCATCGCAATACTTTTCTCATACATCGGTCTTCCGATGCGGAACCTGAACTTATGCACATGAGAAAATATAAAAAATTATATCAGAATACCCGCCTGAATTCAACGGATTTTTTCAAAGCTACAACCCCAGAATATGTTTAGATATCATATCGTAAACTTCCTCTGAATGGCCACTGAAGAAAAATTTAATTAGGGCTCAAAGCACTGAAAATAAAAGGTTTTTCTCGAAATATATACCAAAAAGTGCTATAATATTTTAATACCAACGAAACTGATTCAGGGTGTCGATATGCGTGTGGATTATAATGCTATAGTTCCCATTTTTGTTACCGATTTCTGGAAGTTTACGTTTTAGAAGGAGAGTAAACGTTATGGTTAAAGTATATTGTTACAGCAGATGCACAACGTGTAAAAGAGCCTTGAAATGGCTGAATGATAAAGGCGTTGAATATGAACTGACAGATATCAAAGAGGATCATCCCGATAAGGAAGAGCTGCGGAAATATTATTCCATGAGCGGTTTACCCCTGAAACGATTTTTCAATACAAGCGGTCTTACATATCGGGAAATGGGTCTTTCAAAGAAACTTCCTGACATGAGCGAGGAGGATCAGCTTGCCTTATTAGCCACAGATGGGATGCTGGTTAAACGCCCTCTCGTGGTGGGGGATGATTTTGTACTGACGGGATTCAAAGAGGATGAATGGCTGGAGAAGCTGAAATAAACAGAAAAGAAAGGCAGCGCCGATTTCATTAAGCGCGGCGCTGGAAAAACGAGGATCAATATGACAAAGCAGGAAACATATGACTATCTGACCACACACGGAATTGAATATGAAATCACCGAGCATATGGCTGTGTTCAACATGGAAGAACTGGATGCTGTCAAACTGCCATACCCCGACTGTGATGCAAAGAATCTGTTCGTCAGGGACGATAAAAAGTGGAATTATTATCTGATCACGGTTAAAGGCGACAAGAAGGTAAACCTGAAAGAGTTCAGAAAGACGCACGGACTGCGGAATCTGTCCTTCGCCTCTGCCGATGATCTGATGAGTATCATGAAGCTTATTCCAGGAGCGGTTACACCCTTAGGGCTGTTGGAAGATGAGGACAGGAAGGTGACTCTGTATCTTGACGCTGCGTTTGGTGATGGCCTTATCGGCATCCATCCAAATGACAATACGGCGTCGATATGGCTTAAAGCATCAGATCTGGTGAAGGTGATAGAAGAACATGGCAATACTGTGAATGTCGTGGAAATCGGATGATGGCATCTGTCTGTCAGAGGTATTTCTTCTTACCATAGAGAAGCCCATGAGTCCATCTAATAAAACGGAAAAAAGTGAGTTGATCGACATATGATTTTTGAAGTAAAAGGAACAGAGAAGATCAGGGACCTGTTTGGAGACTGGCAGGAAACAATCATCTGGTCGTGCCTGCAGGGCGTCATGGGGCATCTGTATACGGACGATCCGGCAGAACCGGAATCTGTTATGGCGATACTTGGAGACTTCTGCTTCTTTGCGGGAAAGCCGGAAGAAGAGCTCGTATCTTATAAACCGGATTGGTGTAAGAAGAGTTTTATTATCATGGCAGCCCGTGAAGAAGAGTGGCTTGATTTTATCGAAAACACATATGGGGAGAATGCAAAGAAAGTAACCCGCTATGCAATCAGGAAAGAGCCGGATGTTTTCGATAAAGACAGGCTCCTGGGGTTCGCTCACAGCCTTGATGAGAGATATACACTTAAAATGATAGATGAAACATTGTATTACGCCTGTAAAAATGAGGACTGGAGCAGAGATCTTGTTTCTGTTTACAGTGATTATGAAGAATACAAAAATCTGGGAATAGGAGTTGTTGCTCTTGACGGAAGCCGGATTGTTTCCGGAGCTTCTTCTTACAGCAGTTATCGGAGCGGAATAGAGATCGAGGTAGATACCAGACAGGATCATCGCAGGCAAGGGCTCGCCGCGGCCTGCAGCGCCAGGCTTATCATGGAGTGCCTGGACCGAAGATTGTATCCGAGCTGGGATGCCCAGAATCTTTGGTCAGTCGCTCTTGCAGAAAAACTGGGATACCATTTTGATCATGTGAGAAGGTATAACTGTTAGCGGAAATATTCTCCAGAATCACAACTATACCGGAAATATCGCAAATTGCACAACTGTTATAGAGAATAGAGCCTTCAAAATATAGGATCACAACTAATATCGGAATTATCTTCCGTGAAAACAACTGTTAAGAGAAACACCATTATTATCGTTTTACTTAGGCGAGATAAACCGGAATTACCATCAAAAGATAGATGATCATATAATTTTCTGTTTTTCAATGCTAATTGTTGAAAAACAGAAAATTTCTGAAAATCTCAAAAATTAGCTGTCGTATTTTTCCTATAACACTTGTACGCAATCGCCAGTTACTATCGGTAATAGTTGCATCATTTACGATAACAGTTTTACGTTCTCATCATGAGTATCCGGTTTATGAGATAAAAGAGTATTGAGTATGCGGACATTCCGCTGATGCGCGGGAAGCGGGCAGGGCATGGTATCTGGACCGATTAAGAATCGATATTTGTGAGGATGAAAGCATGATCATACTGATAACCGGTGCATCGCACACCGGGAAAACAGTTCTGGCACAGAAATTACTGGAAAAATATAAATATCCATATTTGTCCATTGACCATCTCAAAATGGGATTGATACGAAGCGGCAATACTGATCTTACACCTGAGGATGACGATGAACTTGTCGGGTATCTGTGGCCGATTGTCCGTGAGATCATTAAGACCGCTGTCGAGAACAGACAGAACCTGATCGTAGAAGGCTGCTACGTTCCTGCCGATTGGAGAAAAGACTTTGACGGGCGTTATCTGCCTTTTATCCGGTTCATCTGCCTTGCGATGACTGAAGATTATATAGATGATCATTTTTCTGAGATCATCGGGCATGAGTCGGAAATAGAATCCAGGTTGATTGAAGCGGATTGTACGCCCGACGGTTTGAAGCAGTGCAACAGGTGGTTCATAGATACATTTGGGAGCACCAGTGAGAAGATTGTTCTGATAACGGACGACTATAATAGGATGCTGTCAGAACTTACAGAATGACTGGTTCGCGTTAACGTTAACTTTTCGCAATGTCAGAGGGCTTAGACGGACTCTGATGGATTTTACTGAATTTGCCGCGGGTGTTATCGGAAGAAAAGACAGGCAAGATACATAAGCTATTTTTGAACAGTTTTTAGGGAGGAATCACACATGAAGATCAAAGCAGTGAAACTTTATGACAACGGTTTTATGACACAGGCACTGGCGTTTGGCGGTGAGGGGATGGACGGGGTCGATCCTTCCGTGAAATATCGCTCCAGCCTGCAGAACTACGTGATCGACACGGGCAGCGAAGTCATTCTGGTGGATACCGGCATGCCTGCGGAAGTACCGGAGCAGGTCCCGGATGAAAAGACCATGATCTACATGGGAAAGAAAGTGAAAAACTATGTGGACGCACTTGCTGAGGCCGGATATAAACCGGAGCAGGTCAGCAGGATCCTGATCACACATAAGCATGCCGATCACACCGGAGAGCTCCGCAATTTCCCGAATGCCCGTATTCTTGCGGCGCGGGCAGAGTGTGAAGCTGATGAGCTGAAACCATACCCGAATGTCGAACCGGTAGACTTCACGGATGGGCCGTATAAGAATTTCCAGGCATGCCGGAAAATTGCGGACGGAGTGTATTACATCCCGGCGAAAGGCCATACCAACGGGAACAGTATTGTGATCGTTGAGATGGATGGACTGTTTTATATGATCCATGGAGATGTGACTTACACAGATGAAGCACTCTATCAGAACAGGCTGTCCATCGTGTTTGAGGATCTGGCAGCGGCAAGGGAGACGCTGGATGCCGTCAGAGAATTCATCAGGAACAATCCGACCGTCTATCTGTCCACGCATACGCCTCTTGGTTATGAAAACCTGGAAAACAGAAAAGTCGTAGATCTGGACAACATGCCGGAGCCGATCCCCGTCGGTGAGATTGAAGCGGCGGCAGCTACCGGGAAATATGTCTGTTCCGTCTGCGGCTATGTATATGACCCGGCTGAACATGACGGAACGGCATTTGAAGACCTGCCGGATGACTGGAAATGTCCGAGGTGCAGGCAAGGAAAAGACAGATTCAATAAGGCGTGAGAAGATCACAGGGTGCCTCGGAGACACCGGCAGATACAGGAATCGGTAAAAACCAGGAGGCTCTATGGATAAGTATATTGAAGGAAATAAGGCGGCGTGGGAAGAAGCTTTTGATAACAGGGATGCCGCATGGGGAACTGATATCATACAGGGGAGAAAGATTCTCTGAAGCCCGGCCATCCGTAAAGATGGCATAAAATTTATTTGCTCTCATCCCGATATAAGTTATGGAAAAAAGCCAGTTCTGCTGAGTGGGACAAGGATTGCAAAGTCTTTGTTGACATTTGTAATAAGACGTTATATAATGAATGCATACATTAATAACACTTCAACAAAGGAGGCTTTCCTATGGAACCCAAAAAGATCATCGAAGCAATCAAGGCAGAACGTCCTGAGGTCCGTACGCTGTACTTCGTCGGCTGCGGTGCTTCTTCTTCCGAGCTGTACCCCGCCGAATACTTTATGAACGCAAACGCAAGAGTTCTCCGTACCGGTTTTTATACCGCCAATGAGTTTAATTATGCTACGCCTGCCGCCTGCGATGAATCCGCCATCGTGATTGCCTGCTCTCTGGGTGGGAATACCCCCGAGACCGTAGCGGCAGCAAAGCTGGCCAGGGAAAAAGGCGCCAAGGTGATCGCCATCACACACAATGCCGATTCTCCTCTGGCTGCGAACGCCGACTATAAGATCGTTCATGGATTTGAAAAGAACTACGCCGCCAAGCTCGAGAAGATGAACAATGTTCTGATGCTGGCTGTAGAGGTGCTTCATCAGTATGAAGGTTATGATCAGTACGAAGACATGGTGACCGGATACAACAGGATCTATGATGCCATAGAAGAAGCTGTCTCCTTTGTAACGCCGGCCGCAAGGACCTTTGCAGAAGAATACAAGGATGCCCCGGTCATCTATGTTATGAGCTCCGGTGCGACCGCCAAGGTTGCGTACTCCTTCTCCATCTGCCTGTTGATGGAAATGCAGTGGATCAACTCCGGCTCCTTCCATGATGGTGAATTTTTCCATGGACCCTTCGAAATCGTAGACAAGGGTGTTCCCTTCCTGCTGTTCATGAACGAAGGCCGCACCAGGGCCATGGATTCCAGAGCCCTGGATTTCCTGAACCGCTTTGATGCCAAGACGACGGTCGTGGATGCCAAAGACTACGGTCTAACCAATTACGTACCCGGCAGCGTTGCAGAGTATTTCAGCCCGATGCTGATCACAGGGGTAGTACGCGTCTATGCAGAACAGCTTGCCATTGTACGCAATCATCCTCTGAGTCAAAGAAGGTATATGTGGAAGCTTGATTATTGATCCGATGCGAGAAGTCGCCGCAGATGGCCAGAGTCCGTGAGCAAGTGGCGAACAGGATCGCGAATGGACGGTTAACTACTGAGGTCCGGCCTGACAGGCCGGACCTCAGTTGCTATAACATATCAGAAGCTTTTTCCAAATCCGAAAGAGCCTTCTCTCTGACAGTTTTCAGCAGCATATACGGCTGCCTGATACAGACTGGTCTTTATCAGGCAGTCCAGAAACACTTCCTTTTGTGTGATCCCGCGGTTCCCGGAGGCGGGCGGAAAATCTCTGGCGCTTCGGAGACCTTCGACATAATGGATCAGAAAACTTGTGATAAAGGAGTCGCCTGCTGCCATGGTATCGACGGCTTTCACAAGACAGGGAGACTGTTCATAGAATCGATCGTCTGCCATCAGTAAAGCGCCTTTGGAACCACGGGTAGCCAGGACGATCTGCTTACACCCGTACGTAAGGATCTTTTTCATCCAGTCTCGAATTTCATCCTCTGGCATATGCGGGCAGGAAATCTCTGCCATATCAATGAAAGGACAACATTTCTTCAGATATTCATCGGTATATCGATCCGAAAAATCCATAGACACAAAGGGAGAGGCTTCTCGGATATCCGGAAGGGCATCTTCCGCATAACTGAAAACACTGGTATGACAGACATCGTAGCCTGCTATGTATTTTCTGTCGAAATCAGTGAGACGGATAGGATCATTCCTGCAGATGCCGCCGTTGTTTCCTCCTGTAAAGACCCTGTCACCGTTTCGGATCTCTGCTTCAGCATATCCATTTGGCCCATGAAGGAAACGACACATGGAAACATCGATACCCAGCTGCCTCGCAGTCTGGTAAACATAACGGCCGGCTTCATCATCTCCAAACACTCCGAGATAGCCGGCTTCAATACCGGAGAGCCTGGCCAGAGCTGCGATATTCAGAGCGTTTCCACCCGGATACATGATGTGTGTGTGCATATATTTATCGACAACGTTGTCGCCAAGACCCAGGATTTTCATTTATGTGTCCTCCGTTTATGCTTTCGAACTTTTCCTGCCGCACATTCAAAGGAAATCCGGCATGGTATTGATGACCAGCTCATAGCGTTCCGGACAGATGAGGCTCTTGCAGGAATGGATCACTTCCCCCTGGGGGTTCATGCAGACATCTTTCATAAAGAGCATGGCAGAATTCTCTTCGATTCTCAGAAGCTCAGCTTCCTCCCCGGTAGCGTAACAGACGGAAACACGGCGTTTTCCTCCGAAGGTCTGAATCCCGTGCTCATTCAGGATCGCATAAAGAGAACGTTCCAGATTCTCACCCAGGAGGAATGCATATTTTTGGGAAAAATGATTTTCCTCCAGGATCACCGGAATGTCATCTATGTAACGAAGACGGCGGATCACGATCACCTTATCGTTTTCGGCCAGTCCCAGGGTCTTTTCATCGGAACCGGCCGGATCAGCCAGCGAAGCCGACAGCAGTCGGGTACCCGGCTTCTGTCCATTGGCTTCGCAGTTCTGGGTAAATCCCATAAAAACACCCATGTTGCGGGTCAGTTTTTTGCTTGCCACAAAAGTGCCGATCCCCTGCTTTTTGACAAGGATACCCTCCTCCACCAGGATCTCGATGGCCTTACGAACGGTGATCCGGCTGACATCGTAGGATGAACTCAGCTCTCCTTCCGTCATGATACGGTCGCCCTCGTTCAGCTTTCCCGTGCTGATCATTGATTTTATTTCATCCACCAGCTGTTGGTACAGTGCCACACTGCTTCCCTTGTTCAAACCCATGTCATTTTCCTCCTGCCCCAACAAATGTTATAATACATTATATAAAGAATTATATCATTCATTCAGATCTGATACAAGAATAAGCGACCTTTTTATTCGTTCCTCTGCCTTCTCAAATCCGTATCCGATGCGTTCCGGTGTATGTGCATCCGATCCTGTTTTCACGATCTTCCCGCCAAGCTCCCGGTACAGTTTCAGGACAGGCATATCCGGCATGGTCTCTTCCAGGACTGTGCCCATACAGGCTGTATTCACTTCGATCCCTTTTCCCCGGCAGATGACATTGCGGAGGATCTTTTCCATGATCCCGAAATATCGTTCCTCCTCATATGGAACACCACATCTTGCGCAATGCTTTTTGATATAGTCCAGGTGCCCGAGACAGTCATAGATCCCGTACATTGAAAGCCTTTCCATCTCCGCATAGTATGTATCGGCGATCCCCTGCACATTTTTATCCGTCAGCCGTATCCATGCAAGATCCACATTTCCGAGTTTATGGACCGATCCCAGGATATAATCAAACGGAAACCCCCGGACCATTTCCGCCTCGGAATTATCCAGGTGAGACTGCCCCAGCTCTACTCCTGCACGGATCACAAGACGGCCGTCGTATTTCTGCCTGCATTTCTCCAGTTCCCGAAAATACCGTTTCAGATAATCCCTGTCAAAATACCGTCCTCTGATCCCGCCGTAATAACATTCGTAGTGGTCCGTAAAAGCGACTTCCTTCATGCCTTTCCCGATGGCTGCTTCACACATCTCCTCCATGGAGGCCTTTCCATCAGGAGATATACTTGAATGAATATGATGATCACAGGTAATCATATATGCTCTTTCCGCTTTATTTTTATAAACGATTTTTCTTTCAGGTTGTAAAAAAGGAGCTGTCACATTAAGCATTTTCATGCATAATGCGATAGCCCCTTTTTCAGCAGGACCGGACTTCCCCTATTTGTTCCCCTGGTTGATCTCCGGGAAAGTCTTTACCTTATGCTGTTCGCTTCGGCCTGCTGGCAGTCAGATGCCATTATTCTACGATGAACGCCTTCAGAGCTTCTGCATCAAGATGTTCTGCAGCATCAGCCTGCATCTCAGACCAGAGTCCTTCGGAGCGGATATCAGACCAGAAACCGTTCGCCCATTCCGCAAAGTCCTCATTGCCATAAGCCATGCAGAGTCCGCAGCCCTTATCGAAGTCATCAGTGGGCTCCCAGGTCAGCTCGTCAATAACCATGAGGTCGTCGTTGGCTGCAATGGACATGGCAGCTGAAACAGCGTTCATGCAGCCCAGATCTACTTTGTTGTTCTTAACAGCCATCAGGATATCGGATACCATGCTCAGTTCTTCGATCTGCGCATCCGGATATACATGCTGTGTCATGGTGATGTCAATGGATCCCATCTGACCCGCCACGGTTACGCCTTCAAGAGTGCCGGTAAATCTGGATGTATCGGCATCTTTCCTGGCCACATAGCACTCATTGGATTTGTGATATACATCGGTGAACAGCCAGGTCTCTTTACGCTCATCAGTGGGGCTGAGGCGGGTTACGAAATAGACCTGATTTGCCTGGAGTGCTGCCATACAGCCGGTGAAATCGGACTCATAGAAATTCACTGTTACTTCTCTGCCAAGGTAGTCAGACAGGCGCGCTGCCATTTCATACATGGCCGCTACTTCAAATCCGCCCAGAACATCCTTTCCATCCTCTGCTGTATGATAGCAGAATGTGGGGTCATTACCGATGATGCCGACTTTCAGAACGCCGTTTTCCAGCAGATCGGTGAAAATGGGACCATGCTCTGCTTCAGCATCAAATGCAGCCGCTTCCTCTGCAGCCGCTTCCTCTGCAGCCGTCTCCTCTGCGGGCTCTTCTGCCATAACGGCCTGTGCGGAAAACATGGATGCAGCCATAAGGCCGGCCATAAGTAAAGCAACGATATTCCTTTTCTTCATCGTTATATCTCCTTTCATTATATACCAGTGGGAAGGGGGAACACCATCCCGATAAGGTAACCGGTTCATTACAGCATTTTGCTGAGAAAATTCTTTGTTCTCTGGTGCTGCGGGTTATTGATCACATCTTTGGGGTTGCCTTCTTCCACAATATAGCCGCCGTCCATAAAGATCACGCGGTCTCCGACTTCTCTGGCAAATCCCATTTCATGAGTAACCACCACCATCGTCATACCGTCCCTGGCGAGCTGTCTCATGATCTGCAGAACCTCCCCGACCATTTCCGGGTCGAGTGCAGATGTCGCTTCGTCAAAGAGGATAACCTCCGGGTCCATGGCCAGGGTACGGGCTATGGCCACACGCTGCTTCTGTCCTCCGGAAAGCTGAGCCGGGTATGCTTCGATCTTACTCTCCAGGCCTACCCGTTTTAAGAGCTCGCGGGCCTTTTTGTCTGTTTCGGCAGGATCTGCCTTGAGCACCTTAAGAGGACCGATCGTCACGTTCTGCAGTACGCTCAGGTTTTCAAACAGATTGAACAGCTGGAAGACCATTCCTATTTTTTCCCGGTACTCGTCGATCTTCATATCTTTGTGCAGGATGGACTTGCCGTGATACTCAATATCGCCTTCTGAGGGTTTTTCCAGCAGGTTAAGGCACCGGAGAAATGTGGATTTTCCGGATCCTGACGGCCCGATCACCACCACCACTTCGCCTTTGTGAATGTCAACATCCACACCCTTCAGCACTTCCAGGCTTCCAAACGATTTCTTCAGTCCCCGCACCTTTAATACAACGTTTTTTTCATCAGTCATGTTCGTGCAGCTTCCTTTCCAGTACGCCCACCAGCTTCTTCAGAATATAGGTCATGATGAAGTAGATGAAGGCGGTGACGATCAGCGGCTCGAACGCCAGGAACGTATTGGCGCGAACCGAATTGGATGTGTAAGTCAGCTCATGAAGAGCAATGACAGAGACGATGGAAGTGTTCTTGATCAACAGAATAAACTCATTTACCAGAGACGGAAGGATGTTCTTGATCGCCTGTGGAATGATGATGTACCAGTAACCCTGCAGATTGGACATGCCGATACATCTTGCGGCTTCCATCTGCCCTTTATTGACCGCCTGCAGACCGGCACGGGTATGCTCGGCGATGTACACGGAACTGTTGATCGTAAGAGACAGTACGGCGGCCCAGAACTGCGGCAGCTGTGTGGCGATGCCGTAATAGATGATGAAGATCTGGACCATGACCGGAACGCCGCGGATAAAGTTGATCCAGCCATCGATAATGGTGCTGATGATCCTGTAATTCTGTACCCGGATCATCCCTATAAATACACCCAGGATGGTCGCGAAGATCAGTGTCCAGAAAGCAAGCTGTAGTGTTACCTTGGCACCGTTGACATAGTAGAACCAGTATTTCTGCAGGAATGTAAAATTCATTCCGAAAATCATGCTTTCACCTCTTCTCCAGCATATCATAAAGCAGTCCGCTTTTTTACTCACCCATGATCTCGATCATGTATTTCCGGATCTGCAGGCCATCGAGTTCTACAAAATAAATATCCTGTGCCCCACCGCAATATAGCTGGCCGTCTATGACCGGGAAGATACAATGATTTCCGCCCAGCATGGATTTCAGATGTCCCGGGGAATTCCCTGAGCATGTGCCGTATGTGGGGAGCATGTGAGTATGAACATAGTCCCCATGAGTAGGAACCAGGCGTTCCAGTGTTGCCTGGATGTCTTTTTCTACACAGGGAAGGCTTTCGTTGACCATGATGCTGGTCGTCGTGTGTTTTGTGATCACGGCGACCATACCATTGGTGATGCCGCTTTCTTCTACTGCCTTTTTTACCTCATCCGTGATAAGGATCATGTCGAATTCCTTTTTCGACATCACCTGTTTTTCAACAAGCTTTACCATCGATTACTCCTTTCCCAGGAACCGCAGGGCGTTTCCTCCCAGTACGGCTTTCATCACATCATCCCGCAGGGGAAGGTTTCTGATCCCATCCAGCGAACGGACATGGCGGAAACGGGGATTGTTGGATCCGAACATCACCTTGTCCCAGAAGCAGTTCTGCAGCCAGTTCACATTCATGTTCACGGTAAACATCTGTTCATAGAAACGCCGGGGAGAATCCATATATACCATCGAAGTATCCGCGTACACATTGGGATATTTCATCAGAAGCATGATCGTTTCCATCCACCAGGGAAAACCCATGTGTGCCAGGCAGAACCGGAGTTCCGGATAATCGCAGGCTACATCTTCAAAGAGAATGGGCCGTGAATATTTGGAAGGTGTATCCGGTTCCCAGCTGTATCCGGAATGGAACATGATGGGCTTGTTTTCTTTCTGGCAGATTTCATAGAGGGGACGCAGACGTTCGTCATCCGGGAACATATGCAGCCGGGAAAGATTCAGTTTCAGGCCGGAAAGCTTCTGCTCACCAAATGCTTTGTACAGCACTTCTGCCGCATCTTTTCTCCGGGGATCCACGCCCGCAAATCCGATAAACCTGTCTGGCGCAGAAGCTACGATTTCCGTCATCTCTTCATTGCTTACGATGGGGCGTTCCATCTGTGTGCTGTAATCCTCCGGAAGAAGAACTACCTGATCGACTTTGGCATCATCCAGAAGGATCTTTTCGAACTCCACCGGATTGATCCCGGATTTATATACACCAAAAGCCTGCTTCCGGAACTCCAGTGTTTCCGGGTCTTTGTTGATCACGTCAAACAGCAGTGGATGAGCATGTACATCTATTACCATGTCTGTTTCTCCTTTTATCCTTTGTGTTTCTCTTCCAGGTACGGGTGGAAAACGCCTACGACTTTTGATGAACGCAGTGCGCCGGACTGTATGCATTCCGGGATCGGTTTCCCGTCCATCCATCCGGATATGAATCCGGCAAAATAGGAATCTCCCGCTCCGACGGTATTGACTACTTTCTTTGCAGGCACGATCTCCCCACGGTAGAATTCTTTCCCGTCATAAACCAGAGATCCCTTTTCTCCGAAGGTCGCGATCATGGCCTTTGCTCCGAGACTGCATCCATACCTGAGAAATTCTTTTCCCTCTTCGATATTGTCTTCGAAGGAGCAGAGCCCGACTTCGATATTGGACAGTACCGTTTCCATTTCTTCGTGTTCATGGCGGAAGGAAAGATCAAAAAAGATCTTTGCCCCACCCTTGCGGATACGGGAAAGCTGCGGGATCAGGCGCCCGGTGAAATCGGTATGGACATAATCCTGACGGCTGAGGAATTCTATGGCCTCCTCCGAAAACTGATACCCGGTCATTACACCGTCCTGAAACGTATTGTGTACCCGGTCATACCCGTTTTTCAGGTAGAGATCTACACAGGGCGTCACGCCGCCCGGGATAATATCCAGCTGTGAACAGTCTATTCCTTTCCGGGAAAAAACCTCCACCACCATTTTTCCGTATGTATCGTCCGAAATCGCAGAGACTACGGAGGAGCAGAGATCACTTCGCATATCCAGAAGATTGAAAAGGACATCCACCCCGTTCCCTGTGACATAACAGCGATTATCCATCTGAGGATAGTAATCGATGCAGACATAGCCGGCTGCGGCAAACCGGATCATTTATATCCCTCCTTTTAACTCTTCTCGTGACTGGATGATATAGTCTCAAGAAACCAATACGTCATATATCGTCATATCCTAATGCTTATATTATTATATGTCGTTATGTTTGTCAACTGTTTTTTTGGAATTTCACGCGACTGTACTCTACAGAGATACCGGATTATTAAAGGATTGAAGGGAAACTGTTTACAGCTTCGGGATAATATGTCATAATACATCATACTACAATTCCAGGCTATCAGAAATTGTACAGGAGGAGCAGAAGGATGAACACAGAGAATCTTAGAAAGCTTATAGAAAAAATTGATCATGAGAGAACAGGCGGGATCAGAAGTTTAGTCTTTATTGCTGCCGGAGGTTCAAACGGCGGAAATTATCCGGCCCAGTATTTTATGGACAGAGAAAGCCGGACGATCCGGACACAGTTTTTTACCAGCAATGAATTTGTCTATGCACCTCCAAAGTTTATCAATCTGAATACACTGGCGGTCATAACATCGATGCGGGGTACGCCGGAGACCTGCAGAGCTGCTGCTGTCGCCAAAGAAATGGGTGCCGTGACGATCGGATTATATATACAGGAATCAGAACTCACTGAAATCTGTGACTACAATATTAAATATGAAAGTATTATGTCAGACGATGCGGATCAGGGAAATACGAATGCAGCCTGGGGACTGAAGATAGCCATGACGGTACTCGACGTTGTGGAAGGCTACAGGCATTATGACAAAGCAATGGCGGCATTTTCTCTTGTGGATCCCATATACCGCGAAGCAGTCAGTCGTACCAGGGATCTTGCAGCAGTGTGGGCAGAAAAAAACAAAGAAGAAAAGAGCATCATCGTAATGGGAAGCGGCCCTGCCTCAGCTGCGGCATATATTTTTTCCATCTGTAATATTATGGAAATGCTTCAGATATCATCCCCGACAGTAAACTGCTGCGAATTTTTCCACGGACCTTTTGAAGTGATCAACAAAGACACATCCGTTTTTCTTCTTTTGTCCGCAGGAAGAGTGAGGGCTGCCGATGAGAGGGTCATTGACTTTATGAACCGCTATGGGGGAGAAAAGTTTTATATCCTCGATGCGAATGAGACAGGTCTTGAACAGTTTGATGAAGATATCCGGGAATACTATAATCACCTGATTTTTGCCCCGATTCTCAACAATGTCTATATGAAAGCGCTGGCCGCAGCCACACATAAAGACTATATGGACCGGACCTATATGTGGAAAGTCAGATACTGAAGTGATGACTATACAGACGGGGAATAAAAAAGCAGGAACAGTATCTCCTGTAAACAGAGATACTGTTCCTGCTCAGCAACCTCACAGCTCCGCGCGCATCCAGACCAGCATTTCTCCCACCCCGCGGTTATTCCAGTATGGATAGGGGACTGTCGTAAAGGTAAATTCTCACCCGCGCCGCGGGCATCGACAAAATACTTTGCCTGATCCAGATATTTCTTTTCACCTGTCACCTGGTAGAGCTTGATCAGGCCGATCTCGACCTCCTCATGACCGGGATACCCGTGTATCTTGCCCTCCTCTGTCCCGAATGTGTCGATGATCAGGTCGGCAAAGCGGCACATGCAGTCAAGGAATTTTCTTTTTCCGGTGCCGAGATAATACGCGACCGCGGCTTCCATCAGATGGCCGGCCGTATACAGCTCGTGTCCTTCGCACAGATCGCTCCATCTTCCTTCCGGATCCGTCAGTGTATAGAATGTATTGATGTATCCGTCCGCGCACTGATCCTCCGCGATCAGATCGATCACTTCGTCGGCTGTTTTTTCCAGTTCTTCATCCTTATGATCCGCCAGGGTAAACCCGACCGCTTCAAGCCATTTTGCCGCATCGGTATCCTGGAAAGGCGCTCCGTAAAAAGCACCGGAGGATCTGCCGGCAGCGATCCGGAAATTTTCAAGACAGTGGCTGGGCTCGGCATCGCCGATCCTGTTATTGATGGCATCCCACTGATAGGGGAGAATAGCTTTCCGCACCAGGTCGACATGCCTGGACCAGAAAGGATCCCGGATACAGACACTGCCCGGTTTCAACGATTGCAGTCTCATATCAATCTCCATTTCTTCGTCATAAAAAACGACATGCTATTTCAGCGGAATATCAGTCCTTCAGACCGGACATCATCACACCCTTTACAAACGCGTCCTGGGCAAAAAGGAAGGCGATCAGGACCGGAAGGACCGCGATCACGGAAGCCGCCATCAGCACAGGCCAGTCGGTCGAATACATACCCTTCATTCGGGCTAGACCCAGCGGAAGTGTATACTTTCTGTCATTGTTGAGATAGATCAGCGGTGTGAAGTAGTCATTCCAGACATTCATAAAACAGAAGATGCACAGTGTCGCGATGGTCGACTTGGCCAGCGGAAGGGCGATCCGGAAGAAGATCATCAATGGATTGCACCCGTCGATCTTGGCCGCATCGATCAGTTCGCTGGGTACCGTAATGAAAAACTGCCTCATCAGGAAGGTCCCGAACGCCGATACAGACGCCGGCAGCATCAGGGACCAGAGCGTGTTGACCAGTCCGTACCTCGACATCTGCAGGTAGTTGGTGATGACCGTCACATGGAAGGGGATCATCATCGTACCAAGATAAAGCAGGAAGATCTTGTCTCTCCCGGGGAAATTCAGCTTTGCGAACACAAAACCCGCCGAGGCCGAAGTCATCACCTGGAAAAATACAACCCACGTCGAGACTGTCTGTCTACTAACACATTCTTGAACTTAGGGGCCTGAAAAAGCCTGAAATACTGGGGTTTCCGTTACCGGGAGCAGATCGTGCTCGGCGTGATGGAGGCCCTCGTTTATCCTCTGCGGAAACTTGTCAAAAAGCAGGGTCGCGGCTACGATTTTACTATTTTTGAAAACGAGACTATGAGATTACTATTTTGAGGGAAACGAGTCAACGATTTTACTATTTTGGGTGGGTCGAGACTATGTGTTTACTGATGGACCACACCCGGAAAATGCGTGCACAGGATGTCGGGACAGAGCATACCCTTTGTCGGTATACTAAGGATGCAATGTGAGGGAGGTGAGCGAAGTGCAAAACTGGATAGAAGGCTTTCAGCAGTCAATCGATTTCATAGAGGAGAATCTGGCCAGCACTCTGGAAATCGAGGATGTTGCTCAGAAAGCAGCACTTTCACCGTTTTACTATCAGCGGATCTTTGGTGCACTGTGTGGAATGACGGTTGGAGAATACATTCGCGCCAGACGCATGACAATGGCTGCGCAGGAGCTTTCCGGCACCGATGGGAAAGTCATTGACGTTGCTCTGAAATATGGATATGACTCTTCAGATAGCTTTGCAAAGGCATTCCAACGCTTTCATGGTATCTCGCCTTCAAAAGCGCGTGAGCCTGGTGCACACTTAAGATCCCTTGCTCCATTGCATATCAAAATATCATTGGAGGGTGGAAAAATGTTGGATTACCGCATCGTAGAGAAAGCTCCGTTTACAGTCATGGGAATTAAGCGCCGGTTCAATTCCGATACCAGTTATCAGGAGATCCCGAAGTTTTGGAATGAGTGGGCTGCTGATATGAAGGGCTTGAAGGGAATGTTTGGTGTCTGTCTTGATATGGACGGGAAGAACTTTGATTATTGGATTGCAGACAACTATGCGCCGTGGGATGATATCCCGGAAGGATGTGAGTGGACAGTGATTCCCGGTGGCCTGTGGGCTCAATTCAAATGCAAGGGGCCTCTCCCTGACAGCCTGCAGAGCGTGAACACACAGATCTGGTCTGAATGGCTCCCAACACTGAAAGGGTATTCTCTGGCAGGTAATTATTCCTTTGAGGTCTACGGACCGCCAACAGAGAA
>JAFVGK010000188.1 GCA_017475035.1 Blautia sp.
GCTTCTGACCTTTCTTTATACTTCCTGCCGGAAACCTTCAGGCCATCGGACTGCAGCTGCACCGTATAAAACATCTCCGGCACAAAGTTCCGGATCGACTGTTCCCGTTCCACCAGCATGGCCAGCGTAGGCGTCATGACCCTGCCGACATTCATGGTGGATCCATACAGGCAGGAATAAAGCCGGGTAGCGTTCATTCCGACGATCCAATCGGCACGTTCCCGGCATAAGGCTGCTTCATATAATGCATCATAATCTGCGGAAGGCCTGAGACTGGCAAAGCCTTCCTGAATTGCGGAGTCTTCCATGGAAGAGATCCACAGGCGGTCAAACAGCTTTTTGCAATGTGCCTGGTGATAGACAAGCCGGAAGATCAGCTCACCCTCTCTTCCGGCATCAGTTGCGCAGCACAGCCGGTCCACATCGTTTCGTTCCATCAGCTTCTTCAGGATCCCAAACTGCTTCTTTGTAGAAGACGAGACCGCATATCTCCAGTGATCCGGAAGGATCGGCAGGTCCTCCCTCCGCCATTTTTTATACTTCTCATCGTAGCTTTCCGGAGGCTCCAGTTCGACCAGGTGACCGACGCACCAGCTGACGATCCAACCATTTCCTTCAAAATATCCGTCCTTTCGGGCGGATGCTTTCAATACCTTTGCCAGAGAAGCCGCCACAGACGGCTTCTCCGCGATCACCAAGCGGCTCACAGGCACTCCTCCTTTCCCTTACTGACTGCAGGCTTCTGCGTCTTCGGCATTTCCTTATGAAGATTTGCCAGGATAGACGGCTTATCAATCACTGAAGGTTCTGCAACTACAGAGAACTTCACCGGCACCATTGCGGCAGCCTTCTGATCAATCTCATCCACTGCCCGCAGCTGTTCTAACTTCTGCAGTTCCTGCAGATGCCCTTCGATCTCCGAGATCATTTCACTGGCGGTCGCCTGGATCCTTCCAAGAGACGCCTTCAGTTCAGCAGTCTCCTTACCGGAGGACCACCCGGCGATATAGCCGAAGGAATAATCCGAGAAATCCAGCTTCAGCTCCGGATGCTCTGCAGACAGAGCTGTTCCTACCACAAAGGCAACACTTTCTGCTTCCACTTCCATGCTGCGGCGGCTGAGTCTTTCTTCCACCGGTTTTTCTTTTTCATGGGAGTGCATGCGTTCATGGCTCATCTCATGGATCAGCGTCTTTACCGTCTGCATCTGGCTCATGCCTTCCTGCAGCGCGATCCGGTGATCCTCTGTGTGGTAATAGCCCTTTGCACCGGACGGAATATCCTCAAAAGCGATCGGCACCGGGCAGGTTGCTTTCAGCGCATCGAACAAGGCTTCATAGCCTTCGACACCGCCAAATAGTTCATTGACGCCGATGGACGGAAGTTCTTTTCCTTCTGTCTGGCTGATATCAAATACCGTCGCAACCTTGAAGGCAGGCCTCTCCACTTCAATGATTTCCTTCAACGGATTGCCCTGGGCATCCATCTGCGGTTTTCCTGTCTTCGGATCCAGGGCGTCCCGTTCCTGCTTCACCTTATACGGAGAAGGCGCAATGATCTGAATCCCTTTTTCACCCTTCTTTACATGCCGGTCATGATCCTTCTGCCAGGCTGTATATCCGGCAACCAGCGTGGCTCCTGGCTTCTGCATGGCGATCAGGATCGTATTATTCAGGGAATAGCTGTGAAACTTCGCCATTGTGGAAAGATAGGCCCTGTAGTTATCACTCTCAAAGATCTGGTGCACGCCCTGCTCCAGCTTATCGGTGATCTGTTTGATCTTCTCCTGGCGCTGCTCTGGCGTCGTATGGTAGGAACCTCTCTTCTCGGAAACAACAGGATCAGCGACTGTCTGAAACGTGATATCCGCAGGATCTCTGGCAAACATCTGCGTCCCGATCGGCATTACGCTGTTTTCCTTGAAGGAGTAATACTGATTGCCGTTGCCGATGATAATGTGATCCAGAAGCGGCATCTCTGCCATGGCAAACAGTTTGCTCATCCGGTCCGTGATCTCAATATCCTCCTGCGAAGGTGTCAGATTTCCGGACGGATGATTATGAAACAGCATCGTGGCACTCGCATTCGAGAGCACAGCGCTCTTTAAGATCTCCCTGGGATGAGCAAGGGACGCATTCAGCGTCCCTGTACTCACGATATTCATATTGATCGGGGAAAGATCATTCCGGAGATTCACGATGCAGAACGCTTCCCGGTCGTACTGCCGCAGCATGTCAGCGATGACTTTTACGGCAGCCTCCGGGGATCTGAGCGGTTCTGAGCTGTAAAGCGGCGGCTCCTTTACCATGCGGATCGCCACCCGGTCCAGCTTATACGGTTTCCTCGAACTCATCCTTTCCTCCAATCTCAACGGAGATCATATATTCCTGATCTCCCATCTGGTCCATCGTTTCCCGAAGGCTGCCGGCAGTACTGAAAGCCGGCATCCCGCCTTCGCCTTTGTTCACACGGATCCCAAGCGCATTGGCATAGGCCTGCATTCTGGCACCTCTCATCTCTTCAAACTTCATCATCACAGTACTTCCTCCTTTCTAGCTCTGGCCGCACGGGCATGCATAGGCTGCGGTCTTACGGCATCACTCTTTTCCTTCAGTGCCTGCAGGACGGACGGTCTTTCTGTCTGCCGCTCTGCTTTTCTGGCATCATACTTCTCCGCCAGCTCGAACACTCTGTCCTTGCCGTCATAGTGATAGACATTATCGGAGAGCTGATCCTCCGGGCTGACTTCTGCCGCATTGATGCTGCGGACCATTGCCGTCAGCTCATGTCTGTCCATGGTCCCGTTATCCTGCAGAAACAGCAGCTCATGGATCGAAGACGGCAGGATAAAGAAGCTGCCACCAAGCTTTTCCGCTGCTTCATCCAGGAATCCCGGATAGGCAAGCACGCCTGCACCACGGTTCATGGATTCCATGGTTGCCACATAGAGTGTCGGCTGACCCGGATCCGGTCCCGGCACCGGAAAGCCTCCCATCATGTCACCGAGCACTTCCTGCATGGAACGAAGCGATGCCGGATGGGTGTGCGGTGCATTCTCCAGTGCATCCTGCTTGATCTGATCGGCAGTCACGCCGAATCCGTCCAGGATCGCCTGGTTCACTCTGGTGGACATCATCATGCCGCTCTCCGAATGAAGATCCAGCCGGAACACGACCGCCATATCCTCTACCTTTTCGTGAGGAACGGTAGAAAGCATGGCCTCGTTTCCTTTCTGCGGGATCAGCTCCGGGAAGAGCATTTCCTTTGCCTGTTCATAGCTGATGCTGCGGTTGCCGATTCTTAATGCATTGCTCATATACGTTTACCTCCTGTTCTTGAGCATAAAAAATCAGCCTCCCACTGGATGTGAAAGACTGATATGTATCATCAGCTATGAATTTTTCAGTTCGGCAAACCTGAAGTTGTAAGGATCGCATCAAATTCGAGTCATTCCGATTTGTAAGCTTTAAAATCCTGGTAATGATCATTCGTGGAGAGTTCAGGAGATTCCCCGAAGAACGCAGTCCCTGCATCTTCATCGCTCATCAGATAGAAGCGGAACCAGGCTGTCATATAGGCGTCGAATTGCAAATGGGAATCGCCGTGGTCTACGTTCGTTTTGCGTACATAGACCTTATCGATATCCGGCAGTAACCCGAAGTTCTCCTCAAGGCTCCACAGAGGACAGATGCCCTGCAGGATTCCCGCCTTCTCGTCCGACTCCTGGCCGGCGGAGGTTGCCGTTCCGGCGTCAAATGCTTGCGTTCCCGCAGTCAGCAGCGTCGGAACGTTTACCTTCGAAATATCATATTCCCAGCCGTCCTTATACACCTTGGTATGATATGACGACGTTGCGCTGACGGCGTACACCGTTTTGATCATGTCAGCGTGAAGCTGGACCGTTGCCATGTTGAATACAGCCGGTCCGCCTTGAGAATGGCCGCCAATACCAAGGTTGTCCAGGTCGATTTTCTGGTACAGTACAATGTTGGGATTATCGTTTTCTTTGATCAGCAGATCGATACCAGCATTCAGGGATTCGCCCGTCCTTGTATTCTCATCGTCATTGGAAACGACGATGAATCCCCAGGAGGAAAGGTGCGTCAGGAAAGAGGTGTAAGTATCCGACTTGCTGCCGGTGCCGTTTGCCCATAAAACGACTGGGAATTTTCTCGTTTCCTTTTCTAACTCGGTCGGATAATGGATCACAAATCTGCCGATTTGAGCGTTGTCGGATTTGAACTCAATGCTGGTAACCTCGCTTGAACCCATCGGCGTGTATTTCTTTTCAATTACGCCCACGGGACTCGTGTATTCGTAGTATTTTTCGTTTTTGTCTTTTGCCATCCTCCCCAACGCGGCAATGACCACTATAACGAGAACGACAATGACCAACACTACGATGAGCAGAGCCTTTACAAACTTTTTCATTTCCTTTCTCCTGTCCCTACCGGCATATATCTATCAAGATATTCCGAAATAGTCTCCGTCCATTGCCGCTGGATATCGTTGTCATTCTGCAAACCGTGCCCGGAATGTGGAAGTTCGAAGTACTTGTAGTCAACTCCGCTCTCCTCAAGGGCTGCCTTCAGTCGCAGCGACGCCAGGAACGGCTGAACCTTGTCCTGCGTTCCATAGGCGACAACCGTAGGGACTGGATTGTTCCAGACCCACTCGGCGGCAGCAATGGCATGCATCTTGTCCAGATAAGAACCGTCCTGCATTTCTTCCGGAGTAATGCTTTCGCCGCTCATCACACTGAAGAGTGCAGCCCCAGCTATTCTGGATTCGTCCGTATCATAACCGATACCGAAGATCCCCCAGTCTTCCGCCACAAAACTGGATGGGCCGACTCCTCCGTAGGTGAATACGACAGGCACAGGCGCATCTTTTCCATCACGATAAGCATAGATCATGGCAAGGCAATGCCCTGCAGAGCCTCCGGCAACGGTCATTTTGTCGATATGATAGCCAGCTGCTTCAGCTGCCTCGACAACTTTCGGCATCGCTGCTTTGATTTCGTTTGACTGGCTCAGAACGCTTGCTGTGTTCGTCTCTGTACGAAGCGTGTAGTTAATCCCGGCAGCCACATAACCTTTAGAGCAAAGCCATGCCAGCGTATCTTTATCATCAGTCTTATCTCCAGATGTAAATCCACCTGCATGAAGGTAGACGACCAGGCCGTATGAATCCTTTGAGCTATCCTTCGGCAGATATAGATCGAATTTGTTGGCATCTCTGTCACCATAGGGCAGATCAGACTGAAGCGTTCCGACATCATCGCTCCATTTGACGCTGTATTCCTTTGTCCAGGAAGGCTGAATAGCAAATTTTGAGCGAACTCCTGCTCCGAAGGCGAGGATAAATACCAGAATTCCGATTCCTGCAGGCACGGCTTTTACCTTCTTTTCTTTTCTGTTTCTGCTCATTGGAAATTCCCTCCAAACAGTGTGCCACCCAGCAGCATATTCATGACAGCTCTGACCGCGAGTCTGCCAAGTACGAATGCCACAGCGACTATCACGGCGAGTATGATGATTCTCTTTGCGTTAATCGACATTTTCATTGTCCTCCTTATGGTATTGACAACAGCTTCAACGAACGCTATTATCGATGTATCGTTTGTTCCGGCGTAACGATTATAACAGGAAGAAATGAAATAACAATAGGAGCGCACAAAATGGAACAAAAGAGCCGAAATGTATCACCGTTCAGTAATGAAGCAAGAAACGCTTATGTCATAGAACACATTACGGATGCTTTGCTGAAATTGCTGAAAGAGAAACCCATACAGGAAATATCCATAAGTGAGATTGTGGATACTGCTGGAGTTGGCCGCACGTCTTTTTACAGAAATTATGAAACAAAGGAAGACGTAGTAAAAAAGTACATTGCTGATCTGATTGAAAAATGGGATCAGGAATATAAGGCCTCCGGCAAAAGCTCCAATGCCGAGTTGTATGGAAGCCTGTTTCAGCACTTGAAGAACTATTCTGAATTCTATCTGCTTCTAAGGGAAAGAAACCTGATGCACCTTTTCCTTGAAGTATTTCTGGAAAGAAACGGCCCTAAGTCTGAATATGAAAATATGTGGGCTTACACGACGGCGTTCGTCACATACGGCACTTATGGCTGGATCGAGGAATGGATCAATAGAGGAATGCAGGAATCTGCCGAAACAATGGCTAAACTTCTTTCCACACATGGAATAAAATAATTGTACGCTCTGCTAGTTGCAAACCTGCAGGGCGTTTCTATGTAAGCACCGCAGGAGAAACGGCCAAGAGAAACAGCTTCGAGCTCCTTATTCTCAATAAACTAACAAAAACACTCAATCATGCCTATGTATTGGGCAGCAAATGCTGCCCATCGGATCAAAGCTCCGGAATATCGTATTTCGGAACCAGATCCTTTTTGTAGAACTCGACCATGGATTTCAGCTCTCGATTGCTGACGGTCGTCTTTTCATCCTTCCAAATGTTCTTGCCGTCTTCACTCTGACCGGCCAGATACGGCTTGGTAAGAGTTGTGTTCCCATCCGCAGGAATCTTGGCCCAGAGGCCTTTACCGTACTGATTCTCATGAACTGCCTTTGCAGGAAGCACGAAGCTTGCCCAGGGAGTATGATCGCTGCGGTCCGCATTGGGAATCACGATCTTCAGCATCTCCCGGCCGTCTTTTGCTGTGAATGGTTCCACCGTTCCTTTTCCAAAATGCAGGGTGATCTCTTCGATCTGTTCGTAGGTTCTGTTCTGTTCGCTCATCGTTTATCCTTTCCCGGCATCTGCCGTATTACATTTCCTCAGATTCATCTTCCAGGTCATCCTCTTCGGATTCCTCCGGAATATCGTATCCGTCATCGTCCTCACGATAATCCGCATCCGGATCCGGGCGTTCTGCAGATTCAGCCTGGCTCTTTTTGTTTTTCAGATAGAAGAACGCTCCACCCGCACCGCATGCGCCGATCAGAAGGATCAACCCGATTGCATAAGGCAGCTTTGACTGTTTCTGCTCTGGTTCCTTTTCTGCCGGTTCTGTAGACTGAGGTTCTGGCTGTTCTGTCTTTGCCTTCTCCGCAGCTTCCGCTGCAGCTTTCGCAGCTTCTTCTGCTGCGATCTGCTCCTTCATGGCAGCCGCTTCATCCTCATCCATCAGTGCAAAGAGATCTGCTTCATCCACCTGATTCAGGAAATGCACATTCTCATTGCCCTTCTCATCACGATCGATGATCAGGTAAAAGTAGTTACCGGCTTTCGTGACCAGTGTTATGAACTGCTTTCCTGTCCCAGTGATGCTTCCGAAGTCATCCACCAGCGTAAGATTCCCGTCCGGCGTCAGGGGAGTACTTCCAAATCCCTGCCCGAACATCTGCAGGAATGACTGCAGGTTATCCTCCGTGAGTTCAAAGGTCTCGGATCCGGAAGCTGCTTCTGTATGAATGTTGAGATAGTTCTTATGAACATAGCCTGTCAGCTCCGGAATGGTAACCTTTACCCAGTCACCTTCGATGCCAAGCACCTTCACGGTATCTCCGGGGCGCAGCTGGTCGATCACCTGGTAATCCATTCCGCCTCCGCATCTGACATTCAGCCTGGATCCGTTGGTCTGGACAGTGCCTACCTGATTAGTGGGTTCCTCTCCGTCCTTTGAGATCGTAATACGGATACCGGTACCTTGATCCTCTTCCGGTTCTTCTGTATCAGAGCCGGTGTCTGCCGCTACATCAGCGGCTGTAACCGCAGGCACCGCAGAGTCCGTATCTGCACCTGTGTAAGCAAAAGCCGGAACGGTGAACGCTCCGGCTCCGATCATCACAGCAATCAGCGCTGTGCATATTCTCTTAATCATGATCTGTTTCCTCCTCCGTGATCATATCCATTGCATTGACCGGAATACTGCCTTTCCTGAAGGCAGCCAGCACATCGGCCAGCTGTTCCGGTGTCAGATGAGCCGCATGGACCATTTCATGGATCTCGATATTGGTTTCTTCCTGGATCTGATCCTGGGTCTCCGTGATCCGCGCCTCTACTTCCGCCTTTTTTGCAATCAGCTTCTTCAGTTCGTCTTCCAGACGTTTTCTTTTCTTTGTCATTTACTCTCCCTTCCTTACGGCAGCCTGCCGAAACAATAGAAATGAGCCTGCCAGTAGCTTGAATTGATCGAAGCATACTGGATCGGGTTCCCGCAGTGGATCATCATTCCGTCGCCCACATAGATGGCAACGTGGCTTGCGCCGGATGTGTTGTAGGTTCCCTGGAAGAAGATGATATCTCCCGGTTTTGCCTCGCTTCTCGGAATAATGGAAAGCTGCTGTCTCAGCCCTTCCGCCGTGGTTCTTCCGTAATTCCAGCCATTGCCGCAGTGGTTGATCACCCAGCACACAAAGCCGGAGCAGTCGAAACTGGTGGACGGCGAAGAACCGCCCCATACATACGGATAGCCGAGGTATTTCTCTGCTTCCTGAATCATCCTGGCAAACCGCACATCGCTGAGCGCTTCTCCCGGAATGTCATAGTCAAGGTATTCCGAGGTGGGTGTCACATTGGCATAGACGTCGCCTTCAAAGAGATAAGGCCGGTTGCCCATGGTCTCATTCAGAACCATATAGCGCTCCCGTTCGTCATCCGTCATGCCGGAATCAAATACGGCAGCCTCCAGTGTCTTATTCTTCAAAGTCACATTCAGGATGTAATACTCATATTCGACCTCAACTTCGTATTCATATTCCTCTTCTTCGGTTTCTCCGGTCTCCGGGTCTGTATAAGTCGTTGTGCCTGTCCGTGTCTCTGTTCTGGTCCGGATCTCCACCTCTTCCTCCAGTTCCAGCTCATACTGCTTATCGAATAATGCCTGCAGTTCGCTCTGGACCTCTGCTCTGGTGTAATCCTCATATTTCACAGTCAGAAAAGAAGTCAGAACATAAGGATTGTGGTTGATCTCCGCCAGGTTATACCGGTATTCGTCATAACCGGAATGCGTGGATTCAATATTGTCGATCTCGCTGCGAAGCTCTGCCTCCAGTGCCTTGTAGTCTTCATTGGCACCGATGATATCCGCATCTTCAGCTGTATAGGAGCTGCCCAGCAGCGTTCCTCCGGATCCGCCTGCCATGGAAGAACAGGAAGAAAGCTGTGTGAACAGGAAGACCAGCAAAAAGATAAAAGCTCCGCCGATCGCGATGACTCCGGCATGGCTTTTCACGAATTCACCGGCTCTGCCGAACACCTGACTTACACGCTCTTTCAAAGACGGTTTCACAGCGTGACCGTAAGTCGCCGGATTGCTGACGGCTCCTCCTGCCTTTGCTGCGGCGTAATCCTGTTTAATGTTTTTCCGCTGCATAAACCGGGACAGCGGATTGGATTTCCCTGCAGGCTCTGCTGCCGTGCCGGTTGCTTTGGCCGCCGCGGCAGTTTTAACGCCTTCTGAGAATTCTTCCTCCACATGACGCAGCGTCTCTTTTTCTGCGCTGATCTCCGGTTTCACAGTCCGGTCATGCAGCTTGTTTCCGTACTTTTTGACCTTCTGTACGGTGCCTCTTGCAACGTCCGCTCCTGCTTCCGCTGCCTGAACGCCCCGGTTGACAGATTCGACGCCGATATTGTCATCTTCATCTGCTTCTGCGATCTTCCTGTGCAGCTCCTGGGATACGACCGCTGATTTCAGCTTCCCGGACTGTTTCTTTTCAATGGGTTTCTTTCCATGCCGGAGCGTCTGCTCGTTGTTCTTTGTGCCTTTGAGTTTTCGCTTTGTCCGGGTATAGCCATTTTCAGTCGGAAGGCGTTCTGTTTCCTCCGCTTTGACATCCGGCGTTTTCGCTTCCTTCATGTCATTGCGGAAATTCATCTTTTTCGCCATTAACCAGCCTCCTTTGCCTCCGCGACTTCACCGGGCTTGGTCGTCATGATCTTGTAGAGCTCCAGATCTGTCGGGAACCGGTCCACAAACGGCAGGATCACATTTCCATAGAACAGCAGCCCTTCACCCTCACCGGAATGCGTCACATAGGAGAGCTGATGCGGTGAGATGTTCAGCTGCTTTGCCAGGATCGCTCTGTCACCGACTGCCTGGTTCAGCATGTAGATGAAATCACTGTTCTCGAAGATGTTCTCCACCTCGCGGCTGGCCAGCAGGTCCTTTACGTTCTGGGTGATGCCGGTCGGAATGCCGCCCCATTTTCTGAAACGCTTCCAGATCTCCACGGAATAAGCTGCTGTCTGTTCTTCCTTCAGAAGCAGATGCATCTCATCCATGTAATACCTGGTGGAACGTCCTTCCTCACGGTTTTCTGTCACCCGGCCCCAGACCTGATCCTGCACGATCAGCATGCCGATCTTCTTTAACTGCTTGCCCAGCTCCTTGATGTCATAGCAGACAAGGCGGTTATTGATATCGACGTTTGTGCGGTGATTGAACAGGTTCAGAGAGCCTTTGACGTAGATTTCAAGGGCCGTCGCTACATGCCGTGCTTCCTTCTCATCCTGTTTCATCAGTTCATCGTATAGATCCTCCAGGACCGGCATGTTCTCCGGACGGGGATCATTGAAATACGACTGATAGACCTGATGCACACAGCGGTCGATGACCGTCTTTTCAATCGGCTGCAGACCTTCCTTGCCGCCAACCACCAGCTCACAGAGAGACAGGATGAAGTCAGCTTTCAATGCGATCGGGTTATCCTCTTCCGAATAGTTCATATTTATGTCCATCGGGTTAATGTACTGCGTGCTCATCGGACTGACCTTGATCACCTGGCCTCCCAGCCTCTCTACCAGCGGGGAATACTCTGCTTCCGGATCAGAAATGATAATGTCGTCATCCGTTACCAGGAAGGCATTGGCAATCTCACGCTTGGCACTGAAGGATTTACCGGAACCCGGCGTACCGAGGATCAGACCGTTGGGATTCTTCAAAAGCTTCCGGTCTACCATGATCAGGTTGTTCGACAGCGCATTCAGCCCGTAATACAGGGCTTCTCTGCCGCTCTGGAACAGTTCCTGCGTTGTAAACGGCACGAAGATCGCCGTACTGCTAGTCGTCAGACCGCGTTCGATCTCGATCAGATTTTGTGCCAGCGGCAGGCAGCTCATCAGTCCCTGCTCCTGCTGGAAGTCCAGGCGGCGCAGGTTGCAGCTGTGCTTCTGGGCAATACTGGATGCCTGGAAAATGTTATTCTCCAGTTCCTGCTTGGTACTGCCGGTATTCATGATCAGGAATGTCACCATGAACATGCGCTCATTCTGGCTCTGCAGCTCCTTCAGCAGATCCTTTGCATCGTTTCCGTAGGTCGCCAGGTCACTCGGAATGATATCCATGTCGTAACCGGCGCGGACTGCCTTCTTCTGCTCTTCGATCTTGGAACGGTCCAGCTCTGTGATCGTATGCTTCACTGTCTTGATCGCCTTGTTCTGATCAAGGGAACGGATATGCATCGTCACGATCTGGCTGGATTCCATATCCAGCAGCTCCTTCAGCAGCTGATCGGAAAGATCCGACGCCGTGATTGCCAGAAAGCTCATGGCTCCATACAGATCTCCCATCCGGAAATGCCTTCCGCCGGGGAAAGAGAAGGATGACGGCGCGATGAAGTCCTTTGCAGAAAGACCGGATTCCACCAGCCACTTCCATTCAAAGAAGAACCGGTCCTTATCTCCCATATGGAACATGTCGTGCATCAGCTTCAGCCGTTCCTTGCCGTTCAGCACCTTTGTCACAACGCCAAGCCTGCGGAAGTTGTTCAGGATATCCGTCTGGATATGGATCAGCCTCGGCTTTGCCTGCTTCATGGATTCTGCTTCTATGCCGAAGGTCAGATATTTGGTCTTGGTCAGACCGTTATTGCCCTGCGCCAGCTGCGTGCGAAGCATCTTGCTGTATTCCTCACGGACATCATTGAATCCGTCGTTCTTCAGCGGGATCCGGATACTTTTCTCAAAGTCCGCTGCATCGGTGCTCAGGTTCATAAACGACAGCTCAAAATTCACGGAGCTGTCGAAGAAGTTCAGGAAACCGCACCATTCATCAAAGATGGCTGTCTTATCCTCCTGCTGGGCAAGCTGATAATTGATGTCCTGAAACTGAATTGTCTTGGAATAGTAGTTCGAGCCGGTACGGCAGATGCCGTCCTGGAACATGCGCTGAAACGGAATCGACTGCTGCGCGGTGCGCGGAACGCCATCATCCTTCCGGGCCTTCGCAACGATCGCCTCCACCTTCTTACGGTCTTTTTTGCTGAGAGACTTTGGAAGATTCAGCGCGGCGCTTTCCTTTGGCTTTTCTCTCTTCATGGAGAACAATCTCGTCCACCTCCTTTTCTGCCTCGTACTGACGGATCAGCACCGAGTAATAGTTGTTTGTCACATAGGGTCTTTCCTTGGGCCTTCGGAACTTGGCCTCAAAGAAATGATCCAGGATCACCTCCAGCGGCATGCCGTCCTTCTCATACATGGCGAGAAAGAAAAACGGCAGCATCACACCGATCATGGTCAGAGCTGCCAGACTCACATTTCCGCCTCTTTTCACCAGGAAGAACAGCGGTACGCCGACTGCTGCCGCAATGGAAAAGCAGATCAGCTGCCGCTTTGTCAGGTTGAAAAATATCTTTGATTTGACCTTGCTCAAATCTCTTGGAACAGATATATACGCTGCCATAAAACCTCCTTAATGCGCATTGAATACGGACTTGGCCAGTGTTCCTGTCTTGAACAGCGTAAAGCACAGCAGCACGGTATAGCCCATGACGCCCCAGAGTGCAGTCAGAATGTTGCCGGAGAATGAGATGCCTTGGATCAGCACCGCATAGATGCCGACACAGATCATGATGAGAAATCCCTGGAAGCCCAGTGCAAACAGCGACCGGAGGTAATTCTGTCCGATCTGACTCTGTTCCCGGTTCCCGAATGTTGAGAACGGAATCGGTGCGAGACTGGTCATCAGGTAGATCTCGATCATTCGTCCGTATACGATGATGAAAATGATAAGAGACATGACCTTCATGCCGATGCCGAGGATCAGGACTTCCATATAGGTTCCGATCAGTGGCCCGATCTCCATGCCTTCCAGTGTGGCCTGCATACTGCTGAGAGATGATCCGTCCACAGAAGTGCTGCCGCCGATGATTCCTCCGGCAGAGGAGATCACATGCTGGGCGACATCAAATACCGCCATCGTGATATTGAATGTGTTGGTGATCAGCAGAACTGCCACGAAGGTCTTGAACACCCACTTGAAGAAGATCCATGTTTCAAAGTTTGCCAGGTTATTGTGATCAATAATCAGCTGAATCAGCTCATAGCAGGCTATGAATGTCAGAATCAGCCCCGCTATAGGGATGATCACGGATTCTGATACATTCCGTATCATGGCAAACACCCCCGGCGAGAAGTTCACCGGGGATGTGCCGACCTGGGCTGCGACATCCGAAACCTGCTGGTTCACGGAATCAAACATCCCGGAAAGGCTTTCCATGATACCGCTAACGAGCATTTCTTTCAGCCACTCTGTGATTTTCTGAAATATCGTGTCCATTTAGCGGTTTTTCCTCCGTGATCAGCCGAACAGGCCTGTGAGAAGCGGGACGAGCGTAGTACCGATCAGGGCGACACCGCCGCCTGCCATCAGCTGTTTCATGCCCTGGGACTTAGCGCCCGGATTGTCGTTGCCGTAACCTTCCATGAGGTTGATCACGCCCCAGATACCGAGGCCTGCACCGAGTGCGATAACGAGTGTCTGAAGTACGCCTACTGCGCTATTGAAAAATGCCATATTCTTTTCCGAAACCATCGGGATCTTTATCCTGGGCAGCTGCGCCGGTATCCGGCGTCCCTGGTTTCTTTCCTCCATTCTTTTCTTTGTCTGCAGCTGCCAATGGGTGTTACCTGCCGCGATTTCTTTGATCGGGAGCTCTTGGCCTGTAAAAAGCACTGTCCATTTGTGCCTCCTTCTGACATAAAGAAAGCCCTCTGCTTTGAAACAGAAGGCTCATGTCCATGGACGTTATTGATTTGTCAGCTCACTTCATCCGGCTTTATGACCGTGTACCGGTCCTCGGGTTTCAGGGTAAGCTTGTGATTCAGGAACTTCTCAATGTCGAATGCATTCTTTTTATCCGCATCGGAAGTCAAAGGATAATTGGGATGCTTCGTCAGATCATATTTCTCTGACAGGAACGGTCTGACGCCGCGCAGCTGCAGGATGCATTTGCTGCCATCCAGCACCGCAAGTTCATCGACTGAGAGCAGGTCATGACCGAGCTTTTGATAATTCAGGGAGTGGCTCTGTTCTCTGCCCCTGCTCTCACCGGTATTGAAGGTATCGATCGTTTCTTTACCGAGAGAATGGTTCAGATCCTTCAGCGTGGTCGGTTCACTGCCGCCCAGGAAGATCTGAGAATCGCAATTGCCGATGATGGTATCCGCGTTGTCCTTATAGATTGCCTTGAGCTGTGATTTTGCCTGCAGCACCAGACAAGCGGAGATCTCACGGCTTCGGATCGTGGCGATCAGCTTCTCCAGATTCGGGATCTGGCCGATGTTCGCGCACTCATCGATGAGGCACCGGACATGCACCGGCAGCCTGCCGTTGTACACGTCGTCCGCCTTCTCGCACAGCAGATTGAAGAGCTGTGTGTAGATCATGGAAATCAGGAAATTGAAGGTTGCATCGGTATCTGACATGATCAGAAACAATGCTGTCTTCCGATCTCCCAGCTTATCCAGCTCCAGTTCGTCATACATCGTGATGTCCCGGACCTCCTGAATATCGAACGGAGCAAGGCGTGCACCGCAGCTCACGAGTATGGATTTTAAAGTTTTGCCGGCAGCCATCTTGAACTTGACATATTGGCGTACGGCAAAGTGATTCGGGTTCTTTTTCTTCAGCTCCTCAAACATCACATCCACGGGATTCTGATAGTCCTCATCATCCTCGCGGACATCCATACTGTTCAGCATTTCCAGGAGTGTTGCGAAATTCTGCTCATTCTCCGGAGCTTCGTAATGGATATATCCGATCAGCGCCGTATATAGAAGCGTCTCTGCCTTGGTCCAGAACTCATCACCTGCTTTGCCATCGCCCTTGGTGTTGGCAATCAGTGCGGTCACGAGCTTCAGGATATCCTTCTCGGAATGAATGTAGGAAAACGGATTGTAATGCTGCGACTTCTTGAAATTGATCGTATTGAAGACCTTGATCACATACGGCTCATAAAGAGGATTCCCATGTTTGTCTTTAACGGGATTCCCCTTTGCATCCAGCACCGGAGCACCGCGCTCCAGGGCTTTTCCGCATTCTATAAGGACACTGGCTTTCGGATCGGTTATGACGTAGGAGCTGTGCATCTGAAGCAGGTTCGGCTTCAGCCAGAATCTCGTTTTACCGGAACCGGATCCGCCGACGATCAGCACGTTCTTATTCCTGGCATAGGCCGGATTCTTCGGCCGGTTGCTCATCATCAGCCATTCCGTTCTCGTCAGGATCACATTTCTCTGAAAGACCGGATCCTCATACGGCTCAATGTCCTTGTGCGTTCCCCAGCGGGCTGATCCGTATTCCATATTGTGACGGTACTTCTTCGCATTCTTCCCTCGCATATACACCGCCAGATAGAAGACCAGAGCACAGATGACTCCGATCATCAGGTCGAACGGATGAAAGCTGGGAAGCGGATTGGCGAAAGCGGTCTGCAGTGTCGTCATCAGTGTGAGAACCTTCCTGGAAGGATCCACACCTTCTGTCAGCCGCCATGCCTCTCCGAAGTTTGTTGCCAGCAATCCTGCCACCGCATATGGGATATGCAGGATGATTTTCTTTTTGATCGCGCTGCTCATCACAGGCTGATATCGTCGTGTTCTTTGTTTCTGACCTTGGACGGCAGGGAAGCAACCAGATCCTTCAGCTTTGTCAGCTGTTTCAGGATGCTCGGCTTTTTCTGTGCATTCAGCTGTTTTGCCGTCAGGGATTCTGCAATCTGCTGTAATGCGTCCTGGTCTCTTGCCTTAAAGAACACGGTATATTGCGGCGGATCCACTGTTTTATCTCTGGTAACAGCGAAATCCACACCGTACTTTCTGGCTTCCTGCTCAAACTCACGGATGCTGGCATCTCCGATAGGCATGCGCGATACGCCTTGATTTTGGCCGATCAGCTCCTTCACCGACTGTTTTCCATGAATCCCCTGAACCACCTTCTGTCTGGAAACATTGTTTCTGTGGTTCAGATACATCCGGATCCCGGTAACAATCGTCCGGGCTGACAGCCGCGTTGTCGTAATGGCCAGGTTTACTGTCCTGTTTTCAACTTCTTCCTGCACGGCTTAGTCACCACCCTTTCCTGATATTTCTGCATGCGTCTGACCATGTTGTTCTGCCGGTTCATCTCCTGCTTGATGAAAGAGGACTTTGCCACAGTATTTCTATTTTTCTTCTTCATCGTCGGCCTCCATATCTGTCAGATCCAGAACCGGGAATCCAAAGCCGTCCATCCATACTCTCTGCATCCTGCCGAACAGTTCCAGGCAAGTCTCTGCCATCTCTTCAGAACTCATGTCTGCATATTCGTCATCCCGGTTCAGCCGGTAAGCAACACCGGTCCCCATCAGATAGACCCTCTTGCCGATATGAAGCAGCTCTGATGCCGGACAGCTGAGATAAATGTTCTTCGTATCCAGGGAAAAGATGATCTCAGAATCATCACAGAAGATCTCTTCCAGTTTTGAATCACACTCCAGGATCATCTTGATGCCCATCTGCGGATGGATCGAAAGCATCCGGATCGAGCCGGTATCATTTGGCTCTGAAAACATCCGGTCGATATTGTCTTTGTTGAAACTGTTTTTATATTTCCTGTTCATTGCTGCGTCCTCCATACGCTGAAATAAAAAAACGGCCATCTCTTTGCATTGCTGCATTGAAATGACCGCTACCGTTCCTGTTCTCTTTGTCTTTTCTTCTGCCACTGTTCCAGCAGCCGGATGATCGTATCCTCCATCTGCTTCGGCGTGTAGGACTTGGGGAAATACTTCCGGATCACATCATGGGATATCGTGATCTTGCTCATATCGTCTTTCTTGATTTCGTCCATGACCGCGCACATCACATCCAGCGTGCACTTGTTTTCCTGGCTGTACTTCTTGATCCGCTGTGCCTGGGAGAGTGAAGGCGTTGTCTGTGCATAATCCATCGCCTCAAGGAAAAGCTTTTGTTCTTCAGGCCGCAGATAAGAGAGTTCCACCGCCGGATTGAAAGCCAGCTTCTTCTGATCGACCATATCCAGAAGCTCCGGGATCAGGTATGTCAGACGGATGAAACGCTGAATTTGTCGTGAACTTTCATTCATTTCAGCCGCCATTGAATCTCGTGAGTGCTTTTGGCCAACTTGGCCAAAGGTTTTTCCTTGATGATTTATCGCCTCCAGCTTCATCCTGTAGGCAAACGCCCTCTCACTGGGAAGCAGCTCTTCACGCTGCAGGTTGCTGTCTACCATCAGGATCGTGGCTGCGTCGTCATCCATCTCCCGAACAATCACCGGCATGGTCTCTTTTCCGGCAAGCTCAGATGCATGGTGTCTGCGGTGTCCTGCGATCAGCTCATAGCCGCCTTCTGGAGAAGGTCTTGCGATTGCCGGAACCATCACGCCATATTGCCGGATGCTCTCCACCGTCTTCTGCATTGCTTCATCATCCAGCACTTTGAAGGGATGGTCCTTGAACGGATGCAGCTCTGACAGTGGGATTTCCTGTACCTTCTCAGCTGACTGATCAGCTCTGCTTTCTTCCGTCGAGAAGATATCATCGTAGCTGCTCAATCTGATGTTTGCGCCTTTTTTCGGCATTGGCCTGCACCTCCTTTGTCAGTTTCTGATATGCCACTGCGACCTTGCCTCTGGGATCATGCAGGAAGATGCTTTTCCCTTCGGAACTGATCTCCGCCGCCCGCACAGAACGAGGAATCTCGGTCTCAAAGACTTTGATATGCCCGCCGTAGGTATCACGGATCAGTGCGGCAATCTCTTTGGCGTAGTTTGTCCGGCTGTCTACCATCGTCAGCAGGATTCCTTCGATCCTGAGCTTCGGATTGATCTGCCGTTTGACCTTGTTGATGGTCTGCAGCAGCTGCTCCAGTCCTTTTGCAGACAGGTAATTGGCCTGCACAGGGATCAGTGTGGTATCTGCCGCCGCCAGTGCGTTGACTGTCAGCATCCCCAGGCTCGGCATACAGTCCAGAAGCACATAGTCATAATCCTTCTTGACCGGCTCCAGGAACTGCTTCAGGATCCGTTCCCGGTTCATCGTGTTGACTAAGGCGACCTCTAGACCTGCCAGCGAAATATTTGCCGGTATCAGATCAACGCCTTCCTGCTGATGAAGAATGCCCTCCCCGGGCTGAATCGGATCTTCGTTGATCGTCTTGTTCAGAAGATCAAACAGCGTAGTCTCCAGATCATCCGGCCTTGGATATCCCAGGCTGATGCTGAGAGATCCCTGCGGATCCGTATCGACCAGCAATACCTTTTTCCCTTCACGGGCCAGACCGATGCCCAGGTTCTCCGCCGTTGTTGTCTTTGCCGTGCCGCCCTTTTGATTGACGACACAGATCACTGTTGGCTTGTCTTTCATGCGTCCTCCTCTCTCCAGCCGTACAAGTCATGATTCACTTTTGCCTGATAATAGTGGTCAATGGTAATCGGCGCATTGTACAGCGTTGTAAGCATATATGCCTTGATGTTCCGGATGTCCGTTGTGTTGTCATGGATGCAGTCCAGAACATATTGGATATGTCCATAGTCCAGTTTCATGAACCGGCTCTTCACAACCTCGGCAGGCCTGTCCTCTCCGGCGCAGCGAATGGTCTTTGCTGTGCTGCATACGGTATCGACCAGCAGTTCCAGGATTTCATCAATGCGTCCGTGATCATAGGGATAGCTCTGCTTCAGGTCATCGATATACAGATGCTCTCTGAAATATCTCTCATAAGATCTGCGCTCATCCATCTCATCCCTTCCCATCCCATCAACGGATACGGTGATCTTTGCGGAACCCGGACCCGGATAGATAGGATTGGTCTTGTTATATTCAGGTTTATTAAAATCAGTATTATTTCCGTGTGATTTCCACATGTCCAAAGATGTGGTTTTCACATCCCCAGAAGTGTGATTTTCACATGTCTTGAAATGTGATTCCGAATCATTCTGTGGACAGCTTGTGGAAAACTTCAGGACGTAGATTAGAGACGGCTTCCCAAGTCCCTGACGCTTTCTCTTGATCAGGCCGGTTTTGTTTTCCAGTTCCGAAAGCAGCTTGCATGCCTTCTGGTTGCCGCAATGCAGATCGGCCATGATGTCCTCCACCGTGTAGATGATGTAGACACGGTTCAGGGAATCGAGCCATTGATTGCGGATCGACAGCTGCAGCCGGTCGAGCATCAGCCCATACAGCAGCTTGGCTTCCGTGCTGGTTTCCTGGAACTCATCCCCGGTGATCAGTCTTTTCGGGATACGGTAGAACGAATACTGCTCTGCGTCATCCGGACCGTAAAAATAATCAAAACTCATATCGCTCCTCCGTATGTATCGGCAATAAAAAAAGACGCTTACCTGTATCCCCGAAGGGAAAAACAAATAAACGTCTTACTGCCTGTACTTGCTATTCAGTTGTTTTCAGTGCTTACAGCTTCATCAGGATCTCCCGGATGTCTCCGTTGATGCAGATGGATCTGTTTATGATTTCATCCGGTGCGTAGGCCTCGCCGTAATTCAGGCAGGCATATGTCGCATCCGGCCACTGGTTTACGATCTTCCAGAACTGGAACTTAATAATACTTGGCGTGTTCATGCCGACTGCTGCTTCCAGGAACAGAACCTTCAGATTCTCATGTCTGCGAAGGAATTCCGAATACCTCTCTGCAGCCTGATGCCATCCTTCATCCTCCACGAACTTGTCATCGGATCTCAGATTCATAGTCATCGGCTCCCCGTCATCCGGGCAGTATGGAATCAGCTCTGTGGGGATCCGCATGGAGATCTCTCTGCCTTCGGGAATGATCAGCTCATTGTTCTCACCAATCTCAAATCCCTGAGCTAGGATCATCTTCCGCATGATCTCTTCGTTCTCATAGGTCTTATGTGCGGATGCGCCATGCGGATTGGAGCTTTGCAGCAGTCCGTAGTCGCCCTGCGTATAGAAGAGCCGCTTCTTGTCAAAGCCGGACCGCTGGAAGCAGTGATCCACATTAGTTGTGATCACGAAGTAGTCCTTGTCCTTCACCAGATTATACAGCCGTTCGTAGGTGTCATTCGGGATCGGCATATAACGGTTGATCCAGATGTATCTGCTCCAGTATGCCCACATCTCTTCCGGAGGACACTCCAGCACGTAGAAGCCGCCGGAATACATATCGCTGAAATGATACTTCAACGCAAAGTCGGAGAAGTACTTGTCGAACCTCTCACCGGTATAAATGAATCCGGCGGAGGTCGAAAGCCCTGCACCTGCTCCGATGACGACAGCATCTGCCTCATCAATCACCTTGCGCAGCTTTGCGATCCCATCCGGGGTCTCTGTCTTTGGTAATCTTCTTCCAAACATCATGCGCACCTCCGGAGCCTCTCAGAATCCGTGATCCTTGACAGCTCCTTCATAAAATATCCATTCTCAGGGTAAAATCTGCTGTTTTTGGCCATTTTCGGCCGAATGGGATTCAATACATAAAACACCGGTGTGTTTGCTCCTACCCCAATTTCAAAAAACAGGGTATGCAAATTTTCGTGTCTGCGAATGAAATCAGAGTAAGCTGCGGAAGCCCTGTGCCATCCTTCATCCTCCACAAAGGAATCGTCAGCTCGGAGATTCATCGTAACCGCAGATCCATCGTCCATACACTTAGGTATCAGTTCAGCAGGAATCTTCATGACTACGCTGCTTTGAGGAATTTTAAATACACCTTCCGCATCTTTAACAAAGCCCTGCGCCTCCATTGCCTGCATGACCCATTCTTCATTATCGTAGGTTTTCCGGATTGACGGATTGACACTCTGAAACAAACCATAGTCGCCCTGTGTATAGAATAGGCGTTTTTTATCAAATCCCGCTCGCTGGAACTGATGATCCACGTTGGTGGTGATGACAAAGTAATCCTTGCCGCGCACAAGCTCAAAAAGTTTCTGATAGACTGGCTTTGGCGCTTCAATGTAGCGGTTGTAGTAAATATGCCGCGCCCACCATGCCCAGCGGGTCTCATCATCCGGAAAAGGATAGAAGCCTCCGGAGTACATGTCGCTGATGCCAAACCGGGCTGCAAAGTCGCCAAAGTAACGCTCGAAACGTTCTCCGGAATACGTGAATCCTGCTGCGGTGGATAATCCCGCTCCTGCGCCAATCACGATGGCGTCTGCATTTTCCATCTCGAACCGGAGTCTCGCAATCTGCTCCTGCCTGCCGCCGTCGCCATAGGAGACACCGTTGCGAAAAGCGTGGACGGATGACAGCCCTTTCCGGATTGTCTCCTGATATCCGTCCGGTCTGTTATTGTAAAAGCTCTTCATAGTATTCCCTGTCCTCATCCTTAAAGACATTGAAGATTACTCTCTCCATTTCGCTGTCGTGCTCTGAAAGCCATTCTGTCACTGTCTTCACTGCGATCTGAGCTGCGCGTCTGTTTGGGAATGGCTGCCGTAACAGGAAGGCCTTCATCGTCCACAGTCGCCACTATGGTCGTGTGTATTTCATTTACAAGATAGCGGAAATAGGTTTCTGCGTTCGTCATCGTTATTCCTTTCAGCAATGATCTGATTCTTTTATATACGAGCATTGTGAATCCGGTTAAAACAAGGCCTTTCAGCAAGTTGAACGGGAACGCATTGTACAGAACAACATCCAGCTTCGTTTTGATGAATGATCAGGCAAGCAGCCAGTCCACCATCTCGTCAGCGGCCTTCAGTTCTTCCGGCTTCTCCATGATGCTGCCGGGAACGTTCGCATCACCGGCTACATGGGCTTTGTAGTCGCGGAATCCGGCGGTAGCAAAGCTCTTCAGATTGGTCTCCACCATCTGCGTGTACACATCGACCGGGCCGAAACCGGCAAAGAAGTATCCGCCGAGCTTCTTGTCCTTACGTCCTGCCATGGAGAAATCGGGCTGGGTGAAGTCCATGAAGGAGTAGGTACGGTCGATCTTCTTCATGATAGATTAGTTCTTTTCTTCATTCGATTCATTATTGACTGCCTGCCTCGTGTCTTCCACGATATCGGCAAGCGTTGTGGATCTGAGTTTCTCTTCCATAGCTTTCTGCGCATCAATGAGACGCTGATTCAACACCTTATGGATGTTTCTGCCCACAGGGCAGTCCGGATTCGGCTGTTCATGGAAATGGAAAAGGCCCTCCTCCGTATCTACACTGCCAACGGCTTTGTAGATGTCGTAAAGCGTGATCTCATCAAGCCGCTTTGTGAGCTCTGCGCCGCTGCTGCCACGCTGCGTCTGCACAATACCGGCTTCCCGTAACTGTGAAATGACCGTGCGGACGATGACAGGATTCACCCCTATGCTTCCCGCTAGAAATTCACTGTTCACACGATCCATATCCTTGAAGTAGTCAATAGCCGTGATGATGTGAACCCCGATTGTAAATTTGCTTCCGATCTGCATTTTTCACCTCCGCACAAGTTTATCAGCTGATAGTTGTAATATATCAAATTACAACTAAGTTGTCAATGTCTCTATTACATCTTTTTGCAAAAAAGATAGTTCTCACCAATAGAAAGAATGGAATGTACTTTTCCAAAGGCTCGAACGAACCCTTTTTGCCCGAAAAACGAGCCCTCTCCATTATGCCGCTGCTACCCGTATCAAAGACGTAGTGCAGTTTTCTATCAAGACGCTGTCTTTGATACAAATGTGAAAGACAGCCTCTGTCGCAAAGAGACCGGAAATATAAAGAAATCAAGGGCTTTCACGATTCTGCCGATCAGCCAGACAGAGCTATGAAGGCCCTTGATGCTCTATTCTGTTGTCATTGTTCACGCTGCGGCGCTGGGGAAACTTACCCTCCTGTGCACCGCCGGCCGGCAAATAATTAAAATGTAGTCGTATAATTAAATTGTGCGGGAATAATTAAATTGTGTGGCAAATCATTAAAAGGTCCAATCCGCCCGGTCGCTCAATCTTCATCCTTTATTCAGGGTATGGATTATTTGAAGTCCGTCGGATTCCAGTCCTTTTACCTTCCCCCAAAGATAATGGCCGGGTACAAGTGATAGAAGTAAAATAATCAGATTACAAAAGAGAGGGTAATTCAAAAACCATTCAACAGCGCTGTCAGAGAAAAAATCTGATTGAAAAGACAGCCCTGAGAGTCTGAGAATCAAAAGTCCCGCGACCAATAGAAGCGAAACAGCGGGACCGCCCGAAAGAGTCATTATCATCTTTGTTCTTGAGTCAATCTTCCTTTCCGAAGGGGTAAAAAAGCCATCGAAAACGAGCAGATTCACCGTCACCTTTTTCGTATTAAGCAGCGGTTTTCCCCATCCGACCCGCACATGCCAATGCTTGTCTCTTGTTGCAAGCATATAACCTATGGCATGGCCAAGTTCATGCAAAAGGGTCGAGAGGAAAGTCAAAATCCATAAAGCAGCCAGAAAAACAAGCAGTTCTATTATGGCCTCTATAATCATCGGCATTGCATTTTCCCCCCCAAATCCCGGTTTTGTTCAGCCTGTATAGGCATCCTCGGATGTATTCCTGAAGTTCTGTTTCGACAGCCACTCTCGCTCCTCGTCATTCTCAGGGATATCGATGCGCTCGATCTTGAAGATGACCGGCCTCGTACCATCGTTACAGCAAGTGATCATCATGCGGTCGTCATTGGTCCAGCCCTTCATGATGGAACCACCCTGCAGTGCCGTGTAAACATATCGGCTGACGGCATCCCACGCTTCCCCGCAGAACTTGCCATTCATTTACATATTCCAAGTACTTCACCCACCCATGAAGCAGAAGACCTTGAAAACTTTTTAGGCTTTCGGGATGCCCCCACACCTAAAGCTGATATTTACCGCAACCAGCAAGATCGCCCACACCAAAAAGAGCATCCCCCACACCCAAAGAAAGTTTGACCACAGATGAAGAGTACACCACCACAGCAGATCGAGCAGTCTTCATCTATGGCTCCGCCAACAAAGCCTTCAATAAAAGAAATGTGTATACCTCTCAATGAATTGATGAATGCCTGCCCACAGTTTTACCCACAGCCCACACCATACTGGGCATGCCCCACACAAAACTTGGAGTACCCCACACCTGAGAGCATACGGTCCACACCAAAAAGGTCCTTAACCCACAAACGAAAAGTGTACCGCCATAGCAGATCAAAACCTTCATCTACGCCTCCGACAACGAATCCCTTCAAATATAAAAGCGTATACAACCAAGTCCGCTTATCAATTTTGCGAATGCCTGACTTCTTTCCAACCTTCAGATTTTCCCATAGCTTTCCACCGCGTATTCCTGATCAAACAGTATATTCATTATCTCCACGACCTCCTTTTCACGACTGACCATGAAACACTCTTACGCTGGAGCTAATTCTTTCCATGAAGCTTCCACATACCATTCTGCATCAGAAGAGTCAAGCTTATATGTTTCTGCAATATTCTGTATAACATCTTCTTTTGGAATTCCAAACTTTTGAGCTATATTGACCGCTGCAGCAATCTCCCTGCTCATCATCCGCCTCTCCATCGCGTATTCCTGGTCAAACAGTATATTCATTATCTCCACGACCTCCTTCTCCCGGCTGGTGAGGTAATCTTTTAAAACTCCCTCATCCTTGCAAATCCCTTATGATGAAAAAGGGGAATTCGACTGCTATATTGAAACAGTATTAACCTGGAAACAAACGAATGAAATCAAAAACAATTGGCAGACTTACACTTCCGATATTTCGGGATACAAGATAAAGGTCGAGTTGTTCACCGAGATAACCGATGTTTTGCAGATAACCGTCTTTCTTTTCGCTGTAAAGCAGAACGCAGTATTCTCCTCCTCGTTTGCAGTTAGTCTCCTTTTCGGAAACTATGCGAATGGCGGTTTTGATTTCGGGATTCAGGGGAGTTAACTCTGAATATGCATTTTGTATATCGTTGAGTTCACATTCATCGATTTATTCGTTTCCAACATTTCTGAAAATATGAAACGACTTTCTTTTAAATATCATTTCATAAAAGATGTTGTTCAATGAAATCACCTCCCCAAATACCGATTTATTCGTCTTCAACTACAATTCCGTCATCAGGATTCAGCGAAATAAGTGTTACTTTTGCCATAACCACCTCTTATAATTCATAAACAATTAATCCTGCTAAAGCCGATATTCCAATCAGCCCAATCGGTGAAATACCATTCTTCAGGACTTTTCTTGAACCGAAGTATACGGTTCCAAGAACAATCGTCATAATAACTGCAGTTGTATCGACTGATACTGCACCATAACTTCCTACACTGTGCTGGAGGATCATAAAGATACCCGTTGCCAGAATAATGCCGATAATGCACGGTTTCAATCCTCTCAGAACAGCTTGCACATATGGGTTCTTCAGCAGTTTTTTCAAAAGAATCATAATCAGCAGAATTGTGATAAACGAAGGAAGCACTACAGCTGCTGTGGCAATAAGAGCACCCCAGAAGCCTGCCTGTGAACTGCCCACATACGTTGCCAGATTAACCATGATGGGTCCCGGCGTACTTTCACTGACTGCAATCATGTATGTAAGCATTTCATCCTCGATCCAGCCGTACGAGAGTACCATATCTCTGATCAGAGGAATTGCGCCATACGCGCCGCCGAAGGCAAACAGTCCCACCTTCAGAAAGCCGATAAGCAAATCGAAGTAGATCATTTCGCCGCACCTACCTTTCCGGTATTCTCCTTGATCAGGAATATGGCAACGCTAATGACCGCCGCAATCAACATCAAGGTGATGGAGGATATTCGCAGAGCAAAGATGTCGATCACCAGCATGGCACTAAATGCGCAGATCATAATGGTGAGTGGTATTGGCTTTTTCTGCATCTTTTTGATCATCTTAATTGCAGCATCAAGGATCATTAATCCTACAGCAATCTTGATTCCCATGAAAGCATGAGCTATCCACATAATCTCCAGAAAATTGTCCAGAAACATGGAAATCAGGAATATGATACAGAATGAGGGAAGCACCATGCCGATTGTCGCTGCGACAGCTCCAGTTAAGCCTTTCTGTTTATAACCGACGAAGGTGGCGCAATTGATGGCAATCGGACCCGGTGTGGATTCTGCGATTACTGTGACATTCATCATCTCATCATGAGTAATCCATTGTTTTTTCTCCACACAGGAATTCTCTATCAAAGAAATCATGGCATATCCGCCGCCAAAGGTGAAAAGCCCGATCTTGGCAAACGTCAGAAAAAGATCAAGCATGATATTCATACATTAATTCCCATAGCAGTGATGGTCTGCACAGTGATCGTGTCTGCAATCACCATCGTGATGATGCCCATGATGATTGCAGTGAGCATCCGGGTCATATTTCAGTGTTCCTGCGGCAAGAGCTTTTGCAGCCTCGTCAGCCAATCCCTGAACACCAGCATAGAGTTTAATCCCTGCATCAGCCAGTGCCATCTGAGCACCCCTACCGATGCCGCCACAGATCAGCGCATCCACATGTGCTGCCTGCAGGAAGCCGGCCAGTGCACCATGTCCACTTCCATTGGTGTCTACAACCTGTTCTCCTATGATCTTGCCATCCTCTGCATCATATAATTTGAATTGTTCGGAATGTCCGAAGTGCTGATAAACTTCCCCGCTTTCATAAGTAACTGCGATCCTCATTGTGTTACTTCCTTTCTCCATAATGATTTGATGAAGCTCAACAGGCTCAAATTCACAGCATCCTCCTGTGATCAGCAGCCGTTTTCCATGAACAAGAGCATCTGCGACCTTTTTTCTCGCGCTGTCATAGATTGCTGTGACTGTTGTGCGAGCGATATTCATTCTGGCCGCACAGGCTTCCTGCGTAAGTCCTTCATCATCCAGAAGACGTAAGGCCTCAAACTCATCTACGGTCATCTGCACACTTTCTGCAGCTGTTATATCGTCAGGCGAGAAACTGCGATAAACCGGCAGTCGCTCTATTCTGCGGCATCTGATAGGTCTTGGCATAAGCCCTCCTTTCCGACATATGTCAAAAACTATTATACATACGTTTGTGACATAAGTCAATAACTCGACACATAAAAAATAGACGGGTCCACACCCGACTCATAATCTTTCTGTTAACAATAGGAGGGCTCGAACGAGCCTTTTTTGCCCAAAAACAAACCCTCTCCATTATGCCGCCTGAATCCGTATCAAAGACGTAGTGCAGTTTTCAGTAAGAGTACCGCCCAGTTTCGGATCCACCTTACATACATCTTATTCACAGTATACTACACCATCCCCTGCATTGGAATTGGTTGTTTTTGTAGTTTATTACTGTACAGCATTGAAGCGGCTGCTTCCTGTAAAGCCCTGCGAAAAGGGAGAACTTTGTCTTCTTTTTCGCAGGGCACTTTCATCATCCTTCTTCAATCGCTGCATCAATAAGACGCGTTTTCACATTTCTCCAATACGCGCTGATTGCTTTAATCGTTACTAAAACGGCTGCAGTTATGTCAGTTTTTTCTTATTCATACCTATCCCTTTTTTTCTCAAAGTTATCAAACTCCGATTTTGTTTATTCGTCTTCGACTGCTATGTCGAAAAGACCCTCATTCTTGAACTTGGCCAGTATCTCCAGCGTGTGGATACCGATCTTCTCCAGACCAGCGCAGACGATGCGGAGGCCGTCCGGTGTCAGTATCCGGCCATATGTCAGTCTGATGCTGTTGCTTCTTTCGATATCTGCTTCACGGCTACCTCCGATTAACCTGTATAGGCATCTTCAGCGCTATTTGAAAAGTCCTGTTTTGTCAGCCACTCTGCTTCCTCATCGTTCTCCGGTATATCAATCCGTTCGATCTTGAAGATGACCGGTCTCGTGCCATCATTACAGCAGGCGATCATCATGCGGTCATCGTTGGTCCAGCCCTTCATGATGGAGCCTCCCTGGAGCGCGGTGTAAACATAGCGGCTGACAGCATCCCAGGCTTCACCACAGAACTTCCCGTTCATCAAGTGGTAAAAATCGTCCTGCTGAGGTGTACGCTTAAGAATGAAAGTGTCACCAGCATTAAAGAAAGGACAAGGGCCGGATTTAGGATCGGCCAGATACTCCTTCTGATAGTTGGCAAAACACTTTGTTTCCAGAACGGTTATCCTGCATTCGTACTTCATTTGTCTTATCCTCCGTCTTTCAAATTCTCACTATTGGATTTAAACTGTTTTTTCCACCAAACAGCAAAACAGGCAAAACACATCATGATCTGAAGAAAAGTCGAGCACGGAGTGGCCAATCCCACATAGAACAAAGAGACAGGCGTCTGTCTGCTCATAATAAATGCCACGGGGATTCGCATCAAAAACGCTCCGGCTATGCCCTGCAGCATGACAAACCTTGTGTATTCCATCCCGTTGAAGAAACCGATGAAGCAGAACAGGAAGCAGGTCAGCAGGCAGTCGATTGCATAGGCTTTCAGGTACTCGGCGGAAGACCAGATCACTTCTGCGTCATTGGCAAACAGGGTCGACAGCGCATCTCCATGGAAAAAAGAAACGAAAAACATGAGTACGCCAAAGCATGTCGATACCCCAATGGCGCTCCACAAGCCCTGTACAGCTCTCTTTGGCTTTCCCGCTCCCCGGTTTTGTGCCACAAACGCAGACATGGACTGCATAAAAGCCGCCGGAACAAGCATGATAAAGCCGCACACCTTTTCTGCCACGCCCACTCCGGCAGAAACGATCAGGCCGAGAGAATTTACAATGGCCAGCAGAACCAGAAAGGAAATGCCAACTAAAAGATCCTGTAAGGCGATCGGGGTGCCCAGTTGAAGAATTTTTCTGACGTATCTGCCGTCCCAGCAGACTGATTCTTTGCTGAAAGTAAAAGGAAGTGTTTGCTTCCGAATAAGTCTCAGGGAGATAAGTACACTGATCAGTTGGGCCAGAACCGTAGCGATAGCCGCGCCTCGCGTTCCCATGTGAAACCCGGCAACAAGCAATAGGTCTCCTGATATATTGCATAAGCAGGCAATCGCAACTGTGACAAGTGGCGTACGCGAATCCCCAAGGCCGCGAAAAATACTCCCAATCAAATTATAGGCGATAATGACAACCGTTCCTAAGCCACATATACGGATATAACTTTCTGTCCTGGAAAAAGCCTCTTCTGGTGCCTGCATAATAGCTGCGAGCTGCGGCGAAAACAGGGTGATCAGTGCCGTCGCCACTATTCCGATTACCGTAAAGAGCAAGATGCCGCTTCCCGCAATCCGGCCACTCTTTTCAGGCTGACCCATCCCTATTTTTTCTCCGATCAAAATGGTCATCCCCATTGCGAGGGAACTGATCAGGCTGGTGATCGTTAAGGTTATCTGAGAGCCGGTGGCAACTGCAGATACATCAGCGGCAGAGGCAAATTTGCCTACGATCATCAGATCTACCGCACCATACATGGACTGTAAGAAAAGGGCAAGAAAAACCGGCCCAACAAATCTCAATAATGACGGAATGATATTTCCCTTTGTAAAATCAATGTGGTCTTCCATCTTTTTTCTCTCTTCCCGACGACAAAAAAGCCCGGTTATTTTCGCAATAACCGAGCTCACCCGACATCTTCCATTCGAGCAGGATCAAAAGATCCGTAGCATTACGATGCTCGCTCCTCCGATGACAGCTATTCTGTTTGTACAGTATCAGCTTAACAATTATAGCATAGACAGATAACAAAGTAAATTCCGATTTATACCTGTGCAATAATATAGCCGGATCCACACCCGACTTCATAATCTTTCTGTTAACTTCTCAATAAGAGGGCTCGAACTAGCCTTTTTTGCCCAAAAACAAGCACTCTCCATTACGCCGCCTGAATCCGTATCAAAGACGTAGTGCAGTTTTCATACACACGCCCATTGAACGGCTGGAGGATTTCCACGATAGTTCGGACAACGCAGGACGGTGTATAAAATTGTCCGGCATTTTTTTCTTCTTCGATCAGGTAGGCGTTCTGGCTGGAACCATTCATGATGGAATAATCATCACCGTGGAAGCTCTCCAGTTCCCAGTCAATATAGCCGACCCAGCTGACATTTCCCTTTACATGCTTTCTCATGCGATTTCCTTAGTCTAAGATATTACCGTCGCGGGAGATCGTAACGACCTGCCACGGGATGAATTTACCGCTGTTTCTGAGTGCGTTTTCCGCCGCTCTCTGGAGGCCGCCGCAGCAGGGAACCTCCATGCGGATGATGGTCACGCTCTTTATATCGTTATTCCGAATGATCTCCGTTAACTTGTCCGTGTAATCTACTGCATCCAGCTTGGGGCATCCGATGATCGTGACTTTACCGCGCATGAAATCCTCATGCATGTTAGCGTAAGCATAAGCTGTACAGTCCGCCGCGATCAGCAGCTTCGCTCCGTCAAAGAAGGGAGCCTGTGTCGGCACCAGTTTGATCTGGCAGGGCCACTGGGCTAATCTGGAAACCGGCTTTCCGGTGATTACCGGAGTGTTATCAGCCTCATTCTGTGCGAACTGCATCATTCTTGATCCGGGGCAGCCTCCCTCGTGGTGTTCGTGATTCATTTCGTTCATCGTCTTTCTCTCCTTCGCTGCTTTTACTGCTGATTCATCGTATTCAGGAGCCTCACGCTCTTCAAAAGTGATCGCACCGGTCGGACATCCCGGCAGGCAGTCACCGAAGCCATCACAGAAGTTCTCCCGCATGAGCTTCGCCTTTCCATCTACGATGTCGATTGCACCCTCGTGGCAAGCTTCCGCGCAGAGACCGCAGCCATCGCACTTTTCCTCATCTATGTTTATAATTTTACGAATCATTGTAGTTTCCTCCTCCCTTGTTCTGATGCAATTATACTAATGAAAAAACGAAATTTCTGTATCTACAGATACACCACAAAAGATTTTTCTGTGTATAATAGAGGTAAGACAACAGAGAGGAGAAAAGCAATGGATTACTCTGTACTTGAAAAAAGCACGCTGTTCTCAGGTGTCCCTGCAAAAGAACTGCGCGATGATCTGGAAGCTGTCCCACATCACATTCAGTGCTATGATAAGGGCGAGACCGTGTTTCACTTAATGGGTGATGCGAACAGGATCGGTGTGATTCTGGAGGGGCGCGTGCAGGCACAAAAACCATTCCCCAACGGAAGCCAAGTCAACGTCTCTGTCCGTAATCCCGGTGAGATGATCGGACCTGCTGCTGTGTTTTCCAAGAGCCAAAAATATCCTTGTGATGTTGTATCCCTTGAACCCTCAACGATTATAGTGTTTCGCAGAGAAGATATCCTTCTGCTCTTGCAAAAGGATTTGCGTATCATGAAAAACTTTATGACAGAGCTCGCCACCGCAACCTACATGCTTCAGCAACGATTGGAACTGCTCTCTTATAGCGGGATTGCGCAGAAAGCTGCTTTTTATCTCTTGATTCAAGCGAGACAGTCCGGCAAAAATGTAATCAGAATACCTGATTCTGTATCCAACTGGGCAATGGTTATGAATGTGTCACGTTCTTCTCTGCACAGAGAACTGAAAAAGTTGGAATCGGATGGAATCATAACATATGATCCGCCAACTATCGAAATCCACGATACTGAAACATTGCAGAATGTTCTCAGCAAATAGGGAAACTCCCAGCTATCGGCTTCATCACCGACAACCGGGAGTTTCTTATTCCACAATTCCTTCATTCCCGAACTTGGCCAGCATCTCCAGCATATGGATGCCGATCTTCTCCAGACCGGCACAGATGAGGCGGAGCCCATCCGGTGTCAGTATCCGGCCATGCAGCTTATCGGTCTGGTACTGCTGGTACCTTTCATATTCTTTATTTGATATCTGCTTCATGATTCCCTCCGATCATCGAGCTAAACTGGAATTCATCAGTATCTTTTCCGTTTCTTCCATGTCCCTTTCAATCAGCGGACGCATACTGTCTTTGTATTTGGACAAATCAGCGCTACGCAGAGCAGACAGAATTTGCGGGATATACTGCGGCCTTGCCAGTCCCACTTGAGCAAGTGCCTTCACGCATTGTCGGGCGGTGATGGGCTTTTCATCGGTGATGTGTTTCAGATAATCCGGAAGGATGAGATCGAACCGGTTTTCTTCATCCCACTGTGCGTTTGCCGCAAGGATATACAAAGCTCGATTTCTTACCAATGACTTTGGATGGTCGAGCAACGAAGCAACATCCTCAAAGTATTCATACCATTCATCTGTATCATGGCTTTCTGCAACAATTCTATCAGTAAAGGCACAGGCATATTTATCATCTTTTGATGTAAGCTTCTGTACGATGTTTTCTTTCATCCCAATGCTCCTCCCAAATCCCGA
>JAFVGK010000189.1 GCA_017475035.1 Blautia sp.
GATACGGATCTGTTCCATAAACGTTTCCCTGTCTGCTTTCATCTTTTTCCTCCTCTGTGCCGGTCAGTCTGTCAGTTTCCGGCACAATTCATTAAGCATCTGCAGGATTTCCTGTCTTTCTTTTTTCAAAACCCTGTTCTCGGCCTTCAGTTCCCGAACCAGGGCATCCTTCTCCTCGATGACCCGTATGTACTCGGTGATCGGCTCCATGGAACCTGCATCCTCTTTCTGCCCGGAAATACCTTTTTTTCTGCCGCTTTTCCCTGTGGGGATGATCTCTCCGGTCTTTTCATCTTCATTATCAGAGTACTCTGATAATGAAGATCCTGTTACGGGCGAAGTTGTTCCAACCAACCGCCACCAGAAACGCAAGACTGATTCCACGGGACAGTCACCGGTTTCTTTCACGGTAAAAAACGACGGTGATGAGACTCGCACGGATCAGGCCAGGATCCTTGAACTGGAGGAACAGGTATCAAAACTTCAGAAGCAGAAGGAAGAACTCCTGAAAGAATTGGACCTTCTGGCAGCCCGGTACAGGGATTGACTCTGTTTCCTGACGGCACAACTTTTCCGTTGATATTTGCGCCAGTGGACAAATAACAGCATGTTCCAGCAGATCGAACAGTATCTTACACAATTCCGCTCCTGCTTTTCCAGAAAAGCAGCGTTCGGATGGTTTGTGATCGTTATTGTCGGGTTTATGCTCCGCAGTGACCAGCTCGGCGTCACTTCTGTGATCCGGGATCTTTCGCTCTCGCCGGACTGTTATGAACTGCTGATCCATTTCTTCCACTCGGAAGCCTGGGATCCTGAAGTGATCCGAAAAGCCTGGTGGAAGCTGCTGGCGGAAAAAGCTCCGGTCTATCGGGTGAAGAAACGCTGTATACTGATCGGCGATGGCGTCAAACAGTCAAAAGAAGCGTTCCACATGGCCGGAGTAAAGAAACTCCTGCAGGAATCAGAGAATTCTTCAAAATCACGATACATCTTCGGACACATGTCTGGTGCGGTAGGAATACTCATTGGCCGCAAGGGAGGAAAGTTCTGCGCGCCTTTACAAATGAACATCCAGGATGGTCTTAGGACAGTAGCATCATGGGACGGTTCCGGTATTTCTCCAGACAGCCATGTCATGCAGATGGTTAAAAACAGCTGCGATGTGGCGAAGGTGGTCGGAACAGCTTACCTGTTACTGGACAGATATTTTCTTTCTGTGCCGGCATTGAAGGAACTGAAAGTATACAATGATGCTGATGACACGCCACGCGTAGATATCATAACCAAAGCGAAGAGCAACTGCAGGGCTTACCGGAAGCCCCGTGCCTGCCGCAGTCCCAAACGCGGGCGTCCCAGGCTCAAAGGAGCATCTGTATCAGTGGCTGCTCTCTTTACGGATAAAGCGTCCTGCTTTACCAGCGCCAGTGTCTATATGTATGGCGAGAAGCAGGAAGTCACCTATTACTGCACAGATCTTCTGTGGGGGCAGAAGCTGTATCAGGAACTCCGCTTCGTTCTTGTACAGTATAATGGCAGCAAGAGCATCCTTGTCAGTACGGATCTTTCACTCAGTCCCAAACGTATCATCGAATTATATGCTTACCGTTTCTCGATCGAGGAATTATTTCGCGAGTTCATGCAGCAGATCGGTGGGTTCGCCTACCATTTCTGGTCGAAGGCAGTGCCGAAGCTGAACCACTTCTCAAGAAAGGGTGATGGGGATTGCCTTGAAGCTATAATGGATATCCACGATCGAAGACGTATTCTCAGCAACATCAAGGCAATCGAAGGATTTGTATTGTTTGCCTCGATCGCCATGGGGATACTGCAACTGATTGCACTTGATGGCAGAAGCAGCAGATCCGCAATAAAGATCCGTTATTTGCGGACTGTGTCCCAGAGGTGTCCCTCGGAAGCTACGGTGATGTATTATGTCCGAAAAAACATTTATTCACTTTTGCTTCAGCACCCGGATTCCTTCATAACTCGATTTATTTGTGAAAGACAAGCGTATATTGGCGGTTCTTCAAAGAAAAAGGCTGCTTGATGAACTAACGAACTTTTAACTGTCCAGTATATCAGTTATTGGCAATATTTGGTAGTTCAATCGCTTTTTACACTTAAAGAGTGATCTGATCGCCGCTCTCGAACACTTCTGGAACGGATGGGCAAGTACAAGAAAGGATATTGTCCTTATTATTTGCTCCTCTGCCTCTTCCTGGGTATTGGCAAAAGTCATACATAATAAGGGCGGCTTATACAACCGTCTGACAGAAAGGATCCATCTGCAGCCCTTTGTTCTGTCCGAATGTGAAGAATACATCAAAGAAAAAGGGCTTCCATTTACCCGGCTTCAGATCCTGCAATGTTACATGATTTTTGGAGGAATACCGTATTACTGGAGTTTTTTGCAAAAAGGAAAGAGCCTTTCCCAGAATATTGACAGTCTTCTGTTTGAAGAAGATGCTCCACTTACTGATGAATTTGACCATTTATATGCCTCCCTCTTCAGAGATCCATCGGGACATGTACGTATCATCAAGGCCCTGTCTCAAAAAAAAGCCGGTATGACACGGGAAGAACTGATCTCTACTGCCGGCCTGCAGAATTCCGGCGGTCTGACACAAAAGCTGGAGGAACTGGAAAGCTGTGGATTTATCCGTAAATATCATGCTTATGGGATGAAGAAAAAAAACGCAGTATATCAGCTTATAGATTGTTTCACATTGTTCTATTATCATTTTCTGGAGAAGTCTCCGACAGACGAACACTTCTGGAGCAATCAGATCAACACGCCGGCTGTCAACACCTGGATGGGTCTTGCGTTTGAGCGAATCTGTCTGATGCATATTCAGGCGATCAAGAATAAGCTGGGTATAACCGGAGTCATCACGGAGATCAATTCCTGGTACTGTAAAGCAGATCCGGACAAAGGAATCTTCGGCTCTCAGATCGATCTCTTAATCGTCCGAAGGGATCAGGTGATCAATCTGTGCGAAATGAAATACTCCAATTCCGATTATACTGTCACAAAAGCTGTTGATCAGGACATCCGCAGGAAAATTTACGACCTTCAGACTGCAACCGGAACCAGATACGCGATATACCCTACCCTGATAACCACGTATGGAATTGTTGATAATGCCTGTTCGGGAGATATCCAGTCCATTGTCACAATGGACGACTTATTTGCGGAAAAGAGATAATACGTCATCATTTGCAAGGCGTGAGTTCGCGCCATCATAAAGCGTCGTTATAAATGAAAAGAGCCCTGCATATTGCATCAGAAGGTGATGCTTATGCAAGGCTCGTTTTTTGTTTGGCTATAGGATGGAGCGTCTTGCCTTTTTCAGGCTGATGAGATTGGCCCCAAAATATCTCTTAAATTATTCGTACTCAAGGCTTTTTGCCTGATACTAAGCAGTTTTGTATAGGTATTGTTGATTTTTTTCGCTTCAGTTATCCTGTGTGATCTTATTTCCACACGCTATCCGAACGAATGCTATCATTTTGCTATCACTCCTTCTTTGTCTGCATTAATGACAATGTGATCTTCTTATATGCATTGTTCTTGCTGTCATTCGGATGAGGCTCTATTGCCACGATCGTTATATCTCCCTTATCTGGACCGTACGACCAGAAAATGCGGCCGGCAGCCGGCGTATTATTCTGCAGATACGAGCACCAGACTTTTGTTCCGTATCGTGATGTCAGCACTTCAATCTCATGACTCTGCAAGCCTGGATGCCTGGGATTGTTGGCCAGGAGAACCATTGCTTTGCCTATAAGGCTGTATAGCTTAACCTCACTTTTTGAGGCTTTTCCTGAGGATACTTTTTCTGTTAAAGCATTCCAGAAATCCTCCATCTCCGGAACACCCATATGGATCTCGAACATATTTATTCCTCGAATGCAGACAGATCAACAGCCTTGGATACTCTGCCCTGTTTCAGGTTTTCCATTGCCTGGTCCATCATAGCAAGGCTCTTTTCCGAGATCTGAAAAGGCGGAACCAGTTCACGAGGCTCCAGAACGATTCTTCCGTCATCAAATTCTTCTACATGGTAGTACTCATATAAAGCATTACGCAATGTAATACGTTTTTTCGAATCCATCTTTGCATCATATGTTTTAACTGCTGTCGGCATGCATTCACCTCCGATTGTTTGTTGTGGGATTTCCCACTTATAATGTATCGCAGATCACTTCACATGTCAACTCTTTTCTCTTCAAAAAAGAAACTGCCCTACCTTGAATGCACTTTATGTTATCTCCGAGGAGGAGTACAACACCTGGCGTTATCACTTTCCTAAATTCGACAAGGGGAATATCTGGGCGGAAGTCCCGCCGGATCTGAAATAAGAAAAAGAATGAGATGAAATGATTCCTCTCAAGACACAGAAAACCCTGCCGAACTGTTTTTTACATCAGTTCGGCAGGGTCGTTTTTTAAGATCTTATAGAGCCGTTAACCCCGAAGGTCACGTATCAAATGTGCCTTCAGAATAATGGCAACAGGATAAAGTGCTATCAAAATGCTATCAAAGTCACCTATGACACCCGAAAAGGCCAGTGTTTATGCGGCTTCCAGGGTTTTCCTTAATTATTCGTACTCGATAAGGGCCGGTATATCTTGTGTCCGCATCGTCCATTACTTGGAATATATGGTGTCTGCTTTCCACGTATTCCATGTTGTCCAGAGATTTCCCGGACTTCTTGGTGACATTTTATTGACATGGTTCAGTGTATCGTGATGTATTTCTGCAGCCTGCTGTTAGGTTTGTCCGGTATGGTCATAGCAATCCGACCCTGTTCGAGCAAAGGAGCCAGGTACTTTCTTACAGTTTTCTTCTCCTTATATCCCAGCCATTCTGCAATATCTAATATTCCATGAGGTTCCACACAATACGTTAATATCTTCTCCTCTATCTGTTCCTTTCTCGAACCAGGCGCGCCTCCTTCCTCGGCTTGAATGGTTATATCTCCATCAGAGAGAGTGACTAGGGTATTTTTACCTCCAACTGGGGTAGTAACTGGGGTATTTTTTTCTCTGACTGGGGTACTCACACTATTTACTGATGCATTTTCTCCTCTGACTGGTGCATCATTTCCCATTTCCAATCGGTCAAACAGAATCGTTACCCTGATATTGTTTTCAGAAAAACGGAAAGCATCTTTCCCGTACACATCTACGATCGCCGGTACGCCTCTCCCTGTCTGCTCACTAATATGCAGCTGAAGAATAATCCGGGCCAGTTTTTCATTTACCGGTACGGATTCACCTGCAAAGAACCCATCCATGGTCTGTTTTGGTGGGAGCAGCCCCTTAGACAGGATCTCAATCCGATCCTGAAATACAGTAAATGCTGGCGGTCCATCCAGCCAATGATTGTGTACAAAGGCATTAATGACTGCTTCGCGGTAGGCGTCTTGATTAAACAGCGGAACCTCTTTACGTTCCACTATTCTTCCTCGTTCATCAGCCTGAGGAACATTCAAGACTTCTCCGTATCGCAGAATCCCATCAAGTGAATATAACAGGCAATCATTTCCAAACTCCCGCACCGCGTACATTGTTGACGCTTTGGTCTTACCCTTGAATAATCCAAACCGGATTGAAATCTGGCTGTTATCGGATAGCAACTGCGCCATAACATTAAATCTTCCATCTTCAGTCAGAAGATTCAGATTCTTCTTGAAATTTCTCCGATTCAGCGTTATTCCTCTGGATCCATAATATGCAAACAGCTTGTTAAAGGTCAGATCCTGATACTCGGACGCTGTTTTCTCAATTGTTGGCACTTCTCCGCGTAGAGCCATAAACAACTGCGCTTCCCGTTCCGGATAATCTATCAGATTTACTTTACCAGAGCCGATACGAAAGTACCTGGTTCTGTCAAAAGCAGTAGGAATATCTTTGGCAGCAGGGATAATCAGAACAACAACTCGGTCACCATGGAACATGGTTTCCCTGAACTCGAAGGCAAGATCCGGTTTCATCTGCCTGGCAAGATAATGCTCAAGTGGTTCATTTTTCACATCTCTATGAAAATCAAAATCCGTCCCGACGACCTGGTGTGATCCGTCTTCAATACCCCAGACAAAAAACGCGAAATCCTGTCCCGCCATAGCAGCGGCATTTGACATACCGGAAATGTATTCTCCTAAAGCATGCGGTTCATACCAGTTCACTTTAAACTCAAACCAGTCTTCTTCATAGTCTCGGGAAATAAGATCCTCGAGAATATTATTCAAATTGTGTTCCATACCTATTCTCCCATGTGTGACAAGCAAACGTTAAATGAGTATAAATATGAAAATGGAGGACGCTTCGTCCCCCTGTTTGGCTATATCTGTAACTTTTATAGATACAATACAATCCTAATTCTGCAATGTCAATCCCACAATGATGCCAATTGCTTTTTCCGAGTCCAGACTACTCATTCAACCTGAATTCAACTTGTTTACGATCCGCCCCGGTTCTGGGTCTCGTAGAATACTTTTATTACGATATATAATCAAGATCCTGATGGATCGTCTTCATGGCACAGGGTGGAGTCCAGAAATCGTATTTTCTATATTGCAATATCAAGTAGTCCAGATTTTTCCTGAATACCTATTGACCTCTGATCCTGTGAAGAATATGAACGATATATATAACCACTTTAGGATAATATGTCCTGCCACCATACCATATTCTGCTTCAGAGGACGAAAAAGAACGTATGGGGCGTGGTTAGAATTAGGTACCGGGAATTACGGATAATTGATCTTCTTCATAAAGAGCTCCTTTCTTTGTTTTATTTCCCCACTTTCTCCCCGATTACTCCCCACTTTCTGCATTTGGGGAGTAATCGGGGAGAACCTGGGGTTTTTCTTTTCGCCAAAGTCCTTGATTTTCCTACATTTTTCCGACCTCCGTGATTTCCCCCAACTTCTCGTTCCCGATTTCCACTATGTCCAGTTACAACCCCGTTGATCGCAAAAATGACAAAAACGTTGAACGTGGAGCGAAGATAAATCAAAGCTCCAATCCGTCCCCGACGGACCGTTCATTGTCTCTTCATCATCTTTAGATCTGACAGGGTTCGGCACTCCGTAACAGGTTTCGCACGAATGGTTCCGTCACGGAAATAATCGTGCTGCACTCCGTACGAAGTTCTGCACTGTTTAGTCCCGTTTCTTCAGCATTTACGCGGGTTTCAGGGCTTTTTAATATGTATCTGAAGTTGTTTTGATCGGGTTCGAAATTGAGTAATATGCAAGGCGAAAATAAAGAAAAAAGCCTCATGCCATGACGTTTGTCACAGCACAAGGCTTGATGTTTCTATATCTCTTTTCGTGCCCGAATTCTCAGGTTACGTTCCGCACCGGCGCGCTTCATTGACGCTCAGCGAGTTTGTCACTTTCGCGACCAGGACGAGTGTAAGGGGATAGGCGTTTTCTTATTCGTACTCGATACCGGCAAAGCAATGCTTAACGTATATCAGTTAAGTTTCGTGTGCTTTCAGCCGGTTTTTTCTCTCAGTTATACTGTGTCTCTTCCCTTTCTGATCTTCTGTTGCCAATTTGTTGCCAGAAGACAAATCACTTCCAGGCTATTTCTAGCTTCCTTTTTGACTTCACACAATCTGCCAGATACAGATTGATCAACGTCTGATAAGGAATGCCTGTTTCCTGCGATTCGCCTTTAAAATAATCAATTACCGAAGGAGCAATCTTGATTGTAATCTGCTTCTTTAGTTCTTTTGCATAAGGATTCGGCCTCGGATTTAATTTATCAATATCATATTCCTCTAACATATCTCTGTTCCTCCTTCCTGGTTGCCTGCCTTGCGGAAATGATCCTGATCACTGTGTCTGATTCTCTGTAGCAATGACAGACTATGCAGACTTTTGCGGTTTCGCTCATTCCCAGCAGCAGGAATCGTTCTTCGTCTATAGAATGCTCAGGGTCATCAAATAAAATTGCTCTGTCATCGAAAAACACGGTGCTGGCTTCTTCAAAGGTTATTCCATGCTTTTCCAGATTAATCCTGTTCTTATTCTCGTCCCAGTCAAAATAATACAATCAATTGCCCCTCCTTGTGTTTACGATATAATTATACCGTATTTACCCGCATCTGTCCATAGAATTGTAAGATTTGAATCTGAGATAAAGAGCAACTCATCAGCATACAACGGCCTTGGCGCACAGGATGAATTCCTCAATCACGCTCCACTGATAGGACTGCGCTTGATATCCGAATTGAATGCAGCCCACGGTCTCCGCCCCAAGCGGGAACAGCCATACGGAATCCATCTGCTGCGGCGTCAGCACACTCTGGACGATTTTTTGCGGGCAGACGCACGCTCCGACTCCGTAAAGACTGAGCCGCAGCAACATTCCCACATTATGCGAAGCTGCTGTGACAATGGGATTGTCAACGCCTGCCCACCTTAAAATATCACGACTGATGATTTTTACTGGAAGCATGAATATTCCGCGATTCTCACTTATATTCAGCATCACTACACGGAAGCCACCCTGGAGGACGTAAGCAGAGCGTTTCATTACAGTGCCCGTCAGATCAGCCGCATCGTTAAGAACAGTCTGGGGCTGACCTACGCGCAGCTTGTAATGAAGCTGAAAATGGAAAAAGCCGCTGAGCTCCTTGACCGGGGGAATATTTCGATCCCCGCGATCAGCCATTTACTTGGCTATTCAGATCCCAGCAGCTTTTATCATGCCTTTACAAGTTATTATAAGAAGACGCCGCGTACTTTTTCGGAGCGTCCGATTTCAGGTTAAATATACATGTTTTCCGGAACTTACGGCCTCCCTCCAGCCATCGGGAAGTATGATTTCCGCCGTACAGTTGGGGGGAATCGTGACTGTGTGTTTCACACCATTTTGGGTCTTCTCCCACCTGCTTTTCACTTCGCCGTAGAGACTTTGATAGCTGGCCTCGGCGTATGCCAGGCCATCGCCGGGAACGGGAGCGATCATGAAATGATTCTCTCCCTCCACGCGGATCCCCGCGCAGGTGTCGAACAGCCACTGGCACACCGCACCGGGTGAATAGTGGTTGAGGCTTCCGGCGTCGCCCCTGTCAACAGCTCCCTTGCCTGTATAGCCCTCCCAGGTCTCCCAGATTGTGGTAGCGCCATGTTCAATTTCGTACAGCCAACCGGGCTTTTCCTTATTCAGGAGCACCTTGTAGGCCGTCTCGACTGCCCCGGCTTTTGTCAGCTCCGGCAGCAGGAAGGATGTGGACATAAAACCTGTACCGACACGATAATGGTAATCCTCCACCGCCTTGACCAGTCTGATCTGTGCTTTTTTCTTGATATCACCGTCCAGCAGCCTCAGTGCCAGCGGGCGTACAAGCTTAGCCTGACGGTCGGTATCCAGTTCTGCATACTTCGGATAAATCGCTTTTGCCTGCTCTGCGGCTTTCTGGTACTTATCGCCGGGTTCTCCCAGCAGCGAGGCGATCTCCGCCATGGTGTTCATGGTGAGATAGAAATAAGCCGTGCACTCCTCAGGATGTCTGGCCTTTGGGCCGTTGACCTTGTCGCGAAACTCCACCGGCTCCAGCCACTCGCCCAAGTGCATGCCTTTTTCGTAATGGCCGTCCTTCTCAGTCTTTTTCAGCAGCGTGTCTGCGTATTTTTTCATCATCGGCCAGCATTGCCGAAGCAGTTCTTTGTCGCCGAATCGTTTGTAAAATCGATACGGAACCAGATAAACAGCGTCTGCCCAGCCCACGGAACCGCCGGTAGCCTTGTACATCATCTCCACCCCGCTGAACGGAACGACGCCGCCAACGAAGCCATCCTTGTACTGGCCGTCAGCCATGTCCCGCAGCCACTTTCTGAAGAAAGCAGCCGTGTCCATGAAATACGCGCCAGTATGGAAGAAAACCTGCGCGTCACCCGTCCATCCCAGACGTTCTCTCGTTGGACAGTCGGTGGGCACATCCAGGAAGTTGCCTTTCATGCTCCAGCGGGTGTTTTTGACAAGCTGATTCACACGCTCATCGGAACAAAAGAAGTCGCCCGTCTGTTCCATGTCGGAGTAAACAGCAATCGCGGTAAAGTCTTCCGGCTTAAACTCCACGTCGCCGATGATCTGGGCATAGCGGAAACCAAACACCGTAAACCTGGTCTTGTATGTATCCTCCTCGCCGGAGCAGGTAAAGATGATCTCCTGCAGCGGCGTTTCTACCGGGTCACTGACCTTTTGTGCTATGAGCTTCAGGAGCAGCTTTTGCTGTGTCCAGCCGGAAACCGGTTTGGTCTCCACCGCCTACCACCGCGGGATTCATTTTCAGAGCATCTGTACAGTAAATCGTCACAAAGCTCAGGATAATAAAGTTGACTGCCGCCGAAGCCCCCCGGGTCTGCCAGGCAAAAAACTTACCCGCCCCGATTTTTCCGTCTGTGTTCTTCGTTTTTGTCTTTCCCATGCCGTTTCATCCTTTCCGTTGATTATAAACTTTTTGTTTTTTAATGAACTCGATGTTGATTAATTTCCTGTTTTCTATTATAATCAGCCAAGGATGAAACACAATCATCAGCATTTTCTATTTTGATATTTTTTGAACAGATCATTTGTTTCTGTTGATTTTCAGACGCATTTAATCAGACACACGGAAAAAGAAACAGAAAGGAAACCTTAAAGCGTGAAAAAGATCGATACGCGTGTACAGTACACGAAAGAAATGTTCCACCGGGCTCTGCTGAACCTGATGGAAACCAAGCCGATCAATAAGATTACGATCAAAGAATTGTGTGAAGCGGCTTCCCTGAACCGGGGAACCTTTTACCTGCACTATACAGAACCGCAGGATATTCTGTATGAAATTGAAGACAGTTTTATAGAAGAAAATATGTCTTTCCTGACGAACTATCTTTTTCCAAAACATGACACGGATCCGATGGGTATCATGTTTTCCAATCTTTTAAAAAAACAGGATATCTACCGCACCATCATAGGAAAGGGAAATGATGCCGCCTTTTCGGAAAAGCTGAAAAATCTGGTAAAGCCAACCGTATTAAAAGATTGGGAACGTGATAACCCGAACTGTAAAAAAGAAGACCTGGAATTCGTGTTTGATTTTGTCTTTGCCGGGTCCATACGGTTGATCCTCGGACTGAATCAGGACGGTGACCTGTCCATGAAGGAATTCGCCCACCGGTTAGACCGGCTGGGACACTATTCACAGCTTGCAATTCAGGAATTTTGAGTCGGGGGACGTATCTCCCGACTCACGTCCAAAAGGGACAGAGGACGGTTCTCTGTCCCCTACACTAAGCCCGGGCTGTATGCCGAACCGGAGCGGGCATTTTCATAAGCATCCTCAGTCTGTCTGCCAAAGATCGTTTTGCGGGAGTATTAAAGTGAACCCACTGCGCGCGGCAATGGGCTCCGTCATCATAATTTCGTTATAGGATTATTCGCTAGTCCGATTTGTTAAAATGAGGATAGCGGAGGGTGGGAATTCACATGGAGCCATTGCCTGACTCCAGTATAGATCATTATTCCAATTACAACAAATACATTTTTAACCCGGTTTAAAGATCACTTCCTTACTGTAACCTTTACTTTTACTAACAACTCGTTCTGTGCATATACTGAAACTGTGCAGTTGTGAGGATCATATGATTAGCAGTAGAGATTAAGGGCTTTCAAAACTGGCTGATAAATAACTGAAAATGCCATCCGTCTTTCCATTTGCCGCAAACGATTTATCACTTGACATCGGAAAGTACCAAAGTATATAATCAGCGGTGTAAAGGCAAGGGCGTCTTTGAGTGAAACAACTCAGAGACGCCTTTTATCTATTAACAAAAAAATCTGATCAAAGAGGAAAACATGTTTGACGCAACAATTACAAAAGAGGAATGTGTTTTGTGGATCCGGGAATTTTTCGAAAAGAACGGTCCGGACTGTAACGCAGTGATCGGAATCTCCGGAGGAAAGGATAGCTCTGTCGTAGCTGCTCTCTGTGCAGAAGCTTTGGGAACAGAGCGTGTGATCGGTGTCCTGATGCCAAACGGGATACAAAGCGATATCGACGCAGCACAGCTTCTGGTAAACCATCTCGGTATCAGACATTATACAATCAACATCCGGGACTCTGTAGAAGGACTGAAAAAAAACATTCCCTTCGAACTGTCCCGTCAAAGTGAAATCAACCTTCCTGCAAGAATCCGTATGGCAGCGCTTTATGCGGTCTCGCAAAGTAATAACGGCCGGGTCGCGAACACCTGCAATCTTTCCGAAGACTGGGTGGGCTACGCTACAAGATATGGGGACGGGGCAGGCGATTTCAGCCCCTGCTGTCTGCTGACAGTACAGGAAGTCAAAGCAATCGGAAGAGTCCTGGGATTACCGGAGACGCTCATTGAGAAGACTCCGATCGACGGCCTCTCCGGAAAAACGGACGAAGACAACCTCGGTTTTACCTATGAAGTGCTTGACCGGTACATCCGGACCGGTATCATTGATGATCCGCAGATACAACATCGGATCAATCTGCTTCATGCCGCAAACCTCTTTAAGCTTCAGCCCATGCCGTCATTCGATCCGCATATCAAAATGAATCTGTCCGAATGAGGAGGAGCATCAGGAAAAAGGAGAACTCGTATGAGTATTCATGAAGAATGCGGTGTTTTCGGCGTCTTTGCTGAAAAGCTGATTAATGCGGCAAATATCTGTTACTATGGGTTATATGCCCTGCAGCACAGAGGACAGGAAAGCTGCGGAATCGTTGTAAATGACGACGGCCTGTTTGTATCCCATAAGGATATCGGCCTGGTGAGTGAAGTATTCAGCCGGGATACACTTTCTTCCCTTCCCGAAGGCACAATGGCCGTTGCACATACACGTTATGGAACGACCGGTGGAACAAACCGGAATAACTGCCAGCCGATCGAAGTGAACCATCAAAAAGGGAGAATGGCCATTGCACACAATGGAAATCTTTCCAACGCGGCAGAACTTCGTTCGGCGCTTGAACTGTCCGGAGCCATTTTCCATACTTCCAGTGATACTGAGACCATTGCCTATATCGTCACAAAAGAACGTTTAAACGCGCCTTCTATTGAAGAAGCGCTCAGCCGTGCAATGGGTATTCTGGACGGTGCCTATTCCCTGGTGCTGATGTCTCCGCAAAAGCTGATCTGTGCCAGAGACCCTTACGGATTCCGTCCGCTCTGTTATGGAAAGACAGAAGACGGCGTATATGTAGTCGCCTCCGAAAGCTGTGCGCTCCATGCGGTCGGGGCTGAATTCATCCGGGATGTGGAGCCCGGAGAAATACTGATATTCAGTAAAGAAGGTGTTCTGTCGAGACGGGAACACTGCCGGTCGAAAAAGAAAAAGTTCTGTATCTTCGAATATATTTATTTCGCGCGTCCGGATTCTGTCATAGACGGACGGTCTGTACATGCTGCCCGCATCAATGCCGGAAAGGTTCTGGCGCGGGAACATCCTGCAGATGCGGATATCGTCATCGGCGTTCCGGACTCCGGTCTGGATGCTGCGCTCGGTTACAGCAGAGAATCGGGTATTCCCTATGGCATAGGGCTGATCAAAAACAAATATATCGGAAGAACCTTCATTGCACCCGTCGACCGCCTGGATCAAGTGAAGATTAAATTATCTGCTGTCAAAGAAGTAGTGGAAAACAAGAGCATTGTCCTGATAGACGACTCTATCGTCCGGGGTACGACCAGCGGCCGCATTATTTTACTGCTTCGTGAAGCAGGTGCAAAAAAGATCCATATGCGTGTTTCTGCTCCACCATTTCTATTCCCCTGCTTTTATGGAACAGATATTGATTCCAGTGAAAATCTGATTGCCTGTCATCATACTGTTCCCGAAATTGCAGAAATCATAGGGGCGGATTCCCTCGGCTTTCTTCCGGTCAACAGCCTGGAAAGGCTTTCCGGAAACGTGGACTATTGCAGCGCATGTTTTGACGGCCATTATCCAACGAAAATACCGGCAGATACCAGAAAGAACCGGTTTGAACAGCGGTTGTCAGAGAAAACAAGTCTTTTATAAAAGAAACGCCGCACTTCCATAATCCTATGATCCAGCACGACATAATATATAACGTAGTTTTTACATATATCGGGTAGTACGGATTCTCCCCTGCCCTTGTTGATGGATAAAATAAGCCCTCCGCAGAGGGCTTTACACACTTCATCTGGTGCGTCAGCACCATGAAAAAAGCCCACTGCGCTTGGCAATGGGCTCCGTCATCATACTTTCGTTTCAGGTTTATGGGATAATCGGGATACGACAGAAGGTACGTCCCACTGTCATGTTACTTTTTGATCTTCATCGTCTTCTTAAAACCTGTTGAAGATTTGAAGAGTTTCTTATACTTCTTCATCTTTTTCTTCAGCACCTTGATGGTGGCTTTCTTCTGAATTCCCTTGATCGCATTCTTGCCGACAGACTTCAACTTGGCGGACTTGATGGTAATGGTCTTCAGCTTCTTGCAGCCTTGGAAGGCTTTCTTCCCGATCTTGGTCACATTCTTGCTGATCGTCACCTTGGTGAGGGCAGTGTTATTAGTAAATGCATTAGTTCCGGTAATCGTTACGGTTCTTCAGCATGGTCTCCCATTCCCACTGCTGAGCCTCCCGTTTGGTCTTGAAGCCGCGCTTCTGGGTCTGTTTTGGCTTCCCAGTCCAGTCTGTGTAGCGGTAGATCACCCGCCACGTGCCATTTGCTTCGTCTTTGTAAACCGCCATTATTGCTGGTTCTCCTCTCTGCCGTGGTAACGGCATCGTTCATAAAAATAATCCGCGTTGACTCTACCCTGAACTGTGATATAGCCCATGCCTGCAAGTTCCTCATTCAACTGCCGGATAATCTTGTAAGCTTTCTGCCTGGAAATCTGCATCTCCTTCATCACCTGTTCTGCTCTTAAGAATCCTGTTTCTTTCAAGTGATCACCTCCTTTCTTAACTTAACTGTTTTCAGTTATTCTTGTATTATAATAACTCTTTTCCGTTAAGTCAACCCAATATAATAACTTTTTTTCGTTAAGTTTCTATTGAACTTGCTTTTTCTCCGTGTTATACTGTGCTTAACAAATTTATTTAAGTCTGGAGGTCTTATCATGGCATTTGGCAAACGACTCCGGTTTTTCCGGACCCGCAAAGGGCTTACCCAGAAGCAGGTCGGTGAAGCTGCCGGCTTTAAAGGAAACACGTCCGAAGTCCGCATGGCGCAATATGAAACAGAAGCCCGTACCCCCAAGGAGCCGCTGATCCGGCAGCTGTCCGAAATGTATGGCGTTTCTCCGAGGGCCATCAAAGTACCGGATATTGATTCAGAACTCGGCCTGATGCACACGCTCTTCGCGCTGGAGGACATGTACGGCTTCCGGATCGCGAATATCGATGGTGCTCTCTGTCTGCGTCCGGCGAATACCGGCAGCGTTTCGATCACCATGTTCGACCTGTTCAGTAAGTGGTATGAACAGGCAGAAAAGGTACATAATGGCGAGCTCACCAAAGAGGAATATGATTCCTGGCGCTACAACTTCTCCGAGGCAGACCTTCCGGGGATCCATGTGAAGGTCGCTCCCTCGCAGGAACTTAGCGATGCCCTGATCCGTATATCAAAGGAAAAAGGGGAAGATTAGAACCCGTCCGCAGATTTCAAAATCCACATCAAGGCAAAAGAAAAACCTTACCGATTCTCCAGTTTGATTCTGAAGATCAGTAAGGTTTTTTAGATCGTATAAATGAGAGATTACGCAGTGAATATCAAAGAAATGTTGCCAATCTGTTGCCAGCGCTTAACGGAATTTGTTTGGAACCCGCATAAATACTGACTTCTTTTCGGGCGTTTTCTTATTCGTACTCAATCGTCGCCACCGGTTTGCTTGTCACATCGTAAAGAACACGGTTAATTCCCTTTACTTCATGGGTAATCCGATCGGAAATATGCTCTAGCAGCTCATACGGTATGCGCTCAATCGAAGCAGTCATGGCATCCTTGGTATTGACCGCACGAATAATGCAGGGCCACTCAAAGGATCTCTGATCATCTCTGACACCAGTGGACTTAAAGTCCGGAACAACCGTGAAATACTGCCAGACTTTTCCTTCCAGACCATTCTTTGCAAACTCTTCCCTCAGGATCGCATCTGCCTCACGTACCGCTTCCAGACGGTCTCTTGTGATCGCGCCGGGGCAGCGTACGCCAAGTCCCGGTCCGGGGAATGGCTGACGGTAAACCATGCCGTCCGGAAGGCCCAACGCCTTGCCTACGACACGGACCTCGTCCTTAAACAGGAATTTGATCGGCTCCACCAGCTCGAACTTCATCTCTTTCGGGAGACCGCCGACATTGTGGTGAGACTTGACCGGACCGCTTTCCAGAATATCAGGGTAAATGGTGCCCTGTGCCAGAAATCCGATTCCGTCCAGCTTCGCGGCTTCATCCGCAAATACCTCAATAAACTCCTTACCGATAATCTTGCGCTTCTGTTCCGGATCAGCAACACCCGCGAGCTTATCCAGGAAACGGTCTACGGCATCCACATAAATCAGGTTCGCGTTCATCTGATTGCGGAAAACTTCGATGACCTGCTCCGGCTCACCTTTGCGGAGAAGGCCGTGATTGACATGTACGCACACCAGCTGCTGTCCCACTGCCTTAATCAACAGTGCGGCAACGACAGAAGAATCCACGCCGCCAGACAAAGCAAGGAGTACTTTTTTGTCCCCGATCTGTGCCTGAAGAGCCTCCACCTGTTCCTTAATAAACGCCTCTGCCTGCGCAGCGGTCTCAATCCTCTCCATGTTCTCCGGACGCTTATTTGTATCGCTCATCGTATGCTCTCCTCCCGAAACGAAGTTTTTTTAGGGTGACTCAATGATCACGGATAACTATTCTGCAGCCATGTCTGCAAAAAGCGCAGCCGTGGGCAAAATATGTCTCCTCTCGCTGAATTTTTTGATTCTGATACTATAGCCTGTTTGCTCTGCATTTGTCAAGACAACATTGACAGAAACATTGTCTTTTTTTGCTTTTCGTGTTACATTAAAATCCTGATTTATACTCGGTAACGTAAACATTTCCCGTTCTGCCCGGCATATAACGTGTGAACAGGCTCACCCATTCATACGCGTACAGCAGCCCATGCAGGCATGTGAATGCCCACGGCTGCGTTTTTTGCAGGCGTGACTGCAAAAAAGCCATCCGTGACCATTGAGTCAACGTACAAAACTTCGTTTTGGGAAGAGTAAACCGGAGGAATAGACAGACTGGATGCATGCGTATTCCGGGTGGCCGTAGAATCGCGAGAGCGGCTTCGCTGCAAAGCGCCTCGCAGAATCAGGTTTTTGTCGATGCCATCACATCATGATGCATATGAGCTCTGGAAAGGAACGAGATATGGAAAATTATTCCGTCATTATCCCATCTTATACTGTTGGACCCGAAGCCTATAAAGAAATTCCCCGTTATTGTCGTCTCTATGGCAGAACTGCCGTTGTAATCGGGGGCACGAAGGCCATGGCTGCTGCCAGAGAAAAGCTCCTGCAGGCAGTGGATGGCTCAGATCTTTCCATCACCGGTTTCTTCCTGTATGGAAACGAAGCAACCTATGAAGCTGCCGCTGTTCTGGAGGATACCAGGCAGGTGAAAGAAGCGGATATGATCTTTGCCGTCGGCGGAGGCAAGGCGATTGATACCGCAAAGCTTGCTGCCCTTCATCTGGGAAAGCCCTTTTTTACTTTTCCTACCATCGCCTCAAACTGTGCTTCCGCCTCTTCCGTGGCGATTATCTATCACCCGGACGGTTCCTTTCGGGAGTTTGTCCATTACCTGGACACGACAAAACATATTTTCATCGACACGAATATCATAGCCCATGCGCCTTGGGACTATCTCTTTGCAGGCATCGGCGATACCTGCGCGAAATATTACGAAGTCAGCATTTCCGCCCGCGGAGAAACGCCGGAGCACTATCTGGCAATGGGCGTCACCCTGAGCCGCATGTGCATGGAACCTCTTGTCCTTTATGGAGAAAAAGCCCTGGCGGATAATAAGGCACACATTCCTTCTTACGAGCTGGAACAATGCGCCCTCGCCATCATCGTCACCACCGGCTGGGTTTCCATGCTGGTCTCGAGAGAACACAACATGCTTTACAATGGCGGCGTTGCCCATGCTCTCTTTTACAGCCTCTGTGAACTGCCCGGCTTTGACGCCACGCATATCCACGGCGTTGTGGTTGGCTTTGGCATCCTTCTGCAGCTTTTGATTGACCGGGACTATGAAGAGTACGAAAAGCTCCGTGCCTTCAATCAGAAAATAGGCCTCCCGGTCAGCTTTGCCGAAATCGGCGTCACTATGGAGGAGCTCGAAAAAGTCGTCGACCGTCTGATCGTTGACGAGGATGTTGAACACTTCCCCTACCGCCTCACCCATGAACAGATTATGGAGGCGGCAAGAAAGCTTGCAGATTAAGCATAACAAACCGGTCAGTATGACGGCTGATCAGCAGAAAATCAACTCTGATTTTCTGCTGTCAAAAACCAATACCTGTTCCGGACAGGGGGCAGCTTCCTTTGTGATCACATGGTAAGCAGCCCCCGTATCTGTTTCTCTCGCATTTTTCAATGCTTCATCTGTTAAACCGTAAAGAAATGCCTCCAGATCTTCCCTGTGATATAAGCTGCCACGATGCGAACAGATCACATTCTCAAAGGGAATTTCCAGGAGCTTTTTCATATTTGAAAGATATTCCTTAACCGGCAGTGCTTCCGGAAAGAAAAGCCAGGTGCAGGGATTCCAGTTGTCTCCCGTCAGCAGCAGCTTTCTTTCCGGTACATAAATCACCGCGGACCCCGGCGTATGTCCGGGACACAGAATCGCCTGGCAGGAAAGGCCTCCCAGATCCATCGTTCCCGCATGAAGCGGCTGCACAGCAGGGATCGGCGCTGTCAGATATGACTCCTGCTCCACTTCTATCCCTGCCGCTTTTGCGCTTTCCAGAACCTTCCTCCTGTACTTCTCTCCCGTATAGGTCTTTAAAACCTCAAAATCTTCCGGAAAAATCTCCACCTCATTAAACCAGCGCATTCCCAGCGCATGGTCATGATGCCCGTGAGTCAGAAGTACGGTAACGGATTTTTGGGTCAGCTGCCGCACGAAAGCGCCGACATCCTCCAGTCCGTAACCCGTATCTGCCAGCAGCGCTTTATTTTCCCCCACCAATAAGGTCATGCTGACCCCCAGTGCATCTGTAATTTGAAAGATATCCGGAAGAAGCTGCCTATATAAAAAGCCCATTTTCATTTCTCCTCGATAATAAACTGTTGAATTTCTGATGATCAGACTTCATAATATGATTCAGACGGCAAAAGGTCATGCAAAAAGGAGCTTGCTTAATTTTGCATGAGATCGGGTCATAGACCATGATTTTGTCAATGTAATCATAAGAATGTGCAAATATAAGCTGTGGTTAAGAAAGGTTTGATTTCACATGAAAAAACTGATTTGTTTTGGCGACAGTATCACTGACTGCGGAAGATTGTGGGATGATCCGCCTCTGGGAGCCGGCTATGTCTCAATACTGGAAAAAAGATTAAAGGAAACCTCCTCCGGGCCCTGGTCCTTTTTAAATTGCGGCGTAGACGGTTTTACTGCAGCCCGGGTCCTGGAGCAGGCACAGCGCTTTCCCGCAGGCAGACTCTCCGATCCGTCAGCGGACGTCTGGGTTTCCCTCCTCGTAGGAATCAATGATATTTACCAGATGCTTCACACGAATCGTACACCGAAGCAGCAAGAGGAAATGATGCTGCGGTTTCGCGAAACCTATGACCGTCTTTTATCACTCCTGGAAGCCTTCCTTTCCGGCAAAGGACAGCTGCTGATCATGGAACCCTTCGCATTCCCGGTTCCTGAAAGCAACCTGCTCTGGTTTCCCTGGCTTTCTCAGATGAGCAAAATGATCCGGGAGCTTTCTGACCTTCATCATGGCAGGTGGATTCCCCTGCAGAACGATCTTCTGAAGGAAGCCAAAAGCCAGGGCTTTGGAAATATCACGCTCGACGGTGTTCATCTCACAAAAGACGGTCACCGGATCCTTGCTCAGAAAATGTATGATTTGTTAATCTGAAGATTATCTCCAAAAATCTGAAACAGAAAATAATACACAGGAAGGATCATCTTAAATTGTACACAGATCAGGAAAAATATATGAAGGAAGCTCTTAGGCAGGCAAAAAAGGCTGCCGCTTTGGATGAGGTACCGATCGGCTGCGTGATCGTACAGGGCGGAAAGATTATCGCCAGAGGGTATAACCGCAGGAATACCGACAAAAATACGCTTGCCCATGCGGAGCTTGCCGCGATCCGCAGAGCCAGCAAAAAACTGGGCGACTGGAGACTGGAGGGCTGCACCATGTACGTTACCCTCGAGCCCTGCCAGATGTGTGCCGGCGCCCTCGTCCAGTCCCGCATCGATGAGGTCGTGATCGGCTGTATGAATCCGAAAGCCGGGATGCGCCGGCTCTGTCCTGAATCTTCTGCAGGACGAACGGTTCAATCATCAGGTAATCGTCACAAAAGGAGTTTTGGAGGAAGAATGCTCCTCTATGCTTTCAAACTTCTTTTCCCGTCTGCGGGAAAAAAAGAAAGCGCAGAAGCTCTCGTCTCCTGATTGATGTTACATCTCAGCGACAATTTCGTCGATCCTGGCCAGCTCCTCCTCACAAAACGGTGTTCTGTTAACGATCCCGATGTTATCCAGAATCTGTTCCGGCCTGGACGCTCCAACCAGCACCGTCGTGACTTCATCATCCTTCAGGATCCAGTTTAAGGCCATCTGTGCGAGACTCTGTCCCCGCTGCCCGGCCAGCTCGTTCAGCTTTCGCAGTCCGTTCACCACTGCTTCTGTCAGACGCTCTTCCTTTAAGAATCTTCCGTCTGTGCGTATGCGGCTGTCCTGGGGAATTCCTTCCAGATAACGGTTGGTGAGCATCCCCTGGGCAAGAGGACTGAACGTAATAATCCCCTTTCCTTCCGCCATGGCCGCCTTTTTTAATCCGTTTTTCTCAATCGACCTGTCCAGTATGGAATACCGGTTCTGGTTGATAATAAAGGGACAGTGCAGCTCCCGCAGGATCGCGGCAGCCTTTTCCATATGCTCACCATCGTAATTTGACAGACCCGCATATAAAGCTTTACCGCTCTTCACGATATCCGCCAGTGCCGTCATGGTCTCTTCCAGAGGCGTTTCGGGATCCATGCGGTGATGGTAAAAGATATCCACATACTCCAGTCCCATACGCCTGAGACTCTGATCCAGGCTTGCCATCAGATACTTCCGGCTGCCCCAGTCTCCATAAGGACCGTCCCACATCAGATATCCTGCCTTCGTGCTGATAATCAATTCATCACGGTATATCCCCAGATCTTCACGAAGGATTTTCCCAAAATTACGCTCCGCGCTTCCCGGCTCCGGTCCATAATTATTCGCAAGATCAAAATGCGTAATCCCGTGATCAAAGGCTGTAAACAGCATTTCCTTCATCCTTTGGATCTCACCGGTATCCCCGAAATTATGCCACAGCCCAAAAGAAACCACGGGAAGCTTCAATCCGCTTCTGCCGCATCTGCGGTATTCCATAGTTCCATATCTGTTGTCTGCTGCCTGATAGCTCATCTGATGATGCCCCCTCCCGAAGCGAAGTTTTATCTGCAAATTTACAGGCTGTCCTTAATATCCCAGTGTCTCCCCCACCAGAATCACCTTGATCCGGTCCGGGATTCTTGAAAATCTGGTGATGACAGTCTGGCAGCAGATCGTATTGGGCAGGCAATTGCCGCAGCGTCCTGTTTTCGCGCACGGCGTATCACAGTTGAGCCGCACTGTATTTGGCGGGGCGGCAGCCAGGTGAACCCTGCTGATTCCTTCCTCAACATTCGTGACAACCTTATTCATGCCCGCGACGACGATCACCTGCTCCGGCCCGAAGATCAGGAAGGAAACCCTGTTGCCCCTTCCGTCGATATTCACCAGCTCTCCGTCCAGCGTGACGGCGTTGGTACTCATCAGGAAGGTATCCGCGTTTACCTGCAGGCTCTTGCAGATCTTTTGCTCCTCTGGTGTCTTGTAGTTTTCCCGGATGATCAGCTCATGTCCTGCCGCCGCGATGCGGTCCTTGATCTTCATGTCGTCGATGGTCATTGAGCCGCCGTAGGCTACGCTTTTCCTGCCTTCGCCGATCAGGTCCATGATCAGATCCGCTGCGGCGGCCTGATCCGGACAGTAATATCCCTTCATATTGCGAAGCGCAAGCTTCCGGATAATGCCGGCGGCCTGGTTCTCGTAAAAAATCTGCATAGGTGCTGCCATCGTTCATGATTCCTTTCTTTTCAAAATCAAAACTGTTACATAAAAATCATCTGGTACAGCAAGATGATCAGGGGCATCGTAATCACGCACAGAAACGTTCCCAGTACATTATAGATCCCCGCCTTAATCGGCTGTACGTCATAAACCACAGCCAGCTGGGAAATCGTGGAGGACGGCGGCGCGCACAATGACAGCAGCGTAACCATCAAAGCCGGGATCACCTGCGGATATCTTCCCGCAATGCCGCTGACATACAAAAGCCCCATCGCAAGCATCGGATACGCAATGAGACGCCCGAAGAGAATGAGATAAGCACGCTTGAACAGCAATACGTCCTTGATCTTACTGTCTGCGATCACGACGCCAACCACCAGCATCGACATTGGCCCCAGCATCGAGGCAAAGCCGGATACGGAGGTATCTATCACCTCAGGAAGGCGAACGCCGGCAAACAGCATGACAAGTCCTGCCAGCAGCGCGATCATATTGGAATTCCTGAGCATCCGTTTCACATCGATGCCTCGTGTTCCCCGGATCGTGGACAGGCCATGGGTCCAGATAAACAGATTAAAGGGAATCTGGATCGCGCTGCCATAAAAAACCATCTCCTCGCCCAGCACCATGCTGATCAGAGGAAGCACAAGATTTCCCACATTACTGTAAACAAGGGTATCTTCATCCACTCCGTCCAGACGCAGAGGTTTTTTCAGTACTTTGGAAACCAGAATCCATACCATGTATGCTGAAAAGGAAAAAATCAGACAGGCGACAAAGCCCTGCATACGTTCATGTGTCAGCTCGATCTCCATTGCGTGGATAATGATACAGGGCTGCAGTACCCAGACGGTAATCCTGGAAAGGAGCACGCTGTCGCTCGAACGCAGAAAGCCTGCCCGTACCAGGACAAACCCCAGCACCACATATAACATCATTGAAGTAAGCTTGCTTAACAACACCATCGATAATTCCATGTGAATCGGTTTCCTTTCTTTTCTTTACACAACAGCCGAGGCTGCCCGTTCAAGAAAGGCAGCCCCGGCTGTAAAAATCACCTGCCGGTACCAAAGCGCAAGGCTTCAGGTACTGAATGTATCGATATTTCCTTTTATCTTACGCAAACGGATTTTCCGTCGGGTACGGAAGGCTCTTCGGCTGGTTGTATGCGATATCCTTAACTCCAAGGAACTTAAAGACTTCAAAGAGATATTTGCCCACATGCGCGAAGGCTACGGCGCCGTGATGCGGATAATGCTTCTGGACCAGGACATGGCGATAGAAGCGACCCATCTCCTTGATCGCGAATACGCCGATACCACCGAAGGAACGTGTCGGCACGTCGAGGACTTCGCCCTCTGCGATGTAGGAACGAAGAACGCCTTCGGAATCGCACTGGAGACGATAGAAGGTGATGTCGCTGGCAGCGATGTCTCCCTCAAGGGTGCCGCGGGTGAAGTCCGGCTCGGATCCTTCCGGCTCAAGCAGACGATGCTGGATCAGCTGATACTTGATCGCGCGGTCAGAGCACATCTTGCACTCCGGAGTATTTCCGCAATGGAAGCCCATGAAGGTGTCGGTCAGGGAGTAGTCGAACTTGCCCTTGATATCCTCATCATAGATATACTGCGGTACAGAGTTATTAATGTCAAGCAGGGTAACGGCATCTGCGGATACGCAAAGTCCGATATACTCGCTCAGCGCGCCATAAATGTCGACCTCACAGGATACCGGGATGCCGCGGCTGCACAGACGGGAATTGACATAGCAGGGCTCAAAGCCAAACTGGCTCGGGAAAGCAGGCCAGCATTTGTCAGCGAAAGCGACATATTTGCGGGAGCCCTTGTGATTCTCTGCCCAGTCAAGCAGGGTCACTTCAAACTGTGCCATGCGGGCATTGAGAGACTCATAATATTTGCCCTCGCCCATCTCGGCTGCCATTTCCTTGCAGATCTCCGGGATGCGGGGATCATTCTCATGCTCCTGATAAGAAACGAGAAGGTCAAGCTCGGAATTCTCCTCGATCTCGACACCAAGTTCATACAGACCCTTGATCGGAGCGTTGCAGGCGAAGAAATCCTGAGGACGCGGGCCGAAGGTAATGATCTTCAGATTGCGTACGCCGATGATCGCGCGCGCGATCGGTACGAAATCAGCGATCATCTTTGTCATCTCTTCCGCGGTGCCGATCGGATATTCGGGAATATAGCCATCCAGATGACGCATGCCAAGATTGTAGGAGCAGTTCAGCATACCGCAATATGCATCGCCGCGGCCGTTGATCATATCGCCGTCGCCCTCTGCAGCCGCCACGAACATGCAGGGTCCGTCAAAATATTTCGCGATCAGGGTCTCCGGTGTCTCCGGTCCGAAGTTGCCGAGGAAAACGACCAGGGCATTGCACTCGGCCTTCTTTACATCCTCAACAGCCTTCAGCATATCTTTTTCATTCTCAACCGTGATCGGACATTCATAGAGGTCACCCTTATAAGCGGCAACGATGTTTTTCCTGCGCTGCGTGGAAAGTGCGATCGGGAAGCAGTCACGGGATACTGCGATAATACCAAGCTTCACTTCCGGAATATTGTTTCCTAACATCTCAAAAATCCTCCTTCTTAAGCCTTTTTCTTATGTCCTTTATTTTTATTGATTTTGATGCCTGACTGCCAGATGCATCTTCCGGATTGTTTCGCACAGAGCGCTTTGGCAATCCGGACCGATACAGATTAATGTTCAAAAGGTATTACAGTATCTCCGGAAATACCGGCTTCAGTGCCGGATAAATCTTTGTGTACTGCTGATATCTTTCCTCATACCTTGCCACAATCTCAGGATCCGGCTCTACCGCATCCACTACCTTGACCAGCGCGTCACAGACTGCCTTCACACTCGGATAGGTGCCGTCCGCTACCATGGCCAGCATCGCGCCGCCCATGCCGGGGCCTTGTTCGGACTCCAGGATATCCAGACGGACATTCAGGATATTGGCAAACATCTTTTTCCACAACGGGCTCTTTGCGCCGCCGCCGCAGATCTTGCTCGCCTTAATCTCGATCCCCTGCGATCTGGCGATCTCCAGGCTGTCACGGATCGCGAAAGCGACGCCTTCCAGTACGGCCTGGGTCAGGTCTGCCCTGGTGGTATCCATCGTGATGCCGGTAAACGTGCCTCTGGCGTTGGTATCATTGATCGGGCTTCTTTCACCCATCAGATAGGGAAGGAAATAAACATGGTTCCTGCCCAGCTTCTCATCGGTGATCGGCTCCTGCTCCGCGCCGTAATCCTTGGTCTGGAAGATATCCTCCATCAGCCACTTATTGCAGCTGGCTGCGGAGAGCATGCATGCCATCAGATGGTAATACCCGTCCGCATGGGCAAAGGAATGAAGGCCGTTTTTCTCATCCACGCCGAATTTCTCGCTGGAGATAAACAGGGTACCGCTGGTACCAAGGGAAAGGTTGCAGGCTCCCTCGCCCACCGTACCGGTGCCGACCGCTGCCGCGGCGTTGTCGCCGGCTCCTGCCGCAATCACACAGTCCTTGGAGATGCCGAGCTTTTCAGCCATCTCCGGCAGGATCCTGCCGACAGCTTCGTAGGATTCGAAAATCTTAGCCATCTGGCTTTCCTTCACGCCGACGATATCCAGCATTTCTTTTGACCAGCATTTTTTCTTTACGTCAAACAGAAGCATGCCGGATGCATCCGACACATCCGTGCAGTGTACGCCGGAGAGACGGTAATTGATGAAATCCTTGGGGAGCATGATCTTTGCGATCTTTGCAAAAAGCTCCGGCTCGTTTTCCTTCATCCACAGAAGCTTCGGCGCGGTAAAACCGGCGAAAGCGATGTTTGCGGTATACTCGCTCAGCTTTTCCTTGCCGATCTCATTGTTCAGATAATCCACCTGCTTCGCGGTACGGCCGTCATTCCAAAGGATGGCGGGACGGATGACCTGATCCTGATCGTCCAGGACAACCAGTCCATGCATCTGGCCGCCTGCGCCAATGCCTGCGACCTGGCTCCCGTCATAGCCCTGCAGCAGCTCCGGAACGCCCTCCTCTACAGCCTTCATCCAATCCTCAGGATTCTGCTGGCTCCAGCCCGGATGAGGAAACTCCAGCGGATACTCCTTGGAAACGATGTTCTTGATTTCACCCTTTTCATCCATCAGGAGAAACTTACAAGCACTCGTCCCTAAGTCAATGCCAATATAAAGCATAGCCTGCTCCTTTCTGAAACTCTTTTTCATATTCATATTTTCCAAACAGGAAGAAGATACAGTTTCTCTTTTATACAGTTTAACCCAAATAGTTCGTTTTGTCTACATGAACTTTTATGGTTTTTACCCTGTCAAAATGCTGTTGACATTCCTAATCATAGATTCCTTTTCCCATACAGCACTGTTTAAATTTCCTGCCGCTGCCGCAAGGACAGGGATCATTCCTGCCGATCTTTTTCTTCTCCCGGACATAGGTTTCCATTCCTGTCGCCACCTGTGTCCCAAAGATCGCCTTCTTTTCCTCGGGATACGCCTTAAGGAACAGGCTTTCACTGTCGTCCCAGCTGGCAAGGGATCTGCCCAGATCCCGCAAAAGCTCTGATTTCTTAATTTCTGACTTTTTGTTATCTGACAGAAGTTCGAAAAAGCTCTCTGCGTTTTGATACATAAAAGGATATTCCTTCTCGACCATCGAGCGGTCGCTAAGTACCTGTTCCCGCTCTTTTAAAGCAAACAGCTGCGCCTCCCTGAACGCTTTTTTTGACAGTTTATCTTTCGCGTTCATTGCCACAATCAGGTTAATTGTATGTTCATTGAGTCTGTAATCTGAATCCAGAATATGCGACAGCAGTTCCCAAACGTCCTGGTCCATTTCCCCATATAGTTTATAAATGCCCCTGCCTATAGCCGCCAAAGCAGTACTGACCTCCCTGCTGATCTCTTCTTTCTTTCCTGTCGGTGAAGCGGCATCCATCAGCTGATAAGCGCAGTTATAACATGAGCCCTTCCAATTTTGCAAAATCCAGATATTAGAGGCGACAAAATCAGCAAATTCCGAGATTACCGGAATCAAGTCCTTTTGAGGAACAAACCTTGCCGTAGATCCGGTGACACGATACAGCCTGACACCACTGTTGATATTTTCCCTGTTCCATCTTTTTGCCCTTCCCTGCAGACCTTCTGCAGCAGTTTGAAAGGCTCTTTCATAATATCTCCTCTCCTTGTTCAGTTCCGCATATTCACATAAAAACTCCAGAGAACGGTTTCCTGCCTGATAGGCCTTTTCGAAAGCGGCTACAGCTTTATTATTGTATCCGTTTTTATTATTTGCCCGTCCCAGCTGCTCCAGATACCATTTATTATCAGGCTCTCGTTTTACCAGCTCCTCCGCATTTTTGATTGCCTTCCGATAATTACCGCAGGAGATCTGCGCCAACACAAGCTGATATAGAAAGTATGTGGTTTGCGGAAACTGGTCATAGGCTTCCTGTGCTTTATCTCTCCAGGCTGCCGTTCGGTGATTTGCCCGTAAGGTTTCGATCTGCTCATAAAAAAGCTTTTGGAACCCCTCTTCCACAGGCGCAAAAGAAGCTTCTTCATCTTGCGGATCTGTCTGAGTGAGCTTTTCATAAGCATCACGGATTTTGCGGAAACCTTCCGGATCCTTTTCCGGCGTATGAAGACGGATCTGCCTGACATAAGCCCGTTTCAGTTCCTTTTCCGAAGCTCCCTTCTCAATTCCCAGTATCGCGTAATATTGCTCCATGATGACCCTTTCCTGATCGTACGTTGATCGAGTACAGTACCTCTTCTGTACAGCCTGCCCTTAGGATCTGTGCATAAATAACCTTTACATCCGGCGTGTCTAAATCCGCACGGGCTGCATTGCTGTCATTCGCCGCAGCCCGCCGCGGCTCCTTCCGTCGCCTTGCCTGGACGGATTTTATCCTGCACCATCTGTTTAGGTCGTTTTTGCACAGCTCCTTACGCATCTGTCTCCTCAATAAGATCCAGCATCATTAAAATCGAGCGTTCACACATATCATAAACCGGAGTTGTTCCCAGGCAAATCGCTGCCTTCAAATTGTAAATTGCATCATTCAAAAGATGATGCTGTTCCCCTTTTGGATCCAGCTTTGACAATGTCCTTTCCGCTCTGCGGATCAACGCGCGATATGCAGATGCGTCCTTTTTTGACTTCCAGTCGGAAACATCCACCGGAGGTTCCTCCTCTTCATCTTCATCATCTCCCAGCTCATCCATATCAAAAACGTCTTTCATAAAGTCAGCGATATCATCTTCATCAAAATCATCATCAGCGCCAAATACTGTATCTAAATAGTCCATCCAGCTATCCAGGTCACGGGAATATGGATTTATTTCCTTTTTCTTCTTCTGTTTCTTGACCTCAGACATATTAATCTGAATCGAAGCATTTTTTCCTGTGGAAACGATTGTCGCGGTAACGGAGAGCATGCCATTGAGGTCATAGGCAAAGTCTACCAGGATCTGCTCTTTTCCTGCGGCTTTTCTCGGGATGCCGGTGACCGTAAATTCCCCAAGGAAATTATTGTTCGTCGCGACAGAGCTTTCGCCCTGAAACACCTCAATAGCAGCTTGCGTCTGATTATCCGCCGCGGTGGTATAAATCTCATTTCTGGATGTCGGAATCGTTACGTTGCGGGGAATGATTACGCTCATGATATCATCGTCATTATATCCATCCACCACGCGGACTCCCAGAGTATAGGGATTGACATCGGTAATGATCAGCCCCTCTGCAGCATCAATTCTTCCATCAATGATTGCGGCCTGCACAGCCGCGCCTTCCGCCACGGCATAGTCCGGGTTTACTGCCTCTGCCGGCTTTTGATGAAGGAAAGCTTCGATATCCTTCGCGACCATAGGCATCCTGGTGGAACCGCCTACGAGAATGATCTTATCAATCTGATCTTGTGTAAGACCGGAATCCTGCAGTACTACTTCTATCGGATGATGCGTACGTTCAATCAGCTCTTTCGTCAGGTTTTCAAACATCTCCCTCGTGATGGTTTCCTCCATTGCCAGAGGCGTTTTGCCCTTTTTTGCGATCATCGGAATCAGGATCTGATAAGAATCCTGCGTAGAAAGAGCCATCTTGCAGCTTTCCGCCTCCGCTTTAAGCTTCATCATCGCGTAATGGTCAGAGGCAAGATCGACACTGTTTTTCCGTTGAAATTGCCGGATAAGATAATCCATGAGCTTCTCATCAAAATCCTTGCCTCCAAGCTGATTGTCCCCGCTGCTCGCCTTAACCTCGAGTACTCCCTCAAACATCTCAAGGAGCGTAACATCAAAGGTTCCGCCTCCAAGATCATACACCAGGATATGGCTTTCCTCGTCCATGTGATCCAGTCCATAGCTTAAAGCGGCTGCCGTCGGCTCATTCAGAATCCGGTCCACCTCAAAACCGGCTTTCCTTCCGGCCTGGACTGTTTCCTGTCTTTGGATATCATTAAAATAAGCCGGCACGGAAATAACGGCACGAGTTACTTTCTCACCTAAAGCTTTGGACACATATTTCCTGACATGCCTCAACAGCTTTGCCGAAAGATCCTGGGCGGTATAATCCTTTCCGTCAACAGTGATCTTCTCTCCTGTCCCGATCTTCCGTTTGACTTCCATGGCTGTTTTTTCCGGATACAAAAGAGCCTGTGCTTTCGCATCCTCTCCGATTATCCATTTTCCGTCCGGATTAATTCCGAGAACAGAAGGTGTAATGACATTTCCGGAAAAATTCACGATCATCTCGGTATGGCCGTCTACATAGACAGCAGCTTCAGTTGTGGAAGTGCCTAAATCGATTCCGATTACTGCAGCCATGGTATTCCTCCTTTTTACATGTGCCTGTATGCGGCTACCTTTGCTTTACAATATACCTCTCCCAGATAAATAAATCCGGTTTCATAAACCCTGGCCACCGTCGCCTGCTGACCCGGATCATCCGTCGGGACAATTTCCATCACCTCATGTGCTTTCAGATCAATGGCTTCCCCCTCCCGTCCGATCAAAGAAATGCCGGCCTGCCGCCGTACAGCTTCCGTTTTCTGAATGATCAGCTGAAACTGCCTCGCCCAGCCGTCTTCTTTGTCAAGCATCTGGCCTAACTGGTCCAGTTGAAGCTGATAAGTATGCGCCAGGGTTAACAGTCTTTGTTCTCTGGCCTTTGCTTCATCCAGCTGCTGCTTCTTCTCATTCTGTAAAACCGCTTCATAGGCTGTCTGAAAAGAAGCAATGATCTTGTCTGCTTCTGCCGATTTTTCGTCCCAGATGTCCAGCATATCCTCAATTGCCATATCATGACGGTTCTGTTTCTCAGACAGCTTTGACATCTCCTCCAGAATTTTATCCGCGGCAGCAGAAGATGAGGCTTCCAGTTCTTTTAAAGCTGTCGGGAGCGATTCTCCTGAGTTTTTTTCCTCTGATAACTTCTCTGTAATGTCACGCAGCCTCTGATCCAGGCTGCCTAACAAATCTATAATTTTTTTTCGTAAAAACATTTCTATTCCTCGTCTTCGTTATACTCATGAACGCAATGAACTGCCGTTTCCCCGCCATCCCGCAAAATACAAACCCGCTCAGCCCCCGCTTTCTCTCTGCGATAAAAACCGGGTTCTCTTTTATGGTAAAAGGAGAACCCGGTAGATCAATTATTTTTTCACGTCTCAGGCTTTGACCTTCATCATCTGACTTTACGTTTCTTCCTGCAAACGATCTCTGCCGTCACGATTGCGCTCAGGCCAAGAAGCCACAGATACAAAGCGGTCGGGCTGTCGTCCGCCGTCCGGACCGCCTCGGCTGGTACAGCCTGTTGCTGCAGTTGCTGCTGGCTCTGGGTCGTTGTGGTGGTATTTGTCGTTGTGTTCACCGTTGTTGTTCCTCCGGTCGTTCCTGTAGTCCTGTAGGTATATACTGTTCCGTCACCCGGCAGGTAGTAAGTCGTCGGGGTTACGGAAATGACGAACGGAGTCGGCGTGACCGTCACGGTAATCGGGGTAGGCGTCACAGTAACGGTAATCGGAGTAGGCGTTACTGTAATTGGCGTCGGCGTCACTGTCGTATCGATCGGCGTTGGTGTCGGTGTTGTCATCTCGATCGGAGTCGGCGTCGGCGTATCCGGACCAGGAGCTTCCGTCGGCGTCGGTGAAACAGTGATGATCGGCGGCTCGCCAGTCATCTGATTGGTGATCACCACGACCTGCGTCTCGGTATCATCCAGCGAAACGGTCACAACGCCATCGTTTGAGATAGAAGGAATATAAGCGTCCTCCTCTGCATCTTCCGGCAGCATTTCAAAGATATAGAAGGTCAGCTCCGGTTCTTCCGGCGTCAGGTACACAGGGAATTCCACATAAGCGGATGAATTCCCGTTCATTTCCAGCATCACTTCCGCATCAGGAACATAATCCACCGCAAACTCTTCCATATCCTCGTCCATATACAATTCTGCGGCAAAGGTATCATCCACTCCCACAGGATTGCCGTTCACGTCCACGACAAGTTTTTCGATCCTCAGCCTTCCCTCAAAGTAATACCCATACGGCCATTCGTGATAGGTGTTTGTAAACTCTACAAACGCCGTATCTCCCTCCTTTACGGTAATCACATGGCGTCCATCATAGAGGTCTGTGGTATACTCATCGCTGGTCACAAACACCCCGTCTTCATCTGTCTCCGCCAGATAATAGGTGCCCGGAGTAATATTCGTAAAGGTTGCGCTTGCTGTAGACGCATGTTCATAAGTCATCTCCAGGATCGGAGTATCTACCGACTTTGCGCCTACCGCCGCTGTAGCCGCAAGCTCTTCATAATCCTCGTCCATAAAGAGCGAGACATAGGCTGTCTCATCAATGGCTGACATCGGTGAGCCATCATCCGCCCAGATCAGGTTTCTGGTCACATGAAGCGTCGCCTTATCAGAGGCAGGCGGCATCGTCGGTTCCGGCGTATTGGTCGGCGTCGCGGTTGGGGTTATGGTTGGCGTCACATTCTCATCATAAGCGAGAGATTTAAAGGTTGTCGGGATATGCCCTTCTGTCTCAGTGATGATCCACTTGCTGCCGTTCCAGGTATAGAGACGGAAGAAAACGTACATCGTAAACTCTCCGTCACGATTCAGACCGTTCTTGACACCGATCTTCCAGTTCCCTTCTTTTTGATCTTCTGTCGGTTTTTCTCTCATGGACCAGTAGGCAGGTACCCATCTGCCGTCCCCGACGACAAGAGGTGAGTACTTGTCCGCAGCGCTCACTCCATGTGCCTCGAAAGGATGGTACACGCCCGGGCGGAATTCCAGCGGCTCCTCCAGACCGGTTACGGTACAGTCGGTAACCGGGGGGATATATGCGGCACGTACGCTTGGGGTAACTGTCGGCGATGGCGTTGCCGTCGGTGATACCGTAACTGTCGGGCTTACCGTCGGCGATATCGTAACTGCAGGCGCTGCCGTCGGCGTCACTGTCGCGCGCGGTGAAGGCGTCGGCGTTTTCGTTACCGTCACGACAGGAGTCGGCGTTTTCGTCGGCAGAATCGGCGTCGCTGTAGGCACAGGGGTGAATGTCGGCGTCGGAGTGACGACCCGCTGCCTGTAAACGACATAACCGCCGTCAGCTGTATTAAAGCTCCACTGAGAAATATCAAAGCCATCCACTGCCAGAGAATCTCTGTCAAGCGTCAGTTGAGTATAGGAAGTATTGTAAGAAACCGGAACGTCCTTAAAGACCCCTGTGTAATCTCCTTCCTTTGTCAGCTTCAGCTCTATGATCTCATCTTCCCGGCTGCGCCAGGTCTCCGGTTCTGAATTCGTATTCTGACCGGCTTCATGATTATATCCATACACTCTGCCCTGTAATTTCACCGTCACCTGATCCGGGAGGATACTCTTATCCGTAATATCATTTCCTGCCGTATCCCGCCATACCGCGCGGAACGGGAACTCGATCAGCCTGTCCCGGTATACGCGGATCAGAAGAGGCCTCTGAGGTGTACCGAAATTGCGATAATCTCCTGAACAGAGATGGAAGCCTCTCATCGGTTCTTCATTCGTTCCATAAGTAACTCTGGCGTCCTCGTCATCCCAGAATACCAGGTCCGGAATGCTTCCAACCCATCCGTCACTCTTTTTCAGCTGAATGGAAAGAGGATTTCCATTGCTGTCCTTCAAATCCAGATAACTTTGATTGCCGTTTTTATACGTGTACGCGGAAAGATATACCGTCGCCGTATCCGGGATGAAATCCTCCTGCCCTGTCAGTTCTTTTCCTTCTTCGTCATACCAGAGCTGTCTGATGACCAGCGTCCCGGTTCTTCTCAGATTATCAATCTGGATCTGAATCTGATTCCCTGAACCGGAACGGCTGATCTGTGAAAACATAAACGGATCCTGATTCTCTTCTTTGAACTTATAGAAGATATTGTCGCCATTAGCCCTTTTGGCCGGCAGACGGCTGATCTCGCCCACCCAGCCGGCCGGATCCTTCCCGGACAGGCTGATGATATAGGGATCCCCGTTCCGATCTGTACTTTCTGTATAATCATCGGCCTGCTCACTATGGTAATTATCCGGAGAATTATATTCCGTCAGAATCAATTGTACATTCTTCGGCAGATCCTTGTTTGCCCGGATATTCCGTCCGTCGTACTCCCACCAGGCAAGGTGAGCCTTAACCGTCCGATAATCCGCCCGGAATACCACCCGGAGAGGGTGATTCTCATCATATTTGTTTTTTGAACCTATATATTCATAGATGCGCTGGGAAGTATAGGTCACAAGGCTGTTATTTCCACGGTACGCGGCAGAACAGGCCGGAAGCTCAAGCCAGAAGCCGCCGGTCCATCGAATATCATGGATCGTCCCTTTCCAGCTGTCGGAAGCTGTGACTGTCAGATCTTCAATGCGGCTCGGGACAATCCTGTCAAGCTTTACCTGAGCCGGCAGCTCCGGCCAGTCCTCTTCCAGTTCTATCCCGTTTTCATCAACGAACACAACCTGAACCGGGATGTCGAAGGTTTGCTTCCGGATTGTGATTTTCGTACTGTGTGTCAGGCCATCCGCCTTATCCTCATACGTCACGGAATAATCAGATGAATTATATACATTATTTGCCGAAACATTCGCGAGACGGAAATAATACACATAATTCGCGTAAGAATCTGCCGCCTGTAAGCGGTTTACCGTCTCCGCCCAGTTCTTTGACTTCGCGGCAAAAACGGTTTGTGTGCCGGAAACACTTCCCCCGTTTTCATACTTTGCCTGCAGAATAAGCTCCAGCCGGTCCGGAAGTTCTTCCTCCGGCATCACATTTCCTTTACTGTCCAGCCAGGTGACCGTAACCGCGGCCGTCACGTTATCATCCTGCGTATATGCCGGCATCGGGGTCGGGGTCGGTGTCGGCGTCACGGTTGACTGCGCAGCAGGCGTCGGCGTCGCGGTCGGCAGCGGTGTGGGAGTGGCAGCCGGCGTATCTCTCACATAGGTCACGATAAATCCCTGTCCGTCCGATGTCCTCTCATAGCTTCCGGTAAAGCCCTCGATCCTCTCCAGCTCCAAAGCAGGGATCACATCTGAGGGAGCGGGTATATACCCCTGTCTGTCGAGATCCACATAAACCATCTCGCCGATCTCATTTATATAAATCTTCTGGGAGGTCACATTACCATCCGCGTCCGTCTCTGCTACCGCCAGAAAAACTCGCGCGGTACCCGGGGACTGGGTTCGCAGCGGACTCCCATCCATTTCCACAAAGCGCAGGGTAACCGGAATCCTGCGGACCGCGTTTTTCGTATTATAGATGGTAACCTTCTGTGTCAGCCCGCTCATGTCGGATCCGTAAGTCGTCGTATATCCCAGCTGCATTTCCTCGGTGAGCTGATATGTAATCGCCGTACCTTCGTCATCTGCCTGTAAAAGGCTGTCAAGGGAAGCCTTCCAGCCGGTTGCGGCATTTGCCGTAATCTTTACGAGGCTCCCGTCTGCATTTAAAACATCCTCAAAGCCGCCGTTTCCCACCTTTTTCTGCAGGATAAACACAGCCTCTTTATCCGCAACTTCAGCCTCCGGCACAGCCGTCTTGCCGTCAGATTCGTACCAGATCTTCTCTGCCTCTATGCGCAGACGGTCGTAACGATACGTAATCGTTGTCACCCCGTCCTCCTGTTTTTGGGAGACAAACGCATAGCCTTCGGCAAGACCCTGTGTGACGGTAAGGGTTACCGGATAATAATATTCATTTTCTGCAGGAATCCCGTCCACGACAGTTTTCCAGCCTGATGCAGCATCCATCGTGACATCCCAGGACTTACCTGCCATGGCGTTTCCGTTCACATAAGCCTGAATATGCGCGGTCACGCTCTGAGGAAGCTCTTTTGTCGTCGGCGTAGTTCCGTCCGCTTCTACCCAGTTGATCTGAACCGTATGCTGCACGGGTTTTTTCACATTCCTGGTGTAGGTAACAACAAAACCGCCGTTGCCGTCCTCTTCGATGGCTGCCGTAAAGTCCTCGAACTCCTCCGGCTCTACTGTGAATACCGTGCCCGGCTCTCTCACGGGCACATCCTTAAACGTATTTCTCCAGCTCTCAGAACTCCGGATCGTCGCCCGGAACTCTTTCTCTGCGTCATCCTTCACAGGAAGATAGGATAGCTGCCCTTCTCCCCGGATCGCGTACAGCAAAGCCACGGATACACCCTGCACCGGGATCAGGGAAGAGCGCAGGGATTCGCCGTTCGTATTCACCCATTTTATCTGAACCGGGATATCCGTCTCATTTCTGCGGTTCCGCAGAATGAAGGATATTTCGCCGTCACCCACAGTCTTTTCGACTGTCCAGCCGTAATCCTCGACCTTATCCTGCTCCAGTGTATATTCCATGCCGGCTGCAGGAGCGGGAACCGAATAGATCTTTCTCCTCCAATAAAAAGATTCAAACTCACCGTGATCATTATACTGTGAATCATAAAAAATCGAAAATTTCTCGTTCCCGCTGACCGGCACCGCCTCCCAGTCCTCATCTCCCTCCGTGCCCTGCATCAGCGAAGCATAGACGGTGCTTGCAGGTCTCGTTTTTTTAATCTGCGTTCCTTCCGCATCCTCCCAGATCACCTCGACATTGAGAAGGATCCTGGTACGGGTGCAGACCACCGTAACTCCATCGGTCAGAAGCTTCTCCGGCTCGACCGGCAAAACCTCGACCGTGTAGTCGCTTCTTGATCTTCTGCTTAGCGACAGACTGGTCTCTATCATGACTGAGGAGAGATTTTCCGGGTCTGCCTGTACCACGGAAAACTGCCCTTCCGAACCGGTGGAAGATGAAAACGTAAACGATTTCGTCTTCAGATTCTCCTCGGAGGTACCCGTTTTTAAATCCACTCTGACAGAATAAAAATTATATTCATAGAAATCAGACGGCTCACTGATCTCATTTCCCTTCTCATCCACCCATTTCATATGGACGGGAACATTGATCGCGGTATTGGTAAAGACAAACGTACCGTCGTCGTCTTTTTCACTCGTACAGGTATAGCCGGGAATCGGATCCTGCTTCACGACAAAAACCGTTCCCGGTTCATCAACCGGAATATCCGTGATCGTGCCGGTTCCCTCTTCGCCGGATATGGAGAAGCTTTTTTTCACCTGGTTCCCGCCGGCATTCAGCACAGGCACTTCCGAAACGGAGCCGTCCGCACCCACAGCCTCTTTCCACACGGAGCACGTAACCATTACGGAACCAGCTCCGGAAGGCTTTCCTTCCATCTTCACCTTCACCGGAAGTGAAGTGCGGGAACTGATCATGACATACGTGATCCCCTCGGTAAACAGGTGAGCCAGGTTATATTCTGTTTTCCACAGACGGAATCCATTCCCTGTCATCGTCGGATCAAATGTCATATCTGCAGGATCCGCCGGAAGGGGATTATTTATAAGCCAATCAATGGAACCCTTCCAGTCATCACTTTTGTATATCGCAGCATTTCGAGTCCTTCTCGTACCATCCCCTGTTGTCACAGCGAGATCTGCCGTCACAGAGCTGTCGCTGCAGACAGTTTCTTTTTCATTGATATCCAGCCACCGGACCTGTACGGGAATATCGCCGGCAACCTGCTGCAGGCTGACTTCAAGCGTATCTCCCGTACGCCTGGAGCCCGCAATCCTGAATTTGCTTAAGGAATCAGGTTCTGCCGTATAAACATATTCCTCTCCGTTATAGTGTGCCCGGTTTAAAGAGGGCATTGTAACTTCCCATCCGCTTTCTTTTCTCACGGTAGGGGTATAGTAATATCGATATCCCGCCTTAGGGGCTTCCTGATAAATCCTTAGCCGATAGGTCGTAAATGTTGTGTCGGGAAGCTCTGTCGTTCCGTCGTAGTCATAGAACCTGAGCTTTATAGTCAGATCAAAGGTTTCGGATGCATTCGCTCTTACCGCTTCAGCGGAACCATCATCCTCCTGTGCCTGCTCAAACGTCTCCTCCTGCTCCGCTTCACTCACCGGCGTACTGGTAAAGAGATCCGCAAAACTGTCTCCTGCATCCGATACCGGAAGGTCATACTCCGGCTGTGCGGGAATCTCGACAGGGAGAATCACAGACTGCCCCTCGGAATTACCCTCTTCCGGCCGGATCTCTTCAAAGGAAGGCTCTGTCCACACGTCCGTATTCCAGGACGTATCCTCCTGAGAATCATCATCGTCTGAACTGGCGGAATCTTCCCCGCTGGCATCCCCTTCGCTTCCGATCCACTCATCGTAGGACCATTCCTCGAACCCATAGTCCTCCCAGGTCTCTTCCTCGACGGGATCCTGCCAGCCGTCGGTTCCCTCTTCATAGCCGGCTCCGTCTGACGGGTCATACTCCCAGTACTCACCCTGGTCTTCATCACCGGTTTCATCATAGACCTCTTCAAAATCAAATTCTCCCTTTGCGGCGGAATAGCTCTCCCCTCCAAAGACCTGCGCTGTCCGGCCTGCAAGCTGCTGAGACAACATGGTTGTCAGAATCAGAACCGCTAAAAGTGTTCGCAGCCATCGATGATTTTTTCCCATTTCCCGTCTCCTCTCAAGCTCCTTTATGCTTTTTTTTTACTGCAGTTTTTATACCTTTTCCGGCAATATTTATTCGATCAGGAATCAAACGAATACACGTTACCCGGAATTTTGGGCAATTCTCCGATTTTGTGGATTATTATAGCAAATCCAATCTTAGAATGCTATACTTTATCTTTCCTTATTTGAAATTTTTCTTAATTACTTATTACAATTTTGTTATGTAAGATTCTGGTGACATTGTCGTTTGGGCGGATTGGGGATAAGAAAAAGTCCTGTCTTTGAACCAGCCAAAGACAGGACTTCTCATCATTCAAAAAAATCCGGGGCAGACGCACATTTTGTCCGCCTTGTATCCGTTTTTTACAGCAAAGTTTTATACCTTGGTAGCACAGGCTTCTGCCATACAAAAATAGCCCCCGCAATCTGCCGCACAAGAATACAACGGGCAAGGTCCTGCCGCGCCACAAGAATACGTCGTGCAGGGTGGTTTATAAACATAACCAGGACAGCCCCATGCATGGCAGAATAATTCAGGACATTGTTCATCATATGTCGAGCATATTATTAAGTTCAGGCCGCCTGTTACTTTTTCCGCTGCTTCATCTCCAAGCTCTCCTGGCTCAACCATTTCCAGCTGAAATCCTTCCGGCAGTTTACGGTCCGCCAGCTTTTCCAAAGCAGCTTTTACATCCTGCCTGGCTTCCTTCCGAAATTCTCCGTCTTCCTTCGCTTTCTGGTTTGCCTTCTGAAAAAGCTCCTCTAATTCTTCCTTTGTCCACTTTTCCATAGCGTCTCCTCCATAAGGGTCCATCCGTAAATAAACGGATCAATCTTCTGGTCTTTTGTCCGGCTGCACGTATCAAAAAAGTTCACATAGACCTTCGACAGCAATCAGGTCGGAAGGCAGGACGGAAGAAAACCATTATGCCAATGCGGCGCATATATCTGCTGTGCAAAAATCCGCGACGCAAAATGCAGCGCAGGGTACTGTGTATGCAGCACAGGGTCCTATGCTCTCCAGCAGGCAGGGAGCTTTTGCGGCGCACATATAACCACCGCAGCTCCATAAAGCACAAAATTCAGGACAGCCCTCATACTTGGGGAAAATTAAATCAATAAGGCAATTATCACTCTGACCGCCTGCTGCTTTTTCCGCTGCCTCATCGTCAAGCTCCCCGGACGCAACCATTTCCAGCTGCATTCCTTCCGGCAGTTCCCGTCCCGCCAGCTTTTCCAAAGCAGCCTTTAAATCCTGTTTCGCTTCTTTTCTAAATTCTTCATCTTCCTTTGCTTTCTGGTTAGCCTTCTGAAAAAGCTCTTCCAATTCTTCCTTTGTCCATTTTTCCATAGCGTTTCCTCCATAAGGATCCATCCGTAAATAAATAGATCAATCTGCCGGGCTTTTTGTCCGGCTGCACCTGTCAAAAAAAGTTCACACAGCACTCTATGCCCGCTTTTTTGACAGGCACATCCGAACAAAAATCCTCAGCAGCCTGTTCCTTTTATTTTCGCCCGGTTCCTAAATGATTCAAATCCAGAAGGTCATAAAAACACAGAGACAACAAACAGCTGTAAGTTACTGCCGGAGGGCAAGGCGGGAGAAAATCATTAAGCATGTGCAGCGCATATTACTGCTCCGCAAATATCAAATCCGCATATATCCGCACTGCAGGGTGCCGGGGCTACGTGTGTGGCACAGATTTGCGGCGGACAAAAATAAACATGACCGTAAGTGGGGCAGCCCCATGCACCACATAAGTCAGGACAGCCCTCATACTTGGGGAAATTTATATCAATAATGCAATTTTCGCTCTGACCGCCTGCCGCTTTTTCCGCTGCCTCATCGTCAAGCGCTCCGGACGCAATCATTTCCAGCTGAAATCCTTCCGGCAGTTCCCGTCCTGCCAGTTTTTCCAAAGCAGCCTTTATATCCTGCTTAGCTTCCTTCCGGAATTCTTCGTCCTCCTTCGCTTTCTGGTTAGCTTTCTGAAAAAGCTCTTCCAATTCTTCTCTTGTCCATTTTTCCATAGCGTTTCCTCCATAAAGAACAATATGAAACGAATCATTCCCGGGTCAAAGCCTGTTCCCGCTGAAAGCTTGTCTGCTGTGGGAGCAGGCTTTTGACAAGGCTCGATACGGGCAGATACATGGGCAGATCCCTCATGAAATGATCGTATCGAACCGGACCATCAGAGTACCGTCCGCAAAATAATCCGAGGGGATTATTTTGATCCGCAATCATTAATTGCCGCTGAACAGACCGTCAGCTCCACACTCATTTCCGTCGCAGTTGCCGTCATACCAGCTGATATTGGCTCCGCAAAGATCTCCGGCGCACTCTAAGTTCGCCAGGCAGCCTGCAACTGAGCAGATTGCCGCCGCGCAGAACAGGTCAGCCGCGCAGGCGCCAAGGCCGGTCACATTTCCAACGCAGGCGCCATCAGCCGCGCAGGCTGCTGCTCCACAGGCATCACCCGTACAGAAGCCCTCTGCCGCACAGGCTGCCGCACCGCAGGCTGCCGCAGAACAAACTCCGGCCGCAGCGCAGGCCGCAGCTCCACAGGCATCCGCGATACAAGCCGCCTGCGCTCCACAGGCTGCTCCGCCGCAGGCTGCCGCGCCGCATCCTCCTGCGGCTCCACACCCATCAGCTCCACAGACCTCTCCCAGGCATCCGGCATTCGCCGCACAGGCATCACCGCCGCAGGCATCCGCAGCACACCCGCCAAAGGCTGCGCAAGCCTTTGCGGCGCAGGCTGCCGCAGCACAGGCATCCGCCGGGCAGGCTGCCGCAGCGCAAACGTCTGCCGGACAGCCGCCAATCTGGCCGGCTGCAGCACAGACACTGACAATCAATGCGATGGAAATAGATACCTCGTCACCGTTTACGTCATCCTTGCAGGAAGATCCGCTGGTAAACCCATCGATGTCGCTTCCGCCGGCAACGGACTGAAGACCCTTCAGATCAATTTCATCTCCCGTGAAATTCGGCAGCACATACGCGGCAGCATACGCATTCTCACCTTCAACAAACCTGAGCTGGAAGCCTTCCGGAAGCTTCCGTCCGGCTATCTTTTCCAGTGTTCCGATCTGATCCGCCATCAGTTCCTTACGGAATTCCGGATCAGACAACGCCATCTCGTTTACTTTCTTGTACAGCTCTTCAAGCTCTTTTTGTGTCCATTTTTCCACAGTGTAGTCCCCCTTCAGATATTGATTACATACCCTTTCTGGAACATCTGGTTCAGAAATTCCCATAAGGCAGTTTTCCATGAATCCGTCAACCCTGTTCCTCTTATTATTTCCTCAAACATCCCTCCTTTCTTCAAAGCGGAAATCATACATTCATTATACATATTTCTGGGAATCCGATATCCGACCCCGTCCCCTTTCAGGTAAAGAAAGTCCTCTGATGGTTCTATCTGAATATACGGATGAAGTATCAGCTTTTCCTCGTCAGGAAGCCGTTCACATGCGTGGCGCCGGTACAGACCTGCCAGTTTTTCCGCAAATTCCCTCTGATCCGCAAAAGAAACGCTCTCCCTGATACGGTACCCACATGGATGCTCCTCATCCGGAAGCACAGGCTCCAGAAAGATCATCCGGCGTGTTGCAAGATTTACCTTCACGCCTGATACACAACAGATGCTGTACCGTATCTTTTTCCTTCCTTCCAGAGGACGGTTTCTGCCCGAATCAGAAGCCGCGATCAGAGACTCCTTGTTATTCGGAAGCAGCTCCACGTTTGCCAGCTCCTCCGGAGAGAATTCCTGAGAAATCCGACGAAACTGGCCGATGGAGCGAACGCTCAGCCGCAGCCGTGCCTGACCTGCAAGCCTTTCTTCCCCCAGGAATCTTATCAGAGAGTGAATCCTTTCCTCTTCTCTGTCTGCCACAGCCGTCGTAGTCTGGGGCACCTCCCCCAGTACCTCATCCATATCCATAAGAAACCGCTCGTAATCCGGATGATCCAGAGGCTCTGTGGCAAAATAGCATGGCGCATCTCCGGCAATACCTCCAAGGTACTCCCCGGCAGCCGCCAGGATATCCTTCCAGAAAGCCTGCTCATAGGGCGCATCCTTTACCCATCGCTCCGCCATCAGGCCGCAAAAGCTGCAGCCGACACGGCAGCCCTGGCTTAGTTCGAAAGCCAGAGGATAATAAAAAATATTAGGATGCTGACGGATAGCGGAAGATTCCAGTCTGCACCGATTCCGGATCCGCTGCAGGTAGGCATACATCTGAGGTTCCCGAAAAGAAGACGGGCTGACTCTTTGCTCGACATATCCGGAAACCCTGCGATTCCGTTCCCGAAATTCGCAAAAATATATGTTTCCTCCCAACTCTGAGAATCTCCCCTTACCCATCTCAAGGATCGCCTCCCGCATAAGACGCTCCTCACCTGCCGGAAACATTCCGGGAATCTGTTCCTCTGCGTCTTTGCGAAAAGCCGGGTCAATCTGATAGGTTTCCCAGAGTCTTTTAAAGCGGCCATAACGCCCGTCATCCATTCTGCTCTTTCCTTCCCGCCTGCTGCCTGCTCATCTTATATTCGTAGAAAAGCTCCAGGAGGTTTTCCAGATTTCCTTTAAAATATACACAGGAGCTTTGTTTTTCTTCCGCACGAAGGTTTTTCTGGCGGATCCGATGGCAGCCGCCGCCGCAGACAGGGAAATAAAAGCATTCTTTACATTCCGGATCATCCAGGAAGCTGCATCCTGTCATGCCTTCCGCGATCAGCCCCATATTCCAGTTGTCAAAGCGATCTACCGTGCCGACCACGCGTTCCTTGATGCCTACGTCGTCCCAGCATTTGTAAAGCTCACCTTCCGGCCCTATGACAAATCCGTTGCGCTTCGTGAGCACGCAGGCCGGAGACATGCGCTGCGGATAAATATTCAGAGGAGCGATCTGGTATTTCTCCATCATGTCGGCAATGAATTCACCCTGCTGGACCGGATCGAAAAAGCACCCGCGATCAGGATGGCTGTCTCCCTTGACGAAACCCGGATAAACCGTGATCCGCCGTCCGAAGTCCTTCGGATACTTTTCCTGCATCATTTTATAGACATAGGCAAACTCTTCGCTGTTTCTGCCGTCTACATTTACGCGCACATGCAGCTTTCCTTTAAAGTTCGTCTGCATCAGGCCCTCGATATTCTCAAGGATACGGTCATACGTGGGCAGCCCTCCCGTCAGATAACGCCTTGCGTCGTGGGTTTCCTTCTTCCCGTCCAGGGTAATCTGCAGATACGTAATATTCAGGTCGTTTAATTTTGCCGCGCGCTCCTTCGTCAGCAGATATCCGTTTGTGATCATGCCGGCGTCATACTTCTTGCCCATATCATTTAAACGTCTGGTAATGCTGCAGATCCTGTCAAAGGCCAGCAGCGGTTCCCCGCCGTACCAGGTAATATGCAGCACGTCTGAGTTGAAGTGCCGGATGAAGTTCATGACCTTATCCTCGACCTCCTGAGACATCCCATGTCCCTTATGGCTGGTTTCAAAACAATAGCTGCAGTCAAAATTACAGGCCGTTGTGATCGCGAAGGTCAACGTCAGTGCCCTGTCCGCGTAAAGATTGGTGAGATGACGCATCTTCGTAATATTATATAATTCCTCATCCTTGCCGTCTTCCACCAGAAAGCCATACGCCCTGAGCTGCATGTAAAGCATGGGAACATCGGTATAATCGTACCCTTCCGGATCCTCCATGATTCCCCGTATCACAGGAAGCTCGTCGTCCTTTACGCACATAAAGGCTCTTGACGCCGATGAAAATAACATCCATCCGTTTCTCTTCGACTTAAACAACTTGCTGTACCTGGACCATTTCATAAAATTTCCCCTTTCCTTCGATCAATTTATCATAACTGCCTTGTTCTATGATGCGTCCCTGATCCATGACCAGGATCCGGTCACAATTCTGTAGTGTAGAAAGCCGATGGGCTACGGCCACCCGTGTTGCCGAAAGACTGTTAAGGCTCTGGATGACTTTTTCCTGGGTGACGTTATCCAATGCGCTGGTAGCCTCATCAAAAATCAGTATTTTGGGGTTTGCCACTATTGCTCTGGCAATCAGGATCCTCTGTTTTTGTCCCCCGGACAAGGTCTGTCCCTCCTCCGATACCGGTGTCATAAGTCCCAGCGGCATCGCCTGAATATCGTCCTTCATCCCTGCCTTCTCCAGGGCGTTCCAGACTTCTTCTTCTGTCGCTTCCGAATTTACGATCTTAATATTCTGCAAAATCGTTCCGGTTAACAGACTTCCGTCCTGCAAAACGCAGCCGATCCTTCTTCTTAATACGGTTAAGTCCAGTCGATTCAACGGTACTCCGTCAATATAAATCTGTCCCATATCCGGTTTTGCAAAACCCAGAAGCAGACGGATCAGCGTTGACTTTCCGCAGCCGGAAGGACCCGCGATCCCGATATATTCTCCCGGCTGGATATGCACAGAAATATCCCGGAGAATTTTATTGTTTTTATCATACCCATAAGATACATGTGAAAATACAATATCTCCTGATATATTTTTCAGGATCTGCCCTTTACCGGGCTTTTCAGGAATTTCCCTCAGAACCCCTACCGAGTCCTTCACGATCGGAATCATTGCCGCAAGGGAAACCATATCCGTGGTCACTTTCAATACCGCTCCGGCAAACAGACTGTTCGCGGTCAGGAAAGCCAGAAAAGCACCCTGGCTCATCTTCATCCTGCTGCCCATGGTTCCGTAAAATAAGATCAGCCCCGCGCCGTTTAAAAACGCCATTAACATACCGACGGTGCGGGCAAGATCATCGGTCTGGCGCCGGGTCTGGCCAAGCTCGGTTTCCTTTTCCATATAGCGGCCAAGGGCATGTGTCTGTGCTCCGCCGGCTCTGAGAGTGGAAATTCCCCCAAGGCTTTGATATAAGAAAGAGCGGACATCTGTCAGAATACCGATCCTCTTTATCGAATATCTTCTGGCCAGGATGCTTTGCACCGCTGTTACAGCGATCTCCAGCCCGGCCAGACCCAGACCGATCCACGCCAGTTCCGAAGAATAATCAAACATCCTCTTCACATAGAGCAGGGAAAACAGTGTCTGTACAAGGATCTGGAAACCGTTGCGGATCACGGAAACGTACATTTCCGAGAGATGAAAAATACGATATGCCGTTGCCGCCTTTTCCTGCCCTCTGAAATAATACTCCGGCATATGAAAGGTTCTGTCATATACCGCCCCCTGAATGGCGTAAGTAACCCTTCCGGCAATTCTTGCCATGGCAAGATTCTGCGCGACAGAAAACAGAAAATTAGCGATCATCAGCACAAGGAAGATCGAGCACATGGCATATGCCAGGGAAATATCTCCCATGGGAATGGCTCTGTCATAGATAATCCGGTTGAGATTGGATAAGCCCAGCCCTACTTCCGTTACCAGAAACATCGCAAACAACCAAAGGCAGACATCTGTATATGATACCTCATCCTTGCAATACAAAAGCACACTCTTTAAATCTACAGCCTCAGTGGAAAAAGGACGCAGTACTTCCCAGGCTGTCCCACCAAAAGCTGACTCCTCTTTTTTTGACATTGCACGGATATTTCTCTTTTCCGGATCAAAAAGATAGAGTCTTCCAAAACGGCGAAAGCAGACCACATATGCGTCTTTTTCTTCTTTCTCGGCAGAAAGGGTACCCAGAAGAGGCTGATACAGGTTTTTTTTCCAATCCGGGGGCAAATCTACCTCACGGCATATAAAGCCGGACATCCTTGCAATATTCTGCATCGACATCTCACCCTGGCCGCTTTCGCGGATTTTAGAAGGTGAGGCGATCGGTATATGACGGCGCTTACAAAGAAAAGCCAATGCATCATATAAAGCTTCCCCGCTTCGTTCAATGGATGAAATTTCATACGTCAGCCTGCCGCCCAGCATATTTCTGATACGTTCCGCGGTCTCTTTCTCCAAAGCTGCTTTCTGATCCGCAAGCTCTGTAATGGTATCCTGTCTTTCGGCGCACCATTCCTCATAACGGGAAAAAACGGTTTTCCAGAAATCTGTCTTTCCTACATGCAGCTGTGCCAGACCGAATTCTCTTCCCAGGGTGAAAACGGAATCTTCCACATAAGCGGCATAGAATTTACTTTTGCCGGCAAGATTAACTCTGTCCACTACAGTAGATTCTCCGGGTACACATACAAGCACACATCGCTGTTCCGCCTCCGCAGGCGGAGCAGGTATCACGTCTCCTACCAGCGCTTCTCCCAGATGCATCAGCCTCAGAGGCTTATTCCCATCACGAGGAGAGAGAAATACATGAACACATCCTGATTTGACGAATCTGTCATCATCTCCTGCCGCAAGCAGAAATTGCTCCCTTACAGGCAGCGGCTTTTTCTCCATATCACGTTTCCTTTCCCGCATAAAGCCGGGCGTACAGCCCCTGATCTGAACACAGCTTCTCATGGGTTCCGGCTTCTGCCACCACCCCGTTTTCCATCACCAGGATCAGGTCACAATCCCGGATCGTTGACAGACGATGTGCGACAATCAGACAGGAACAGCCCCTGTTTCGAAGATGGCTCATGATTTTTTTCTCATTCCAGACATCCATCGCGGAAGTCGCTTCATCCAGTATCAGGATCGACGGATGCTTAACCAACGCCCTGGCGATAGCCAGCTGCTGCAGCTGGCCTCCGGAAAAATTCTTTCCTCCTTCTTCCAGCCTGTACTCCATTCCTCCCGGTAAAGCATTCACCATCCCAAGGGCTTCCGCGTCCGAAAGGGCCCAAAACAGATCTTCTTCCTTGGCAGCCTGATTCCACAGCGTCAGATTATCCCGGATGGATCCGGAAAAAAAGGCTTCTTTTTGTGAAACTACAGCGATGCACGAGCAACGAACCTCTTCGGGAATTTCTTCGAGCTTCACATCATCAAAGAGTATTTCTCCGTCCCATGGTGTCAAAAGACCTGTCACCAATTTCGCTACCGTACTTTTTCCGCATCCGGAAGCCCCCACAATTCCTATTCTGCTGCCTGGTGACATACGAAACGAAATATCCCGGACAACCAGCTTATTTTTCATATAGCCAAAGCTGAGATGTCTGGCTTCGATCGCTCCTTCCAGCGGCACATATGAGGCCTTCTCCTGATTCTCCGGGAAATAAGGATCATCAAGAGCTTCATGAATATCCTGCACAATTTCCATATCCGCTTTCAGCAGCTGCAGCTGCCGTTCCATAGACAACAGCTGACGAATAGGAGAAAGGAAAGAGCCAAGCACCTGGGTAAAGGCTGTCAGCATACCGATCGTCATTTCACCATTGATCACCAGGCCGCTGCCAACCATCAAAACCGTAACCGTAACCATCTGGAACATGGTCTGCGGCAATGCCCCCAGGATTTCACCGGAATAAGACAGGCGTGTCTCACTTTTTGTCGTAGCCGCATACTGATCCACCAGCATGGAAAGATACTCATTTTCACAGCCGCTGGCTTTCACCGTGCCGAAAACCGAAAGACCGGCACACAGCATACCCATCATCCGGTTTTTGTCCTGGTTCTGTTTCATTGCCAGATCCCCCAGACGCCGCATCACGGTACTTAAAACAAACACACTTAAAAATGCGGCAAAGAGACTTAAGGCAGTCAGCTTTCTGCTGTACAGAAGCATGAGCAGGAAAAAGACCAGCGCCTGAAATACGTTTTGCGCCACATCGATCAGGCTGCCGTCGATAAATTCGTAAATCCTGCCCACCGCTTCTTCCCTCTGGGCAAGATCTCCCGCATAACGCTGATCAAAAAAAGCCAGCGGCAGCCGAAACATCTTTCGAAGCAAATCCTGATTTGCCTCCAGCGTCTGCTCCACCTTCATGCGGGAAAGGATCCCGTTCCGCATATAATTCAGCCCCATCTGGCAAAGGGTAATCGTTGCAAGTCCCAAAAGAACGACACTCAGCCAGCTTCGGGCGGAAGCAAGCAATACGTGATCCAGGAAAATCTGAGTCAGGATGGGACTTAAAAGTCCGGGAATCACCAACACGATACCCGCCAGAATAAGGAAAATCCAGTTACTTTTGAAATTCCTGAAGTTTTCCCCCATCTTCTCCTGGATGGGACGCTTTGCCTGTACCTTACGGAAGGCAAAACCAGGCTTAAAAACCAGGACCACCCCGGTAAAAATCTCTTCCAGGTCTGTTTGGGAAATCCTCCTGTGTCCAACCGCCGGATCATTGATCAAAGCAGAGTTCTTCTTAAACCCTTCCAGGACGACAAAGTGATTTCCATTCCAATGTAAAATACAGGGAAACGGCATTTCCCTGAGTCTCTCCATCGTGCAGCGATACCCCGAAGAGAGAAGGCCATACTCCCTTGCAGCCATTACGATCCCCGCCGCATTGCATCCGTCTCTGGAAACGCCGCACGCTGCTCTGACCTCTTCCATAGGAACATGGCAGCCATAATACCGCAGTATCATCAACAGGCTCGCCGCCCCGCACTCTGCGGCTTCCATCTGAAAAACAGCAGGAGTTTTCACATGGCGTTTTCTTCGTTCCTTTACTTTCATGTCATTTCCCCTGTGATCATCCGTGTTTTACTCTCTCACATAAACTTTTTCAGAGTCCCATCATTTCTCCAAGCTGAGGAATTCCTAATGAAATCGGTCTTACCTTCTTCAGCGTAATAATAACAGAGGCATACGTCAGATCATAAATATGCAGCTTATTCCCTTCGGAGCCGGACCAATAATACCCGTTTTCCGAAGCTTTGTCCTTGCGCAGACGGACCCTCACCGCTATGACAGGACCATTCTGGATAAAAGGACTGATGATCGTATCATCCGGAAGAAGCGTCCGCATTTCCTGCAGGGTCGTCAGTTCCTTATCCACATAAATGATTTTTCCTTCCATATGACCATACTGTTGATAATCATAGCCGGTAAGGATCACACTTGCGTCCATTCCTTCTTCCAAAAGCTTTCCCGTACTGATCGGAACCAGTGCGATCAGCTCACCATCCAGTCCGTCTATGGGATGATAGACTCCTGTCACGGTTACCGTTTTCGCCAGCGTTCCGAAAAAAGCCCAAAAAAGAAGAGAACCTAAAACAAGAAGAATTCCGGCAAAAAGTCCGATATAAAAGCGTGGAATCAGACTGATCATCTGTTTTGGAACCTGCTTCCCGAAGGAATGCTTCACCTGTTTTTCTGATTGTTCCATCTTCATTTCCTCATGAGTCGCCAAGTGTCGCTAAAGTCAGTGCCATGCCATCCGGGCAGATCACATACATACTGTCTAAGAGATAAGTAAAGGCATTGGTTATCTCCTCTTGCGCGTAGGTTTCCAGAAGTATTCTCTCCATCCGTGCATAGGCTGTTCCATGGTTACAGAACAGACAGATGTCTCTCGCGGCTCCTGTCAGGAATGACAGCGCCGTTTTTCTGCAAGGCCGGGTATCCGCCATCACAAGGTAATCACCCCTGTCCGTCATAACAAGATGGCACCCATCCTTTCGGCTGTAAACCCTCTTCCACTCTTGTATCTGCCCGATCAGCCTGTCATGCCAGGACTTCATACTGCGGAGCCGCAGAGATGCGTCTCCGTCCAGATCCTCATAATAAAGCGCCATAGCCTTGATGATTTCTTCGTTCTCTCCGAAACAATACCGATAATATCTGTCCGGAGCCAATTCCAGTCCATACTGTTCCGGATGCGAAACATAACAGCTTCCCCGCTCGAATAAAATTCTGGAAAACCCTGTCGGCGGGGGCAGATGGAACAGCTTCGGGAGCAGGTTGATCAGCATCTCGTAATCCTCCTGTTCCTCTCCCGGAATCCTGTAAAGAAAATTCCAAAGCGGAATCAGGCCGCTGCGCCTGCAATATTTCAGGAACGCGATATGACCCGCTACTGTATTGCCTTTTCCCATCAGGCGCATCAGATGCCCGTTCAGACTTTCCAGACCGGACTGTACATAGCGGAATCCCGCGGCTTTCAAGGCAAAAATCTCCTCCTCCTTCAGATTCGGCTTTACCTCCGCCATACAGACCAGATGTCGGCCGGCGGCCTTCATCATCGGTAAAAGCTCCCTGATCGCATCATTGGAAAGGACATTGTCTGTAAATTCCACAAAAAGGGTCTCGTATTTTTCCGTCTGATCCATGAGCTCTTTGAATATCCGGCCTGGAGATTTCGTTCGATAAACATTATGCTCTCCGTTCAAGGCGCAGAATGTGCACGGATGCTTTTCTCCCCACCAGCATCCCCGGCTTCCTTCAATCAGGATCACCATCTGACACTTTTTTCCGTAATACTGATTTATGATCGGACGTAAGCCGTCAGAAGCCCGGGATAACTGTGCTAATACCGGAAGGAAATCATCAAACTGCGGAATCGGCATAGTATCCATATCCTTTGTCAGCCGATAAGGGATCATTTCCAGAGAATCCCTCTCTTCTTTCCGTACCACGCCATAGGGCAGAGGCGCATCTTCAATCAAAGCCTTTACGGCTTCTCCAAAAACCTCATCTCCCTCTCCGAAAAAGACCGCATCCACCTGAGGATAATACTTCAGCAGGATCTTTCCCGCCATCCCCGCGCAATTCGGTCCGCCCATCATTGTTTTTACTTCAGGCAAAAGCTCCTTTACCCTTTTCAGAATTGCCAGCGATGCATTCTGCTGGGCGAACAGCGAGGACGCTGCCAGTACTTTAGGTGAAAGGAGGCTGATTTCCTGCGCCGTCTCTTCCACAATTTCCCTGGCGGCACGAATGCCTTGCGTGATCAGATACCGGTAATGATCCGGATCCAGATCCGGGATACGGAAAGACGCCAGGGAGATATATTCATCCAGATCAGAATAATCCTTTTGTCCTGTCAGACCGGAAAACAGATACTCTCCGTGCAGGGTAATATCCGTTAACTGCAGAAATCCCCGAAGGACGTCCTCGCCCATCAGTTCGCACATGCGCATCATGGGATACACGATCTTTACAGCAAAACCAGCTTCCTCGAGAAGAGGCTGAAAAAGAGATAAAGCCAGGGAGGGTCTCGGAGGAAAATCATAAGGCGCAGAAAGAAGCACCACATCCATTATATTCTCTTTCACCATAACCTCTTCCTCGTTTCCTTATACATGTTCGTTATTCATTCCTGTATTTCTTTTTGCATATTGTGACTGTCATCGCTGTCAGACTGAGCCCAAGCAGCCACAGATAAAAGGCGCCATGCGTGTCATCCGCCGTACGGGCTGCTTCAGTTGTCACGGTCTGCGGCTGTCCATTCTGTGTCGTTGTGGTATTAGTCGTGGTAGTTGTATTTTGCGTATATGTGCCGTTCACCGTTCCGCCGGAAGTCTGATTTGTATAGACTGTACCATCTCCGGGAAGGGAATACGGTATTCTTGTAATCACATATGCCGGGGTCACTGTCACCGTTATCCTGATCGGTGTCGGCGTCACGGTAACTGTCATCGGCGTCGGCGTCGGGGTTCCCGGCCTCGATGTCGGCGTCGGAGTTCCTGGTCTTGGTGTCGGCGTCGGAGTTCCTGGTCTCGGCGTCGGCGTCGGGGTGTCTGGCCTGGGCGTCGGTGTAGCCGGCCTTGGCGTCGGTGTTGCGGTACCCGGAATCCGATTACCGATCCACTGATTCGTTATGACAACAACCGGTGTCTCGATATCATCCATCGATACCGTTACCGCTCCATCATTGGAGATTGTCGGAACATACTCGCCGTCATCTGTTTCGTCCGGAACCAGTTCGCTGATATAAAATGTCAGCTCCGGGCTCTCATCCGTCAGATAAACGGTCAGGTCAGCGCTGGTCGATGAATTTCCTTCCATTCCCAGCATAACCTCCGGTTCAGATACATATTCATCGGCGTATTCCATCATATCCTCATCCAGATATAATTCCGCCGCAAATGTATCGTCCACAGGAAGCGGAGCCCCATTTTCGTCAACCACATACTTCTCAATCCTGAGACGGCCTTCGATATAGTATCCATATGGCCATGTAATATATGTGTTGGTATATTCTACAGCCCCCTGATCCCCGGCCTGTACCTTAATGACATGCCTTCCGTCATACAGATCTGTCGTATATTCGTCACTTTCCATGATAACACCATCTTCATCTGTCTCAGCAAGATAATAGGTGCCTGGAGATATATTCGTGAACATAACCGAAGCTTCGGAAACATTCAGATAAATCATTTCCAGGGTCGACGCGTCTACCGTTTTCGCTTTGACTGCAGCTGTTGCCGCCAGATTATCAAAATTCTCATCCGTGAACAGGGAAACATAAGCGACTTCATCCATGGCACACAAAGGTCTGTGGTTCTCTCCCCATTCCAGCTTTCTGGTGACCAGAAGAGTCGCTGTATCAGTCTCTGGTCCCTGTGTCGGTACCGGTGTCGCAGTAACCTCCGGTCCTGGTGTCAAGGAAGGAGTCGGCGTGACAGTCTCTTCGGCTGATGGCGTTATGGAAGGTGTTGGTGTGACAGTTTCTTCGGCTGATGGTGTTATGGAAGGAGTCGGCGTGACAGTTTCTTCGGCTGATGGCGTTATGGAAGGTGCCGGTGAGGTCTCCTCATAGGATGCTGCTTTGAAAGGTACGGAAATATGCTCTTCCCGATTCGTAATAACCCATTCTGAACCGTTCCAGGTAAACAGACGGAAGAAAACATACATCGTAAACTCGGCGTCACGATTCATACCGTCTTCTACACCGATTTTCCAGGCTGTCTCTTTCTTTCCTTCGACTTCCCTCATGGACCAATAAGCCGGCACCCATCTGCCGTCTCCTGCAATCAAAGGAGAATATTTATCCTCTGCGCTTGCGCCGTTTGCCTGGAATTCATGGAACACATTCGGGCGGAACTCAAGAGGCTCTTCCAGCCCTGTCACGGTACAATCTGTGATCGGCGGAATATACGGCCTGCGCGGCCCGGGAGTCTCCGTCGGCGTTACGGTCACGGTGGTCCCGGGTGTTATGGTCGGCGTCGTCTCCGGCACTGCCGTTGGTGTTGTCTCCGGCGTCACGGTCGGCGTCGCTTCCGGGACTGTCGTCGGCGCTGCGGTCGGCGTTGTCTCGGGAACTGTCGTCGGTGTTGTGGTCGGTGTTGCCTCGGGGACTGTTGTCGGCGCTGCGGTCGGTGTTGTCTCGGGAACTATCGTCGGTGCTGTGGTCGGTGTTGCCTCAGGGACTGTTGTCGGCGCTGCGGTCGGTGTTGTCTCGGGAACTGTCGTCGGTGACACTGTTGGAGTCAGAATATAAGAAACCGTCTTGAATGTCGCAGGGATATACCCTTCATTATTTGTTATAATCCAATTGGATCCGTCCCAGGTAAACAAGCGGAAAAACACATACATCGTAAATTCCGCATCCCGGTTGATTCCGTTTGCTGCCGCTATTTTCCAGTTTGTTTCCTTGCTTCCTCCGGACGGACTCATGGACCAGTAAGCCGGTACCCATCTTCCATCACCCTGAACCAATACAGGATAATAATCGGCAGCGCTCACTCCGTGAGGTTCAAAATTATGGAACACGCCAGGCCGGAACTCCAAAGGCTCTTCAAAGCCTGTCACCGTACAATCTTTTATCGGAGGAATAAAGGCCTCGCGCTGCGTCGGTACCGGCGTCACTGTCATTACTTGCCCGGGTATCACAGTCGGCGTTGCCTCAGGGGCTGTCGTCGGCGTGCTTGTCGCCGTTGGCGACGGTGTATTCGTCGGCGTCGGCGTTGGTGTCGGCGTGTTTGTCGGCGTTGGCGTCGGCGTCGGTGTATTCGTCGGCGTCGGCGTCGGTGTATTCGTCGGCGTTGGCGTCGGCGTGTTCGTCGGCGTCGGCGTCGGGGTATTCGTCGGGGTCGGCGTCGGCGTGTTCGTCGGCGTCGGGGTCGGCGTGTTTGTCGGAGTCGGCGTCGGCGTGTTCGTCGGAGTCGGGGTCGGTGTGTTCGTCGGAGTCGGCGTCGGCGTGTTTGTCGGGGTCGGCGTCGGTGTATTCGTAGGCGTCGGCGTTGGCGTCGGCGTGTTTGTCGGGGTCGGCGTCGGTGTATTCGTAGGCGTTGGCGTCGGTGTATTCGTAGGCGTTGGCGTCGGCGTGTTCGTAGGCGTTGGCGTCGGCGTGTTTGTCGGCGTCGGCGTTACAACATAGGATTTCGTCTTGAGGGTTGTCTGAATACGTCCTTCCGTACTGGTCATGATCCAGTCAGAACCGTTCCAGATATAGAGCGTGAAAAATACATAAATCCGAAATTTCGAATCCTCATTGATTCCATTGGGTGCCGAAATTCTCCAAATTGTCTGTTTATTCTCCCCGGTTTGGTTCATCGACCAATAAGCCGGCACCCATTTGCCATCCCCTGGAATTAATGGTATATAAATATCTTCCGTGCTCACTCCATGAGCTTCAAACTCATGATAAACGCCCGGACGAAACTCCAGAGGCTCCTCCAGACCTGTCACCGTGCAATCATTAATGGGCGGAATATAAGCTTCCCGAGGAATCGGTGTCGGCGTAAGTGTAGGAGCGATACTTTCATCATATTTGCGAGTCTTAAAGGTGGCAAGAATATTGTCTATCTTGTCACTCGCAATCCATCCGCCTCCTCCCATCTCTGTCCACTTATAAAGCTGAAAAAAGACATAGAAACCATATTCTGCATCACGATTGATACCCTCATTCGATCCGATTTTCCATCCGTAATTTTTCTGTGCCGCATCCTGTCTGGTTGACCAGTAAACCGGAATCCACCTGCCGTCTCCTTCAACCAAAACATCATATGTGTCTGCGGCACTTGCACCGTGAGGTACGAAATCATATACAGCGCCGGGACGAAACTCAAGCGGTTCTTCCAGACCTGTCACCGTGCACTCTTCTATAGGAGGAATGTAAGCAAGATCACTGGGTTCCGGAGCAGGAACGGCAGTATAGGCGATACTGCTGAAACTCGTGGTAATATGACTGACCACGCCGGTCTTTTCCCAATCACTGCCATTCCAGGTATAAAGACGGAAAAAGACATAAAGTCTATATTCCTGTGTCTGGTTAACACCGCTTGACGATCCGATCCACCACGTCGTTATCCCGTTCTGTCCGTCCTCTCTTAATGACCAGAACTCCGGAACCCATTTACCGTCACCGGGAACCAAAGAGGAATATTTCTGCTCCGCGCTTGCGCCCTGACCTTCAAAATCATGGAATAAGTTCGGCCGTAACTCTAAAGGGTTTTCCAGTCCGGTCACAGTGCAGTCCAAAACCGGAGGAACATAAGGATTCCTCTCTCCTTCCGATACCGATGACAGATCTGTTTCGGGAAAGGGTTCAGAAGTAAATAACTCCGTTTCCGGCATCTGTGTTTCCTCAGCCGTTAATGCCGTACGGTCAGCCCCTGTCCCCGTCCCTGTCCGGGATTCGCTCTCGAAATCATCTGTTTCCGGCACAAGGCGACAGCTTACATCTATTGTGTCTCCCGTCAGAATCAGATCAAATACGACAAACTTCTCGTTTTCTTCTAATTGTACGGTATACACATATGGATTGCCGTCCGGATCATAGCGAAGCAATCCCCGGAACGGTGATTCCCATTTGTCAGCGACATTGAAGATCTGTCTCCCGATCAGGGCGCTCGAGGAAGCGCTCACTTCTTTTTGGTATAAACAAACAGAATAAGAATGTTCTGTCGGTTCTATTTCCGTTACCTCATCGGAGTCATAAAAATGCAGCTTTACCGTCAGGTCAAAGGTTTCCGGGATTTCGTTTTCCTGCTCCGGCATCTCTGACGGTTCCACGGAATCATTCCCATCATCCTGCGTATATTCATTTGACGGGGTGCTGCTGAAAAGATCTGAAACATCCTCCTCGTCCTCAGGCATGGAATCTCCGCCTGTCTGGTCATACTCTTCGTAAGTACTGTCATCCCAAAGATTGTCTGTCCGGTCATCATTCTCCCGGAAACTGGCATCGGTAAAAACCGGAGCATCTCCATTGGCCTCATCCGATTGCTCGCTATAAGGAAACTCCTCAAATACATCCTCTGCCGAATCATTTTCCCGGATCTCATCATCCCGGGTATCCTCCGATTCTTCAAAGGTGAAGTATGAATCCTGTTCAGATGCGGTTTCCTCTCTGTTTGTTTCTTCTTCATCGTAAACTTCATCGAATAATATCTCGCTGAAATCCTCATCCTGAAAAGAATAGCTCTCCTCACCGAAAACAAAGGCGTCCTTCTCCACAAATTGCCGGGACAACATTGTTATGAGTATGAGAATTACCAAAAAGGCCTGAAACCACCGATGACTGTTTCTTCTCATTTCCTTTCCTCCTCCTGAACTGCAATCTGCTGCCAACAGCAGCCCCTTGCCAATGTATTTTCTGGCATTTATAACACATGCTTTATCTTTCTTTGTAACATATAGGGTTATTCGTTTATACGATCCCATTATATTATATCAAACTCGATAAAAGAATGCTATCGTTTCTGTCCGGAAAATGAAAAAAACACAAAAGAATGAAATCCCCATAAGTATATCCTTGGCAAAATCTTGTGGAAATACCCTGATCTATGTTATGATGCAGGCGAAAAAAAAGCATGCAAATCTTTCTGTACAAGATCAATTGAAAAATAGCCAAAGTTAAGGTATAATAGAGTTGATATTATTTCCAATTTGACAAATGGGGATACTAACATGAAAAGAAAATGCTTCAGATACGGCACAGGCTTCGTCCTTGCTTTTTTATGTGTCTGCCTCTTCCCGGGCTGTTCCCCGGGAAAAGTCGTGGAGCACGTCATCGGCAGCGGGGATACAAGGCCTGAACCTCCGCCCACGGGAGTTCCCTCACACAAGAAGAACAGAGTATATATGGATGAAGTGCAGGGCAGACTGGTTTTTTTTGATGGAACCACCCTCAGATTAAAGGTGGGAGAAGATTCTTATCTCTTTGATGTTTCTCACGCAAATATCGAATGCAAACGGGGAATGCTCACCAATGATGATGTGAGCGTAATCTATGAAGGAAAACTGGATGGGACGAATACCCGGACCGTCAGTGCGCTTAAAGTTACAGACGCGATGCACAAAAAAGACAGGCTGCGTGAAAATACCCTGACCGGAACCCTGACCATGATCAGTCCTTATGCCGCCACCATTCAGAATTCCGAAGGACAGACGATCGTCTGTCCGATCATCGGAAAGCCTGCCTGTTTTTTGGGAGGCCTGCATCTTGGATCTCCTGTTACTGTTCATTATTTCGGCAAGCTTCCTAATCCTTCGAATGAAAATGCCTCGGAACCGGGACGCTATCTCTTCGATGTCCTGAGTATTTCCGATACCGACCCCTTTACTCTTCCCAGCTTTCCTGAAGCACAGATTACTCCGGCGGAAGGAACGGCTGAAAACACTGTCACACCCATCCGCTGCACTTTGGAACAGCTGAACGGCCAGCTGATCCGTCTCCATCCTGTGGGCTATAATTCTGTCATCGAAATGAACCTTGGCGACTACCCGGTCTATCTTCCCAGCGGCTTCCTTCCGGGAACCAGTCTGGCGATCTATGCAAAGGGCAGCTTCAACGGTCAGGATCTTTCCGGGCTGACGATCCAGCATCTGCAGGGTACGGATCCTGCCGGCATCCGTACCGGAGAGGTAGCGAGCTTTGTTACCGGCGTGATCACAGGGACAACCGCCAATACCCTGACAATCCGTACACAGGATCAGGTTCTGTTTACCTGCTATACCAGCCATGTCATCGATGAATCCACACAGGAACGCAGGATCGGTTCTTCAATCAGGATCACCCTGCAGCCTGCCGATACACAAGGGACAAATATCTATACAGTACTGAAATTTGAAGATGCAATCAGCTAAGCATCTCTTACCTCTCCCCGAGCCGCCCGTCACCGACAGGTGACATCTTCCTTTGGGCGGCTCGGGGATAATATAAAAAAGGACGGTTCCGAAGAACCGTCCTTTTTATTATTTTATTATGGCTGAGATGCCTTGAAATCTGTCACCCAACGGGAGACAGCGTCTTACTTCTTTCCTTCTTCTTTGTCCATCAGATCCCAGGCTCCAAGCATATACATGATGCCAAGGGCACGGTCATAAAGTCCATAGCCCGGACGGACATTTCCGGGTTTTTCATCCCAGAGATGACGTCCGTGATCCGGACGGATATACCCTTCAAACCCACAGTCATGATAAGCACGAAGAATATCCAGAATTCCCGTCTCACCGTCGCAGTCGCGATGGCTCGCTTCTGAGAAGTCGCCATTCGGGAAATGCCTGATATTACGGATATGGGCAAATGCAATCCGGTCGCAATGCCTGCGCACGATAGCCGCGACGTTATTGTCCGGATTTGCGTTCAGGCTTCCGGAGCATAACGTCAGACAGTTATAAGGATCATCCACCATCGTAAGAAAACGCTCAATACTCGGCTCGTCAACCATCAGACGAGGCAGACCGAAGATATCCCATGGCGGATCATCCATGTGGATCGCCATCTTGATATCACATTCATGACAGACAGGCATGAGAGCTTCGAGGAAATATTTCAGATTCTCCCACAGCTTTTCCTTGGTTACATCCTTATAAGCCACAAAAAGCTCATCCAGCTTTGCCATACGCTCCGGCTCCCAGCCCGGGAAGGTCATATGGTATTTTTCGGTAAAGGACATGACATAATCCGCCATCTCCTTAGGATTATCCTGGATCAGGCTGGCCTCATAGAAAAGAGCCGTGGAACCATCCCCAACCGGATGAAACAGATTGGTACGTGTCCAGTCGAAAATCGGCATGAAATTGTAGCAGATTACTTTAACACCAAAAGGCGCCAGATTACGGATCGTCTGAATATAATTCCCGATATATTTATCGCGGGTCGGAAGGCCGATCTTAATGTCATCATGGACATTCACGGACTCCACCACATCCATATTGAAGCCATAAGGCTCGAGCTGCTTCTGAACAGCCGCAATTTCTTCAGGCTGCCAGATCTCTCCGGGCATCTTGTCATGCAGCGCCCAGACGATGGTACTCACGCCGGGAATCTGCTTGATGTCCGCCAGTGAAATCTTGTCATTTCCTTCGCCATACCAGCGAAAACCCATTTGCATAGCCATCTTACTCCTCCTTTCCTGTTACAAAAACGACTGCTGCCGTCATGCAGAAAGACTGATCCCATACCTGATTTTCAGCCTGATTCCTGTAACTGATTCCTCTGATATTGAATCATGATGCTATTATAACAGATATTATCAGGCATTGCACGATAATTCTTGAATTCCGTATCAAAAAATCTGCTTTCACATAACAGTTCAGATTTAAACTTGTTGCTCAGCTTTCACTGAGCAGGAAGAAGCCTGACCTCTTTTCAAAGCTCTGATCAGAGTTTCTGAAAGAACTCGCGGATCTTCTCCTCCCCCGCTGTCACCTGTCCCTGAACAAAGAAGGGTTTCCCGCCCCCTCTTCCTGACAATGCCTGATTCATATCCTTAACCAACGCACGCAGATCGCCGCCTGCCTGTCCCATGGCGTACATAAAGGTTCCATCTGCCTTTTTGGAAAAAACGGCACACCGGCCTCCGCAGCTTTGCATCACGGTATCCGCAAGCCTGCGCACGCTGTCTGCTTCCAGCCCTTCCTCAAACAACAGGACATCTCCCTTGCCTGAATAGTCTCCGGCAAGCCGGGCAAACTCCTTTGCCTCCAGCCTTGCGATCTGTCCCCTGAGTTCAAAGTTCTCCTGTCCCAGTCTTTCTACGGCTTTCGCTGTCTGATCAGGCTTTGCGGACAGTCTCACACTGATAAGATGATTCTGGCCGGCTATGACACGGATCCAGTCCAGAACCCTGCTGCCGGAAATCATCTCCACTCTCACGCCTTCCCGGAATTTCACGACGGAAAGCAGCTTTACCACGCCGATCTCTCCCGCTCTTTTCACGTGCGTACCACAGCAGGCGCAGGTATCCCCGCCTGGAAACCGCACAATGCGCACCTTTCCGGTCAGTTCCTTTTTACTGCGATATTCCAGCTCTTTTAATTCCTCCGGATCAGGAAAGAAAATCTCCGTCAAAGCATTCGAAACGATCACCTGATTCGCTTCTCTCTCGATCAGCTGCAGATCCTCCTCCATCAGCAGACCGTTAAAATCAATGGTGATCACGTCGCTTCCCATATGAAAGCCCACATTATCATATCCGAAACGATTGTGAACCAATCCGCTGACAATGTGTTCTCCTGAATGCTGCTGCATCAGATCAAACCGACGTTCCCAGTCAATTTTTCCGATAACGGCTGTCCCTGTATCCAAAGGGCGGTCTACATAATGCCAGACCTTTCCCTCCTTTTCATGAACATCCTCTACCCGGGCAGACTCCGGCGAAGAAACCGGCGTAATCATACCCTGATCAGCCGGCTGGCCGCCTCCCTCCGGATAGAAAGCGGTACGGTCCAGCTCAACTGCCCAGCCATTTTTCCTCTCCCGGCAATCCACAACGACCGCCGTAAATTCCCTTAGATATGCATCCTCTTCATAAAGCTTTCGGGTTGCGTCCATACTTACCCCTCTCCAAGCCTTTCATCCACGATATCCTGATATTCCTGCGCCACATCAAGAGTCGCGCGCCCGATCCGCTCCATTTTTTCGACGCCGCCCAGCTCATAAGGAGGTTCCTCCCCTTTCATCTCACCGTCTCCATAGACTCGGACCATATCTCCATAATCCAGGACATCTCCCCGGATCAGAACACCGTTGCGGTTAAAGATCCCCTCCCTCGGAACCTCGCAGGAAAAGATCTGATCTGTCTCCATATCAACAAAAACAGTCTTTTTCAGCATCTCACCATAGGTCAGGACGATAGCCTCCACGGCCTGTTCTCTCCTCAGCCTCTCTGCCTCTTTGTCCTTTTCGGCATTGATCGCGACGATACGCCAGAAATTCCCGCCGATGAAAACCATTACGGCAATCAGAATCACCATACCGACAATGAATTTTACATCCCGCTCGCCAGAGGGAGGAGCTTTCGCGCTGTTTTCTTCTCTGTTTTCTTCCATCATCCCAATTCTTTCCCGCAAAGCACAAGCGCGCTCTCGATCACGGCATCCATATCATAATACTTATATTCGCCAAGCCTTCCGCCGAAAATCACGTCTTTTTCCGAAGCGGAAAGCTCTTTATACCTGGCATACAGAGCCTGGTTCTTCTCATCGTTAACAGGATAGTAAGGCTCGTCCCCTTGTTTCCACTCGGAGGAATACTCCCTGGAAATCACCGTCTTCGGAAGGTCATTCCCCTCCGCGTCCTTACCGAACTCAAACCATTTATGTTCGATAATCCTCGTCCAGGGCGTCTCGGCATCCGTATAATTCACGGCGGCATTTCCCTGAAAGTTCGGCATATCAAGAACCTCTGTCTCAAAGCGTACGGACCGATACTCCAATAAACCCAGAGAATAATCAAAGTACGCATCAATCGGGCCGGTATAAATCACCTTCTCCGCCAGTGCATCCAGCTCCTGCTTCTTTTCCAGATAATCAACGCCCAGACGCACTTCGATATCCCCCAGCAGATTCTGCACCAGCTTTGTATATCCTCCGATCGGAATTCCCTGATATAAAGCGTTAAAATAATTATTGTCAAACGTCAGCCGCACCGGAAGCCGGCGAATAATAAAAGCGGGCAGTTCCCTGCATGGACGTCCCCATTGTTTCTGGGTATAGCCCTTGATCAGTTTTTCGTAGATATCCGTGCCGACCAGGGAAATAGCCTGCTCCTCCAGATTTTTCGGTTCCGTGATGCCTGCTGCCTTCCGCTGCTCTTCAATCCGCGCAGCTGCCTCCTGGGGCGTAACGACTCCCCACATGCGGTTAAAGGTATACATATTAAAGGGAAGGGAATATAACTCCCCATGATAATTGGCCACCGGAGAATTGGTAAACCGGTTAAACGCGGAAAACCGGTTTACATACTCCCACACTCTCCTGTTATTCGTGTGAAAGATATGCGCCCCGTACTTATGCACATGAATCCCTTCTATATCCTCTGTATAGACATTCCCGGCTATATTCGGACGCTTGTCAATCACCAGGACTTTCTTTCCCTTCTCCTTTGCCTCATGGGCAAATACAGCCCCAAACAAGCCGCTGCCTACAACCAAGTAATCATATTTTTTCATATTTACCCCTTTAAGAGCCATCCGCTTTACTTTTCCACGCCATATTTCCCGCAGACATCCGCGAGGCAGCACCTGTCACAAAAAGGATGTGTCCTCGCCGTGCATACTGCCCGCCCGTGCTCCACAAAGCGATGGCAAAGACCGTTGCCCTCCTCGGGAGGGACGATCTTCCATAAAGCCATCTCCACTTTTTTCGGATCCTTAAGCTCCCTTACCAATCCGATTCGGTTAGAGAGGCGGATACAGTGTGTATCCGTCACAATCGCCGGCTTCTGAAACACATCTCCCATGATCAGGTTCGCGCTTTTCCGCCCCACCCCCGGCAGATCCAGGAGTGACTGAAAATCATCCGGAACCTGGTCATGGTAATCCTCATGGAGAACCTTCATGCACCTGGAAATATCCCTCGCCTTGCTTTTTCCCAGGCCGCAGGGCCGGATGATTTCTTCGATACCGGATACCTCAGCCTCAGCCAAAGCCTCTATGGTCGGATACTTTTCGTAAAGCAGCGGGACAATCTCATTCACTCTCTCATCCGTACACTGCGCTGCCAGGCGGACACTGACCAGAAGCTTCCACGCCTCGTCATAAGATAATGTACAGTCCGCATCCGGGTATTCCTGCTTCAATCGTTCTATTACGATAAGAGCGAGATCTGCTTCTTTCATGATTCGATCCCCTTCATCGTCAGGCTGATCCTCTTTTTCTTTACATCCACACTGAGTACTTTGACCTCCACGATATCCCCGACGCTCACAACCTCCAGCGGATGTTTGATATAGCGGTCGCACATCTGGGAGATATGCACAAGGCCGTCCTGATGCACTCCGATATCCACGAAGGCTCCAAAATCAATGACATTGCGGACCGTGCCTTTGAGAATCATTCCCTCTGTCAGATCCTCCAGTTCCATGACGTCCGTCCTGAGAATCGGCTTCGGCATTTCATCGCGGGGATCCCTGGCAGGTTTTTCCAGCTCTGAAACAATGTCTCTGAGCGTAATCTCACCGATCCCCAGTTCAGCGGAAAGCTTCGGAAAATCCTTAATCATGCGGGAAAGCTTTGACAACCTTTTCAGCGCAATATCCTCCGGCACAAACCCAAGCTTTTCCAGCAACGCTGTGGCAGCTTCATAGCTCTCCGGATGAACGCTGGTGGCATCAAGAGGATTCTTTCCTCCGGTAATACGCATAAAACCGGCACACTGCTCAAAGGCCTTCGGTCCCAGCTTGGGTACCTTCAGAAGATCCTTTCTGGAAGCAAAGCGTCCGTTTTCCTCCCGATAAGAAACGATGTTGGATGCCACTGTTTTGGAAATTCCGGAAATATATTCCAGCAAAGACGCGGAAGCCGTATTCAGATCCACGCCAACCTTATTGACGCAGTCCTCGACCACGCCGGTCAAGGCTTCATCCAGCTTTTTCTGGTTCATGTCATGCTGATACTGCCCCACGCCGATCGACTTCGGATCTATTTTTACCAGCTCTGCAAGAGGATCCTGAACTCTCCGGGCAATGGACGCCGCGCTCCTCTGACCGACGTCAAACTGAGGGAATTCCTGCGTCGCCAGCTTGCTTGCGGAATAAACGGAAGCCCCGGCTTCGTTGGTGATCACATACTGTACTTTCTTTTGCGGAATCTCCTTGAGCATCTCCACAATAACCTGCTCCGATTCTCTCGAAGCCGTCCCGTTGCCCACAGAAATCAGTGAAATCCCATATTTATCAATCATCTGGATGACCGCGTCCTTAGCCGCACGGATCTTCTGCGCATTCGTCGGCGCGGTAGGATAGACTACTTTGGTATCCAGCACCTTTCCGGTAGGATCTACGACGGCAAGCTTACAGCCGGTACGGAAAGCAGGATCCCACCCCAGTACCGTCTGTCCGGCGATCGGAGGCTGCATCAGAAGCTGCTCCAGATTTTTGCCAAAAACCTTGATTGCGCCTTCCTCTGCCGTCTCTGTCAAAGCGTTTCTGATCTCACGCTCAATGGCGGGCTCGATCAGACGGCCATAGCTGTCCTTGATGATTTCCTGCAGAACGGGCGTCGTGATGGGATTTTTTTTCGTAATCACCTGATGCTCCAGGTATCGGATGACATCCTCGGTCGGAGGAACGATCTTTACAGTCAGAATCTTTTCCTTTTCCCCTCGGTTCAAGGCAAGAATACGATGACCCGCAAGCTTTTTCACCGGTTCTTCAAAATCATAATACATCTCATACACAGAGGGTTCATCCGGATTCTTTGCTTCCGCTTTCATCAATCCCTTATTCATCGTCAGGTCACGGATATGGATACGATAATCCGCTTCATCGGAAATCCGCTCCGCCAGGATATCCTTCGCCCCGTTAACCGCGTCTGACACGGTCTCAACGCCCTTTTCTTCTGAGACATAGGCTTTTGCGGTTTCTTCGATGGCATCCTTTGTTTCCTGCGCCCAGATCAATTCTGCCAGAGGCTCAAGCCCCTTCTCTTTTGCGATTGAAGCCCTCGTACGCCGCTTCGGCCGGAAAGGACGATAAATATCCTCCACAACAACCAATGTCATCGCTTTTTCGATCTGTTCCTTCAGCTCCGGAGTCAGCTTTCCCTGCTCCTCTATGCTCCCCAGGACCTGGGCTTTTTTCTCCTCCAGATTCCGCAGATAGGTCAGACGCTCAAACAAAGTACGCAGCTGCTCGTCATTCAGGCTTCCTGTCACTTCCTTACGGTATCGGGAAATAAAGGGAATCGTATTTCCTTCATCAATCAGGCGAACCGCTGCTTCTACCTGGCCTTTTCCCACATTCAATTCCGATGCTATGATCGCATGAATATCCATCTATATCCTCCTCCCATTACGAGGTTTTGTACACTGACTCCATGTCATCAGATAACGATTCTGCTGCTTCGGCAGTTGGGCTGCCAAAGCAGAAGCCGTCTCCGTACAGTATATTATGATTGCATCGACAAAAGCCTGATTCTACGGATCGCTTCGCAGCGGAGCTGCTCCTGCGATTCCCTGTCACATCGTGACGGTCTGCTGATCTGATATTATCCCGGTTTCCTCGCGCTTCTGTTCCAGGAGCATTTCATAATACACGGTTTCTGACATCTGCAAAAAGGGCATCACCCATAAAAGCGCAATATAAAACGTAAACACCGACAATATCATTGACGGCACAAAACTGGCAATGAGCTTAAAGAAATTCCAGAAATGTCCCTTCATCATCGCGGCGCTTTCTTTCAGCGCGGCGATCCCCTCCAGATTGAGCTGGTCTGCCATCAGATAATAAGTCTGGGCAAAAGGAATCGTCACGATTGTATTCAGAACAATGGATAAAACCATAAAGCCTAAAAGCCCGGCAAGATAATTGGTCTGCTGAACCGCGGTTTCTCCGGCAGCAGCCGTCAGCGAATAAATATAATAGGGGATCGAAACGATCAGATTGATCAAAGCCAAAAAGAATGCGGCGACGATGACCCGGTCCGGATGGTTCTGAAAAAAGAATACCAGATCTCCCATGGAAAATTCCTTGCCCCGGGCCATGTTTAAAAACATATAGCACAAACCTGCTGAAAGAACAGAGGTTACCAGAGAAATAATAAAGACGAAGATCTGGCCAAGGATGAGGCTTAACCAGTCTTCGCCGCCGAATAATACAGAGGCCAGACGACCTCCGACTACCTCGGAGACCGTGACCAAAAGCATCGCAAGCATCGCGGTCATGAGCTTTCCCTGCAGTTTATAACTTGCCTGCCTCTTAATTTCACGAATTTTCATATTCATATAAATCATACCACTTTTATACGCGGGAACAGTCAGGAAAACCATTCCCGCGTTTTTCTTACGCTTTTTTGCCAAGCGCCATCCATTTCAGATAAGCATTGATAAAGATATCGATCGCCCCGTCCATGACGGCATCGACATTTCCGGTCTCTTCGTTTGTCCTGAGATCCTTCACCATCTTATAAGGCTGCATGACATAAGAGCGGATCTGATTGCCCCAGGCTATGTCCGTAACTTCCCCACGGATACCGGAAAGCTTCTCCATAGCCTCCTGCTCCTTTAAGAGGAAAAGCTTTGCTTTGAGCATCTGCATCGCTTTATCTTTGTTCATGTGCTGGGAGCGCTCGTTCTGACACTGTACGACGATACCGGTCGGAAAATGCGTGATACGAATCGCGGAGGACGTCTTATTGATATGCTGCCCGCCGGCGCCGCTGCTTCGATAGGTATCGATACGGATGTCTTCATCATTAATCTCTACGTCAAGATCTTTCTCAATATCCGGCATGACATCACAGGAAACAAAGGATGTCTGCCTTTTTCCTGCCGCGTTAAACGGAGAAATCCGAACCAGGCGGTGTACGCCCTTTTCCGATTTCAGCAGGCCGTAGGCATTCTCACCGTTGACCTGGAAGGTAACGGATTTGATACCCGCTTCATCGCCATCCAGATAATCCAGCACTTCCATCGAAAAGCCTTTACGGTCCACCCAGCGGCTGTACATACGATAGAGCATGGAACACCAGTCACAGGCTTCCGTGCCGCCGGCGCCTGCGTTTAATTTAATGATGGCGTTTTCCGTATCATACTCCCCGGAAAGGAGTGTCTTGATGCGGATATTGTCGAGGCTTGTGCGGAAATCCTCAATCATCTGCCCGATCTCCGGAATCAGAGATTCATCATTCTCCTCATAACCCATCTCGATCAGTGTCTGGATATCCTCCATCTGAGTGGAAAGATTCCGATAGGTTTCCACATCATCCTTCATACTTTTCAGCTCCTTCATTTTCTTCTGGGACATCTCCGCATCATCCCAGAAATCAGGAGCCTGCATCTCACGCTCTAATTCTTCGATCCTCTGCTCTTTATTAGCGAGGTCAAAGTGAATCCCTCACTTCCACTAATGGCTCCGTGTAGGTCGCAAGAATGCTCTTGAACTGATCTAATTCAACCACAGCTTCACCTTCTTTCTGAATTCTTTTTGCCCGGAAACCACCCGCTTCTGATTCGACGTACTGACAGTCTGTCAGATCCGGTGCCTTCCCGGAGCATCTGTAGTATACATGATTTTCGAAAAGAAAACAACTATGCCCGCAAACGAATTTTAAAAGCATATAAATGACCGTTACAGTTCACGGCTGTCATACCGGCTCCACTCTCTGCCTTTTTACCAGCTCCGCAAAAAAGCCGTCCTTCGCGATGAGCTCATCATAGCTGCCGCTTTCTACGATATGTCCCTGATCCAGCACCAGAATACGGTCGCAGTTTCTTACTGTAGACAGGCGGTGCGCGATGACAATTCGGGTACAATGCAAAGCTTCCAAAGCCTCCGAAACCTGCTTCTGGGTTTTATTGTCAAGGGCGCTGGTAGCCTCGTCAAACATGAGGATTTTTGGTTTTGGCGCAATCGCCCGGGCAATCATCAGTCTTTGCTTTTGTCCTCCGGAAATGCCCCCCTGACCGGCGGAAATCACCGTCTGCATTCCCATCGGCATCGCACGGATATCATCGGCGATCCCTGCTGCCTCCGCGGCCTCCCAGGCCGCTTCCATAGGCAGCCATGGAGCACAGATCGTGATATTGGAATAAATATCTCCCTGAAACAGGCTTCCGTTTTGTATAACGGTGCCGATTTTTCTTCTCACAGAGCGGAGATCCAGCTTGTCCAGGTTTCTGTTATCATAATAGACGGCTCCTCTCTGCGGTTTCTCAAATCCCAGGAGGATACGGAGAAGTGTGGATTTTCCGCACCCCGTGTATCCGACGATTGCCACATATTCTCCTTTATGGATTTTCAGGGAGAGATCCTCCAGAATCCACGGCGTCTCTTCACTATAGCGGAAGGAAATATGATTCAATTCAATCTCACCCTGCAGCTCCGTCAGGATTTCCTTTTTTTTCGAAGCCTCCGGGACGGCATTCAGGATCGGCTCCGCCATCTCCACCACAGGTTTGATGCTTGACACAATCAGTGTAATGCCGGCAAGAGAAGAAAAAGCGGATGAAAGCATGCCATAAGCTGTGTTAAAAGCCACATAGTTTTCCATCGACATATGGGAACGAACCGCCTGATAATAAAAGAAAATAGTGGAAATCGTACCGATCGTGCCCACAATTACCGAATTCAGCCTCAAAAACATCGGCGGACTGTATTCGAGGGCGACACTGTGAGAATATTGCTCCGCCCATTTTGAAAACGCTCGTTTCTCTGCTCCGGCAAGACGGATTTTCTGGACTCCGGTGATCAAAGAGTATGTCAGGCCCGTATTTTTTGCTTCCCATTCCATCTGTTGTGTGGAAATCTTCGTCTGCCAGAATGTCGCGACCGTAGAGATAACGACGGTCGATAAAATCGAAACCAGAGCAGGTATCACAAGGGAAGGGGCAAAATGAAAGATCTGCGTCACATACATCAGGGAAAGCAAAGAAGAAATGCCCGAATACAGCACGGTATTAAACAAATCACGGCATAAATCATTCAGCGATCCCATTCTGCTGGAAATCTCACCGGAATTATACTTGCGAAAAAACTCCGGCGGCAGCATCAGCACGCGCATCATCGTAGCCGCCTCCACCTGCAGCTCCATTTTCCTGGAAAACCGCTCAGATACCATCGATTCTATGACGCCCATAATACTGTTCGTAATGGTCAGACAAACCAGAAAAACAGATATTCCCGCAAGAATCCTGAGATCTCCGCTTCTCGAGACCGGGCCGATCAACGTCCTTGTCAGAACAGGAAGAAACATGCCAAGGAGTCTCATGACAAACATCAGGATCAATACAAGGATTCCGTCGCGAATAGAAAGGCAGCGGCCCATATATTTAAAAAGGTCAGGAATTTTCAGCTTTCGAAGAGGGAAAGGATAATAAAAGCTGATGGCCCTTGCTTCCAGAAGCTTTTCTCTTTTCCGATTTAACCGGCACGTCATGCCTGTCTCGGGATCCTTATAAGAATAGCCATTCAGTCCGGAAGGCAAAAGAGCTACAGGCTTCTGGGACTCCTTCAGAACGCCGATCATAGGTCCAAAAGCTTCATGATACCAGCCTTTCTTTAATTTTACATTTCTTCGCATCAATCCATGAGGCCGCAGAAGATATTCCAGCTGATCCTCAAACTCCGTAATCGTATCAGGAAGACGCCCCGGTTTACAATGATAGTATTTTAAGATTTCTTCTATGGCGTTTTTTGCCACAAGCCGGTCATTATCCAGCGCCTCTGCCGTTTTTGTGCCCAACACGGCGCCTGCTATCTGGACAAAGGCATCCTCAAAGGCTTCCTGATCGCTTTGTTTACGCATTCGTATCTGCTCATCAAACCAACCCACGGTTTATGCCTTCCTCCTTTTCTACTCACTCGTTACCAGTTCGGTATAATAACCGCCCTTTGCATACAGCTCCTCATGCCTGCCGCGTTCCACAACCTTGCCGTGATCCAGGACGATAATCTCGTCACAATCACGAATCGTGGAAAGACGATGTGCTACGACGATACATGTTATTCCCCGGTCCTTGATTGCCTTTACCACATCATATTCCGTTTTCGCATCCAAAGCGCTGGTCGCTTCATCCATTATGATAATCGTAGGATCCTGCGCAAGGACACGGGCTATCTCCAGACGCTGCCGCTGCCCTCCGGAAAGGTCGCGGCCGTCCTCCGTCAGTTTTCCCTGAAATCCTCCCGGACGCTTAAGTATGTCGCTGTAAATAGAAGCGTCTCTGGACGCAAGCACCACCTCGAATTGTTCGATGGAATTATCCCACATACGGATATTGTCGGCGATTGTATCCTCAAACAGGATGATATCCTGGTCTACCACCGCAAGGGAACCCGTAAAAACGTTGTGGTCAATTTCCTCAATCGGTTTTCCGTCAAAAAGGATTTCACCGGACCAGGGCTGGTATAAACCGGAAATCAGCTTAGAGAGCGTTGATTTTCCACAGCCGGAGGTACCTACAAAAGCGACTCTGCTGCCGGGCTTTAAATCCATGGAAAAGTTTTCGATCAGAGGCGCCGCCAGTCTGGAATATCCGAAGGTAACATTCTTTATCTCAATTCTGCCGGTTAATTTACTGTAATCATCCGTGGTTTCCCTGCCCGTGCAAAGAGAATCCTCAGGATACTCCATCACATCCTCCACACGCTCCATATTGGTGCGCATTTCCTGCAGGTTCTGTCCCGTAGCCGCAAGACTCAAAGCGGGAGACATGAAAGAGGAAAGAAAGCTTTGAAAGGCAAAAATCATACCCTCCGTAAATTTCCCCTGTATGCAGAGATAGACACCGATGATCAAAACCGCATAACCTGCAAACTCAGAGAGAAGTCCGGGAATAATGCCCCATATGTTTGATATTCTTTCCACCTCGACGTCCTGTCTGTTGACAGAAGCCTGGTAACCCGCCCATTTGGCAAAATAACCTTCTTCCGCGCCGCTTGCCTTGATGCTTTCAATCGTCTGAATTCCTGACAGAGCAAAAGAAACCATTTTACCGGTATCCCGCATCTGGACACGAGCCGCATTTGACTTCTTTATTCCGATATAGGATGAAAACACCGTAGTAAAAACAAGTGTCCCGATCCCGATCAAGGTCAGAAAAACACTGTTTTTCAGCATAACGAAAAGATAAAAATACATCATGCAGCTATTGATGATCAGAGGAATAAACTTATCGACCAGGGTCTCGGCGATAGAAGCATTGGTATCCATACGCATCTGGATTTCCCCTGCATCCCTCTGGGAGAAAAACTCCATCGGAAGGTGAAGGACTTTCCACATATACGATGTTGTTCCCAGAACGCTCATTTTTCCGTTAATGCGCAAGGAGTAGATCGACTCCATCACAGCCGAGATAATCTCAATAATCGCAAGAAGGATCATTAAAAAAAGGACAGGGAAAAGCCAGTCCGGATTTTTGCCCGGAAGAAGCCTGTCCATAAAAACCCTTGTGACAACAGGATTGATTATGCCAAGGACAGAGGAAATGATGGTCGTTATGATCACAAATACGATTGCCGGCCCCGTACCCTTCATCCGCTTTTTCGCAAAACTCCAGACACTGGCCCGTTTGCCTCCGGGAACAAAATTCTCCGTGGGTTTAAAGAAGATGCAGACACCGGTAAAAGAAGAATTAAATTCTTCTTTTGAAACTCTGATCAAGCCTCTTGCCGGATCATTGATCACAGCCTTATCCCCTGAAAATCCATTCAATACCACAAAATGATTGAAATTCCAGAAAATGATACAGGGAAATGTCCCTTTTTTCTTTAAATACGGTATCGTTGCACGCATACCCTTCGCTTCAAGCCCATGGCTTCTGGCAGCAATCATAATATTCTTTGCATTTGATCCGTCACGGGAAATACCACAATCCACCCGCATCTGCTCCAGAGGAACCCATTTTCCGTAATAAGCAAGGACCATGGCCAGAGCCGCGGCGCCGCACTCCAGTTCCTCCATCTGCATGATAAAAGGAACCCTGGCTGTCCGATTCGTGACAGGCTCTTTTATTGCTTTATTTTTTTTCATTCTACAAATCCTCAGAAAACAGGAAAGTATAGGGTGAAATACGTTCTGTCACTATTTCCACCTCATATACACCGTCCGGAAGTGTTGTCCTTACCAGAATCCTGATATCGGAATCATCACTGGGACCTTCCTCCGATACTGATATAATGGTGCTCGTTTCATCCAGAATTTTAACCGGCATACCTGCAGCCAGATTCCTTGCCGTTCTTTTATCTGTCTGGATGGTAACGATACCGTTTTTTGCCGTTCCGGGAAGTGATATTTTAGATGTCATCGTACCAAAGACAGACCAGACCAGGATGCCGATCAGCAGAAAAAGCGGAGCGATCAAAATCACCCATAAGCCGGGATTGGTCACCTTAAGGTAATCATCCAGCTGTTCCGGAGAAGAAATTCCCTCCAGGCTTTGCTTTCGGAATAATAACTTTTTTTTCTCCATGATCACATTACCCCTTCCATAGGTACGTTGCTTCGAGCAAAAGCCTGATTTTATGTTTCAGACGGCAAAAGACCATATAAAATAAGCGATTCGCGGAATCAGGCTTTTTTCGATGCAATCATTTCTTATCAGGAGAAAATTGTACTAAACTTATAAGACAAATGCAAGAATAAAAAAGCCGGGGTGAAACGAGATCATCGTTTCACCCCGGCTGAATCACCGGAGAACTGTCCGTGAAATTCTAAAGGATGTTCATCAAAGACCCTTGATGTATCTTCTGTCTACATAACCGAAGATGCCGCCCTTCTTGGTGCTGTAAGCAAAGACCCATGCCTTGTCCTTGGACCATGTAGAAGTATATTTGTTGACCAGGATGGTTTCGCCATTCTGCCAGCCATATCCATAGAAAATCTCACCACCCGGAGACCTGCGGATCGTCAGCTCGGAATCCTTGCCAAAATTCTGAACATGCCATACTTTCCTGCGGACAAAGTTTCCTCTGTAGTGATATTTATCAGAAGCTTTATTGCTGAGCTTGGTACCTGCGCCGCCGGAAATATCTTCCATTTCCTCTTCGGAAAGCTCCTCAGCCTCAACCTCTTCTACGTCCTCAATTACTTCGCTCTCTTCAAACTCATCAAAATTGAACATTTCTTCCATTGTTTAAATCCTCCATTTTATTTGTTTTGTTATTTGTTTTTTTGCTTCTCGTAATTAATATACGCAGGGATCAAATGATATCCACGTATTTTTTTATTTTTCTCATCCCAGATTTTTTTTATTTTTCCCGCATGTCTGAACTCCTGCCTATAAAGGTTTCTGACATGTGCTGTCATGAAAATGACCGATACCAGGTCGAAGGTTTCATTAAGAAGATGAGATAATGATCCCGCCTCCCACGACGGTTTCTCCGTCATACAGGACAACCGTCTGTCCCGGCGTAATGGCTCTTTGCGGCTGTTCAAAAACAACCCGGACAATCCCGTCCGGCAGAACATCAGCGACCGCTTCTGCTTCAGGTGCCCGGTATCTGGGCTTTGCGGTGACTTTGATGGGTGCCTTTGGTGCTTCACACGAGATCCAGTTAAAATCCCGGGCATAAAGCTCCTTCTGATAAAGGCCTGAATCCGGTGACAGAATAACCTGATTTTTCTCCATATCCTTTTTACGGACATACAGAGGTGCCGGCAAAGCAAGTCCAAGTCCTCTTCTTTGCCCGATGGTATAGCGGATCAATCCTTTATGCCTGCCAAGAACATGTCCCTCTTCATCCACAAAATCTCCCTCCGGATATTCCTTTCCGGTCCGCCGCTTTATAAAGGATGCATAATCACCATCCGGAATAAAGCAGATATCCTGGCTGTCATGTTTTTCGGCGTTCCCGAAGCCATGGGCAGCCGCCAGGAGCCGTACCTCTTCTTTATCCCTGAACTCTCCCAGAGGGAAACAGGTATGGGCAAGGATATCCTGTGTAAGAAAAGCCAGGACATAGGATTGATCCTTTAAAAGGTTTCGCGATTTTTTTAACAGATACCTCTTTTTCAGCGGATCATAATCGATACGGGCGTAATGTCCTGTGACAAGGACTTCACATTCCAGCTGTATGGCACGGTCATACAATCCGGCAAACTTCAGGTAACGATTGCAGTCAATGCAAGGGTTCGGAGTATCTCCGCATTCATACGCCTGAACAAAGCGATCCATAACCATACAGGAAAACTCTTCTTTAAAGTTCATCACGTAATGCGGCATGCCAAGAGAATAACAGACCTGTCTCGCATCCTCCACATCATCGATGCTGCAGCAGACACGGCTTGAGATATCCGGGTCATCATTGTCATAAAGCTTCATCGTCACGCCTGTACAATGATATCCCCTTCTGATCATCTCTAAAGCTGCCACGGAACTGTCAACACCGCCGCTCATGGCAATAAGAGCGCGCGGCTTAGCTGTTTCGTCCGATCTTCTCCCCTCCCCCCATAACGCAGTTCTGTACATCGACCCAATGTCCTCGTATGAAAGTTTCGCTGTTCCGGCAGTTGGACTGCCTAAGACAAAATCAGTCTCCTTTCTTGAGACCGAATCCTTAAGCCACCTATGATTATAAAAAAAGGTTGTGAAAAATACGTGTTTTCACAACCTTTTTCTATTTTTGTTCGACGTTTCAGTTTAACGCCGGTGCGCCTGGTCTGCCATGACACTGCTTATATTTTTTGCCGCTGCCGCAGGGACACGGATCATTCGGATAAATCTTGGCGTCCTTCTTCTGCACAGGCTTTTTGCCAAGGGTCGTATCCTTATTCGTACCCGTAACCTTTGCCACCTGTTCACGTTCGACCTTCTGCTCCACCCTGACATGATAGATCATACGAAGTGTATCCTCCTGAACGGAGGTAATCATGGCATTGAAGGTATCGAACGCCATCATCTTATATTCCACAACCGGATCCCTTTGGCCATAAGCAGTAAGGCCGATACCCTGGCGAAGGATTTCCATGTCATCGATGTGATCCATCCACTTGCTGTCAATACAGCGGAGAATCACGACACGTTCAAGCTCCCTCATCTGCTCAGGAGTTTCAAATTCCTTTTCTTTTGCGGAATAAAGGTCAAGAGCCTGCTGCTTTAACATCTCTTTGACCTCTTTCTTATGCATGCCTTTGACTTTATCAGGAGTAATCAGCGGCACCGGAATAATCGGACGGAGGACCGCGTTTAATTCCTCCAGATCCCAATCTTCCGCATCCACATCATCAGAAACACACATATCTACCGTGCCGTTGATCGTATCCTGGATCATACGCAGAATCGTATCATGCATGTTTTCACCGTCCAGAACCTGACGGCGCTCTTTATAGATCAATTCACGCTGTTCATTATTCACGGCGTCATAATCAAGAAGGTTTTTACGAATACCAAAGTTGTTGAACTCGATCTTCTCCTGTGCCTTCTCAATGGCGCTGGAAAGCATTTTATGCTCGATCTGTTCATTTTCCTCAACACCCAGTGATGTAAAGACCTTCATCAGCCGCTCTGATCCGAACAGACGCATCAGATCATCTTCCAGAGAAATATAAAAACGGGATTCTCCCGGATCTCCCTGTCTTCCGGAACGGCCGCGAAGCTGATTATCGATTCTTCGGGATTCATGACGCTCTGTACCGATAATCTTAAGGCCTCCCGCAGCTCTCGCCACTTCATCCAGTTTAATATCCGTACCACGTCCTGCCATGTTTGTCGCAATCGTAACAGCATCCGCTTCTCCGGCATGTGCGACTATCTCGGCTTCTATTTCATGATACTTCGCATTCAATACCTGATGCGGAATTCCTTCCCTTCTCAGCATCCGGCTGATCAATTCGGAAGTTTCAATGGTAATCGTACCTACAAGTACCGGCTGATGTTTTGCATGCGCTTCCTTAACCGCCTGTACGACAGCGTTGAATTTCTCTTTCTTTGTCATATAAACGGCATCGTCAAGATCGCGGCGGATAACCGGAACATTTGTCGGAATTTCGACAACGTCCATGGAATAAATCTCACGGAATTCCTTCTCTTCTGTAAGGGCAGTACCTGTCATGCCGCCCTTCTTATGATATTTGTTAAAGAAGTTCTGGAAGGTAATGGTTGCGAGAGTTTTACTTTCCCTTTTTACCTTTACATGCTCCTTTGCCTCGATGGCCTGGTGCAGACCATCTGAGTAACGACGGCCCGGCATAATACGTCCGGTAAACTCATCGACGATCAGAACCTCGTCATCTTTGACAACATAATCCTGATCGCGGTGCATCAGATTATGCGCACGGAGAGCCAGGATAATATTATGCTGAATTTCAAGATTTTCAGGATCTGTAAGATTCGTAATGCTGAAAAACTTTTCAACCTTATGAACACCCTGTTCCGTAAGATTGACAAGCTTATCCTTTTCATTAACGATATAGTCTCCCGTTTCAACGACTTCCTCACCCATAATCGCGGCCATCTTTGTCATTTCATGACTGGCTTCACCGCGTTCAAGCTGCTGGGCTAAAATATCACAGACCTCATAGAGCTTTGTGGATTTTCCGCTCTGACCGGATATAATCAACGGCGTCCTCGCTTCATCAATCAGAACGGAGTCAACCTCGTCTATGATACAGTAATGAAGCTCCCTTTGTACCAGCTGTTCTTTGTAGATAACCATATTGTCACGAAGATAATCGAAACCGTCTTCATTATTGGTTACGTAAGTAATATCACAGTTATAGGCAGCCCGGCGCTCTTCCGGCTTCATTTCATTTAAAACGCAGCCGACGGTAAGTCCCAGAAATCTATGCACAGCCCCCATCCAGTCCGCGTCACGTTTAGCCAGATAATCGTTAACCGTAACGATATGCACGCCACGGCCTTCCAGAGCATTCAGATAAGCAGGCAAGGTAGAGACCAGTGTTTTACCTTCACCGGTCTTCATCTCTGCAATACGTCCCTGATGAAGGATAATCCCTCCGATTAACTGTACACGATAATGCTCCATACCGATCGAACGCACGGCCGCTTCTCTTACGGTAGCGAAGGCATCCACAAGCAGATCGTCCAGAGTCTCGCCATTTGCCAGTCTTTCCTTAAACTGACGTGTACGGTCCCTCAACTGGGCATCCGTAAGCTTCTGCATCTCCGGACGCAGTGCCTCAATCTGATCAACAAGAGGCAGGATACGCTTTACCTCTCTTTCACTGTGTGTGCCAAAAATCTTAGTAAAAATACTCATGTGTTTATTCTCCTCATTGCAATCCGCTATTGATTGCCAGGATCGAATCCTTTTCTTAAAGATGAAATTGTGTATGTTATTGTAACATGATAAAACAAACTTATCAAGGGGAAACAAACCCGAGCCGCCTGTTGCCGACAGAGGACATCTTCTTTTGGAAAGTTCGAGGATAAATGAAAAAAGATCGTCCTTACGGACGATCTTTCGCAGTGCCCAGAGCCGGAATCGAACCAGCGACACGAGGATTTTCAGTCCTCTGCTCTA
>JAFVGK010000190.1 GCA_017475035.1 Blautia sp.
ATGAGCAATACTACATCAACACCTTCAGTTCGGGTACTTCGGGTACTTTGGGGACACTACACGAGTTTTGACTGTCCCCCAACTGTAATTTAACTTAGTTCGGGTACTTCGGGGACGCTATTTTTTATACACGAGTTATCCTTGATATCAGGCTGTTATGCCTTATTAAACTTGTCCTTACCCTGCTTGCAGCGCGGGCAGCGCCAGTCCTCCGGCAGATCCTCGAACGCGATGCCCTCGTGCTCGGCGGGATCGTAGACATAGCCGCAGATGGAACAGACGTACTTGCCGCTTCCCTTTGCATCGGAGAAATCAACCTCCGCATACACCGTCGGCACCGGGTTGTCCAGATCCATTATGCGCTTGGCTTCCAGATTCTCATAACCCTGGGGCGTGTGGGTGCCCATGTAGACGGTAGGATGATTGCGCACGAATTCACGCACCCGATCCAGCGTCTCGCGGGCGGCGGGCAGATCGTCGAAAACCACCGAGAGCTTGTTCTCATAGAGCGCCTCATCAACATAAGTGATGTCCGCCTCGAACATATAGAACAAGCCATCTTTCTCCACGATCACCAGGCTGTTCCCGTAGGTGTGGCCTTTGGCTCTGATGAAGTAGATGCCTTCGGCGATCTTCTGGCTCTCCGGGAAGTTGTAGTACGGCCCGTCGGTGTAGGCCACAGGCACGAGGTTCTCGATGCCCTTCAGCTCATCCACGCCGATCTCGTCCGCGCCAACGTAAATCTTCGCGTTGGGGAAGGAGCGCAACTCGCCGGAATGGTCGCCATGCTTGTGTGTCAGCAGGATCTTTGTCACTTGCTCCGGCTTATAGCCCAGGTTGGTGAAGGCGTCCATGTAGCTCGCGATGTCCTTTCCGGTGTAGAGGATGCTGTTCGCGTCCGGTACCTCCTCCGGCGTACCCGCGGGCAGACCGGTATCCACCAGGATGACCTCATCACCAGTATCGATGAGGTAGTTTTGCAGGCTGCCACGATAGCGGATGCTTCTGTCGAACTTATCCTGCCCTTCCTCTCCGCCGAATACAAAGGGCTGCGCGTAAAACCCGTCTCCTCTGAATTTAACTGCCTTGATCTCCATGCTGTACCTCCTTTAATTATTTGCGTCGATAATATCCCTCAAAGAAACCTGCTCATTCCTGAATCGAACAGTGCTTTGTTCCTGCTTCATGTGGATCGCGTTCTGTGGGCAGTTATGCAGGCAGGCGTAGCATACCTCGCAACGGTCATAGAACTGTACGCCCGCTTCTGTCACGGCGATGTTGTCCGCCGGGCACACCTTCGCGCAAACGCCGCAGCGTGTACATTGGTCGTTCACGAGATAATGTTGGGCTGTATCCTTTTTCAGTATTCGATCCGCGAGCATCCTCTTGTACATCGCCATCTTTGCCTTCACAGCTGGCGTAGTGGCGACAGGGCACGAAGCGCGCTCCCGGATATCCCGGCATACCCTCTCAAGCTGGCCTTCGACATCCTTGCCCGGCAGCGTATCCATCTGATTCTGCATCTCAAAGCCGGGCAGGTAATTGTCCACCATACGGATCAGATTGGCGTAATCCAGCCTGAGTCCAGCGGCTTCAGCTGCCAGCTTCGCGTGCGCCAGAGCTTCCCCGGCGCCCATGCCATAGGTGTAAATGAAGAAGAAGTACTTTGTCTCAATATACACCCTCGACATAAACGCCTTTACCATCATAGGCATCTCCCCGGCATAGCAGGGACAGACAACACCCACGGCCTCGTCTGAAATCTTGATGCTATCCTGTTTCATCAGCTGTGGTATGGAGAGCAGCGTCCCGCCGATTCGCCTCGCCACATAAAGACAGTTTCCGGTCGCGGTAAAATAACAGATCGTCATTTACTCAACCTCTTACAGTGTCTGCTTATTCCTTCGGATTGCCGCCATACGATCCAGATTCCCGTGCTTGATTTCGTGGTCAAGCGCAGCGATGATCTTCTCTTTTCTTCCAAGAAAATCCGGCCCGGTCAGGTTGACGCCGGAAATCGTATGGTGCGTGATAAATCCGCAATCACGATCCAATATCTCCGCAAAGGTTTTTAACTCCTCCAGCATTTCCTTTTCCGAAAGCGGCGTGAACTCCCCGCGCTCTGCTTCCTCCAAAAGAGGCGTACCGGGGAACAGAGTCAATCCTCCGGTTCCCACGACCATTGGATGGCACTGGTTAAAGATTCGGGCCGAATTAACAGCGTGGTCGTGACTGTGTTCTTTCCCCGCTACGCCGTTCAGAAAGGTCATCCAATAGGCAATCCCGGCTTCGTCCAGTTTATGACATTGCTCCAGGATATCCGCGGCGTGATAGCCTTTGTTAATCCGTTTAAGCGTCCAGTCGTCACCGCTTTCAACGCCCAGGGATATCTCGCTCATACCCAGGTCTCTTAGAGAGCACAGTTGATTCACCGTTTTGTTCTTCACGTCCGTGATACGTCCCACCGTATAGATAAACTCGATCTTCGGCAGATATTGACGGATCATTTCCAGAATCGGAGCGAGTTTATCGTAACTCATACACAGCGGATTTGCCGACAGCAGTTGTATCGTCCTCGCTTCCGGAACTGTTTCAGACAATTCCTGCAAATCCTCTTTGATCCATTCCATCGGCTGCATACGGAAAGAAACTCCCGTATACATCGTACAAAACTTGCATTTATTGTGTGTGCAGCCCTGCGTCACCTGAAGCAGCGGATATGTTGGCCAGTAAGGGCTGCGATATACTGTTTCCGTAAAGTGCATTTTTCTCCTTAATCCAGCTCTGCAAGCATCCGGTCCGCATCTTCTTTCGGCTTCACGCCGCCATACGCCTTAACAATGATACCTTCCTCGTCGATCAAGTAGGTAGAGCGGATCAGGCTTTTGGTGGGCTTGCCGTCCTTACCCGGCTTCAGCACATCATACGCCGTGATAACCTCCAGGGCCTCGTCAGCCAGCAAGGGGAACGGCAGACCATGCTTTTCCTCAAACCTTTTATGGGATTCCACGCTGTCCTTGCTCACGCCCAGCACCACCGCGCCCTTTTCCTTGATTTGCGGATAGCGATCGCGGAAGGAACACGCCTGGCTGGTGCAGCCGCCGGTCATGTCCTTTGGGTAGAAGTACAGTATGACCTTCTGCCCCCTGTAGTCAGACAGGGCATGCACCTGCCCATTCTGATCCGGCAGCGAAAACTCCGGGGCTTTTGTTCCGATCTCCAGCATCACGTCTACCTCCTGTGCTTTTCATTCATTCCTTCCAGTGCACGGTTTAAAAGATCGCGCAGCAGGATAAGGTCATCCTCTGAAAGCGGGATACAGTCCTGCATTTGGGACGGAACTCCCAGAGCCTGCTCCCTCAGCTTCTCACCTTCAGGCGTGAGGGAGAGAAGCAGTTTGTTCTCGTTGTTTTCCGGTCTGACCCGGTTGACATATCCCGCCTTTTCCAGCCGCTTCAGGAGAGGCGCAAGGGTACCGGAATCAAGATGGATCTTTTTCCCAAGCTCTCCCTCGGTCATTTCTCCATGCTCCCAGAGAACCATCATCACGATGTACTGGGTATATGTCAGGTTCAGCGGCTCCCGGTACTGGCGCACGACCTCTTTGGCACAGGCGTACAGAGGAAAACAGAGCTGGTTTTCGAGACGCAGGCTTTCTTCACTTGTCTGTGTCTGTTGCATATCCTGGATTTGCCTTCCTTTCATGTACCCTTGATTTGAATAAGGCTGGCGCAGCACATCAGGCAGCGTCAGCCTCATTGGAATGTTTACTTCTCCGCCGGCTCCCACTTGCAGCGGATGGGAGACACGATGGTGCCTTCCTTTTTCATCGCTGCGAATGCCTTGTCCACGACTTTGCGGTCCAAACCAGTCAGCTCGGCGACCTTACCGGCGTTCAGCGGTTCGCCAGCTTTTCTCATGGCTTCCAGAATGATCTCTTTCTCGTTCATCATCGCGTCTCCTCAGAAACAGACTGTTTCGGGTTCCTCGGTAAAGGAGCTGAATGTGGCAGCAGCATTCTTGAAGTACAGCATCTGCATATTGTCATCGTCCGCACTGTAAGCCCCCTTGAGGCTCGGCATCTTCTCCAGCATGGCGACCTTGACGTCACGGTTTTCGTCATTGACCAGCTCACCGGCGACGCGAACCCACTTGCCGCCCTTGAACGCGCATATCTCCACCTTCGGATTCGCTGCGATCTGATGGGAAACCGGCTTCACTTTGCCGGTCTGGATATACAGCTTTCCGTCGTACAGCAGGGCCGTACCGAATGCCCGAACTCTGGGCTGGTCGCCTTCCACAGTGGCAAGATAGTAAGTGTGCGCTTCATCCAGGAACTGGTAAACCTTTTCAATTCCACTCACGGCCGTTCCTCCATCTTAGTCCCCAAGCTGCTCGATCAGATAATTCTCGTAGCCAATCTTCTCGATGATGCCCAGATGCTTTGCCACCCATGCGCGATGCTCGGACTCACATTCAACAAAGCTCTCCACCAGCTTTCTGGTAATGGAGTCGTCCGTAAGAGAGGCAGCGATCTTTTCGAGCTCTTCCACGCCTTTTTGCTCCTTAAAGCCATTGTCCCAGTCCTTCAGGAGGTCAAGGATTTCACAGAAAGTCGGCTGCTCGATGCATCCGAAAACCGGCTTGCCGCCCAGTGCGACAACTCTTTCCGTGCATTTCCGGGCCTCTTCCAGTTCCTCTTCCGCCTCTTCCTTGCACCGATCTGCGAACTTGCCAAAGCCCTGCCCACGGAAGGTCGCCTCATGGATGTAATCCGCCTGGGAGCTGGAATACCACGCTATGGCATAATCGTTGAGCATCTTGATCTTTTCGTCGAGAGTCATGATAACGTACCTCCTAATCATTTTGTAAACTATTGTGCGCCGCTCTGTTGTGTACAACAACAGTATAACAGGTGAGCCTATAGATGTCGAGTTACTCATTAAAGGATTCGTATCATAACGTTACTGTTTTTGAAAAGAGTAAAGGCCGGAGACTTGTTATTCACACAAGCAGGGCTTCAATTCTTCGGGAATGCTGGCTTCCATCGCTAAGGCTACTTCTTCGCATGGGACAGGACAGCCGTCCATGAGCCAATTGCACATATACTGGCCTGTACCGTAGCAATAGATTTTCACTAATGCCGTCAAATGATCGGACACCTTACTTATCCCCAACTTCTTCCTGATTTCATCCATGATAAACGCAATATCTGTTTCATTGATCAGATTGATAAAAGCATCCCGTCCACTGGTATGCTTCAATGCGTTGACCATGAATTTTCGGTTCTTCTCATAATAGTGCAGGCCGTCCAGCAGCGTGTCACGCCACAAATAGCCGTCCTTACCGATTTTATTCACGTTGCCCTGTGCTTCCTGGACAAACAGCCATGCCATCAGGTCATATTTGTCCTTGAAATATCGGTAAAACGTTGGCTTCGTCATTCCGCAGTTTTCCACAATATCGATAATGGTGATTTTACTGACCGGCTTCGTCGTCATCAGTTCCATAAATGACTCAGCCAGTATTTCCTTCGTGGTTTTTCGCTTCATGGGCATCTACCTTCTCAAAAACAAAATGCGGAAAGTCCGCGCTTCCTTGTAGAGCCTTTCCAGGGATTTTTCCGACAGCGGTTTTGGGTAGGACATGGCTCGCCTCCTCAGAATTTCTCAATATACATTATATCCGAACGGCAAAATAAAGGCAAGACGGAAAGCCCCTCCGTCCATTCTCAAATCCCGCTGCCTCTGATCTTCTCCGCCATCCACAAAATGAATTCTTCCAGCGTCGGCTCATCCCCGGTATACTCAAATCCAGCCCACTTTGCCTGGACTGCCGGGTCGGGATTGTTCCTCCCAGCGTCCATGGCTTCCTTCATGTCCCTCCGTACCTCATCCTCGGTGACGCGGTTGTCACGGGCGATCTGGCGGATGATCCCCGCTGCCCGCTTTAGTTCTCTCTTCGTGTACATTGCTCAATCTCCTTTATCAGTGTGTCTGCTAAGGGAAATGGGAACGCTAACAGGCGGGGCGAAGTATTTCTCTTAGCAATACTTATTATACGCTGGGATACAGTCGAAATATGCCGAATCGTGTCACGAAATATAAAAAAAGATCCCCACGCCCCGAATAAAGGCGCAGGGATGGGTTTAGCGTTCCTCGATCATTACTTCCAGAACCCGCAGCAGCCGACGTTGCTCATCGACCGGGAGAGCCTGCAGCTTCCGTGAAATAGAGGCGCTCTCCTGGCTCGTCGTCACGTCCAGAACGTCGGAAAGAAGCTGGTTGGCGTCACACTGGAGCGCATTTGCTATGGCAACGAAGGTGTTGAGCTTTGGCGTCTTGAAGCCGCACTCGACATTGCTGATATATTTGGTAGACAGATCAACCATTTGTGCAAGCTCCGCCTGGGTGAGTCCACGGGCCTTCCGCACTTCCTGAATCCGTCTGCCCACTTTCTGAGCGTCCACACAATTCCCCCTTATAGGCAGTAGGCTGTCTATTAGAAAGTATACTGTCCGGGAATCGTGGGATAAATCCACCCGCTGAAAGAGGTATTTCTTTAAGAAATACTGGAAGGCAAAAAAATAGCTCCCCGCCATCAGCAGGGAGCCACGCGCATTTCTTCACCGCTGTTCAGTGTGAATACCAGCCCATCCTTGAACACCGTAACCTTCTCGACCAGGCTGCCCCAAAGCCCCTCGGTGAATTCCTCGTCGGCGGCTTCAAGCGCCCTGGTGAATTCTTCGAGCCTGCGCTGCCGAGCCTTGACAGCCGCAATTTCCCGCTCTTTCGTTTTCACCGCCTCGTCCAAGCGGTCGTACTCGGCTGCCAGCTCGTTGTAGCGTTCGTTGTATGCCGCCTGATCCTGCGCCACCCTCGCGTTCTCGCTGATGGCTTGCTGGGCAAGCAGACCAGCGTTGTCCCGCTCCCGCTCCAGGCGTGCCTTCTCCCTTTCCAGCGGTGCGGTGTCACCGACCGTGATCTCTCTCAGGTTTTCAAGGACTTCATCGTCCCGTAATGCCTTCAGCATCCGTTCAAAGGCTCTCTTCACATCATCCTCCGTGATGGTCGGGGTGGCGCATTTCTTCTCCCCGGCGTACTTCCCATTGCACCGCCAGACGACCTTGCGATATGGGTCGTTGCTGTGCCAAACCTTAGAGCCGTAAATCTGCCCACATTCACCGCAGTAGATTTTGCCGGAGAAGATGCTCCCGCCTGTAGCGTGGCAGCCTTTTCTCCGTTCCAGCTCGTCCTGCACCCGCCTGAATGTCTCAGGTAGGATGATGGCTTCATGGTCGCCTTCGACGTAATACTGCGGGACCTGCCCATGGTTTTTCAGCCTGTCCTTTGACAGGAAGTCGATGCTGTAGGTCTTTTGGAGGAGCTTATCGCCCATGTAGGTTTCGTTCGACAAGACCCTGCGGACGGTCGTGTAACTCCACTGTTTCTTCCCCGCCGGGGTAGGAATGCCCTCGGCGGTCAGCGTCTTGGCGATCTGAAAGGGCGTATGCCCCGCAAGGAACATCCCGAAGATGCGCCGCACGATGGCGGCCTGTTCCTCGTTTACCACCAGCCGGCCGTCCTCGCCTTTATCGTAGCCGAGGAAATGCTTGTAGTTCAGGCTGTACTTGCCGTCAGAGAACTTCTTCCTCTGCCCCCAGCGGACGTTCTCAGAAATGCTCCGGCTCTCTTCCTGGGCCAGTGAGGACATGATAGTCAGGAGAAGTTCGCCCTTGCTGTCGAAGGTCCATATGTTCTCCTTTTCAAAATAGACCTCAGTGCCATGCTCCTTCAGCTTTCGGATGGTGGTCAGGCTGTCCACGGTATTGCGGGCAAAGCGGCTCACCGACTTCGTGACAATCAGGTCGATAGCCCCGGAGAGGGCATCCTGCACCATTTCCTGAAAGCCTTCTCTGTGCTTTGTACTCGTAGCTGAGATGCCCTCGTCGGTATAGACCCGCACGAACTCCCAGTCCTCGCGTCCCTGAATGTAATTGGTATAGTAGTCCACTTGCGCCTCGTAGGAGGTCTGTTGCTCTTCCTGGTCCGTGGAAACGCGGGCATAACCCGCGACCTTCCGTTTTGCCGCCGACGCGACCGGGGCGGAAGTCATCCGGCTCATCGTTGCAGGGATCACCCTTGAGGAATCGGAGCAACTGTACTGCGCCGCAGGTAGGATTTCACTGTGTTCTCCGGCACGCCCGTTTCAATGGCGATCTTCCTGTATCCAAGCCCCTGGGAGCGAAGGCTCTCGACAGCATTTTTCTGTTCCAACGTCATATATGACACCTCTCAATTCTCGATTTGCATCGTGTCCAAAGTACCCAATTCAAAATGTACATATCCACCGCCCGGAAATGTACATAACTCAAAAATGCACCCATTGTCCGCAAAAGCCGTTGTGCAAAGCGGTTTCAGAGGGTGCTATCTTGTACATCGTATAAAATCCGTGGTTCTAAGTTTCCGAAGTATACTGGAGTTGATACGATGTGCGCCGTGGGTGCAAATGGGTGCATCGTGGGTGCAAAATGGGTGCATAATGTCTAAGGTGGGGTGCAAATGGGTGCATCCGTGGGTGCATGGAAGAGAAGAAGAAAAAGAGAAAGCCCAGCCGCTAACCTGCTCGCCGTGAGCAAGATAGCGACTGGGCCGTTTTACCTCGTCCTAAATCCTCGTTCCTCGGATTCCACCGGAATCGTCCGGCTGTCCATGTTCTCGATCCGTACATACGTCCCTTGCTCAATGGCGAGGATAACGCGGTTTATGTTCTCCTCGGTCCCCTGGATCTCCATGGTCACGCTGCCGTCCCATTCATTCCTTACCCAGCCGGTACAGCCGTACAGCTGTGCGGCATGGCGGGCACGATAGCGGAAGCCGACGCCCTGGACCCAGCCATAGAAGGTGATGTGTCTGCGGATCACAGCTCCATCCCCATAAGAATTACACGGTTCTCTTTCTTGAATCCATGGCGCTCATAGAATTCCGGCAGGAATCCCTCCGCTCCTGTGATCAGGTTCAACCCAACGATACCTCGTCCCCTCATATCCGCTTTGCACTTTTCCAGAAGTGCCTTCGCGATCCCATGTCCCTGATAGTCCGGATCAACAGCTAAATCGTTGATTTCAAAATTACGGCCATAATGAAAGAGCATGGATGCTCCGAGGATAAAACCGACAACCTTGCCATCCACTACATACTCAAGTCCGTAGGACCGCTTGGATTCCAGAATCTCCCGGACATGGATTTCTGCATTGGCTGGCTCCCACGGATCATTCCAGGGAGGGCCTGAAAAGGCGGCTGCATAGATTTCGCCGTAGCGTGTAACATGGTCTAACATGATTGGTTGTATCATTGTCTCACCTCCTCTTCTCAAACCGAAACATACCGTCCGGGAACTGTTCATCCATTTGCTGCCCGGCATCCGGATCGTTGGGATCGGGATGGTGACTGTTATAGAACTCGACAATGTGGAAGCCACACCGATTGACGTAGAAGTGAATATTCCGTTTCTCAAAGTAGGGTGTGACCGTTTCCCATATCGTCACTTCCGGATGCAGCTGTTCCACGGCGCACCAGGCGGCATAGCCGATGCCCCGGCTGTGCGTTTTGGGAGAGACAAACAGAAGATCGAGATCGCCCCGCGCACCTTCCACTCGGATAACGACGCCGCCGACAGGTTGTCCGTCCTGCATAATCCGATAGGCCTCGCCGCCATCAATGGACTTTTCGATGGTCTCTCGGGAGATGATTTCTCCCTCTTCTTCGAAGTGGTCGTCGCGGCGACCGAATTCTTCCAACGCGCCGTAATTGAACGCATCCTGATTATCCAGTATGAATTGGTTTCTGTCATCAGGAGCCAGCGGAACCAGTGTGATATTCGCCATAGCTCAATTCCCGTGGCAGTGATGCTCTGCGCAGTGGTCGTGGCCGCAGTCACCGTCGTGGTGGTGCCCGTGATGGTCGCAGCGGGCGTCAGGGTCATAATTCAGCGTACCTTCCGCGAGAGCCTTTGCCGCCGCGTCCGCAAATCCCTGTACCCCGGCGTACAGCCTGATCCCGGCGTCCGCCAGTGCCATCTGCGCGCCCATGCCAATGCCGCCGCAGATCAGGGCATCCACCTTCGCCGCCTGAAGGAATCCGGCCAATGCGCCGTGCCCGCTGCCGTTGGTGTCGACGACCTGTTCACCGACGATTTTCCCGTTCTCCACGTCGTACAGCTTGAACTGCTCAGAGTGTCCGAAATGCTGGAACACCTCTCCGTTTTCATAGGTAACTGCGATTCTCATTGTGTCGCTTCCCTTCTCCATGATGTTCTGATCGATCTCTGTCGGTGCAAACTCACAGCACCCTCCTGCGATCAGCAGTCGCTTTCCATGTACGATCGCGTCCGCGATCTTCTTTCTTGCGCTGTCATAAATCGCTGTGACAGTCGTCCGGGCGACATTCATCCTGTCCGCGCAGGCTTCCTGCGTCAACCCCTCGACATCCAACAGTCGCACGGCTTCGTATTCGTCCACTGTCATCCGGACGCTTTCGTCAGCGGTGATGTCATCCGGGGAGAAGCTGCGATAAACCGGCATATGCTCAATTCTCCTGCATCTTACTGGCCTTGGCATAGTTCTCTCCTTTCTGACATTTGTCAACAACTATTATACCGCTGATTTTGACTTATGTCAATAACTCAAGCAAAACAATTTGTTGATATTCCGGAAATGATTGTGCCCCGGAACCATCGCTGGCTCAGGGGCATTTTTCACATATATATTTACCCTGCTGTATTGACCTTTTTAGATCGGCATATGGGATATCGACCTTACTTATATCCCTTATATGCGGCCTGTAGCTATGAAGGCCAGGGCCATCATTTTTCTCTCTTGCCGATTTCAAACGCTCTGGACAGAGCTCCGGGAAAGTCCTGCTCATGGACAGCCCTTTTGTGTTTCTCATCAAAGCTCTTCATTTCAAATCGGGAATAGTCGTCTGTCTGAAGCGTATCACAGATCGGTATGATTTTAACTTTGCCGTTTAGAAACCGGAAAGGCCAGAAATAGGCCTCCATTGCCGTCTTCAACTGTTGCTCATAAGCCTCGATGGGCGTATTCATCGTCAGAAAAACCGTCACATCGACTTTTCCCCTGAAGAGGCTGGAATAATCGTTATAGGAAAGCGGTGGGAAGCAGACTCGTTCCAGCAGGGAGCGGACTTCGCCGGTCGGCTGATCAAAGTATATGGGTGAGCCGATAATCAAATGATCCGCCTGGTAAATGCTCTCAAGGATTGGCGTGAGATCATCCTTGATATGGCACTTGCAGGGTTCGTCAATTCCCCGACGCTTGCAGGCAAGGCAGCTCCTGCACCCGGTATATTTCAGGTCATAAAGATCTACGTAAGTAGTTTCATAACCAGCCGCTTCAGCACCCTTACGCGCTTCCTTCAAAATCCTGGCAGTGTTCCAGTTCTTTCTCGGGCTTCCGTTGATGATAACTGTTTTCAATTTGTATCCCTCCAATGATGGTCATGCTTACCATTTCCAAAGAACCAACGGAATGTTGGATCTGTCTGCACATTCACGCAACTGTCCTTCGATAAATACCGCTTTCTCATGCTTCGCCATGCCGACAGTCTCTTGATCCGCTTTTACCAGAACTGCCCTGAGATCATCCACAGAAAGCATATTCACCGCAAGGCAGAAAAACACATCTCTCCCGCCATCGTCATACTCTTCGAGCAGTCGATTCAAAATACCCTTTTTGGCCCGCTGCTCAGCGAGATACGCCTCAATGCCGATTTCTTTTGCCTTTGCCATGTCCTTCTTCTGATTCCTGTGGGAGATCAGGGAATCATGCCGGTCGATGCCATCATATCACTTGCAGGGATATTCGGGACACTCAAAGCAGTAATCCACGTTCCCATGCCGGACGCTGCACGGCGCGATGGGACAGGATTGATAGCAGGTGCTTCCGTTAAAGCAGCCGCTGCATCCTCCCCTGATCTGCATGGGGCATAGTCCGCAATTCAACCCGCAGAGCGAAAACAGCCCGTCGGTTCTGCAAAATTCGTTTTTCATCACAGCGTCCTCTTATTCTTCCTGATGGCGGCAAGCCGGTCCATATCGCCATGCTGGATCTCGTGCTCCAGTGCTTCGATGATCTTATCCTTCCTCTTCAGAAAGTCCGGACCGGACAGATGGATGCCGGATGTATGGTGTGTATTGAAATAACAGTCGCAGGTCAGGTGCTCCACAAAGGTTTTCATCTCGATCAGCATCTCCTTCTCTGTAAGCGGGGTGAACTGCCCGCGCTGAGTTTCCTCCAGCAGCGGCGTCCCGGGGAACAGCGTCAGCCCGCCGGTTCCGACGAGTATGGGCTTGCACTGGCTGAAGATTTCTGCCGAGTGAATGGCATGATCCTTCGCCTGGACAGCCGGATCGGGATTGCTCCTTCCCGCATCCATGGCTTCCTTCATGTCCCTCCGAACCTCTTCCTCGGTGACGTGGTTGTCACGGGCAATCTGGCGGATAATGCTCTCCGCCCGCTTCAGTTCTCTCTTCGTGTACATTCCTCTGTCTCCTTTGTCAGTGTGTCTGCTAAGGGAAATAGGAACGCTAACAGGTGGGGCGAAGTATTTCTCTTAGCAATACTTATTATACTCTGGGATACAGTCGAAATATGCCGAATCCTGTAAGAGAAAGCAAAAAAATATCCCCACGCCCTAAATCAGGCGCAGGGATGGGTTCAGCGTTCATCGATCATTACTTCCAGAAGCCTCAGCAGCCTCCGCTGCTCGTCAACCGGGAGATTCTGCAGCTTCCGGGAAATGGAGCCGCTTTCCTGGCTTGTCGTAACATCCAACACATCGGCAAGGAGCTGATTTGCGTCACACTGGAGCGCGTTGGCTATGTCGACGAAGGTGTTCAATTTCGGTGTCTTAAATCCACACTCGACATTACTGATATATTTGGTAGACAAATCAACCATCTGTGAAAGCTCCGCCTGCGTGAGACCGCGGGCCTTCTGCACTTCCTGTATCCGTCTGCCCACTTTCTGAGCGTCCACACAATTCCCCCTTATAGGCAGTAGGCTGTCTATTAGAAAGTATACTGTCCGGGGATGGAGGGATAAATCCACCAGCGGGTGGGTGTATTTCTACAAGAAATACATAAGCCCAAAAAGAGCTCCCCGCCATCAGCAGGGAACAACTCGTATCCTCTTCGAGAAATGTTCCCCTGACCACGGAGCGGCAAGCATTTTCTCTATGTGCTTCCTGTTTACGTGGGAGAAAGAGAAACCGGCGTTTGCCTGCTGCTGGATCAGGTAAATTGAGCGGTTATAAGCGTCGTTGGCAAGGTCAACAAAAAAGTCATAGTCTTTCTCGTTCTCGAGGTTATACATCTCGAGCATGGCGGCGTCAATGTCTCGCTGCAGCCTTGTGAGCCTGGAAGCGTAGGCAGGGGATTCCAGCTCTGCAATCAGCTCCGGGATTTTTAAACCCGATGCTTTCAGCTTCCGCAGGATTTCCGCAATGTCATCCTTGCTTTTCACCTGGTTGATCAGCCGCCGCGCTTCTGCTTCACTCAGGCCGTACTTGTTTCTGAACTTCTCGAAGATCCGGAGTGCCTCTCGCCCGAGCCTGTCTGACGACCTGGTGTATGCCTTATGTATCAAGTCGGCCACCTTTTCAGCGTCTTCCATGGCTGCATGCATCTGCCAGGCAGCCCTTGCTTCCCAGTATTCCCTGCTTGTCATTCGTCAGGGATGCCCCTCCCCCGAGCAGGCAGCTTTTCCCTGCCGTCCTCATCGCCGTCATCTATTTCATTGGCGTCGGGCTCGCCCCCTTCCGGAGGCGTGTTATCTATCCCGGGGCCGCCAAATATCTTTTGCTGGAGTTCTGCCGTCTTCTGGATATCTTTTGCGTAGTTGCACACAAGCTTCAGGTCCCGGTCTTTGTCCCCGAGGATATCGTGATGCCCAAGATAATACTCCTTCAACTTATGCAGATGTGCTGCCACTGCCCGGTGTTTCAGGACGAGCTGTAACACTGCCTGCCTGTCCGGGTTTGTTTCATCCCACCTTTCGGCAGGCATTGTAAATACATACATTTATCTCAATCCCTTCTTCTCCTTATCTTTTATTTTCGCAACCTTACCGCACATAATCGTGTATACATGGTAGCGCAGGCTGTCGAACGCGTGATCGAACACCTTAACCGGCTGCTCTATTCCATGCTCCGCCGCCTTCTTGTCCCACACATAAGAACCCAGCTCCTTGATCAGGTTCACGCAGGATGTGCAGATTATGATTTTCCTGAGGTTGAACATTGTCCCTGTCTTCCGGATCCCGTCAAGGACATCGTTGTCAGCCTTTATAACTGAATAGCCGCGGTTC
>JAFVGK010000191.1 GCA_017475035.1 Blautia sp.
CAATGAAGAAGAGTCTGTTTCTGAGGAGATTCTTGACATATAGCACCATCAACTATGAATAGAATAATATCCTTGATGAGTGATGGCTGATCATTACCCATCAAGGATGAATTACTGTTTTGAGTTAGTATTTCCCGACTTCTAGGTTCAAATATTTGCTGCGTCGCTGATGATTCTTTCTGGTTTCATGTTTACGACGAACCTGGCGGTTCATGCTGAGGAAATCAATTACTATGGATCCAGCGCATCCTCTGTTTTGGATGAACCCGGATATGATCATAATGCCTGGTGCATGTATGATGACGACCTTACCACAGCCTGGATGGAAGGCGCGGACGGACATGGCTACGGGGAGTATGTGGACTTTTTTATGGAAGAGTGTACCGTGATTACGGGAGGAACGATTTATCCTGGCTTTTATCAGGATGAAGACATGTTTTACAAAAATAACGCGCCGACCATGCTGTATATTCATGCGGGAGAGCAGGAAGCCTATCTGGATGTTACGGAATATGCAACGACCTACGAGGAGAATTTTAACGGATATCGTTTCGTATTTAATGAGCCTCTGATTGCATGGGACGGTGAAGTCCGTGTGACCATCGTTGCTGTGCGTCCGGGCTGGAAATATGACGATACCTGCATTACGGAGCTATGGTTTGACGGATATCAGGCTACCTCGGAGACGGTTCCGCAGCTGCCGGAGGGAACGCCCCATGCCTCCGTTGCCTTGCCGGCAGACCAGGAGGCACATACACAGGAAATTCACGAAGGAGGTTATCCGGACTTCTACTTGCATCCTGACGGTCTGGGGTCAGACGGTCGGGGGCCGGACGAAATCGAAGGAACCACAGATGCGGAATTTCTGGAATTTCCGCTCACGCAGCGGCTTTCATACTTTGCTTCAGCCTTATATAAGCTGCATTGCAAGTCGCAGCATGCGCAGCCCAAAACCATTCGCAGCTCTGACGTTTACAGCTATAGCCGTGCTTATATGCTGAACTGGTATCAATATAACATTTCGGATGACCGCATTATTACTGAAGGCTATAGCCACTATGCCTATGAAGAAGATCTTAAGGAAATCCTGGATGAGCTTTTTGTCAATGCTTCTGTCGAAGAAGACCTGCAGACTTTCTGTGAGGAGTTTTCGGTTTCGAGAAGAGGCACCCGCATTGAGATGAATGCCACCGGTGACTTTGGAGATGGCGGATCCTTTTATTTAACCAGTCCGGATGTTGCGGAACGTGCAGGAAAGCGGACAGTGATCAACGGAAGCGTGATGGAGTATCGCTCTTCCGGTAATTCCTATGAATCTGTGATGCCATACAAGGCTTATTTTATCCAGGATGAGGAGAATCCGTCTGTTTTCCGGTTTGATGAGCTGGTGGTCGGATAAAAAAAGGCGGCGTGTTTTTTGAACAGATTTTTCCATGTTGCAGCGGCTGCTTTTCACAGCCTCATTCCGGCAGAATAACCAGACACATAATTGCAGAAGCTCATAAAACACGGTACTTAATCATGTAATGTGTCAGGGGATGCATCTTATGAAGGGAATCATAAGATACTTCCCCTGATTCACTCTGAAGTTGAAGAAAAGAGGATTTGTTTGAAATATATCATAGCTGTGCTGTCCACGTTTATTTTATGTATATTTGCCGGTTACCGGATATCCTGCAGGATTGTCAGAACGCCGGGTTTCAGATCCGCAAAAAAGATCATAACCGCAGCGGCAGTCAGTATCGTACTGATGGCTGCCATATGTTTTGCTTATCTTGAGATTTATTATGCTGCGGATGACAATGCGGCGGATTACCTTGTCAGCGGTAATTCTGTGACAGTAACAGCTCTTAACAGCGGGTTCTGCTTTGACGGACCCGGGACTGAGCATGCGATCATCTTTTTTTCAGGAGCTAAGGTAGAAGAGACGGCATTTGCTCCTTTGCTTTTTAACATCGCGAAGGAAGGAACAGATTGTTTTCTTCTGACATTGCCATTCCGAATGGCTGTGTTTAAAGGCAATGCTCCGGATGAAGTGCTTGACAGTTATCGGTATGACAGCTGGTATATGATGGGGCATTCTCTCGGAGGCATCATTGCGGCGAGATATGCTGCAAACCATCCTGATGTGACGGACGGCGTGATCCTGCTGGCGTCATATCCGGACAGGGAGCTTTCAGAGCGATCCAGACTTCTCAGCATTTACGGAACAAATGACGGCGTTCTGGATCAGACAGCCTATGAGGCCAGTAAGAAATACTGGCCTGAAGACAGTTGTGAAGTGATCATTGAAGGCGGCAATCATGCCGGCTTCGGAGATTACGGACCCCAGCGAGGGGATAAGACGGCACTGATCAGTTCAGATGAACAACAGACGCAGACCGTGGAGGCAATAAAGAAATATCTTGTTGATTATTGACTCATTACATGAGACGGACGGAAATGACTGACAGCTGCCTGTCAGTCTCTTATCCATTGGAGGTGAATCAGTTATGAATATGCAGATTTCAGCCGGCATTCTGCTTCCCTTTTTCGGAACATCTCTTGGCGCGGCCATGGTGTTTTTTCTCAAGGATTCTATCTCAGATACTCTTCAAAGAATACTGACCGGCTTTGCAGCCGGAGTCATGGTTGCCGCTTCTTTCTGGAGTCTGCTTCAGCCGTCTCTGGAAGGGGCGGCGCATTTAGAACAGTTGTCCTTCCTCCCCGCTGCAGCAGGGTTCCTGATCGGTATGGGATTCTTGCTTCTGCTTGATGAGGTGACACCCCATATGCATTTGGATCGGGAAGAGGAAGGTCCTAAAACCAGTCTGAAGAGAACCACGAAACTGATATTGGCCGTAACTCTTCATAATATCCCGGAAGGGATGGCGGTAGGAGTCGTTTATGCGAACATTCTCTCTGGAAATGAGCTCATTAGCAGTGCAGGAGCTCTGGCGCTGGCGATTGGAATCGCCATACAGAATTTTCCGGAAGGCGCGATTGTGTCCATGCCTCTCAGGGCTGAAGGGATGCCAAAGAATACGACCTTCTGGTATGGGGTGATGTCAGGTGCAGTTGAACCGGCCGCAGCCATAGCAACCATTCTTGCTTCGGGATTGATATCTTCCCTGCTCCCATATCTGCTGGCGTTTGCGGCGGGGGCGATGTTCTATGTGGTTGTGGAGGAACTGATTCCGGAGATGTCGGAAGGAAAGCACTCCAACTGGGGGACCGTTGCGTTCAGTCTTGGTTTTGTGCTGATGATGATATTGGATGTAGCTTTGGGGTGATAAGTATTCTTCGGTCAAGTCCGGAAAGATTGATTGTGTAAATCCAGAAAAGACTGTATAATAAAATGAAAAGTGAATATTATAGCGTAAGCGTGAACACACCCGCACATGACAGACAAGCCCGTTATGCAAGACCGGGCGGGCTGAAACCGGAGTTTGTGAACGATACAATGATCGAGAAGTTTGAGATGTAAGTCAGAACACATTTGAAAGGAGTATCCAAAATGGCAAAAAACGAAAGATTTGAAATGGTATATTCACAGGGGGCGCTTACGGCTACTCAGATTTGGGTTGATAAAGAAACGGGCGTAAATTATCTTTACCATAAGGAAGGCTATTCCGGTGGTTTAACTCCGTTACTGGACAGAGAAGGCAAGCCGGTTATATCCGCTGTTTTCAATGGTGGCTCAGGAATAGGCTGATGTATAATTGGGACTGCCCCGGATTGTCGAAAAGTCCAGTGGGTTACTTGCTTACCGTGAGCGGGTGACCGACTGGGCTTTCTTTATCTGTCAGGCGCACATTATTATGTCGTTTTTTCATATTCCTGGCGGTCTTCCTGAATTACCGCATGAGTGAGGATGGTCATGGATTGTGCGGCAGATCAGTGCGGGGTATCGGAGCGTCATCCGTATACTATGATTAAGCAGTGTAGTCAGCCAGAGGTTAGTGAATGAGGATATAAAAAAGGATGAAGGTTGTACACAGGATAGTTCTTGCCCTTTTCCTGCTGTCAGCAGGATTTCTGATCTATATGCAAAAGATGACCGGAAGCGTGCTGCAAAATCTTCTGCAGGGATAATGTAAAATAGAACATGATCATGCAGGAGCGGACTGAGACTCCTGCATACAGGGGGATTGCTGTCACAATATATCCGGCATGGCGGGAATTTTCTTTCAGAAAAACTGAATTTTTTTATATCGAGGAAACGAAAATGATGAACAGAGTTGTGGTAATGGGCGGCAGTTTCAATCCGCCGACCCGAGCGCATCTGCAGTTGATGGAAGCTGCGTTGGATACGGTTGATGCATGTCAGGGCATATTTGTCCCGACAGCGCACGATTATGTCGCAAAGAAGATGAAGAGGCAGAAGTGCCCACAGGATACGCTGAGCGAGTCCATACGGCTGGCTATGCTGGAAAGCTTTTGCAGGTATGACAGCCGGATCTCCGTCAGCTGCATCCAGATGCTGAAGACAGAACGAGGATATGACTACGAGATGCTGGAGGAGATTCATACGGATTTCCCTGATACGGAAATATACTTTGTTACCGGGAGCGATAAACTGTATGTTCTGCCTCGCTGGCACCGTATTGATGAGCTGATTGAAAGGTTCCGCATCCTGGTTGCGAAGCGTGGAGAAGACGATCTGGAAAAGATCAGGGAAATTCGTCCGTATCTGGCGGAACACTGGGATCGATTTACCGTATTTGACGTACCGGAAGAAATCAGTGGAATCAGCTCCAGCGCATTTCGGGAAAAACTGCATAACAACGATGAAAACGCCAGTGAGCTGGTGACGCGGGAGGTGTGGGAGATTATGAGTATAAACGGAAAGCTGCCATGGAACAGCATAACAGATTTCCATGAGGAACAGTACCGCTTCCTGAGTAATTTCTACGAGGCGAGGGTAGAATATCGAGGACTTGTTTACGGCAGCAATGAAGCCGCTTTCCAGGCCCAGAAGTGCATGACGGAAGAGGAGAAGACGCAGTTCACCGGGTTTGGCCCCGGCAAGAGCAAGGGCGTCGGGCGCCGCGTCCGGTTGAGGCCGGACTGGGAAAAAGTCAAGATTGGCATCATGGAAGAGATCGTCCGGGCCAAATTCACCCAACATCCGGAGCTGGCGGCAAAGCTGCTGGCAACGGGAGATAAGGTGCTTGTAGAAGGCAATCACTGGGGCGACACCTGCTGGGGGGTGGATACACGCACCGGACAGGGAGAAAACAATCTTGGCAGGATTCTGATGAAAATCAGGGAAGAACTGAAGGGAACCGAAGATGAATGATATAGAAGAACGCTGCGATGTAAAAACAGCCGCGGCATGGATCCTCGGCCATGCAAGGAGAACCGGAATCCCTGCTCTGCCGGAGTCATTATTGCGGAAAACGTCAGAAGAATGCTCGAAAGAAGAACTGCTTCAGATTGTCATGGCAGGAATGGAGGCAGAACTGAAGCTGTATCCGTTTAAATCCGGCACGCAGACGCTGGCACGGACGCGGAGAACGCTGGGATTTCTGCATTCCGTATCTTTTGAGACGATGCTGGATGTCGGAAGCGGACGGGGAGTGTTCCTGATTCCGTTTATGAAGGAGTTTCCCTGGGTTAAAGTTACCAGCCTGGATCTTCTGGAAAAGAGAGTAACATTCTTAAATGAGCTTGCCGACGGAGGATTTACGCAGCTTCATGCCGGGCAAAAGGATATCTGCAGCCAGCCCTTTCCTGATGACAGCTTTGACATTGTCACCATGCTGGAGGTTCTGGAGCATATCCCGGAAGTGGAGAAAGCCGTTTCCGCGGCTGTACATATGGCCAGGCAATATGTCGTGGTGACTGTCCCGTCCAAGCCTGACGACAACCCGGAGCATATTCATCTGCTGACGAAAGACAGGCTGACACAGATGTTCGCCGGGGCGGGGTGCAGCAGACTGCATTTTGACGGCGTAGAAGGCCATCTGTTTATGGTGGCGGCACTGGTTTAAAAAGTTATTGTAACTTGACAAACTGAATCCCGGTCAGTATAATGAGATCGTTCAGTCAGGAAAAATCTTTCCCGACTGCATTCATGACGGCCTCGCAAAGGCGCGGGGGTTTGTGATTCAATCTGATATGGAAATAGTAAAAAGAGAAAGCAAAGGCGCTTTCGGGTATCGCATACCTGAAGTGCCTTTTTTTGTGCGACAATCCCTGAAAGGCGATGAAATCTGCCTGTTTTGATCTGTGCTGAAAAAGGAGGGAAAACCATGTGCGGAATTGTAGGATTTACCGGCCGTCAAGAGGCAGCAGCTGTATTGCTGGAAGGACTTACCAGACTGGAATATCGAGGATATGATTCGGCTGGACTTGCTGTGCGTGATCACGGCGGAACGGTCCGGGTCGTGAAAGCGACAGGGAAGATAAAAAATCTGAAAGAGAAGGCAGACAACGGCCGTTCTCTGCCCGGATGCTGCGGGCTTGGACATACACGATGGGCAACCCATGGGGCGCCGAATGAAATCAACGCCCATCCCCACATCAGTGGTGAATTCAATCCGGTTTCAACAGAAGTCACAGATTCGGCTGTCGTCGGCGTTCACAACGGGATTATAGAAAATTACAAGGAATTAAAAAACAAACTGCTGCGTCACGGCTATGAATTCTACAGCGATACAGACACGGAGATCGTGATTAAGCTGGTCGATTATTATTACCACAAATACAAGATCGGACCCATTGACGCCATTAACCGTATGATGGTTCGCGTGAGGGGAAGCTATGCGCTGGCGTTGATGTTCCGGGATTATCCGGGCGAGATCTACGCTGCCAGAAAAGACAGTCCCCTGATTATAGGGGCTTCCGAAGAGGAGGCATTTCTGGCTTCTGACGTAACGCCGATTCTTCGTTATACCCGGACTGTATACTATATCGAAAACCAGCAGGCAGCCCGTCTTCTTCCCGGAGAAGTGCATTTTTATGATCTCAACGGAGATGAGACAGACCTGACGCCTTCTGTCATAACCTGGGATGCCCAGGCGGCTGAAAAGGGCGGCTATGAACATTTTATGCTGAAGGAGATTCATGAACAGCCCAGGGCTGTTATGGATACCTTGCATGCACTTGTTAAGGAAGGAGAAATCAATCTTTCGGAAGCAGGACTGACGGATCCGGTCATCCGCAAAATCTCTTCCATTTATGTTGTAGCCTGCGGGTCAGCCTGGCACGTCGGGGAGGCAGCGCAATATGTCCTGGAGGATCTTGCCGGGATACCGGTTCGGGTGGAACTTGCTTCCGAATTCCGTTACCGGAGGCTCCTGCTGAACCCGGACAGTCTTGTCATCATTATCTCCCAGTCCGGAGAAACGGCAGATTCACTGGAGGCTCTGCGCATTGCCAAAGCCAGAGGAATCAAAACGCTGGGGATCGTAAATGTCCGGGATTCCACTATTGCCCGTGAGGCGGATGCCGTATTGTATACGCAGGCCGGCCCGGAAATTTCAGTTGCGACCACCAAAGCCTTTACGGCTCAGCTGGCTGTCATTTACGCCATGACGGTTCATTTTGCCTATGTCAGAGGCAGCATTGATATCCGGCAATATTCCGGTCTGATCGCGGAGCTGACAGAGCTTCCGGATAAAATCAAAGGGATTCTGGAGAATAAAAACGCCATTCAGTGGCTGGCCTCCAAATACGCCCATGCCCATGACGCCTTTTTTATCGGCCGTGGTCCGGACTATGCGATCAGCATGGAAGGATCCCTGAAAATGAAGGAAATCAGCTATATTCACAGTGAAGCTTATGCGGCCGGCGAGTTAAAGCATGGAACCATCAGTCTGGTAGAAGACAATACCCTTGTTGTCGGTGTCCTGACCCAGGCAAGCCTGGTGGAAAAGACTGTCAGCAACCTGAAAGAATGCAAAGCCAGAGGCGCATATCTGGCGGGGATCATCAGCCATAAAAACATTGCCGTAAAAAATGAACTCGATTTCTCCCTTGTGATCCCGGATACGGACGAGCATTTTAGCGGAATTCTGGCTGTCGTGCCGCTTCAGCTTTTGGGATATTATATCAGTGTTTCGAAAGGCCTGGACGTGGACAAGCCACGCAATCTTGCAAAAAGCGTTACTGTGGAATAGTTTCGATCTTATCCGGTCAGACAGTTTATGGGAAATGAAGATTCAGAGATGAAGCAAAAGCACGAAAAAGCCGTCCTCATATGAGGCCGGCTTTTTTCGTGCTTTTTTTTTCTGTTAAACTGCTTTATGCCAAACAGCAACTATTTCTTTGCCGCATTTGCGCCGGCAAGGCGTCCGGAGGTTAAAGCCCATCCCTGTGCGCAGCCGCCGTAGGTGACATAAGCTTTGTTTGATTCGTTGAGTGTGCCGAGAGAGTCATTTCCGACTACGTAAATATTGTCGACAACCGTTCCATCCTCTTTTACGAGATTGATATTTGTGTCTACATCCATGCCGCCGCAGGTGCTGTAAACATAGGCGGCGCCTTTTATGCAGTAAATTTTTCCTTCTGTCTGACCATGGACGTCTTCCAGATTGATCCCGACGCCGATCTGGCTGCCCAGATCTTCCAGAGAGTCCGCGATAAACACATCGTTATACTTCATGCCCATCTCGAGAATCTCGTCAAGATTTTCAACAGGAGCTCCTTCTTCGCAGGTACCGCCCTGGTTAAAGAACATCGGTGCATTGAAGCTGATCAGGCCGTTTTCTTTGATGCTGTTGTATTCCTCTTCATTGATCAGCACATAGTAATTTGCCCCGGCTTCCCATGCGTTGAAGGCAATACCGAGTCCATTATAATTCGCGTCAAAAGCATTTCCTTCGGAGTCGATCATCTGGTAATTCAGGTCCAGAACCAATGAAGTCAAAAGACTCTTGTCGTCATTGCTGTAATCGTCAGAGCGGATGATGGTATCAAGCTGTGCGATATGGTCCTCTACCGCAACATCTTCATTGTAGAGAGCGCCGCCGAGCTCCAGGCATTCTCTGATGCCGAAGCCGTCGCACTGCGTCATTCCCTTTGTATGCCAGACCGCGCCGGTATATTTCTGGGTCATCTCGCTGTTTCCGATATAACCGCCTGCGGCAATGATGACGTTGTCGCCGTAGATCTCATAAGTCGTTCCGTCATAGTACACTGCCTCAACGCCGATGACCTTTCCCTCCTCATCCAGGATCAGATCAGTGGCAGTCAGCTCTGTCATGTAGTCGTTTTTCTCTGAAAGCGCTTTTGCCTTATCCATGGAATTGACATAGGCAAGATCCTTGGAAGTAAAGGTTTTGTCATTATACATGGTCCAAAGCTTCCAACCGTGGGGATCATAGAAAGCGAACATATTGTCAAGGAATGCGAAGTCCCAGTTTTCCTCCAGCCATCCGAAGGTAGGACCGGATTCTTCGATAAAGAGCCGGACAATTTCTTCTTTTGCGTCGCCGTCTGTATATTCCATCCAGGCGTCAAACAGTTCATTCGGATCGACAAAGAGTTCACCGCCATTTACCTCAACCTGCCTTGCCGGGTTTACCGCAAGCGGTCCCGCGGTATTGGTGCCGTTGCCGCCTATTTTTGCGGCGGTTTCAATGCCGAAGACCGACGCGCCGTTTTCCGCTGCGCTTAAGTATGCGGCGACCCCGGAAGTACCAAGACCGACGACAATCACATCATAATCTTCCAGCACGATGGTTTCGCTGCTTTTCTCGACCGGGACATACCAGTCGGCGGACTTGCCGCCGTTTTCATCAATTATGTTCGCGATAATCAGCTTTGCGGAATTGCTTGATACGGTAGCTCCGGAGATGGAATCCACGCTGAGGCTTTGAGCTTCGATGATGCGTGGGAACAGCTTTTCTTCTACGGTTGCGTATTGAGGACTATATTCATCCTCATCTGCCTGCGTGGCGGAACCGGCACAGACAGTTTCAATCTCGGATATCCGGTTGTCCTGGAAGGTAACGGCAAGCTCCATTTCCTTCATGATGCCGAAAGAAGGAGCTTTTCCCTGATATGTGCCGTCCGGGATGGAGGCGGCTTCCTGGGAATCTTCTCCCATCGCCTTTTCCAGAGCCTGCGTCAGGGCGTTTGAAACAGCAGTACTGGTAATGGTTGCGCCTGCGACGCCGTCAATCTGGGCGCTTTGGGCTTCCAGGATCTGATCAGCCAGCTGGTTGATGGCCGCGCCTCCTATTTCAGGCGTTTCTTCAAGGCCGTCGATCATAATCGCGGTTATCTCGTTTTCATCTACCGTAACCGTTACTTCCACAGTGCCCATACCCTGTGCTTCCCCGGAATAGCTTCCGGGTACGTAAATCTCATCCGCAAAGGATGTGGTGCTGAAAAGTCCTGCCAACGAAAGTGCCAATAGGAAAGCAAGTTTTTTCTTCATGATGTCTCCTCCCAAAACGAAGCTAAGTACGTTTTCTCGGTACTATGTCTGCGTATACAAAATCAGAATATCATAATGCAATATGGTTGACAATAGAGAAACTCATGAAAATCGATTCTGTACATAAAGTATGCGCACGAATTTACTGCGGAAACATGCTGCTTGCGGCGGAAATTCGTTTAAGATAACGGCTGTGAATGTGATGCACAGATCAGGGTTTAGGAGAAGATCAAATGCTATTTGGTGCTTGACACAAGGAAACTGCACGTGTAGAATATCCCACATAAAGGCAAGGGCGTCTTTGAGTGACTTTACTCAAAGACGCCCTTTTTACATGACCTTTTGTCGCCTGAATCATCAACATATACTCGGTAACGGAAATTTCTGCCGATCTGCTCAACGTATAACGAGTGAACGCGCTCCCTTTTCCATCCGAAAGCGGCAGTTAAATGCGTTGACGAGTTTAACTACGGCGGCTGACAACAACGCAGCCTGGGCGGATTCAGACGCGCCAATGTAAAGGTTATTTATGCACAGATCCTAAGGGGGTAGAAGATGGAGAAGATACTTGTTCTGGATTTTGGAGGCCAGTATAACCAGCTTATTGCCCGGAGAGTCCGGGAACAGCATGTCTATGCCGAGATCAGGTCTTATGACCGCGTCACCCTCGATGAAATCCGGGATGCAGGCTATCAGGGGATCATTTTTACCGGCGGACCAAACAGCGTGTACGATCCCGCGTCCCCTCATTTTGATCCGCGGATTCTGAAACTGGGGATGCCCATACTGGGTATATGCTACGGAGCCCAGCTGCTGGCTTTTCTGGCAGGAGGGGAGGTATCCGCGGCGATGAATGGAAGCGAATACGGAAAAACACTGCTGCGGTCTGAACGCCATATCCTTTTTCAGAACGTTCCGGAGGAAAGCATCTGCTGGATGAGCCATACAGATTTCATCAGCGCGCCGCCGGAAAATTACCGGGTGATTGCTTCGACGGTGAAATGTCCTTGCGCCGCTTTAGGCAATGACATGAAAAAAATCTATGGGGTCCAATTCCATCCTGAGGTGACGCACACAGAGTACGGAAACCGGATTCTCCATAATTTTCTGTTTACGATCTGCAGCTGTCGGGGTGACTGGGATGCTTCTGATTATGCAGAACAGATGATCGCAGGCTATCGATCAGAGCTTGCGGGGAAGAAAGTCCTCTTAGCTCTCTCAGGCGGCGTGGATTCTTCTGTTGCAGCGCTGCTGCTGCATCGGGCCATTGGACAGAACCTGATCTGTGTTTTTGTAGATCACGGGCTTTTACGCAAGGATGAGGGAGATTTCGTGGAACGGACATTCCGGGAGACCTTCGGCGTCAATCTGATCCGGGTAAACGCCGGAGAGCGCTTCCTCCAACGGCTTTCAGGAGTCGCTGAACCGGAACGGAAACGGAAGATAATCGGGGAGGAATTTATCCGGGTCTTTGAGGAAGAGGCGAGGAAGATCGGTCATGTGCATGTCCTTGCCCAGGGAACGATTTACCCGGACGTGATTGAGAGCGGGAAAGGCGCTTCCGCCGTCATTAAGAGCCACCATAACGTGGGAGGACTGCCGGATGTGATTTCTTTTGACGAGATCATCGAGCCGCTTCGCGAGCTCTTTAAGGATGAAGTGAGAAGTATCGGAATTATGCTGGGGCTGCCGCGGGAGCTTGTCTGGCGTCAGCCTTTCCCCGGCCCCGGCCTGGCTGTACGGATCATCGGTGAGATCACTGCGGAGAAAATAAAAATACTCAGGGAGGCAGATGCCATCTTCCGTGAGGAAGTTGAAGCCGCCCGGCTGAATGAAGGTCCTGATCAGTATTTTGCGGTACTTACCGATACCTGTACCGTCGGTGTGATGGGTGATGCCCGGACTTACGGTGTTACAGCGGCACTACGGGCAGTATCCACAGATGACTTTATGACGGCGGACTGGTTCCGGCTGCCATATGAGGTGCTGGAACGGGCAAGCAGCCGGATCACCGGTGAAGTTCCGGGCGTATCCCGGGTGGTTTTTGATATTTCATCCAAACCTCCGGCAACGGTGGAATGGGAATAAAGGAGCATACTGCCATGACAAAATATATATTTGTAACCGGAGGCGTGGTCTCCGGCCTGGGAAAGGGAATTACGGCGGCGTCTCTCGGCAGGCTGCTGAAAGCCAGGGGGCTGAAGGTGGCTGCTCAGAAGCTTGATCCTTATATTAACGTGGATCCGGGCACCATGAGTCCCTATCAGCACGGTGAGGTCTATGTCACTGAGGACGGGACAGAGACCGATCTTGACCTGGGCCATTATGAACGGTTTATCGATGAAGATCTGAACAAATATTCCAATCTCACGACCGGGAAAGTATACTGGAATGTTCTGAACAAGGAACGTCGGGGTGAATATCTTGGCTCCACTGTGCAGGTGATTCCTCATATCACAAATGAAATCAAGGAGTTTGTATACAGTGTCGGAAAAAAGACGAAGGCTGACGTGGTGATCACGGAAATAGGCGGAACCATCGGCGACATGGAATCCCAGCCCTTTATTGAGGCCGTTCGTCAGATTTCGCTGGAGGCAGGACGAGAGAACAGTCTTTTTATTCATGTGACGCTGGTGCCCTATCTTCACGGTTCGGAGGAACACAAATCCAAGCCGACTCAGCATTCGGTCAAGGAACTTCAGGGTATGGGCATTAACCCTGATCTGATCGTTCTCAGATGCGACGAGCCGTTGGAAGAAACCATCTTTCAGAAAATAGCTCTGTTCTGTAACGTAAAACCGGACTGCGTGATAGAAAATCTGACATTGCCGAATATCTATGAGGCTCCGCTGATGCTGGAGAAATCACGGTTTTCGGAGGTGGTCTGCCGTGAGCTTGGTCTGCAGGTCCCGGAACCGGCTCTGTCCGAATGGACGGAAATGGTGGAACGAATTAACAGGGCACGCTCTCATTGCGTGGAGATCGGCCTGGTGGGAAAATACGTTGGCCTGCATGATGCTTATCTTTCCGTGGCGCAGGCACTCTGTCATGCAGGTTTTTCTTACAACGTCCACATCAACATCCACTGGATCGATGCCGGGGAGATCTGCGAAGAGAATGCTGTAAAGATGCTTTCCGGGCTGGATGGAATCATTGTGCCGGGCGGGTTCGGGGGACGGGGGATCGAAGGTATGATTCTTGCGGCAAGGTATGCCCGGGAACATGATCTGCCTTATTTCGGTATCTGCCTGGGAATGCAGATCGCTGTCATTGAGTTTGCAAGGAATGTGGCAGGCATCCGTGACGCCAATTCCGGTGAGTTTGATGAGCAATGCAAAAACAAAGTGATCGACTTCATGCCGGGGCAGAGCGAGGATATTGTCAAAGGCGGCACTCTGCGTCTCGGGTCTTATCCCTGCAGGATTCAGCAGAACACGACCATGGAAAAATGGTATGGTAAGATTCATATCTCTGAACGTCACCGTCACCGCTATGAGTTCAACAATGACTATCGGAAACAGCTCACTTCCTTCGGTCTGTGCTTAAGCGGTATTTCGCCTGACGACAGACTGGTGGAAGCCGTAGAACTATCGGAGAGAACGTTCTATGTCGGCGTACAATATCACCCGGAATTCAAAAGCCGCCCCAATAAGCCCCACCCGCTGTTTTCAGGCTTTATCGGCGCGGCGCTGCAGCATGCGAAGGAACGGAAAATTTAGATTTATGTGAAGCTGCAAGCATCCTTTTCCCAAAAACACTTGACTTAAAGTCTGGTTCAGGCGTTAAATATATAGTAAACGAATAAAATGCATACGTTTTGATTCGTTTACTGCTCCGAATTTATGCCGCTGCAAGCGGCATGATTCCGCGGTAAATTCGTGCGCATACCGGAAAAGAATGATTCTTTTGATTACCGGGCAGTCTGCACGAAGACGAGAACCTTATTCAATCATAATGGAAGGCAGATATGATTATGCTGCCGTAAAGAATCATTAAAATGGTAATCCTGGTTCGATAACTAAAAAAAATAAATCCCGAACGGTTTTTCCGCACGGAATTCAAGGTGTTTCTTAACAAAAACAGTGTCTGACAGTGATTTTCGATGCAATCATGGCATTCCGGATAATACGGATGCTGAGGTTCCCGATACATGGAGGATTGCGAGGTGTTTTATGTTTAGAGAAATGATGAGAAAGAAACAGCAGCTCACCCGGGAGGAATGTATATCCATCCTGAAACCTAAAAGTCATGAAATAGTCACCATAAATAATTTAAAAAGTACAGAAAACGCCTATATTCCTTAATTTATGGGCTTGCATATCTGGTTGCTATGGTTTATAATAGTCTCCATTAATAGGAGATTATTATTATGGGAAG
>JAFVGK010000192.1 GCA_017475035.1 Blautia sp.
GAGGTGATGGCAATGCTGCCAAAGGTAAAAAGAAAGGCGAAAGACACCGTTTTCCTGGACATGTTTGAAGATAAGAAATATCTGTTGCAAATGTTCCAGACGCTCCATCCGGAAATGAGCGACGTTACAGAAGACGATCTTGAGATTATCACAATGAGGCCTATCCTGCTGGATCTTCCTTATAACGACCTATCCTTTATGGCGAAAGATAAGCTCATGATTTTTGTAGAGGCACAGTCAACATGGACGGAAAACATTCTTCTCAGGCTCCTCATGTACTACGCCCAGACGCTTAAGGAATATATCGAAGAGCATGGACATGACGTTTACCACTCAAAAAAGGTTCCAATCGGAGAGCCAGAGTTTTATGTGGTTTTCTCGGGTGATAGGAAGAAATCGAAATCTAAGATTTCACTGAAAAAGGACTTTTTCGAGAAGACTGGATGTAAAATCGACCTTGAAGCAAAAGTCATCTAGGATGAGGGGGTTTTAAAAGATTACCTCACCAGCCGGGAGAAGGAGGTCGTGGAGATAATGAATATACTGTTTGACCAGGAATACGCGATGGAGAGGCGGATGATGAGCAGGGAGATTGCTTCATTTATAGAGGCATCTCAAATATTAGGTGCTTCAAAAGAGGCAACAATTAGAGAAGTGGCAAAAAAATACAACCTTGATGAAGTAGACGCAGAGTGGTATGTGGAAGCTTCATGGAAAGAACTGGCTTCAGCGTAAGAGTGTTCAAGACCGGCCGGCATTATTCCTCTTAGAGCATGTTTGCGGCCTGCAAAATCCCGTTATCCTGAAAGAAGTGGGGAGTGGTTTGAATGACAACCGGAAGCAGCTGCAAAAACTGTTGGGGATGGTCTGCCGCGGCGAGGTCCGGAATGTTTATGTCACTTATAAAGACCGTCTTACCAGGTTGGGGTTCCGGTATCTTGAAACTGTTTTTTCTGCCCATGGGACAGCCATTATTGCAGTACGGGATGAAAAAGAAGAAAAATCCCGTACAGGAAGAACTTGTTGAAGATATAACGAGCCTGATAGCCAGCTTTTCCGGACAGCTTTATGGAATGAGGTCAAAAAAGAATGCTGGGGGGTAAGTTTTCATATTTCCCTGTTGCTGTGGTAGATTTGGACACATTCGGTCGGTCTGTATAATGTGAAGCGGGAATCGGGATAGGAGGTTATCAGAACATGAAGCAGTGGTATATAGCAATAGGTGTCGCAATAGTGTATCTCGCCATCAGCATGGCTTTTAAGGCATGGTCATGGTCTTGGATCCTCTGGGTTGGTTATGCGGTGTATCGCTTCACGGAAAGCCGAAAGTCTCATGGTTAAATCGGGATTTCTGATGGGGACAGGTGTGTCTGGCCGGAGCATGCCGAAGAAGCTTTAACGAGGATCATTCTGGAATACATGGATTCGGATGAATTGGCTGTGTTTACAGAGAAACTGGATGAGAGCCTTATCGGTGCCGCGCTCTGTTGTTTACGCCATGACTATCCTTGAGGATTACAAAGAATGATGAATAAAACGGATAGTATTCAAATTTCAGAAGAGCGTATTTCTGCAGAGGAATACATAGATTTTTTGAAAAGGACGGATCTTGGGTCTCAATACCCCAAGGAGCGTTTTGAAGAGCGAATAAAAAAGCTGGTAAGGAATGTCTCTATCAGCCTGATTGCGCGTAATTCGTCAGGGCTTGTGGTCGGAGTTTTGTTCGGACTCACGGATTACTGTTATTGGTTGTATGTGACAGATCTTGGAGTAGCCAGAGACTACGAGAGGCAGGGCATTGCATCCAGACTTATGAAAACAGCACTTGAAATGGCAGGCGGTGAGAAAGATATTGCTGTATATCTGATTGCAAATGAAGATGCTGTTCCTTTTTATGAGAAGATCGGTATGAAAAAAGCGGATGAGGTTATGAAATACAATCATATCGAATGGACTGAGTGGACCGTATGAGGCACAAAACAGGATCCTGACCATTATGTTTCTGCCGGGGCTGACTGAAGCCTGCCGTCTGTTTGCTTTGTATGGTTCAAGGTGATGGTGAACCTGACATGACACTGGGTGTATATACGTCGTTAGAATTCCGGTTTGGAACAGGAGAGATGTTTATGAATAAGAAATTACTTTGGACTATTAGTCTTTTCGTGATCTGCTGTATCACGATTATCTGGACCGTCTGCAATTTTGCCGGAGTTAATCTACCGGACACGGCAGTGAGAATCATGGGGATATTGGATCTTTGCGCAATACCGATTCTGATTTACTCATCGATTAATCGGAAACAGTAATCATATCGTCAAGCATGGATTTATGGGACCTGTTCAAATGAAAACGATTTATAAAAGTGAATATGGAAAAATGAGAATCCTGGAATTATATAACCGATTTTTGTGTCAATCACAATGCTGACATGTTGTTGCCCATCCGTTATTTCACCTGACGCGAGGGAAAGGATGGCATCTTCCGGGCCTTTTGAATCCATCATGATTTCTATATGGCTAAGAAGTCCTCCACACTTCTCATCATTCCCTCAGCCTTGAACTCATCCGGCCATTTGGATTTTTCGTCCGATTTGATTGACTTTATTGTCCGTTCCTGCTATGCTAAGTACAAGAAAGGAGACTGATAGTATGTCGATTACAGCTACCGAATTAAAAGCGAATCTTGGCAAGTACCTGCTCCTTGCAGCTACAGAAGATGTTTTCATCACACAATACGGAAAAATTGTTGCCAAGCTAACCAATCCATTCCAGAACCGGGTTGAGATAGCCGAATCTCTCTTTGGCATTCTTCCCCAGACAATGACCCTGGAAGAAGCAAGAGAAACGAGGTTGAGTGAAGCATGAGAGTTCTTCTCGACACAAATGTTATTGTTGATGTTCTTCAACGGCGTGAACCATGGTTTTCTGATGGGCAGAAGATATTCTATGCTGTTGCAAACAAGCAGATTGCTGGTTGTATAACTGCAAAGGAAGCCGCTGATATCTACTTCTTCTCCCGAAAGCAATTCACGGGAGAAGAAAATGTGGATGCAAAGGCTCGTCAGGTTCTCTCAAAGCTCTATGCTCTTTTTGAACTGATTGACACACTTGGCATAGACTGCCAGAATGCCCTTGCGATAGAAAACAATGACTATGAAGATGCCATCATGATTGAAAGCGCAGCACGCGTCCGACTTGACGGCATTATCACAAGGAATCCGGAGCACTTCAAACCATCCTCAGTCCCTGTTTATTCACCCTCAGAGTTCGTCGCAAAACTAAAAGAACACCAGGAATAAGCTTTCCCCACCCAGTAGAAATGCTGAATAGCGCTTTAGTGCTATTCCTCCGCATAATGATGCAGGAGAGCAACATGTTATTGTCCTCCAAGGCACATCCGGCCACGATCGCTCACGAGCTCTAAGACTCAGATGAATATCGACTTCGCCCCGCACGTCCAGTATACCCGGCTTTTGCCATGGTTTCATCCCTGACTGTGAAAATCTGCCCTTTCATGTCCGATCACTCTGAATCTGGAAAAGTCCACGATGAATATTCGGCAAAGATAAGAGAGGAAAATAGTTGGTTTTTTTAATGAAAAAGTCCTGTGTACAATATGTTGTACACAGGACTTTTTATGTTCAGATGCGTGCATATACCTCCAGGTTTTTATGCCTGAAAGCGTTCTTTATTAGAGAGACTTTTTTCACAGCCGCTTTTTATATCAGTCTATGGCAATCATCGCATTTATCGTTACCAGATCTGAACCTTAGCGCCGCATTTATTGCAGATCCAGATATCTCCCAAAGTCTCGGGCATCTCACTTAAGTCCGTAGATCCACACTTCGGACATTTTTTCTCCTTGAAGGGAAAGGGAAAGGGAAAATCGAAATCACCGCCAGTGACTTTTTCTGTTGCTTTGTTTTCCAGATGCTCTTTGTTTTCTTTTATGATCTCTCTTCCTTATTGCGAAGAATGATTTTTTCGAGATCAAGGAAGAAAACGCAGACGTACCGGGGTACGGCGAGGCTTTCTGACGCAGATATCGGAAAATCAGGCAAGCAAGATGGCGACTTTATCTGCCGGCGTTGGCACCGGTGTCCTTTTGTCATTTTGATATTCTGTCTGCAATAGTCGAGGCAACAAAGGAATCCGGCTTTACCGTCGCTTCATACCCGCAGGCTTTGATCCATCCTACAAGCTCAGGGATAAGTGCTTTCGTCTTTCCCTTTTCGCTGTTTCCCGCATCGACATGTATTGAGATCGGACAGGTCAAAAACATCTCTTCATACTTCTTCTCTGATTCCATCATGTCTACAAGCCGGGAGGCAATGTCCAGGGAGTCATTTGTTTCCACATGCAGTTTTCTCCGAATATCCTTTATGATCGGTTCCCTGTTTATACGGTAAAAGAAGATCCCGCCATGTCCTGCCGCAATAACGCATATGACGGATACTATTTTTGTGTCACTGAAATTCTGTGAATCCGTCCCTATAATAATACTGATGTCGGATGTAAAATCCTTATTCTTTTCATAATACCGGAATATGGTTTCCGGGATATTGTCAAATTGAATCGGTATATTTCTCCCTGTATAAAACATTGACGGGCCTCCTTTCTTACATGATAATCACAGGACCGCGCACTGGCCTTGCTGCAAATCTGAATGGCGGGACTTGAACCCACGGCCTCCTGATCCCAAATCAGGCGTTCTTCCGGCTGAACTACATCCAGAGAGGTTTATATCGGGAATTGAATACAAAAGCAGCAGGAGCCGGAATCGGATCGGCGGTAACTGGCTTATGAAGCCAACGGGCAGCCAACAGCCTTCGTGCAATTGCCAGACCGGGTGTTGATCCCGGTAAGATTCACGTATGAGGCGAATCCGGATTCCGATCCTCCTGCAAAATACAATGCCTGATCCCGGATTTGAACCGGGAGCTTACCGGGTAAGAGCCGGCTATCCTGCCGTTGGACGAATCAGGCATATCCGTCAGGCAGGATTCGAACCTGCGATATACGGGTTAAAAGCCCGCTGCCATTCCTCTTGGCTACTGACGGTAATAGATTGTTTTTGGATTTTCTGTTTCATAGGGAATCCTCCATTTCTTTATTTTCAGCACCCATATCCGGAGCTGTACCTGCGGTTACCGCCGTGACAGGGTGGTGAGACTATCAACAAGAACATAAGCCCGTAACGGGACTCGAACCCGTATCCTCTGCCTGGAAAGCAGAAATGCTTTTCCATTGCACCATACAGACATGTGGGGAAGGAAGTGCCTGTTTCCAACCCCGGTATTAAATTAATGTGCCTTGCGGCAGCGGGTCCTGATGGGTTCGAACCATCGACCTTCCGGTTAACAGCCGGATGCTTCCACCAACTGAGCTAAGGATCCGTGAAATTGTAAAAAAAGCATAAAAATAGAGACTGTCCCTCCGGCGAATAATATGCCTTTTGAGCAGTCCCTATGAAAAAAAAATCAGAGACTGCTTTTCCAGCGGGCAGCCTTCTGAGCAGTCTCTTTTCTTTACGGGAAAAATCTGGCAAATCCGTGCCTGTCATAAAACCAGATTTTTATTCAAAAAGAAAGAAGATTGCCCGGAATAAGCCCATTTTCTGCGCTGACTAACGGGTAAATCATACATATTCGAATTATTATCACTCGGTTTTTTGGCATACCAAATAAGCATCCCCATATCGAATGCTTCTGCAATGCACATAATCTTTTCTGTGATAAATGACCGTAACATTGAAGATAATCTCCTTTCTGACTGATTTTCGGCATAAAAAAAACCCATCCAATTCTATCTGTTCATGACAAATGTATTTGTGCACGAAAAATAGAAGGACAGGCACTTCCTTTGATCGTTAAGATATCACATATAAACATTCATGTCAATAACTTTTTTTA
>JAFVGK010000193.1 GCA_017475035.1 Blautia sp.
CCTCCGTTGACCAGCAGGTTTTCGTAATCAACAACCCCGGATACATTTGCGATCAGTGACCCGATGGAATTCACCCTTACAGTTGTTTCATCCGCAGCAGCAAGTGCCAGCCCTTTCAAATAGGCTTTCAGGGCTGCCTCGATATCATCCTTTATAGCTGCAAAAGAACCGTTCGCAGTTTTGGTCACCTCCACGGAAATATCGATCGGAACTTCCACTGAAGCTACTGCTGTGAAAAAACACCCTATCGTGACAAGGCCTTCCCCAAGCCCGGATGCCCCCGGATCGATGGTCTGCTGAACCTGATTGACAATGCCTTCAGACGGAGCAGTTCCATCATCTGCAGTGATGACTGCCTTTACTGTTCCAGGTCCATCCCAGAGCTTAAGGATCCTTGCCCTGCCTACACCTGTTATTCCTTCACACCAGGACTTGATCTGGGCTGCGTTTCCGTTTTCGGCAGGCCCGGCGATCTTCTCCAGGAACCTGGCACGTGCCGAATCATCATCCTCTGTATCGACCGCAGGAATGGCCAAGGTACCCAGCGTAGCACTGATCATATCGTCCACATCGCGCTCCGGGATGACCGGCAGGCCGGGTACAAGGGAATTCATCTCCGTGCCTTTCTCCTGGGAGACAATGACCCAATTTCCCTCGCCGTCCTTTGCGGTGTTGAAAAAGTGATCGTCACAGCTCACAAGATCTCCGACTTCCGGGGAGGCTCCGACAAATTCCACATAGTAGGTCGCGGGTGTATCCTCGGGAGGATTCCTTGCCATGCCCTGTTCAGCCAATCTTTCATCCAGAATTTCGCCTGTACATGTGTTGATGGAGATGATCTCTGCGACCATGCTCAGGTCATCGAAGAAGTCCGATGTGCGTGTCACATGCCCGTCGCAGGCATCCCGGTAAACAGATCCCTGGTTTGTGTCCACTCCAAGAGCTTCTCCCATGGCTATTGCCTGCTCAAGGAGCACCTCCTCTGTGATCTCGTCCAGTTTGAGATCTTCAATGTTTCTAACTGTCGCCATTAGTCAACACACCCTCCATTTCCAATTCTCCATAGATTGTATCTGCAATGAATGCCACATGAACCGAGTCCTGTCCGACCCTCTCATATGTAAAATCCCTCACTCCGGTGACCCGCGCATCGTAGGTCAGTGCATCCTCTACCATGGAAGGGATGTCCGCATCCAGATACTCAGGAGTCAGTCCAACATCCCCGATCTTGTTGAAAACGTCGCTCCCGTACTGATCGTCATACAGGAAATAAGCAAATCTCCGTGTAGACAGGATTTTCCAGATAGCCTGGCGGCAGGCTTCTTCGCCGTCAATCATGCCCCGGATCCTGCCATGTTCGTGGTCCATCCCGTACGTCCTGTATACCGGTGCCAGCTGCTCCAGATCATCTTCCGAGAGCATGTCCTCTTCATTCATCAATGTTGTTTCAGCCATATCACACCTCGTCTACTTCATCGAGCATGTACCATGAATTACCCATATCAAATGACAGCATGTAGTACTGGTTTTCAAGAACCAGTGGTTTCAGCCTCTTCGGAATGGTTAGGGAAGCCGCTGACAGGTTTACAGCCAGGTCATTCAGCAGTGTTACCCGCAAAGGGGACACCTGTGTCACTGTTCCGATCACTATATTGGGCATATTCTTCTGGGCAAGCCCCTGGATTATCTCTTTGATCGATGTCGCCAATCCCACACCTCCTTATCCTGCAGCATCAATGTTCGCCGCAAACTTCAGCTTTAGTTTCATGGTGTGGGAACCCTTCTGCCATGTGTGGGTATCCTCGTCAACATATGCCTCCCTGTATAATTTAAGATGGTCATTTGCGATCCGGACTACTCCGCCGGCGACTACGGATGTATCCCCGAGCCCTTCCCACGTCATCGAAACAGTCACGACAGCCTTTTCTTTGGCGAAGGTGTCGACCATCTGGTTCAATTCTGTCTTCGTTATGTCTTTGTCCACACTCTGAATTTCCTGGAAAACACCTATCTTCTTTTCAAGATCCGTATTTTGCCAGGTCTTTTTTGTCTTGTTCTTTGATGTGACCACCTTCATTCTGGTCCTGGTCTCATAGATTGAGCGTGTGCGCTCATACGAAACTGTATTTGACCAGATGCTCAGGACAAGGCTCTGAGCAGGCAGTGTCCTGCGTCTCAGATATATCTTCGCTTTGTCACAGTAAACGTAATACCTCCTGCCTGTAGCTTTATAGGTCTGGCTCAGGGCTTCCTGGATGATATCCCAGTAAGTGCATGTGCTCTTTGCAACCTCTGACAGGATCTTACCGGTGTTGTCCGCCCCTCCGACTGTCAGGCCGAGCTGCTTACAGCAGTCTGTGAAAATCTGGTCTGCACGCTTTTTCTTGTATGAAAAAGAAGATTTGTTGTTGGTCATACGCACGAGGCTGTCGTAGGCCTTGGCGACCAGTTTCCTGCCGTTGTTCATCGTTTCTGTCATCAGGAGCCCGCGGAAGATCTCTTTTCCAAACTCAAAAATCTGAACCCTCTGCCCGGCTGCCACGCTGGCGTTGACCCGGTCCAACTTATAGCCTTCAGAGTCCGCAAAGGTAATCGTCGCAGTCCTGGGAGCTGCGCCCTTTCTCCCTGCCCACACGACCTTTTCGACCAGGTTCGAGTAGTCATACCATGTGTTTCCTCTTCCAACGAGTACTGTCAAATCATTCATAGCCGCCTGCTCCTTTACGGGATTACAAACTTACAGCCCGGATAGATATATTTTCCGTAGTGGCTGTGCCTGTGGCCGTGCTTTTTAGCCGTCTTGTGGATCAGGTCGTGATTCGCATTGTAAATCTTCTTCCACAAATGCTTGTGTCCGTAGTATTTTTTGGCGATCTTGCGGAGAGTATCTCCTTTCTTCACGGTATAGATCCTTTTGTTGACTGTATTGTTGACCCTCTTTTTTGTGGTGGTGGTTGTTTTCCGAGCCTTCGTGATCCTGGTCACGGTTACACTACGATATTCCTTCAGTTCAATCGTGTAATTCAGGGAACCGACATCACCTCCCTGCTCATAGGCTTTGTAGGACTTGATGAGGACATACATGTTCAGATTCAATGGTCCGCCCGTCACTACGAGGTGGGCCGGATTGGAAACATGCATCATCCACAGGATCCATTTGTGTACACCTGCAGGCGCATGGAAATTATTCTTGCCGCAGGAGCAATACTGGTCACTGTATTTGGCTGGAAAAAAAGACGACCACGAAATTGTGATCGCCTCTCTTCTGCCTTTATGGAAAATTTCCCCAAGCTTATCGATGGATATTGATGTGTTGATTCCGTTCACAGAACAGGTAATCTTTTCCGGAGTCACAGGGAAGATATATTTCTGCTTGTCATTGTCATAATTCAGCCAGACTTTATAGGCCATCAGTACTCATATACCCCCTCTCCTTCTTCTACGATTTCCTGTTCCACAATCTGGAGGAACACTTCTTTAAGGTTGTCCATCATCATCTCGACAACTTCTTCCTTGTTCACTCCTCCTCCGGAGAATCTGATAGGTCCGCTACTGCCGATGTTGATGTTGATAGTTCTTTCAGAAGTTCCTGAGGGCGCCTGTGCGCCTGCAGGAGCGGAGTTTGCCGAGAGTGCGGGAATACCTCCGCCTATGGACGGAAGCCCATGTGCGCCCTCTGTGGCGCCCGAGAGACCGCCTTCGAAGGGATTGCTCCCTCCGACCATGGACCGGGCAAGAAAGTCCTCAAGCAGGTTTGCTCCACCGAAGTTCATGCCCAGCATTTCACCTGCCTCTTTCCACATCTCAATACTGCGGTTTGAACCGTCGATCGGGATGATGTACTCACCTCCAGCCTCAGCTATGAGACCGTAGTGCGGCTGGTCAAAATAACCGCCGAGCGCGTGTGCGTGGATCGTTCCGGATCCGCTGCCGGCACCGCTGAACGTTACTGTCTTGGTCGGGTTCGCAATGCTGTAATCAACATGAATGCTTACATGGAGATTTGCCGTTGTGTGGTAATCGTGCGAGAACTTGGAATTGATCTCGCTTCCGACCTGGTTATAAACTGCGTCGATATTGTCGCTTGCCTTGGTCAATGTCACATTGACCTGCCCGGGGGCTTCGAAAACGGAGCCAAACTGGGAAGCTATATCTGTCTGTGCAGCTGACACTGCGGCTTCAGCATTGATCGTCCCCGCAGTAAACGTGATGTTGGCCGGAATGGTGATCTCTGCAGCTTCCTGCGTCTGCAATGCAGAGCTTACTGCTTCGCCCAGCTGAGATGCATCCGTAGAGGCTATTTCGTACTTGGCATTTACCGGGACTGTCTGGTCCACAGGATCCGCTGCGGCAAGCTCCACAGCCTCTTCTGTAGCGGATGTGTCAGTCTCTCCGGCTACAGTGGCTGTATTGACTACCTGCTCCACTTCAATCGGATCTGAGGCTGCTCCCTCGGCTTCTGCGGCAATCTGAGACTTTGCTTCTTCAACCGCAACGCCGGTATTTCCTGTCTCTACAGTGATGCCGGACTCCGACACTACTATCTTTGTTCCCACCTGCAATTCTGTGTCTGCGGTGATCTCCGGCTGATTGGCAAAGGCCTCGTCAACCGTAGTTCCAAGTTTTTCTGCGAGGTCTCCGGCTGAAATGGGCTCTGTGGTGATTTCATACTCTACACCGACTTCGCCGGCGTTAACCTCGACATTCTGGTTGGTTACGCGTAACCCTTCTATGGTATCAGCAATCAGCTGCTGAACCTTGCTCTCATCAAAATCAACTTTTTCCAGTTCTCCGGTAACAGATCCAAAAGTGACCGGATTGGAATCAACTCCTGCTGCAGCCCTTTCAACCGCATCCTTGAACTGCTGAGGGACGTTTGCTGTTCCGTTACGAATGGCATTTTCAAGCGACTGCTTTGCAGGATCAGAAACAAGCTTCTGTGCTGCCACTTCCATAGCAGCACTTGCGTCTCCGGCGGCAGCGCCTGTTTCCATGGCTTTGTAATAAGAATCCCTGAATTCCTGCGGCACCTTCTCGCCAAGATTCCTGTATTCATCCATCATCGCAGTCGCGGCTCTCGCATCCGGTTTCATGGACTCCCACAGTTTCCCAAGCTCCCGGTTATTCCCTGCGGTAGCTGTTCCGATCAGTTCGCCGATGTTGAAAAGAGATTCCGTGTTGCCTGAACTAAACGCCGACTGCATGTTGCTCAGCTGTCTGTTAATCATGTCGCCCGATTTCGAAGTCTGGGCTTCAATTTCACTCCCGAAAGTATCACGCAAAGTATTGTTGCCGAGATTCAGTATATTGGCGTCCATCCTTGCGCGCTCATTCATGGAAGCCTGCCGGATCTGATTCCGTGCATTCTGGTATTCGCCGTTTTCGTCATTCCTGTCCCAGCCTCTGCGGTTAGCAAGGGCCTCTAGGGTCATCAGGGTCGACTCCTGGGCTTGTGAAAGAGAACTTTCCGCTTCCTCTCTGAGGGTGCTTGACCGGTCCATCAGCTCTTTAAAACTGCTGGCTGTCAGTTCCTTCCCGGAGAGCTTGCCGTACTCCATTTCAAGGACATCAAACTTTGCCTGCTCCTCTGCGAGCTTCCAGCCGGCAAGAATGCTGTTCATCTTCTCCTGCAGGCGGTTGATAGCTTCCTGCTCATTGACATCCATGATCCCATCTTCGAGAGCCTTTTGGACGACCTGCGTCAGCTGATCGGAAAGCCCCTGCATCTCTAAGGTGTCCTCAGCGGCCCACTTATTGACCTGGTCCGCAAGGCTGCTCCCGTCAAGCATCTTTATGTCCATAGAGCTGAGGGTAATGTGCATTGCAAAGGCCTGTTCCTGAAGGGCATTCAGGCTCGACTCTATATACTCATGAATGTTTGATGTGTAAGTGTTTACATCGTTCTCGTCCAGGTTAAGCCCTATTCGGGCTTTCCATTCGATAGCATCATTTGCCGCAAGCGCGTCCTCTGCCTGCTTTGCAAGCTCTTCAGCTTTCCCGAAGCTGTCAATGGACACGTCAAAGTTTACTTTCCACTTCGCATCTATGACCCGGTTCGCAAATGCATCTATCTCCGATTCTGTCAGCTCAACATTTCCAAAGGCGTTGTCGATGTTTATCTGAGCCTGTTCGTCATTATAGTGTTTCCAGGCTAGTCCTACCGCGGTGATCGCACCAACTACTGCCGCCGCCCCAGCTGCCCAGGGATGAGCCATCAGAACCCCGCCAAATTTTGACACAGCCCCAATCAGGCCGCCTGCTCCACTTAGCTTCCCGGCATCGAAGGCGCTCATGACGGAAGATATCCGGTTCACAGCGCCAAAGGCCGCAAGCCCCGTGCCAATCGAAGAGAATGCTGTTGCCACTGCC